>NZ_CABKRX010000083.1 GCF_902374955.1 Bacillus massilioanorexius
AATTTTTATAATTATGATATATGTATCTTTAATCTCTAAAATAATTTTATTTTACAAAGATAGTTCTAAAGTTCTATAAATCCAGATCAATAAATGCTAATTATTGAAATTTCTTCATAACAGGCCTATAGCATCATAAATAATCAAAAAAAACCTCATCAAATTTGATGAGGTTTTTTATATATCATTTCATTTTCATTTAATTATTCTTTAATTTTTCTAATTCCATTAAGAATTTACTATTCAATACTTTAATGTAAGTTCCTTTCATACCTAGAGAGCGCGATTCAATTACGCCAGCACTTTCTAATTTACGTAAAGCATTTACGATAACTGAACGAGTAATTCCAACTCGATCAGCTATTTTAGAAGCTACTAATAATCCTTCATGACCATTTAGTTCTTCAAAAATATGTTCAATAGCTTCTAATTCGCTATATGATAACGAACTAATCGCCATTTGAACAACTGCTTTACTTCTCGCTTCTCCTTCGATTTCTTCCGCTTTTTCACGTAGAATTTCCATACCTACTACTGTCGCACCATACTCAGCTAGAATTAAATCATCATCTTGGAATTTTTCTTCTAAACGAGCAAGAATTAATGTTCCAAGTCTTTCACCACCACCGATAATTGGCACGATTGTCGTTAAACCATTCATAAATAAATCTTTGTTCTCAACTGGGAAAGCTGTATACTCACTTTCCACACTCAAGTTTGAAGATGTTTCTTGTAGGTTAAACAAACTATTTGTATAGTTCTCTGGGAATTGACGATCTTCGAACATCTTTTTCATACGTTCGTTTTCAATTTGTTGGTTGATTGCTAAACCAAGAAGTTTACCTCTTCTGCTTACAACATAAACATTAGAATCAATCACTTCACTTAAGCTTTCAGCCATCTCCTTAAAGTTCACTGGCTTACCAGCTGCTCTTTGAAGCATAGCGTTAATTTTTCTAGTTTTTCCAAGTAAATTCATGGATTTGTTCCTCCTAATAGTGCAATATTTAATTTTATGTCAAGTTTTAAGAATATTGTTTCAAATACTTTCAAATAGCTATTTTAGTCTTATTTCAATAAATTTATTCAGTAATCATTAAAATAAAATTATAAAATAAAGTGACTTAAATCTTTATTTTTTGCTATTGTACCCAATTTCCCTTCAACATATTGAGGGGTTATTTGAATTTTCTCCATCGTAATATCAGGAGCTTCAAATGATAAATCTTCAAGCAATTTTTCTAAAATGGTATGCAATCTTCTTGCACCAATATTATCAGTGTTCTGGTTAACATCATAGGCTACTTCAGCAATCTTACGAATAGCATCGTCTGAAAATTCTATTTGTATACCTTCAGTTTCTAATAAAGCAATATATTGTTTTAATAACGCATGATCTGGTTCATGTAAAATACGTTGGAAGTCTTCCACAGTAAGCTTTTGAAGTTCTACACGAATCGGAAATCTACCTTGAAGCTCCGGAATAAGATCTGATGGTTTCGCCATGTGGAAAGCACCAGCTGCAATAAATAAAATATGATCAGTCTTTACTGGACCATACTTTGTCACAACTGTAGAACCTTCAACAATCGGGAGTATGTCACGTTGAACACCTTCCCTTGAAACATCTGCAGAAGATCCACCTGAGGATTTACTAGCAATCTTATCAATTTCATCGATGAAGATAATACCAGTTTGTTCTGTTCTCGTTACAGCATCTTGTGTTACTTCATCCATATCAATTAATTTAGCCGCTTCTTCATTTGTTAAAACCTTCCTAGCTTCAGACACGGGTAGCTTTCTCTTTTTGTGTTTCTTTGGCAATAAGGAACTAAAAGCATCCTGCATATTCATCCCCATCTGTTCCATACCAGATCCTTGAAGCATGTCAAACATAGATGGTGGCTGTTCTTCCACTTCAACAGTCACAATTTCTTCTTCAAGTTCGCCTGCTGCTAGCTTTTTCTTAATAACACTTCTTTTTTCAGCTAGACTAGCTTCTTCATTAGCAGAAGAATCTTCTTGTTCTTCATTAGTATTTCCACCAAAGAACATTTCTAGTGGATTTTTAAATGAAGTAGATTTCTTATTTGAGGGAACGAGCAAATCCACTAGTCTTTTATTTGCATTTTGTTCTGCAATTTCTTTAACGCTTTGAATTTTTTCTTCTTTAACAATTCTAATGGATGTTTCCGTTAAATCTCTTACCATCGATTCAACATCACGCCCGACATAGCCTACTTCAGTAAATTTTGTAGCCTCTACCTTAATAAATGGTGCATTTACTAATTTAGCTATTCTACGAGCAATTTCTGTTTTACCCACACCAGTCGGTCCAATCATAAGAATGTTTTTTGGAACGACTTCATCACGAATTCCTTCTTGAAGTAAGCTTCTGCGATATCTATTTCGAAGAGCGATTGCTACTGCTCTTTTAGCATCATTTTGTCCAACAATATATTGATTTAATTTTTCTACGATCTGCCTTGGAGTAAGGTTTGCACGATTATCTTTCATTTTAAACATCCTCCTCGTTTTATAATTCTTCAATTATAATATTAGAGTTAGTATAAACGCATATTTCTCCTGCAATTTGAAGAGCTGCCTCAGCAATTTCACGAGCTGTTAGTGAATCTCCTGAATACCTTTTAAGAGCTCTTCCTGCACTTAGTGCATAACTTCCCCCAGATCCTATTGCTAAAATACCATCATCTGGTTCAATTACTTCACCAGTACCTGAAACAAGTAATATATTTTCTTTATCCATAACAATTAGCATAGCTTCTAACTGTCTTAACATTTTATCTCCGCGCCACTGTTTTGCTAATTCTACAGCTGCTCTTTGAAGATTTCCATTAAACTCTTCAAGTTTACCTTCAAACATTTCAAATAATGTGAAAGCATCAGCAACTGAGCCAGCAAATCCAGCTAAAACTTTTCCTCGAAAAAGTCTTCTAACTTTCCTAGCTGTGTGTTTCATAACGATTGCATTTCCCATTGTTACTTGCCCATCACCTGACATCGCACAATTTCCTTTATGATGAACGGCAAAAATTGTTGTTGCATGGAAGTTTCCCATACTACTTTCTCCTTTCATAACAAGCATTATGCTCGTGGATGTGAAGATAAATAAACTTTGCGAAGCTGTTCTTTCGTCACGTGAGTGTAAATTTGTGTAGAAGAAATATTGGAGTGTCCTAACAATTCCTGAACGGATCGTAAATCTGCACCATTGTTTAATAAATGCGTTGCAAAGCTATGTCTTAACATATGAGGATGTAATTGTCCATCTCTACAAGCATTATTAATCAATTGAGTCAAAATATACCTAATCCCTCTAGTTGTGATAGGCTCACCACGATAATTCACAAAGACAAAATCATGTTTAACATGTTTTAAAAGCTCATTTCTTGCATCATTAATATACATATGCAAAGCTTCTTCAGCATATTTCCCAAAAGGTACATATCGATCTTTTTTTCCTTTTCCATGAACAAGAATCGTCCCCAAAGAAAAATCAATATCCTTTAACGTTAAGCCACAACACTCACTCACACGTATGCCAGTAGCATACAAGATTTCCAATAACGCCAAATCTCTTTTACCTAATGCAGTATCAACCTTTATTGAATTGAACAAGGCTGTTATTTCTTTCTCGTATAAAAATTGTGGAAGCTTTTGCTCCTTTTTAGGTAAAGAAACGAGAGCAAAAGGATTATCAGTTACCATTTTCTCTCTCATTAACCACTTATAGAAGCTTCTTAAACTTGAAGTTTTTCTAGCGATGGATTTTTTGGCTAAATTTCTTTCATATAGCTTAGTTAAATAAAGTCGCGCATCAAAATATGTTACAGTATGTAAGCCTTTAATACTTTGTTCAATCATGAACATATAAAACTCATCAATATCAATTTGATAGTATTCAACAGTATAATCAGAATAGTTCTTTTCCAACTGTAGATATTGTAAGAAAGAACAAACAATTTCATCATTAGTTTGCATATATTAACACCTCACAAGGGCTACTAAATATTATCATACTTAGATAGCCCTTGCAATGAATAACACTAATTTTTCACAAAGTTCTGAATTGTTTCTAGTGCTCGTTTAGCATGCATTTCATTTCGTTCTTTTTTCCCTCTGATTTTTTCTGATAACTCAGGAAATAAACCGAAATTCGCATTCATTGGTTGGAAATTTTTTGAGTTTGCTGTAGTAATATATTTAGCCATACTACCTATTGCTGTTTCCTCAGGAAACTCAAGCGGTTCTTCGCCGTGGGCTATTCGAGCAGCATTTATTCCAGCTATTAATCCGGAAGCAGCAGACTCTACATAGCCTTCAACACCAGTCATCTGACCAGCAAAAAACAGGTTAGAGTTAGCTTGTAATTGGTACGTAGCCTTTAACACTTTAGGTGAGTTAATAAATGTATTTCTATGCATAACACCATATCTAACAATCTCTGCATTCTCCAGACCTGGAATTAATTTAATAACTTCCTTTTGTGCTCCCCATTTCAAGTGTGTTTGAAAACCAACAATATTATATAGCGTTCCTGCAGCATCGTCTTGTCGCAATTGTACAACTGCAAATGGTCTTTTACCTGTTTTTGGATCTTCAAGTCCTACTGGCTTTAACGGTCCAAATAACATGGTTTTCTTTCCTCTAGACGCCATTACTTCTATCGGCATACAGCCTTCAAAGAAAATTTCTTTTTCAAATTCTTTTAATGGAACTGTTTCACCAGAAATAAGAGCCTCATAAAAGCGATTGAATTCTTCTTCATTCATTGGGCAATTTACATATGCCGCTTCCCCTTTATCATATCTAGATTTCACATAAACTTTGCCAAAATCAATGCTATCTTTTTCAATAATAGGAGCTGCTGCATCGTAAAAATACAAATGTTCTTCACCAGTTAGCTCTTTAATTTTTTTAGATAGCTCAGGGCTTGTTAAAGGCCCACTCGCAATAATCGTTAATCCTTCTGGTATCTCTGTCACTTCTTCATTCACGATCGTAACATTCTCGTGATTTTTTAGTGTTTCAGTGATTTTCCCAGCAAACTCATGACGATCAACAGCAAGAGCTCCACCAGCAGGTACTGAACTTTCATCTGCTGCATTCATAATAAGAGAATTTAAATGTCTCATTTCTTCTTTTAAAACTCCGACAGCATTAGTAAGTGTATTAGCTCTCAATGAGTTACTACATACAAGTTCAGCAAATTGACTTGTATGATGAGCAGGTGTCATTTTAACAGGTCTCATTTCAAACAACTTTACTTTTACACCTCTATTTGCAAGCTGCCAAGCCGCCTCACTTCCAGCAAGTCCAGCACCAATTACATTTACAGTTATATCTGTCATAATTAAAAACCTCCGAATGAAGAAATAATAAGTATGGATCATGAACGATGCTACAATTGCTTATCTCAAAAACTCATACAAAGACAAGTTTTTCTAGTCAATTTCAAACATAACACTCTTAACCGATAGCAATTATATCCTTAATGTTCTCAATTTGTCCATATACATTTCACACAAATTTGAATGTTCCCAAGAAAAAAGTAGGTGAAAATCACCTACTGTTGTTGACCTTCTTTATAATCACAATCTACACATTGGACTTGAACGCCTTTTTTAAGCTTCTTCTCTACTAATAAACCGCTACATTTCGGGCATTTACGAGCAATTGGCTTATCCCAAGAAATAAAATCACAATCAGGATATAAATTACATCCGTAGAAAATTCTTCTTTTTTTGCTTTTTCTTTCTATAATTTCCCCTTTTTCACATTTAGGGCATTTTACACCAATTTCTTTTACAATCGGCTTAGTATTTCTACATTCTGGGAAATTACTACATGCCATAAATTTCCCATAGCGGCCCATTTTAAAGACCATCGGGTGCCCGCACTCTTCACAATCTTCTCCTGCTGGCTCATCTTTAATTTCAATCTTTTCCATTTCAGCTTCTGCTTTTTTCAAATGGACTTCGAAATCGCCATAAAAGTCGTTAATAACTTTTCTCCATTCTACATCGCCCACTTCAATATTATCGAATTCCTCTTCCATTTTAGCTGTAAACTCTACATCTATAATATCCGGGAAAAACTCCATTATTAGTTCACATACAATATTTCCAAGCTCTGTAGGAACAAATCTTTTATTGTCTAATGATACATAGCCTCTTTTTTGAATCGTATCAAGAGTTGGCGCATAAGTAGACGGTCTTCCTATCCCTAGTTCTTCAAGCGTTTTAACAAGCCTTGCTTCCGTATATCTTGGAGGAGGCTGAGTAAAATGTTGCTTAGGCTCAATATCTTTCGAAAAGACTTTATCGCCTTCATTTAAATCTGGTAGAAGGTGATCTTTCTCTTCGACATTATCATCTGTACCTTCAACATAGACTTTCATAAAACCAGGAAATTTAACCTTTGAGCCACTTGCTCTAAATATCACATCATTATTTTCAAGATCAACGCTCATTGTATCCAAAATAGCTGGTGCCATCTGACTCGATACAAAACGCTCCCAAATTAGCTTATATAATCTAAATTGATCTCTTGATAGGTACTCTTTAACAGAACTAGGATCCTTTACTGTACTCGTTGGTCTAACTGCCTCATGCGCATCTTGCGTTTTCCCTTGATTTTTCACTTTTCTCTTTTCAAGATTCACATACTCTTTCCCATACTGTTCTTCAATATATTGAGTACATTCACTTAACGCTACATCAGAAATTCTTGTAGAATCTGTTCTCATGTATGTAATTAAGCCGACAGTTCCTTCTTTACCAAGTTCGATACCTTCATATAACTGTTGAGCTAGCATCATCGTCTTTTTGGCTCTAAAGTTCAATTTTCTTGCAGCTTCCTGTTGTAGGGAAGAAGTTGTAAACGGAAGTGCTGCATTTCTTTTTCTTTCTTTTTTCGTTACACCGACAACAGTAAATTCATTTTCCTTGATATTCTTAACTATACTGTTTACGTCTTCTTCAGAGTGTAATTCTTGCTTTTGCCCTTTAAAACTATAAAAAGATCCGCTAAAGCCATCTTTTCCCTTAATAAATTCTGATCCAATTGTCCAATACTCTTCTGGTACAAATTTTTGAATCTCTTTCTCTCTTTCAATGATTAAGCGGACTGCAACGGACTGTACTCTACCAGCACTTAATCCTTTTTTTACTTTTTTCCATAAAAGCGGACTAATATTATACCCAACTAAGCGATCAAGAATACGTCGAGCTTGCTGAGCATCTACGAGATTCATATTAACTTGACGAGGATTTTTAAAAGATTCTTTAATAGCATCCTTGGTAATTTCATTAAATACAACTCGACACTTTGAATCTTCATCTAAATTCAACGTCTTAGCTAAATGCCAAGCAATTGCTTCCCCTTCCCTATCAGGGTCAGCTGCTAGATAAACTTTTTTCGCTTTTTTAGCGGCTGCTTTTATTTCTTTTAATACAGGACCTTTTCCACGAATCGTAATATACTTCGGTTCAAAATTATGTTCTATATCAACACCCATTTGGCTTTTAGGTAAATCTATTACATGCCCCATGGACGCTTTAACTTTATATTTTTTGCCAAGGTACTTTTCAATCGTTTTCGCCTTAGCTGGTGATTCTACTATGACAAGATATTCTGACATGCAAAATCCTCCTTAGAGGTATTTATAAATCTTCACTATTATTAATCAAACAAAAATGGTTTGTCAATCTCAATGTTATTTTCAATGATTATTTATATTCTAAATTTTGTTATTTTTCCTTCCATAAACAGATCTATTGAATATAAAGCGATGAAAACGTATTCACAGTTACATCGGTTTATTTCTCAAGGATTTTTTTATTTGTAGATTATTCAGAAATCTAAAACAAGAACGGTATTGATGATTTAAAACTATTTTAAATATATGAAAAATAATAATATACTTGATGCCCAATTTATCCTATATTAAAAAATATTTCAACCTATTTTGAAAATTATCCTTACATTTTTCTTACATTTTTCATATTTTTCATCTCACAAAAATCATTTGGATTCTTTTCCTCAAGCTACTTATACTTTTCATTGTATCAATAATAATTATCATTCTAGCCGTTCTAGCCGTTTTATTTCTTATTTTCCTTACTTTTTTATAAAAATTCTTGGTCAATATCTTTATATGATTGAACTAACTTAGCCCCTTCTTGGATTAAGGTATTCGTTCCCTCTGATAGCGGATTAGCAATATTCCCTGGAATACAAAATACCTCTTTTCCTTGTTCGAGAGCATGATAAGCCGTAATTAAAGAACCGCTTCTTCTAGTAGCTTCAACAATCAACACACCATCACTTAAACCGCTAATGATTCTATTTCTTTGAGGAAACATCCACGGCTCAGCCGCAAGCGCTGGATGGGCCTCAGAAAGCACTAATTGCTCATTCATCATCTTTAATGCAAGTGCGATATTTTCTTTTGGATATAGTTTAAATAAACCTCCACCAAGAACTCCAATTGTGGAACCAAGGTGACTTATCGCCAATTTATGAGCTAATGCATCAACACCTAATGCAAGACCACTTACAATCACATAGCCTTTCTTTATAAGCTGAGGTAATATCAAATCGAGTGCTTCAATACTATAATCAGAAAATTTCCTTGCTCCCACAACAGCGAGCATTTTTTGATTGTTTAATAGTTTCTTATTCCCCTTCATATATATAATCCAAGGAGGATTGTACATATTTTTCAATCGTTGTGGATAACCATCGTCAAAAATTGTCAAATAATCTATACTATTTTCTACATATTGTTCACTTTTTTTATCTATATTAATAGAGTGAAGATCATGATAAAATAATTGGATTTGTTGGGGATTTAATGGATGTAGAGTTTTTTGCCAATCTTTTAGAGATTTTTTCTTGAGGGTTTGAAGGTGGGGATCATTTTGAAGAATTAAAAAAATAGATTTCCATCCGATTCCTCGACAATGATGGATCAATAATAACTTTTCTCGAAATTCCTGCAATTGTTTTCCTCCTTAAAAAATACTATACACCCCTTCTAAAAGAAGCATAACCAAATGATCTAGCTAAACTATAATCCAGCTACAAATGGATATGCTTTCTAGTCTTTTGGAAAGAGTGTTTAGTTAAATACAAACGTATTAACCCTTCGCATTGGAAGGAAAATCGCTATTAATGTGTTTTACAAGAATCATAAATCCCTTTTTCTTTTATGACTGAAATAAGTGTTTCTCCCATAACCGAAGGAGTTTCTGCTACTTTAATACCACATTCATTCATTACACGGATTTTTTCGTCAGCTGTTCCTTTACCACCTGATATGATTGCACCAGCATGGCCCATACGTTTACCAGCTGGAGCTGTTCTACCACCAATAAAACCAACTACTGGTTTTGTCATGTTTGCTTTAACCCATTCTGCCGCCTCTTCTTCAGCTGTTCCACCAATTTCACCAATCATAATTACAGCGTATGTTTCTGGATCCTCATTAAATGCTTTAAGAACATCAATAAAGTTCGTTCCATTTACCGGATCTCCACCGATACCAACCGCTGTTGATTGACCTATTCCAGCTTGACTTAATTGATGAACCGCTTCGTAAGTTAAAGTACCAGAACGAGAAACTACACCAACATGTCCTTTTGTATGAATATATCCTGGCATAATACCAATTTTACATTCACCTGGTGTAATTACTCCTGGACAGTTTGGTCCCACTAAACGTGTTTTCTTTCCTTCCATAAAACGCTTTACTTTTACCATATCTAACACTGGAATATGTTCCGTAATACAAATAGCTAAATCGAGCTCTGCATCAACAGCTTCTAAAATTGCATCTGCTGCAAATGGAGCAGGAACATAAATAACTGAAGCATTTGCTCCTGTTGCTTCTACAGCTTCTTTTACTGTATTAAATACAGGCACACCTTCTACTTCAGAACCGCCTTTACCTGGACTAGTACCTGCAACAATTTGTGTACCATATTCAAGCATTTGTTTCGTATGAAAAAGGGCTGTTGACCCTGTAATTCCTTGTACAATTACTTTTGTATCTTTATTAATAAATACGCTCATTTTTCTCCCCCCTAGCTATTATCCTACTAATGCAACGATTTTTTGAGCTCCATCTGCCATTGACTCAGCTGCAGTAATATCAATACCAGAATTTTTCAAAATTTCTTTACCTAATTCAACATTTGTTCCTTCTAAACGAACAACTAAAGGTACTGAAAGCCCTACTTGTTTAGCAGCTTCAACTACACCCTCAGCAATTACATCGCACTTCATAATTCCACCAAAAATATTTACAAAAATCCCTTTTACTTTTGGATCAGAAAGAATAATTTTGAATGCTTCTGTTACCTTCTCAGCAGTTGCACCGCCCCCAACATCAAGGAAGTTCGCTGGGTCACCATTATAATGTTTAATAATATCCATTGTCGCCATCGCTAAACCAGCTCCATTAACCATACAGCCAATATTACCGTCTAAAGCGATATAGCTTAAATCATATTTTGATGCTTCAATTTCTTTTGCATCCTCTTCTTCTAGGTCTCGATAACCTATGATATCTTTATTTCTAAATAATGCATTACTATCAAAATTTAATTTTGCGTCTAACGCCATTACTTTTCCATCTCCAGTAACAACTAAAGGGTTGATTTCAGCGATAGAACAATCTTTCTCAACAAATGCCGTATACAAGCCCATCATAAATTTCACAGCTTGGCCTATTAAAGCATTTGGAATATTAATATTAAAGGCTATTCTTCTAGCTTGATAGCCTGATAATCCTACTACAGGGTCAATCACTTCTTTAAAGATTTTTTCAGGAGTCTTTGCTGCTACTTCTTCGATTTCCGTTCCACCTTCTTCAGATGCCATTAACACTACTCTCGAAGTTGCACGATCTAATACTAGACCGATATAGTATTCTTTCTTTATGTCACAGCCTTCTTCAATGAGTAAACGCTTTACTTCTTTACCTTCTGGTCCAGTTTGATGTGTTACGAGCGTTTTCCCTAAAATCTCTTCAGCATATGTACGTACTTCATCAAGATTTTTAGCTACTTTAACTCCTCCTGCTTTTCCTCTACCACCAGCATGGATTTGCGCTTTCACTACACAAACTTCTGTCCCTAATTCTTTAGCAGCTTCAACAGCCTCTTCTACAGAAAATGCCACTTTTCCATTTGGAACTGCTACTCCATATTTTCTAAGGACCTCTTTCCCTTGGTACTCGTGAATATTCATCTTCCATCCTCCTGTCATAACTTCTTTTTTCGACAAATAATTCAAAATTTTTAAACAAAAAGAAAATGAATCATTATTCAATTTTTAAGTAGCTTGCGCTTTCATTGTATATAATGTCAAAATACTTGTCTAGCATTTTTATGTAAAACTATAGAAAAATATGTTATTAAAATAGAATTATTTCGCCTAAAATACTATTTGTACTTATCGTTTTTTGCCGCTTCTCTATCTAATTTATAAATCAATACAAAAATTTCTGCGACAGCTTCATAAAGTTCCGATGGAATAGATTCATTAATATTTAGCTTTGATAATAGCTCTGTAAGTGAAGGATCTTCCTGAATAGGCACATTGTTCGCTTTAGCTATTTCCAATATTTCATCAGCAATTCTCCCTTTACCTTGTCCAACTATCTTTGGTGCAGAATCTTTCTCACGGTCATATTTTAAAACAACGGCTTCTTTTCTTTTTTTCATCATATTTTAATATCTACTCCATTGTATGGTGTTGTTTCATAAATTTTTTTATTTCTTTCCAAATTCATTGCTATCGGTCCTAATGATTTAGGTGGCTCAAAAGTAATAGCTGACAATTGATATCCAACCTCTTCTAATTTCTCTTTTACCTCGGATACCAAAGGACTCGCAAGTGTTTTCAATAAATTTGCTTTTTCATTTATAATATTTATTTTCATAATTTTATTCTGAACAACCATATCAATTACAGTTTCATTAATGTGATCTAGCTGTAAATAAAATAACACTCTACAAAAGGATGGATCGATTTCTCCTTCATTTTTCTTCCTTCCACTAAAGTGCATCGTTGCCTCAGTATGAAAACGATGATATGAAAGTGGGAAGCTTAGCATAATATGTTGAAGTGGACCAGAAGATTGTGAGAGCATCTGTTGGGCTGTGATTTTATGCAATAGCTGCTCTGCAGACTCTCTAGCCACGTGATTTTGATTTTCGTTAAGAAATTTTAAGAGCAGTGGTTTTAGATTTAGCAGTTCATTTTCCTCAATGACCGTTCCTTGATCAAGATTTGCCATATGATTCTCTAATCCTAATCCCATTAAACGTATAGCACTTTTCATTTCGTTAGAAAAAATGTTTGCTTGAGGAATATGTAATGCAGCTACTTCTTCTTGTAGTAACCCTTGTAAGAGTTTATTATCAAAGGTCAGATAATTCTTTGGTTGATGACTTTCTATTTTTTGCATAAGCATATTTCCAATATTATTTCTAGCTACTTCATAATTACCAGATTGATCCCCAGCTAAAGAAAATAGTTCAAGCATAGATTTAGCTTGAAGAAAATCATTATTTCTTGTATTTAAAAAGGACAATATATGTTTCGTCATATTCATAATAGCATTAAATATAGGGATCTTATCGCCAGATTTAACTGCAATTGATTGTGCCGTCCCAGTAACATTTACATTATTTTGGTGTATATTTTCGTTCTTTTTCACTTGAAGGGAAACAATTTCTTGAAGTAGTTGTTTCCACATCGGTTTTTCAGTACTATTATTTGATACAGTTTGCACTTTCTCATTTATAAGCTTCGCCAAATTTAGAATATTTTCTTGGAATTTATCATTTGTATTTCCTGCATTTTTTAAATACATACTAGATTGACCACTATTTCTTAATAATTCATTTAGTAGTTGAATAGAATTTTCTAAACTCGAATTTCGAACAATTATATTATTGTTCTCCAATAAATGTAGCGCTTGTGTAAATACTTTGTTTTGGTTGGTTTGTTCAGAAAAAAGTCCTACGTTCTGAAGCACTTTAAACAATTGATTTTTTATTTGCCCTTCCGATGATAACCATGCCGCAACAATTTTTTGCAATCCTCTCTCAGCCATTTTATCTAAGTTTGTTGACAGAAGGTGTATTAGTACAGATTTTAATGATGCTTCCGATACACTCTTACTAGAATTCAAGTTTTGTAAAATATCCTTAAATAAGGATTGCAATGTAACATTATTTTCAAACGCGGAAAGTGATTGAAAAACTTCTTTCGTGACTGGCAATGATAAACTATTTATCGTCTGCAATATTTTTATTGATTGACTTAAATCGTCCGACGAGCTTATGATTTGTAAGGCTTGAACAAACTGATCTTTCGTTATCGGAATCTGATTTTTCACATAGAATTGAGCCAACGCTAAACTTTCTTTTGTTTGAGATAAAGATAGATGCTGTAATAACTGTTGAGACATTTCTTTAAGATTCTCAGAGCCACCATTATTTTGAAGTACTTTTAGAGCGGTAATATCCGACGTATTTTGTACTTGAAACCAATAACGTTCACCAACTTTTATTGGTGCATCTAACTTAGCCATTACTTTTGATTGACCAATACTTATTTCAGCAGTTTGATTACTGTAAATTTTATTAACTTTTCCATATACCATTTGCCCATTGTTCAATGTAACATTTTGACTATTATGCTGTTGTGGAATTAGATTTTGGACGATACTTGTTGCCTGCATTTGTTTATCACTTCCTTATTCATTTCATCGTGATAACTCTTTAACTGGAGCAAAACTTAATCTATGCCAAGGTGTAGGACCATATTTCTTTAAGGCTTCTAGATGCTCCTTAGTGCCATAGCCCATATTATTTTTAAATCCATATTGCGGATATTGTTCATCATATTTATACATCATTGTATCTCGAGTAACCTTAGCTATAATTGAAGCTGCAGATATAGATACACTTTTAGCATCACCTTTAATAATTGACTGTTGTGGTACAGATAAAGGTAATTTCATAGCATCTATTAAGACATAATCTGGATCCACATTCAAATTGTTAATGGCCTCTAGCATTGCCTTTTTAGTAGCTTCATATATATTAATTTCATCAATTACATCATGATGCATAATTCCTATTCCAACTGCTAATGCACCATCTTTTATTTGCTGATAATACTCATTACGCTTTTTTTCATTTATTTTTTTCGAATCATCTAAACCAAGTAGGACAAAGTCTTTTGGAAGGATAACGGCAGCTGCAACTACAGGGCCCGCAAGAGGTCCTCTACCTACCTCATCAACTCCTGCAATGAAGTGATAGCCATCTACATAAAGGTTTTGTTCATATAGGGTCATCTCGTTCCACTTTTGTTTTAAGCTTTCTTGCTTTTCGTAGGCTTTTCTCCATTGTTCTACAAGTTTTATTACACCTTTTCTTTCATCAAGTAAACAGTTATTCAAGAAAGGATCGTTAGGTTCAGTAACAGTTTGTAATCGTTCTTTAATTTCTTTTATACTAGTAATTTTCGTCATTATTTTCACACCTTCTATTAATTCATTTATCGGCTTTTTACACAAAAAATAAAGAGGATGTCTCAAAAGCTTTACTTTTGTTAGACAGCCCCTTTACAGTTCATTTTATACTATTTGCCAGTTAAAGAATACTCTTGAAATTAGTGAAAATACTCTATATTGAAGTTTCATTCAAAATGAAATGAACTCAGAAGTGTTCATACAATGCAGAGCCTATTTTTTAAAAGTCCGTTTCTTTTATTTTATTGCTCTAGCTCTTCAATATCCTTTGGCGGCAATTCAAGAGTAATTCGTCCTAACTTCTCTGAACGCAGTTCACGAATAATCATTTCTGCAGTCTTATCATAATCAATCATTCCGCCACCTGCTAAAATACGGCGGTTTTTACCGATTGCATCGAACAATTCTACAATATCCTCTGGAATCACATCTAGTTGATATCTTTCCTTTAAGGCTTGCGGATATTCTAGCTCCAAAAATCGTAAAGCATATACAGCTAAATCCTGCTGATTCAATAATGTATCTTTTATAGCTCCAGTAACAGCTAATCTTTGACCAATCTCTTGATCTTCAAATTTAGGCCATAAGATACCTGGAGTATCTAGAAGTTCTAATTCTTTTCCAACCTTAATCCATTGCTGTGATTTAGTCACACCAGGCATATTACCTGTTTTAGCGATGTTTTTCTTTGCTAGTCGATTGATAAATGTAGATTTTCCTACATTTGGAATCCCAACAATCATAGCACGAATAGCACGCGGCTTGACACCCTTCGATTTCAAGCGATCTAGTTTTTCTTTTAGAAGCTCTTTAGACACACTTGTAATTTGCGATAAACCATTTCCAGCTTGTGAATTAATAGCAAGAGCCGTCATATCATTAGACGCAAAATATTGTAGCCATTGAGCTGTTTTTTGCGGATCAGCCATATCTGCTTTATTAAGTAATATTAGTCTTGGTTTATGTTGAATAATTTCATCTATCATTGGATTACGCGAAGAAAGAGGAAGTCTTGCATCAACAAGTTCATAAATAATATCAACTAACTTTAATTTCTCAGTAACTTCTCTTCTCGCTTTGGCCATATGGCCTGGAAACCATTGAATTGTCACTGGTATCCACCTTTCTTATTTTACGATTCTTATATCTTTAAAAGGCCAATAAACAATGCTCGTTTTTCCTAACACTTTATCTTCTGAAACAAACCCAATATGTCTTGAGTCTTTAGAAGAACGTCTATTGTCTCCCATTACAAATAAATATCCTTCTGGAACTTTTTCTTTTCCACCAGGAATATCCTTAAGTGTAAAATCTTCTGTTAATGGACCATCAAAAACCTGTGATTTATACTCATCTAAATATGGTTCCTTCTGTGCTTTTCCATTAACATAAAGTGTATCATCTTTATACTCTATCGTATCACCAGGAAGACCAATTATACGCTTTATATAGTCTTTCTTCTCTGGTGCATGAAAAACAACGATGTCAAATCGATCCGGATCACCTAATGTGTAACCAATTTTATTAACAATCATACGATCTTTATCATGTAAAGTGGGCATCATGGAATATCCGTCTACTACAATAGGTGCTAATAAAAAATAGCGGATCACTACTGCAAGACCTACAGCAATTAGTAGGGCCTTTGTCCATTCCCAAAGCTCGCTTTTCTTTTTCGTCATAATCCTCACCAGCCCATAAGTATATTTTCTTTATTAAACAAGGTCTTCATAATTAGAACAATATAAATTAGTATAATACTTATGTATTCATACAACAAACGATACGTTGGTAAAAATTCCGAACTGATTAAAAGAGGCTGCTCAAAAATAACTTTTTGGCAGCCTCTTTGTTCTTTGCATTCATTTATTTCCTACAAATGTAGCTAAGCTATTTGCTTGGAAAAATTAGCGGATCTCTTTAATACGAGCCGCTTTACCACGAAGACTACGTAGGTAGTAAAGTTTCGCACGACGGACTTTACCGCGACGAACTACTTCAAGGTTTGCAATTTTTGGTGTGTGTACAGGGAATGTACGTTCAACACCTACACCGTAAGAAATCTTACGTACTGTAAATGTTTCGCTAATTCCACCACCACGACGCTTAATAACTACACCTTCAAAGATCTGAATACGCTCACGAGTTCCCTCTACAACCTTAACGTGTACACGTACTGTGTCACCAGGACGGAAAGATGGAAGATCTGTGCGTAATTGTTCTTTAGTGATTTCATGAATTAATTGTTGCATCGTTTTCAACTCCTCCCACAGACGCTCTTGCAAGTCTTATATATACTTACAGCGGAACACCGTTATAAGTAACTTGGTCAATTTCTTCCCAAGCCACAAAAATTATCTTAACATATAAGGATTGCTAATGCAACTATTCATCTGTATTTTTAATTTCTTCCAGCCACTTTTTTTCTTGGTCTGAGAGCTCGATATTTTCTAAAAGGTCTCTTCTTCGATTCCAAGTTCTTCTTAAACTTTCCTTCATACGCCACTCTTCGATTTTTTTGTGATTTCCTGACATTAAAGTATCAGGTACTTTCATTCCTCTAAAATCATATGGTCTTGTATAATGAGGGTGTTCCAGTAAACCAGAAGAATAAGAATCTTTTACTGGAGAGTCTTCATTTCCAAGTACACCTGGTAAAAGACGAACAACGCTATCAATGATAACCATTGCCCCTAACTCTCCTCCAGTAAGTACATAGTCTCCCAGAGATATTTCATCCGTTACAATATGTTCACGAATTCTCTCATCATAACCTTCATAATGTCCACAAACAAAGATAAGATGCTCTTCTTGAGCCAACTCTTCTGCTTTTTTCTGTGTATACCTTTCTCCTTGAGGACATAAAAGAATCACGCGTTGTTTTTCGGTAGAATTTGAAGCTTGTAAATGTGCAACAGCGTCAAAAATTGGCTGTGCCTTTAACACCATACCTGCACCACCCCCATAAGGGTAATCATCTACTGTATGATGTTTATTATCAGCAAAATCACGGAAATTAACGACATTATAGCTTGCTGCCCCTTTTTCTTCGGCCTTCTTTAAGATTGAGGACCCAAACACCCCAGTAAACATTTCTGGAAACAATGATAGTACATCTATTTTCATTCTAATAACCCTTCCATTGGATCGATAATAATTTTTTTAGTAGGAACATGAATTTCTTTAACAATCTCATCGATATAAGGAATTAAAATGTCTTTTCCTTTTTTGGCTTGAATCACCCACACATCATTAGCACCTGGAGTTAAAATCTCTTTAACAGTACCAATAACTTCACCCTCTACTGTAGATACCTCACAACCAATAATTTCATGGAAATAATATTCATTTTCTTCTAATTCAGCCAGTTGTGATTCCGGCACCTTTAAAACGCTTCCTTTAAATGGCTCTACTTGATTAATATTATAAAATCCTTCAAATTTTAAGAGATCAAAATTTTTATGCTTTCGATGTGAAGTAATCTTTAATTCTAATGGACTTACTTGACCTTCTTGGAATAAAAATAATGTATTTCCTATTTTGTATCTTTCGTCAGCAAAATCCGTTTTCGAAATGACTCTGACTTCACCCTGTACTCCATGTGTATTAACAATTTTGCCTACATTAAACCATTTTTCCACAATTTACACCTCTAACGTATTTCTGTTACAATTCCATCCGTAACAATTATTGTTTTCGTTTTTGTTAATTCCTCCCAATTAGATCCCACTTCGACATCAACAAACGCCTGAATTTCACGTTCCTTTAATTCACTACCAATAGGAAGAATATTAAGTTGTTCTATTTTATAATCAATTAGCTTAATTTTTTCCGAACGATTCGTTATTTCTTTTTCAAAATGCGCTTTTAAACTAATCGGTTGATTTTTTTTAGTTTTTTCAAACTTTTTCAATTCAAACTTTAACTGATCTATTTCTTTTTGCATTTGATTTTTTTGATTGACATATTTTTCGAGGAGCTGATTCTTGCTGGTAACAGTTAAAACTTGCTTTACATTAATTGTTTGAAGAATCCTCATTTCATCCCCTCCTAATAGAACCTAACTTTATCATTCCATTATGTATAAAACACACTTATCTACAGAAAAACTTAATTCTTCCGAGTTGTTCTTCAAATGAACAAGTATGCTTAAATCTATTTCAAAAGTCTTCCACACTATCAACAAGGCTCCTCATCCTTATAGAAACTTACATTAGTATAATTGTTAAATACAACTATCATCAGCTCGTACATGATAGATCTGTAAAGTTCTTTTGCCATAAGTATTTATTACTTTTCTTTATTTTATCATACCAAAAAAGGAGGGTTTTAGCCCTCCTATTCGGAAATCTCAAGATAGATTTTCTTTTGCTGCGTTGACCCTGCTGCATATATTACAGTTCGAATCGCCTTAGCTACGCGTCCTTGTTTACCAATTACTTTCCCCATGTCTTCTTCATGAACAGACAAGTAATAAGTAATTCGGTTTTCATCTTCTTCTGATTTAATTGAAACAGCTTCTGGATGATCCACAAGTGACGTTACAATAGTTTTGATGAGTGAAGTCATCATTATTCGTATTATTTGCTGTGCTTAGCATTGTGGAATTTTTCCATAATACCTTGGTTAGATAATAAGTTACGAACTGTATCAGATGGTTTAGC
The DNA here is from genome assembly GCF_902374955.1 of Bacillus massilioanorexius. Classification (GTDB taxonomy): domain Bacteria; phylum Bacillota; class Bacilli; order Bacillales; family DSM-1321; genus Bacillus_AD; species Bacillus_AD massilioanorexius. Next base: position 19,243 of record NZ_CABKRX010000083.1, read on the forward strand.
TCCATCTTGTAACCATTTAAGAGCAAGCTCTTCATTGATTTCTACTTTAGCTGGTTGAGCTACTGGATTGTAAGTTCCTACAACCTCGATGTAACGACCATCACGTGGTGAACGAGAATCTGCTACTACAATACGATAGAAAGGAGATTTTTTTGCTCCCATACGTTTTAAACGAATTTTAACTGCCATTTTTAAAGCACCTCTTCCGATTAGTTTCAACAAGATAATATATTATCAAAGTTATTTATAGTTTGTAAAGGTTTTTTTCTTAACAGTACTAAAAACCTTACATAAAAGGGAGTTTAAACCCTTTTTTCTTACCTTTTTGCATACCTGTCATTTGTTTCATCATCTTCTTCATGTCATCAAATTGCTTCAACAGGCGGTTTACTTCTTGAATAGACGTACCACTACCTTTTGCAATTCTTTTTCGACGACTCGCATTAATGATTTCTGGGTTTGTTTTTTCTTTTGGTGTCATAGATTGAATAATTGCTTCAACATGTCCAATTTGCTTTTCATCAATTTTGAGATTGTTTAAACCCTTCATTTTGTTTGCTCCAGGAAGCATTTTTAGAAGGTCATCTAAAGGTCCCATATTGCGTACTTGGCCTAATTGTTCAAGAAAATCATCAAGGGTAAATGATTGAGTTCTGAATTTCTGCTCTAGCTCTTTTGCCTTCGCTTCATCAACATTTGCTTGTGCTTTCTCAATTAAAGAAAGAACATCACCCATTCCGAGGATTCTAGAAGCCATTCTTTCCGGATGGAAAACTTCTAATGCATCTAATTTTTCACCCATACCAACAAATTTAATTGGTGTATTGGTAACGGAGCGAATTGATAGTGCAGCTCCACCTCGGGTATCCCCGTCAAGCTTTGTTAAAACAACACCTGTAAGACCAAGCTGCTCATTAAAGCTTGAGGCTACATCCACAGCACTTTGTCCAGTCATACTATCCACAACTAAAAAGATTTCATCTGGCTGTGCTAACTCTTTAATATCTTTAAGCTCAGTCATTAGTTCTTCATCGATATGAAGTCGACCTGCTGTATCAATTAAAACATAGTCATTATGATCTTCTTTCGCTTTAGCAATAGCTTGTTTTGCTATTTCCACTGGACTTACTTGATCACCTAGTGAAAATACAGGCATATCCAATTGTTTACCAAGTGTTTGTAACTGCTTAATAGCCGCTGGACGATAAATATCAGCCGCAACTAATAACGGGTTACGATTATATTTTTTTCGAAGAAGATTAGCAAGCTTACCAGTAGTTGTTGTTTTACCAGCACCTTGTAAACCTACCATTAAAATAACAGTAGGAGGTCTCTTTGCAACAGCAATCTTACTTTGTTCTCCTCCCATTAAGTCTGTTAATTCTTCTTTAACAACCTTAATAACCTGTTGGCCAGGGGTTAAGCTTTTTAGAACTTCTTGACCTACTGCTCGTTCACTAACTCGCTTAACAAATTCTCTAACAACCTTAAAGTTAACGTCTGCTTCTAAAAGAGCGAGTTTTACGTCTCTCATCATCTCTTTTACATCTGTTTCGTTAACCTTTCCTTTGCCTCGAATCTTCTGGAGCGTTCCTTGCAGTCGATCGGCTAATCCTTCAAATGCCATACATGCCGCCTCCTAATCTAATTTCTCGAGCTCAGCAATCATTTCAAGCATTTTATTTGTGTCTAGAGAAGAAGCCTTCACTTCTTCAGTTAGCTTTTCAAGTAGGATACTTCGCTTTTGAAACTTTTCAAGTAATAAAAGCTTTGCTTCGTATTCCTCAAGCATTGCTTCTGTTCTTTTAATGTTATCATAAACTGCTTGTCGACTAACATGATATTCTTCGGCAATTTCACCAAGGGAGAAATCATCTAAGTAATATAGCGCCATGTAGCTTTTTTGTTTTTCAGTTAATAACGACTGATAAAAATCATATAAGTAATTCATTCTAGTCGTTTTTTCAAGCGTCATAGTGCTACCCCCCATGTTAAGTAAAACACCTTTACAATCCATAGTGTACAAGGTACAGATACAGATGTCAAGAGAATTTCTTGACAAAGTAAAAGTCTTTTGCAAATATACTTTTTTTGTTTTAAAAGTGCTGTCTCATTAATCGTTTTCATTCTAAAAAATACACTGTGGTAGCGTTCATTTTTCATAAATTCAAGTAGGTAAGCTCCCTTTCTCCTCATTCGTACCTCCAGTAGGAAACCTTATCAGTCTCGCTTTTTATCCCAGTAGGTTGACAAATTTACATTTCAATTTTTAACAATAAGTTCAGTGAATACAATTAGCATAAAAAGATTGATGAGATGTATATGGAGCAAAGATCCTGCGAGAGCAATGGGCAGATAAACATCCTAAAGAATTTAATTCATCTGAAATTCGCCACTTGTTCATTAGCAACAAACTATGCAAAAACCATCTTTAACAGGAACGTATAATCATACCATTTTCGAAATAATACAATACTTCACATATAATCAGAGTTGTATAGCTTGTGTTATAAAAATAAAGAATGTTCTATACATAAAGTCTACCAAAAGTAATGTTGTAACTTCTCATAATATACCGTTGTAGGTGATCCTAGTGAAATATAAAAATTGTCAAAGCTGTGGTATGCCTTTTTCTAAAAACAGAAAAAAATGTGGTAAAGAAAAAGCTGGAACAAAAAGCGTAAGATATTGTAGTCACTGTTATACAAATGAAGAATTTGTTTACCAAACATAACTTTACCAGAAATGAAGCAACTCGTTGAATAAAAGATGTCTCAAACTGGGTTTCCAAAATTCATTTCCAAACTTTTCACAAGAAAAATGACAAAGTTAGATCGCTGGAAATAGTATTATGAATTCTTTAATTTCCCCTTCGAAGTTCCCAAACCTTATAAACCAAAAGCGTCTAAAAATGAGTATAAACCCATTTTTAGACGCTTTTTTGGCATTTTATTCTTTTTCAACTAAATCTGCAAATAATCCGTACACATATTTTTCTGCATCGAATTCTTGCAAATCGTCCATTTTTTCTCCTAAACCAACGAACTTAACAGGAATCCCTAATTCATTTCGAATCGCTAACACAATACCACCTTTAGCTGTACCATCTAGCTTCGTTAATACAATTCCAGTTACGTTAGTAGCTTCCTTAAACATCTTAGCTTGTACTAAGGCATTTTGACCCGTAGTTGCGTCCAGAACTAGTATAACCTCGTGTGGAGCACCTGGAACTTCTCTCTCGATCACTTTTTTAACTTTTTCAAGCTCTTTCATTAAATTCACTTTGTTTTGTAGTCGGCCAGCTGTGTCACATAATAAAACATCTACATTACGTGATTTCGCAGCTTGAACTGCATCAAACATTACAGCAGCAGGGTCAGAACCTGCAGTTTGTTTCACAACATTAACACCTACACGCTCTCCCCATACCTCCAGCTGTTCAATTGCACCTGCACGGAAAGTATCTCCAGCTGCCAATAATACATTTTTTCCTTCACTCTTATATTTATGAGCTAATTTACCAATGGTAGTCGTTTTTCCAACACCGTTTACTCCCACAAATAAAATAACAGTTAAATCTTTTTGTATTGAAATAGCTGGATCATCTTCATCACCTTTACGATAAATATCTACAAGCTTTTCAGAAATAACAGCTTGTACTTCTTGAGGATCTTGAATATTTCTACGCTTTACTTCTAATTTTAATTCGTCAATTAAAGTCATTACTGTATCAAAGCCAACATCTGCTGTAATTAAAATTTCTTCAAGTTCTTCGAAAAAATCCTCATCTACTTTGCGATATCGTGCTACTAAATCATTCACTTTACCAGCAAATGAATCCCTTGTTTTTGTAAGGCCTTTCTTAAACTTTTCACTAGCTTGATCCGTTGTTGCCGTGAATTTTTCTTTTAATTTTTTAAAGAAACTCATATATTCACTTCCTATTTACTATGTTCTACTAACTCTTTGTCATCTAATCTAACGGACACAAGTTTAGAAACACCTGATTCTTGCATGGTAATACCATATAGTACATCTGCTGATTCCATTGTTCCTTTTCGATGCGTGATTACGATAAATTGTGTTTCCTCACTAAATTTCTTCAGATACTGACTAAATCTAACTACATTAGCCTCATCCAAAGCAGCTTCCACTTCATCCAAGATACAAAATGGTACAGGACGAATTATAAGAATAGAGAATAATAAAGCAATAGCTGTTAATGCTCTTTCTCCACCAGATAGCAGGCCTAAATTTTGCAGTTTTTTACCAGGCGGCTGTGCAATAATTTCAACACCAGTATTTAACAAATCATCTGGATCCGTTAATTTTAATTCAGCTTTACCCCCACCAAACAACTGCTGAAAAACACTTTCAAATTGTTCACGAATACCATTAAAGGTTTCTTCAAAACGTCTTTTCATTTCCTCATCCATTTCATCAATAACTTGGAAGAGAGTATCTTTAGCTTCTAGTAAATCTTCTCTTTGTTCGGTTAAAAAATGAAAACGTTCATAAACTCGTTCATATTCATCAATTGCGCCGAGGTTAATGGTTCCTAATTCATCAATAGCTAATTTAATTAATTTTACCTTTTTCTTCGTTTCATCGGGTGAAGCTTGAAGTTCATACTTTTCTTTCGCTTCTTCAAATGAAAGAGTATATTCCATTTGAAGGTGTTGCAGGCGATTCTCTAATTCTACATCCAAGCGATTAATTTTTACTTCTTCATCCTTTAAAGCCTCAACATGACCTTTATAGATTCTTTTTACTTCTTTTATTTCTTTTTCTTCATCCTCTAAACGAAGCTGTAGATGATTTCTTTCATTACGACGAGATGCAATAAGTTGAATCGTTTCTTCTTTATCTTGTGATTTTTTCTTTGCAGCCTCTTCCAGTTGAATTTCTCCACTTTCATTGCTTTCCATATCACTAAATAATAAATCAATATCTTCTTTAGCATCCTGTTCTTTTGTAGACCATTCTTCTATATCGCGTAATAGTCTATTGTATTTTTCTTGTATGCTTTGCAATTTCTCTTTCTTTGAAGCATGTGAAACTTTTAATTCATGTATTTCACTCGTCAATTGAGCTTTAGAAGATTGTTGCATTTGCTTTTTCAAAGTAAGCTCATCAATTGTTGCTTTTTGTTCTTCTAATCGATTCTTACAAGTTTCTAAAAATTGATTCAACTCTTGCAAACGGTTCTCTTTTTGTTGTTGTTCTTCTAAAAGTGAAGTTTTTTCATGATCATACAACGTTAATCGATCGTTCATATTTTTTTCTTCTAATTCAACTTCACGAATATCCCCTTTAATACTTTGCTCATGGAGGCGTGTATCTTCCTGCATTTGACGGGCTAATTCCATTTCTTTCGTTTGGAGCTGAATCATTTCTTTTAATTGTTTCACTTCTAGTTCAAGCTCTTCGGTCTTCGCTTTCATTTTTGGAAACTTATTATTTAGTTCGTCTAGCTCACCTTTTCTCGATAAAAGAGAATAGTTTTTCCCTTTTGATGCTCCCCCTGTCATACTTCCACCAGGGTTTACCACATCTCCTTCAAGTGTAACTATTCGATAACGATAATGAAGCTGTTTAGCTAATTCATTAGCACCTTTTAAATCATTTGTAATAATGACAGTACCTAATAGATTCGCAATTACTGAAGCATATTTTTGATCGAATGTTACTAATTGAGAAGCAACACCTATAAAAGCAGAATGATGTATGACCGACTGTAACTGGCTTTGTGGAATCATTCTTTCCTTCATTACTGATAAAGGTAAAAATGTTGCTCTTCCAAATGAATGCTGTTTTAAGAAAGCAATCGCTTTTCTAGCATTTTCTTCTGTTTCTACAACGATATGTTGTAAGCTTGAACCAAGTGCAGTTTCGATAGCTAGATTATATTCTTTAGGAACAGTAATTAAACTTGCAACAGCTCCTTCTATCCCATTAAGAGTCTTAGCCTTTAATACTTCTTTTACACCTTGAAAGAAGCCAGCATATTCATCTTCCATTCCTTGGAGCATTTCAATTCTAGATTGGCATTGCTGAACATATTGATAAGCCTGATATAATTTTGTTTCTTGATTTGTATACTTTTCTTGTAGCTTTTCCAAACTAGCTTTCTGTTCAAAAAGCTTAGATGCTGCATCTTCAATTTTTTGTTTTATTAAATTTAATTGCTCATTTAATGATTCTCTTCTATCAACTATCTCATTACGTTTAGCAACTAAGCCTTCATTATCTTGATCTAAACGTGAACTACGATGAGTAGTCTGTTCTAACTGCTGAGCTAGCATTCTAGCTTCATTATTTGCCGCAGCTTGTTCATTTAACAACTCAATATAATCACTTTTTAACGTCTCGATCTCAGCTTCAATATCTTCATTAAATTCCGCAAAATTCGCCTCTTTTAACGAAAGCTCTGAATTAATTCTTTCCACTTCATTTTCAGCTTCATCTAACGCTATTTTCTGTTGTTTTTGATCGATTTGTAATCGTTCTAATTGCTCTTTCGCATCTTGAATAATTTGTTCTAATTGCTGTTTACTTTGTGTAGCGTTTTTCTTTCTTTCTTGAAGAACATTTTTTCTACCTTCTAATTTTTCTAATTCCTCAGTAGTCACAAGTAATACATCTTGCAAATCACTCACGGATTCATCTAGAGCCGTCATTTGATCCCTTAACTTCGCAATCTCAGCTTCCTTTTGCTGCAATTCTGAACTTAGGGTAATTTCTTTATCTTTATGAATACGATGCTGTTCAGAAAGTGATTGCCACTTCTCATGTAGCGTTTCAATTTCGAAAACAGTTAAAGCAACTTCATATTGCTGAAGTTCTTCTTTTTTCTCAAGATAATCCTTGGCTATGGAAGCCTGTATTTTCAACGGTTCAACTTGTCCTTCAAGCTCATACAAAATATCTTGCACACGGTTTAAGTTTTCACGTGTTTCAGTTAGCTTTTGTTCCGCTTTCTTTTTACGGTTTTTATATTTTAAAACACCGGCAGCTTCTTCAAAAATTATTCTTCTTTCTTCAGCTTTACTGCTCAAAATTTCTTCTACTTTACCTTGGCTTATAATAGAGAAAGCTTCTCGACCTAAACCCGAGTCCATAAATAGGTCAATAATATCTTTTAATCGACATGCTTGTTTATTAATATAAAAATCACTTTCACCCGATCGAGATACTCTTCTTGTTACACTTACCTCATGAAAATCGATTGGAAGAAAGCTATCTTCGTTATCCAAAGTTAAAGTTACTTCAGCGAAATTTAGTGACTTCCGAGAGTCACTTCCTGCAAAAATAATATCTTCCATCTTAGATCCGCGTAAAGATTTTGCTGACTGTTCACCAAGAACCCAGCGGATGGCGTCAGTTACGTTACTTTTCCCACTACCATTAGGGCCAACTACTGCTGTAACACCATTTACGAAATCGATGGAAATTCTCTCTGCAAACGATTTAAATCCAATTACATCTAAACGTTTGAGGAACAAACAAATTTCCCCTTTCAACAACTACTATTATTTCTTTTCTATTTTCCTTAAGTTCATTAATGCTTCTTGCGCAGCCTTTTGTTCCGCTTCTTTTTTAGAGCGTCCTACACCTGTACCTTTAATATCTCCATTCAAAGAGACATTCGACACAAATTCTTTATTGTGCGCTGGGCCTTTTTCTTGGTGTATTTTATATTCTATCGTACCAGCTGCATCTCGCTGTACAAGCTCTTGTAATTGACTTTTGTAATCCATCACATGAGAAAAAGCACCTTCATCTATTTTTGGGAAAACTGTTACCTTTAAAAATTCAAATACAGCATCCATTCCTTGATCTAAGAAAAGTGCACCTACAAACGATTCAAAGACATCAGCTAATAAAGCAGGACGTTCTCTTCCACCAGTAAGTTCTTCCCCTTTACCGAGTAAAACAAGTTTGCCAAATGATAATGCATTAGCAAAAGTAACAAGTGATGGTTCACATACAATTGCTGCACGTAGCTTTGTCAGTTCCCCTTCACTCATTAATGGATATTTTTTATAAAGGTATTGTGATACTGTCAGTTCTAAAACAGCATCTCCCAAAAATTCAAGCCTTTCATTGTCTTCATATGGCTTACGACGATGCTCATTCACATAGGATGAATGAGTAAAAGCTTGCTTTAATAGTCTTTCATTATCAAATCGAAAGCCTATTTCATCTTGAAATTGTTCAAATTTCTTATTCGTATTTGGAGATTTTTTCTCTTTTCCGTTCTTCCGCATAATATCCTCCGAACCATAAACCTAACATCTTAGGGAGCAAGCATAAAACGAGCATCCACTCACTCTCAAACAAGGTTACATTGATTTAATACATTATAAAGTAATACCCAACAATAATTAGTATATAAAATGATAGTAAAAAAAGAAAACAAGTTTTTTAAATAACATTCTATATGCACAAGTTTACATGAGACACAACATAGAAGAAAGATGAAAAACCCCATTACACACGAAAACTTAAGCACGTTAATGAATAAAGACCGTTTCCGGTCCGTATTTATTTATGACTGTGTTATATTTCATTGTTGATAATGGCTTCGATCCGTTCGCTTCTTGCTATGCGAGTACTAAACTTCCTCGCTCAGTCCACACTCTGATGTCTTGACTTTCTTGTTTCTTTCACAGAGGATTTTCACGGATTTCTGATTTCCGCCTAAATTATTCCTAGTTAAATTTCACATGAACATATAACAAAGTCTTATTTCACTATATTATCATGTACGTAAAGTAGATTACAGTTTCCATTCCTACTGATAATACAAGAAAAAGCCAACTCTTTAAAAGAAGTAGCAAATACTAAAAATGATTGAAATCTTTCAAAGTAATTGTTATCTTCTTTTAAGAGTAGGCCTTATCATTAAAATTGAATAAATTACATATTGCTCTCTATGTAATTAACGGCATCTCCTACCGTTGAAATTTTTTCTGCATCTTCGTCAGAGATTTCCATTCCGAATTCATCTTCAAGCTCCATAACAAGCTCAACTACATCAAGAGAGTCAGCACCTAAATCTTCTTTAAAAGAAGCTTCTAGCTTAACTTCTGATTCTTCAACTTCTAAACGGTCAACGACGATTTTTGTAATGCGTTCTAAAACATCTGCCACAAATATCACCTCCCTTCAAGTCATTATATTGCATTTTCTATAGAGAATAAAGTGAAACTTCTAATTGATATTGTAAAATAAGAGTCTGTATTAGAAGTAACGTTTTACATTACCATTCCACCATCAATTGTAAGTGTCTGACCAGTCATATACGAACTATCATTTGATGCTAGAAAAGCCACTACTTTAGCAATATCTTCTGGCTCACCAAAACGTGCTAATGGTATTTGTTGAAGCATCGTATTTTTCACATCTTCAGGTAATTGATCTGTCATATCCGTTGAAATAAAGCCAGGTGCAACAGCATTTACAGTAATTCCACGAGGTGCAAGTTCTTTTGCAGTTGTTTTTGTTAAACCAATTACACCAGCTTTAGCAGCAACATAATTTGCTTGGCCAGCATTCCCACTAATACCAACCACACTAGCAACATTGATAATTCGGCCTTTACGTTGCTTCATCATAGGTCTTGTAACACTCTTTGTGCACAGAAAAACACCTTTTAAGTTTGTATTAAGAACCGTATCCCATTCTTCTTCTTTCATACGCATTAATAAATTATCACGAGTAACACCTGCATTATTAACTAGAATATCAACTTTTCCAAATTCTTCTATAGTTGTTTTAACCATAGAAGCAACATCATCACTATCTGCCACATTACAACGGATAGCTATCGCTGAACTACCTAATGCTTGAATTTCAGCAACTACCTCTTTCGCTTTTGCTTCACTTCCTGCATAGTTTACTACTACTGAAGCACCTTCCCTAGCTAACTCAAGAGCTATTTCTCTACCAATCCCTCTTGAAGCTCCTGTAACAATTGCTACCTGATCTTTTAATTTCATACCAAAGGTTCCTCCTTTAGGGCAGCTAGCACTGCCTGTACTTCTTCTTCATTGGACACTGAAAGTATACGTACATTACGATTAATTTTCTTGATTAATCCAGATAATACTTTCCCTGGACCAATTTCAATAAAAGTATCTACGCCCTGTTCAATCATAGTTTCTACACAATCTTGCCATAGCACTGGAGAATATAATTGTTCAATCAATTTCTCCTTAATTTCCTCACGAGAAACCATAGGCTGAGCAGTTACATTAGAAATAACAGGTATGAATGCTTCTTCCCATTTCATTTGTTCAAATGTTGCTTGTAATTTAGAAGAAGCTGGTTGCATTAAACTTGAGTGAAACGGTCCACTAACGTCTAACGGAATCGCTCTTTTCGCTCCTATTTCTTTTATTCGCTCTATCGCTTTTTGTACGCCAGCTGCTGAGCCTGAAATAACAATTTGCCCTGGACAATTAATATTAGCCAGTTGCACCGGTGTACCTTCATTAGTAATGTTAGCAGTCAATTCCTCTAGTTTCGTACGGTCTGCTCCCAAGCAGGCTGCCATAGCTCCTAAACCATTCGGCACTGCTTCTTCCATATATTCGCCTCGTTTTCGTACAGCAGCTACAGCATCTTCAAAAGTTATGACACCAGCTGCTACTAAGGCACTATACTCTCCTAAACTATGACCTGCTACAAAATCAGCTTCAATATTATGCTCTTTCAATCGAGATAGAATGGCAATACTTGTTGTCAATAATGCAGGCTGTGCATTTGTAGTTAAAGTCAATGTTTCTTTTGGTCCCTGAAAGATGACTTCACTTAGAGGAAATTTCAATGTTTCATCCGCTAAATCAAAATATTCCTTCACACTCGTAAATTGTTGATAAAGTTCCATACCCATGCCTACAGTTTGTGAACCTTGACCTGGAAAAACAAAAGCGATTTTTGCCATAATTCTCTCTCCCTCAAGCTTTTAATTGCAATTTATAAACATTCAACTATTGCTACCACCATAAAAAAACACATTGATTATATTAGTTTTTTAGGAATTTCGCTTCGTTAAAGCCATCAAAAAGGAATAACTTCCTTACTAATACATCCTTTACTGCATTTCATCAATATACTTTTGAATCGTAGGAGCAACTTCATGTTGAACCATTGTTTTTGTTTGTCTTATAGCATTAAAGAAAGCATTGCTATCAGATGAACCATGCGCTTTGATTACAGGGGCCTTTAATCCAAACAAACCAGCTCCACCATATTCAGAGTAATCCATCTTTTGTTTAATCTTCATTAATTCTGGTTTTAATACAGCTGCTGCAAGTTTGCTTTTTAAATTACTCATCATGGCATCTTTAATCATTTTAAACATATTTAAAGCTGTACCCTCTATTGATTTCAAGACCATATTTCCTGTAAAACCATCTGTTACAACAACATCAGCTACTCCGTTCATTAAATCACGACTCTCTACATTCCCAACAAAATGTATAGGAGCATTTTGCAGTAATTCAAAAGCAGCCTTAGTCAACTCATTACCTTTTTTATCTTCAGTACCAATATTTAAAAGACCCACACGTGGCTTAGTAATTCCTCTAACTTTTTCCGCGTAAACAGAACCCATTATGGCAAATTGAACTAAATGCTCTGGTCTGGCTTCTGAATTGGCACCCACGTCCAATAGCACGAATCCATCACCATTTAATGTTGGTAAAGTTGGTGATAAAGCAGGTCTTTCAATTCCTTTAATTCTTCCAACTACAAATAATCCAGCAGCCATTAGCGCCCCCGTATTTCCTGCTGATATACAAGCATCAGCTAAACCATCCGCTACTTGTTGTGCCGCTAACACCATAGAAGCTTGTTTTTTTCTTCTTACTGCTCTTACCGGCTCATCAGTAGCCAAAATTTGTTCTTCTGTATGTAATATTTGAATTCGTTCGTTGGGAGTTAAATACTCCTTGATTTTTGCTTCGTCACCAACCAACACAATTTCTAAATCAGAATATTCTTCAATTGCACGAACGGCTCCAAGTACCGCTTCTTTCGGTGCATGGTCGCCACCCATTGCATCAATAGCTATTTTCATCGTTGTTTCCATCCTTTTCACAAGATATGCATGTACATATTTAATCCTTGGTCAATACCACCTAGTCCTTGCTAATCCTAGAAGTATTGTCTAAGTCGCTTGATCTGTTATACGAAAGACACATAACAATCACGCTGTAAAGTATAGTTGTTTCTACATATAAACAATCAGTTGTTTTGTCCGATCCAAGTAGCTATTCTTTCGCATTTGATCTAAACATATCGAAAGAGCCTTTAAAAACTAATTCTTGTCCTACATAGCTTCTTACTTTTACTGTTGATCTAGTCGGATCATTTTCATTATTTACAACACTTGCTTTAGCAATAATTCGCTCGTTTTCTTTAACTGGACGAGTGAATGTAATATTAGCTTTAGCAGTAAGTGTAAATGGGTCATTCATAAGCGCGACAGCTAAAGAATTAGCTTGCGCAAATAAATGATGTCCACGTGCGATACCATTTCGAGTAAATACATGTTCTTTTTTTACATCGAATATAGAAATTGCACTTTGATCTAGCTGTATATCTATAATATCTCCAATTACCTCTTCAATAGGCAATGATTTAATTTCATCTCTATGATTTTTTTCCGCCACATGTTTTATTCTTTCACGTAATTCTGGGATTGATAATTCTAAACGATCTAAACGAATCGTTTGGACGCTAACTGAAAATTTTTCCGCTAAATCTTCATCAGTAATAAACGGATTATTATCAATAGTCTCTTTTAACATGAATTGGCGCTCTTTTTTATTCCGTCTCATTTTTTGTCACCATCCGCAGTATTATGACTAGGTACTAATAGTAGTATATATATATTAAAAAAAGATTGCAAGACAATATGTAAAGCTTACAATCTATTTAATTATTTTGACATTATCTTTTTAATCTAGTTTTTCATTATCAAATAAGCCTGAAGTCTCTAAATAAGCTCTTAAGAGAGCGAATTCATCCGACTTCCAAAATTCAGTGGAATTAACTAATTTAGCAGCATCGTCTCTAGCCACTTCAAGAATCCGATAGTCGTGTACAAGATCTGCCACTTTGAATTCTGGTAATCCACTTTGCTTTTTACCAAAGAAATCTCCTGGACCTCTTAATTCTAAATCTTTTTCGGATAAAACAAAGCCATCATTTGTTTCAGTCATGATTCTCATACGTTCCTTGCCATTTTCGGATTTCGCATCACTAACCAAAACACAATAGGATTGTTCACTACCCCTTCCAACTCGTCCTCTTAATTGATGCAACTGGGACAATCCAAATCTTTCTGCGTCGTAAATGAGCATAAAGGTTGCATTCGGAACATTTACTCCAACTTCAACAACGGTTGTTGATACTAACACTTGTATTTGATTCTCACTAAATGATTTCATCACTTCGTCTTTATCGGTTGAAGAAAGTTTACCATGCATTAATCCAACTTGATATCTTGTACCAAAATAATGAATAAGCATGCTATGAACCTCGATAGCATTTTGAAGATCAAGCTTTTCAGATTCCTCTATAAGAGGACATATGACGTATGCTTGTCTTCCTTTTTGAAGTTCCTTTTCCATAAAACCCAGTGCTCGTTCTAGCATGTTATGCTTAGCCCAATATGTTTCTATTTGTTTTCTACCTGCAGGCATTTCATCAATAATGGATACATCCATTTCACCAAATACCGTAATAGCAAGCGTTCGAGGAATAGGGGTAGCTGTCATAAATAAGACATCTGGATTCTCCCCCTTCTCGCGAAGTATTCTTCTCTGTTGAACCCCAAATCTGTGCTGTTCATCAGTTATTACTAGACCGAGCTTTTTAAAAAACACTTCATCTCCTATAAGGGCGTGAGTACCTATTAAGATATCGATTTCTCCTACTTTTAGGGCTTCCAAGAGTTCTCTACGTTTTTTCCCTTTTACAGAACTAGTAAATAAGGCCACTTTAACACCAGTATGTTTCAATAAAGATTGGATAGATTCAGCATGTTGCTCAGCTAATATCTCAGTAGGAACCATTAATGCACCTTGATAACCAGAATACACACTTGCTAATAAAGCAATAGTAGCTACAACTGTCTTTCCTGATCCTACATCACCTTGTAATAAACGATTCATTCGATATGGTGATTGCATATCAGTAAAAATTTCATGTATAACTCTTTTTTGAGCATTGGTTAATGGGAAAGGCAATTGTTCAATAAACAACTGAATTTGATTAGAATCATATTTATGAGTAATTCCGACTGAACCTTGTCGTTGAACTCGTCTTAATGCTTGCATTTTTAATTGAAAGAGTAATAGTTCTTCATATGCCATTCTCCTTCTAGCTTGCTTAAGATCTTCAGCACCAGATGGAAAATGCATAGCTTTTAATGCCTCTTTTTTTCCAAGTAGTTTATATTTTTGAAGTAAAAAGAATGGAAGTGTTTCTTGTATTTCATTTTCGTATTGAGAAAAAGCAAGGCTAATAAATTTCCGTAAGCCTTTTACAGTCACACTTCCTTTTACAGAATATACTGGCTCAAAATCATGTTGCTGCTTATTCAAACCTACTTGATACGAGTTAGCCGTAATCGTTTGTCGATTGCGGTCCCACTTACCGCTTATTGTTACGGATTGCTGTAGCTCAAATTTATTTTTCAAATAGTGCTGGTTAAAAAACACAACTGTAATAAGATAACGATTAACAAGTAATTTAAATGTAAGCTTTGTTTTTTTCTTTCCGTAAAACATGACAGATGGAGGACTATGAACAACACCCTCCACCGTAATACGTTCATCATGATTTACTTCTTCTAAATCTTTAAGACGATAATCTTCGTAACGATATGGAACATATTCCAATAAATCAGATATAGTTTCAATACCCATCTCACTTAAAGCCAAAGTTGTTTCAGAGCCGATACCTTTTATTTCAGATACCACATTAGATAAATTCGTCATTTTTTCACATTGAGCGACTTACCAAAAATTTTCGCTTCGAGTTCTCTACCTGTTGGCGTAGCCGCTAAACCTCCTTGTGCTGTTTCTCGTAAAGCAGAAGGCATCGTCTGACCAATTCTAAACATAGCATCTATTACTTCATCACACGGTATCCGACTTGTTACACCAGCTAAAGCCATATCGGCAGCTACAACTGAATTCGCAGCCCCCATTGCATTTCTTTTTACACAAGGTACTTCTACAAGACCAGCAACAGGGTCACATACTAATCCAAGCATATTTTTCAATGTAATAGCCATAGCTTCTGCACACTGAGAAGGAGTACCACCTGCCATTTCAACGATTGCAGCTGCTGCCATTCCGGAAGCTGAACCTACTTCAGCTTGGCAACCACCTGCTGCTCCTGATATAGAAGCGTTATTAGCTACTACAAAACCAAATGCTCCTGCTGTAAACAAAAAGGCTATCTTCTGTTCTCTAGTGGGATTCAGTTTGGGGATCAAAGCAAATAAAGTACCAGGTACAACACCAGCAGATCCAGCAGTTGGTGTTGCACAAATTGTTCCCATGGCTGCATTTACTTCATTAGTTGCCACCGCTTTGCTAACAGCATCCAGCAATAAAGACCCAGATAAACTTTTACCAGATTGGATATAATTTTGTAAAAGTACAGCATCGACACCCGTTAAACCTGAATGTGAATGTACACCAGCCAATCCTCTTTCAATTGCTTTTTCCATAACATCTAGGTTTTTTTCCATCATGGCAATTATCTCTTCCCTAGTACGCCCTGTGACCTCTATTTCTTGTTCAATCATAATTTCTGATATTTTTTTATTTTGGCTTTCAGCCAATCTGACTAATTCTGCTACGTTTTTAAACAATGACCATCCCACCTTACCATTCAATCATTAGTCAACAATTTTTGTTACTGCTAGTATATTAGGCAGCTTTTCTAATTCCGATAAAATACTATCATCAATATTTTGATCCACTTCAATCGTCATCAAGGCTTTTTGCCCAACATCCTTACGTGAAACTTCCATGTGACCTATATTTATTTCATGAGCAGCCAATACATTTGAAACACTTGCAATAGTACCGAATTTATCATTATGGGCTACTAAAATAGCAGGGTGATGTCCAGAAAGTCTCAATAAAAATCCATTTAGCTCAATAATTTCAATTTTCCCACCGCCAATTGAAATACCAACTAATTCAATTTCACCATCATCATCTCCCATTGTAATTCGAACTGTATTCGGGTGATCTGTCAGTGCTTCTTCTTCAGTAAATGAAATCTTCATACCTTGACTCTCAGCTATTGAGATACTTTCAATAATCCTCTCATCAAACGTATCGAAATCTAAAATCCCCCCGATTAAAGCTACATCTGTTCCATGTCCTTTATATGTGTTGGCAAAAGATCCGTATAATGAGATATTTACCCATGTAGGTTGTCTTCGAAATAAACTTCGAGCAACCTTACCGATTCTTGCTGCACCAGCTGTATGTGAACTTGAGGGACCAATCATAATTGGACCAATAATATCAAATACACTTTTATATTTCATATTTTACCCTCACTGTAATTAATTATTTTGGTTGTTTTCGCATGCTTTGTTGCTTATGAACAAGTAGTGATTATAGGTGGAGTTGAATTCTACTCCAGGATGCTCATTTTTATCCTTTGTATATTCACCAGACTTATTTATTATCAACAATCTTTTATAAAACAGCTTTTATTTTTAACTATTCAACATTCCCAATTATATTATATTTATTCCCAAAACTCATCCATTGTGTAAAGAAAAACTCAAGCACATTGCAAACAAAAAAAGATGATAATCCCCCTCATTCTATAGGAATGTCTTTTATGCGCGTAAAGCTATAAGCATCTGCTCCTGGCATAATCTACATTAGTAGAGATTACTCAATGAACGTTTAAACATATCGATTACTAATTTCGAAAGCTAGATAGTGTTTGATAATTACTTATTTACTACAAACATGGTATCCTCTTTCTCATACAGAAGGAAAACCCTCAATTATATTAGATAGACACAAAACAGGAATAGAAGAAAATGTCTTCTATTCCTGTTTTGGAAGATCAGCAGCAAATTAAAAATATTAAATGTTAGCAAACAGTATTACTGCTATCAAATATTATCTTGTCTAATACTTTGAATCGTTCTTATCTAATTATGAAATTACTTATAACTTATTCAGCAGAAAAAATAAAAGAGTACAGTGGTTGTTTTCCATCATGGATTTCAACTTCAACATCTTCATAATTTTCTTCTACAAAAGATACAAGTTGATTAACTTCTTCTTCTGTTACATCTTCACCATAAATGATTGTTAGAATTTCAGTATCTTCATCTATCATGTTACCAAGCAATTCCTTAGCAGCCAATAGTTTATCTTTGTTTTTGTTTTTAATTTTCCCTTCAACAATACCCATAAAATCGCCATTTTCAATTTCAAGGCCATCAATACTTGTATCACGTACTGCAAATGTAATTTGACCTGTTTTCACTTGAGAAAGTGATTCAGTCATATTTTTCTCATTTGCTTCAGCGTCTAATGATGGATTAAATGCTAACAATGCAGACATTCCTTGTGGAACTGTTTTTGATGGAATGACAATAACATTTTCATCTACAAGATCAACAGATTGCTGAGCAGCCATTATGATATTTTTGTTATTAGGTAAAATAATAACATTTTTTGCGTTAACTTCCTTAATAGCCTTAACAATATCTTCCGTACTTGGATTCATTGTTTGGCCACCTTCTATTACCGCTTTTGCTCCGATACTTTTAAATAGATCAGAAATACCAGAACCCATAGCAACAGTGACAATACCATATTCTTCTTTTTTCTTAGTCAATACAGGTGCTTGTTGTTCTGCAGGCTCATTTCCATAAACACTAGAGTATTGCTCTCTCATATTGTCTACTTTAACTTTAATTAAGCTACCATATTTCTGACCATAACTTATACACTCACCTGGTTGTTCAGAGTGAATGTGAACTTTAACGATTTCATCATCTGAAATGACTAATAATGAATCTCCATATCCACTTAAATCATTGCGGAAATCTTCTTCATTAAAAGTTTTTTTATCCTTTTCAAAGCGAACCATAAATTCCGTACAATAACCATAAACAATTTCTTCATTGCTCATATGGCCTTGAACATTCATATGGTGCTCAGCACTTACTAGAGATTCCATAGAAGGCTGTGCAGATGCTGCAAGATTTACTTTTTCACCTTTTAGTTGTGCTAAAAAGCCCTCGTATACAAATACTAAACCTTGTCCACCACTATCAACTACACCCACCTCTTTTAATACAGGAAGTAAGTCTGGTGTGCGCTTTAAGGAAGCATTTGCTTCTTTAACGATATCTTCCATAACTGCCACAATGTCTTCATTTTTCGTTGCTGATTCTACTGCAGCTCTTGCTGCATCCTTAGCAACAGTTAAAATCGTACCTTCTACAGGCTTCATAACTGCTTTATAAGCTGTTTCTACTCCTGCAGCAAATGCTGCTGCAAATTCAGTACTGTTAATTTCAGCTTTTGCTTCGATTTTTTTTGCAAAACCTCTAAACAATTGCGAAAGAATAACTCCTGAATTCCCTCGAGCACCCATAAGCAAACCTTTTGAAAGCGCTGATCCAACTTTCCCAATATGCTCTTGGATATGACCTTCAACTTCCTTAGCACCTGAAGTCATAGATAAATTCATGTTTGTTCCAGTGTCTCCATCTGGCACAGGAAAGACGTTAAGTGCATCGACTAATTTGGCATTAGCAGATAATTGATTAGCACCTAATATGATCATCTCTGCAAAACGCTTTCCATCTATACTTGTAATTGACACAAATGTTTCCTCCTTACTAAGGGTTCGTCACTCGAACTCCCTGTACAAAAATATTGACGGAATCTACTGCTAAGCCAACCGTTTTGTCCAGGGTATATTTCACTTTAGACTGAACATTATGAGCAACTTCTGAAATTTTCGTACCGTAGCTCACAATAATGTACATATCGATATGTACAGCTTCTGATTCTTCTTCTTGGCGCACAATTACACCCTTAGTGAAGTTTTCTTTTCTTAAAATCTCTGCAATTCCGTCTTTAAATTGCTTTTTACTTGCCATACCTACTATACCGTAACAATCTACTGCAGCTCCACCAGCAATTGTAGCGATGACATCATTAGATATATCAATTTGTCCGAAATTTGTTTTCAATTCAATGGACATTCGTTATTCCCCCTTTGGAAAATACAGTTTGACTACAAACATTTTACTACAACAATAAAATTATTAAAAGTTTTTCTCTGTTTTATTATAAAGCAACATTATTATTAATATGTCAAGGTTTTTTTCTTGAAAGCATGTAGCTTGAACTATTGCATTTCAATTTTATGTATGATACATTATTTAAGTATTTGATTATGACTTAAGAACAATTGATACTTAAGCTCGCTGTAGTTAGGAGGGAATTTATATATGGCACGCAAATGTGTAATCACTGGAAGAAAAACAACTTCAGGTAACACTCGCTCTCACGCAATGAACGCTAACAAACGTACTTGGGGTGCTAATCTTCAAAAGGTTCGTATCTTAGTTGATGGAAAACCAAAACGCGTATATGTTTCTGCTAGAGCATTAAAATCTGGTAAAGTTGAACGCGTATAATGAATGGGCATCCTATTAAACGGATGCCTTTGTTATTCTTTAACAAGTATAACTATTGATAATTATTATTATACATAGAGGAAGCGCCTAAATATTATAAAATATTTAGGCGCCTCCTCTATTTTCATCCTTTGATTCTTTCCGTTCATTACTAAATTGTGAAAAGGGAATTCTCATATTATTCGATATATTTTCGAACAAAAATTAGACTATTTGTTGCCTATGAACAAGTAATGAATATAGGTTACCTTGAACGCCACTTCATGATGCTCTATTTCCGCAGAATTGGACGGTAAGTATCCCCGCCAAATAGTTACCTGTGGGCTCTCATCTCGCCTCTGCTCACCATAGAAAAAATTCTTAAATAAAGAGGGTGCCTAGCAAAATAGATTTTGAAGACACCCTACTTAATTATCCTTTTCTAAAAGCACCTAGCATAGCCCTTACAATTCCACCTAATAGCCTCGGCAATTTAATTGTATAAAATTTCATTGTTTCCCTCCTCATTAAAACAATGCACTTAATTTTATAAGTTCAAATATAATATTTGTCTCCATTAAAAAGCACGATGATCACTGCTTCTTACGACTAATAATATGCCATAATCAAATGAAAAAGTACCAATATTTGAAATTAGTTCATTACTAACACATAGTGTAGACCCCAGCAAAATATCTTTTTTATTTAAAGGATATTTAAATCCTAACAAGGTAATACCTTTCACTTCTGAAGAAATCGGGAAAAAGGAAGTATAGGTATACTTATCATCCTGTAATATCGAATAATTACCTGGAAGAACTGCATAAATGACATTACTACGATCGTAAATAGTCACTTTTGATTTTCCGCTTAATGTTCGATTAGCTAATAATAATTGAATAGCACCCATCATATGATCAAATCTCCCACCGGTACTTCCATATATATGTATATGATCAGGCTTTTGTTCCAGAGCCCATTCTACAGCTAAACCAAGATCCGTATCATCTTTTTCAGGGGGATATGTATAAATTTCAATATTTTCTTTTTTTATTTTATGTAGATCATCTTTAGCTACAGAATCAAAATCACCAAATACAATGCTTGGGTGGATATCTCTTGCTAGTAAGGTACTTATACCACGATCAACTCCAATCCAAAAAGCACCTTCAGTATTAGGAAGGGAATCTGGAATCAATTCTATAGGACCTCCAGCCATAATATAAATATCTTTCAAAATAAAACCCTCTTTCTATAAGGAAATTTTGAACACCGGTCTTCTTAATATTTTACCTATTAAAATAACGTTGATATATTTTATTAATTAATATCACTGTCACTATATGAACGATGAACCTTCCCCCTCATTACCTATTCAGTTAGGATGTTATTACTATTTGTATTATATAGATCATTTACCTAACTACGTTGTAAATCATATTAGTATTCTTTAACAAAAACTGCACTTTTAAAAAAGAGGGTGCCTTAAAAGAAAAAATTTGAAGACACCCTCAGATATTTTATTTGATTTTCATACTCTTCCTTATCAAAGCGATGCACAGTACAAAAGTCCGTAATAGCTTTTTTCATAAACTTGTACAAAGCAGAGCCATAAAAATAGCATAAAGCATAGGGGCCTCCGCAAAGTGATAAGAATCACTTTGCAGACAGCCCCTTTTTACGTATCAATAGAAATTAATTACCTCTAATGGCTTCTATCGCTTTTTGACGATCAGCTTTATTATATATAGCCGAACCAGCTACTAATACATTAGCTCCTGCTTCAATACAAAGTTTTGCAGTTTCTTCATTAACTCCTCCATCAATTTCGATTTCAAGGGTAGGATTATATTGTTCTGCCATCTCTTTAACACTTCGTATTTTAGGCAGTACTTCTGGAATAAAGGATTGTCCACCAAAACCTGGATTTACACTCATAAGTAGGACCATATCAACATCCTTAATGACATGTTGAATTGTATTAACAGGAGTCGCTGGATTTAAAACTACTCCAGCTTTAACACCAAAAGATTTAATTAATGAAATAGTACGATGCAAATGTTTACATGCTTCAACATGCACTGTAATATAATCGGCTCCTGCATTTGCAAATGCTTCAATATATGTATCTGGGTTCTCAATCATTAAATGTACATCTAATGGAAGCTTCGTAACAGGTCGAATTGCATCAACAATTAATGGTCCAATAGTAATATTGGGAACAAAATGACCGTCCATCACATCTACATGGATGTAATCAGCGCCACCCAATTCTACATCTTTAATTTCTTCTCCCAGTCTAGCAAAATCTGCTGATAAAATCGAAGGGGCTATTTTTACCATATTAGTACCTCGGCTTTCTATCTTTTATTTCTAATAAAAACTCTAAATAATGATCATAGCGATATTTTTCAATTTCACCCTCTTCAACAGCCATTTTGACAGCGCATTTTGGCTCTTGATCATGAAGGCATCCTCTGAATTTACATTCATGGCTCTTTTCTCTAATTTCAGGAAAGCAATCTGATAACTCATGTTCTTCAATTGTGAATTCTAAAGAAGAAAATCCAGGTGTATCTGCTACCAATCCCTCTTCAATTGCTATTAATTCTACATGTCTTGTAGTATGCTTACCTCTACCTAAATGCGTAGAAATATCATCCGTTTTTAATGCTAAATCGGGATTTAAGGTATTTAATAAAGACGATTTACCTACACCTGACTGCCCTGCAAAAACACTAACCTTTCCTTTAAGAAATGGACGTAAGGACTCCATTCCTTGTGCTGTGATTGAGGATGTAGTAATAACTGTGTATCCCATTTTTTGATATTCTTTTTGGTATTGAAGGATTCTTTCCTTTTCTTCATCTGCTAATAAATCTACTTTACTAATAACAATTATAGCATCAATATGATTGGCTTCAATAAGAACTAAAAAGCGGTCTAACAATACTGTACTAAAAGCTGGTTCTACAGCAGAAAAAACTAATATAGCTTGATCGACATTACTGATAGGTGGTCTTACAAGCTCGTTCCTTCGTTCTTTAATTTCTAATATATACCCTTCATGTTCCTTTTCATATTGATAAACGACTGAATCCCCAACAAGCGGTGTGATTTTTCTTTTACGAAAAACCCCCCTACCTCTACATTGGATTGTCTTTTCTCCATCCATAACATAGTAAAATCCACTTAGTGCTTTTATTATTTTACCTTCAGGCATAGCATCCTCCTAAAATACATCTGTGTCCAACTGCCTACAAGTAGAGAACAACAATAATTGAAAGCTTCCTAATTTCTAGGAAGCCTCCAATCGTAGTGATTATGGATATGGAATTGATTCATCCATAATGACTTTGTTATCTCTAAATACTTTAAATCCTGCTTTTTGATTGGGAGCAATTTGGAATGTTAACGTTTTTTTCGTTGTAGCCGTAATCGTAAATTTATCGGCTGGATCGGTCATATCATGCTTCATATCTTGAATATAGATAATTACCTCTTGTTCATCGCCAGGGTTTACAGGTTCATAAGGTATGGTTATCTCTTTAGAAACTGTTTTAGGAGGTAACTCTTCCTTCCCTTTCGATATAACAACATACACTTTACTACCTTTTTTTAGTTTAGATCCTGGATTTGGTGACTGCTGCACTACAGAGCCTTCCGGAATAGTATCAGAAAAAGATTCCCTTGAATATTTTACGATTAATCCAGATTCTTGAATATAATCCTCAAGAGCTGTTTTACTATATCCTCGTAAATCCTTTAAAGTAATTAAATTTTGCCCCTTACTTATAGTAAGATGCAACACTGTATCAGATGGAACGATACTACTACTAGGCTGTGGATCTTGATTAATAATAAGCCCTTCCTCAATTTGATCATTATATTCGTAGGATATATCAATAGATTTAAAGCCAATATTGTCAAATACACCTTTCAAACTTTCATAACTACGTTCTCTGTAATCGTCTATTTCAATTTCCTTTTTCCCACTGCTTATTAAGATATCAACTTTTGAACCTTCGCTTACTTTCTTACCAGCTTCTGGGTCCGTTCCTATTACTTTACCTTTTTCTATTTCTTCATTTGGCAATTCAGTTGTTTTACCGATTTCAAATCCTTTTTCATCTAGCAAAGCTATAGCATCATTTAATTCTTTCCCCTCGACATTAGGAACGGATATGTCTGATGGTTCCATTAGCTTTGGAAGAACAGCAATAATTAGAACGGCAAGTATAGCAACTAAAAATAATAAAGCAATAACTATTTTTTTAAATTTGCTTTTAGGTTTCTTTTGATTATTTTTTTCCTTTTTGGTTTTCGTCTTGGTTTTTGTAATACCCTTCTGAGCTTTATTCTTTTTTACTTTTTGTTTCTTTGGTGGTTCTTCATCATATGAATCACTGTAAGCTTGAGTTTGATCATTCAATACAATCGTGTCTTCCTGTTCAGGAGTATAGGTATCCTGTGTTATAACTGGAATTGCCTTGGTCGCATCCATATCTTCTGGTACAACGAAAGGCTTTTCTCCTTTTCGGTCAGGAGAAAGAGCGGTAGTTATGTCTGCCTTCATTTCTTCCACATTATCATATCGATGAAACGGGTCTTTTGCTGTTGCTTTTAATACAATATTCTCTACACTTTGAGGTATAGATGGATTCCATCTTCTTGGAGAAGGTGTTGTTGATTGTAAGTGCTTTAATGCAATAGAAATAGCCGATTCACCAGAAAAAGGTAATCTACCCGTTAACAACTCAAACATAACAATTCCCAAAGAATAAATATCAGATTTTTTATTTACCATACCACCCCTTGCTTGCTCAGGTGATAGGTAATGAACCGATCCAAGGACGGCATTCGTTTGAGTAATACTAGTTGCACTTAAAGCTGTTGCTATACCAAAATCAGTAATTTTCACATTTTCAATTTCATCAATTAATATATTTTGAGGTTTAATATCTCGATGAATAATACCATGTTGATGGGCATGAGCAATGGCTAAAGTGATTTGCTCCATAATATGGAGCGTCGTTTCTATTGGTATATGTTGGTGGTATTGAATATATTGCTTTAGTGTATATCCCTTCACATATTCCATAACAATATAGTATATATCTTGATCTTCACCAACATCATATATACTTACAATATTCGGATGAGCTAGGCTAGTAGCAGATTGTGCCTCACGATTAAATCTTTTAATAAATTCTTCATCATTTGAAAAATCCATACGGAGGATTTTTATGGCCACTTCCCTTTCAAGAATCATATCTTGAGCTAGATAGACGTTTGCCATACCTCCTCCACCAATCATCTCCACAATCTTATATCGACCATTTATACGTTTTCCTATTAACATGGTTGTCACCTACCTTCGCTTTCAAAACTGTATTGTAAGAGTACGAGGGTAATATTATCTTCTCCACCATGATTATTTGCTATATTTATAAAATGATCCGCTTTTTGTTCTAGAGTTTCATCTTCTTCTATAATTTTTAACATTTCTTCAGAATTAAGCTTATTGGATAAGCCATCTGAACAGAGTAATAAAAAGTCCCCTTCTTCAAAAACTATCGTGACAATATCCATCTCCACATTAGGCTCAGTGCCCAACGCTCTAAGCAGCACATTCTTTCTAGGATGATGTTCTGCATCCTCACGACTAATTTGTCCTGTTCGTACTAATTCATTTACGAGTGAATGATCTTCTGTTAATTGTTTAAAGCCACTTTCATTCTTTATGTAGCAACGGCTATCGCCAATGTTAGCAATAGTTATGAAACGCTCTGTACATAAAGCCGCGACAAGGGTAGTCCCCATCCCCTTACATTCAAGATGTGATTCTGCATGTTTAAATAAAAGTTGATTTACTTTTTGAATATTTTCTTGCAACCAATTTTCGGCGTTTTCTGCTGTAAAATCGCCTTTTACCTGACTCCAAGATTCCTTAAAATAGGATAATGTCATACTGCTAGCAACCTCACCGGCACGATGTCCACCCATACCATCTGCTACAATTGCTAGAAATCCTGTTTCGTTATGAAAGATTCCACCATTATCTTCATTATGCTGTCTCACTTTGCCGCGATCTGTTCTAAAAACAGCCTTCATCATCTTCACCTCGTTTCTTCTTTTCTCTCCTTCGCACGAAGTTGTCCACATGCAGCATCAATATCATGGCCTTGTTCTCTGCGAACTGTTACATTAATTCCTTTATTTTTAAGTGTTTTTTCAAATAAATCAATTTGCTCCTTCGGTGTTCTAACATAGTCACGCTCTGGAACGTAATTGACTGGAATTAAATTCACATGGCATTTAAGCTTTTTAATTAAATCCGCTAGCTCAATCGCATGCTCTACTTGATCATTAACTCCACCAAACAAACCATATTCAAATGTAATTCTTCTTCCAGTCTTTTCAGTATAATACTTTACAGCTTCCATAAGATCCGGAAGTTTATACGCTCTATTAATCGGCATTAGTCTACCACGAATTTCATTATTTGGAGCGTGTAACGAAATAGCAAAATTGATTTGAAGATTCTCATCAGCAAATTTATAAATCTTTGGAATAATTCCACTTGTTGATACTGTAATATGTCGAGCTCCAATATTCAATCCTTTTTCATCATTAATAATCCTTAAAAAAGCCATCATTTGGTCGTAATTATCAAATGGTTCTCCTATTCCCATTATAACAATTGAACTAACTCTCTCGTTTGTTTCATCTAATGCTTGTTGTACCTTTACAAC
Source organism: Bacillus massilioanorexius (assembly GCF_902374955.1). Lineage (GTDB taxonomy): Bacteria > Bacillota > Bacilli > Bacillales > DSM-1321 > Bacillus_AD > Bacillus_AD massilioanorexius. The sequence goes on from NZ_CABKRX010000083.1 coordinate 45,706, forward strand.
TTGAGCAACAATTTCACCAGCTTCTAAATTTCGCTTTAAGCCCCCTAATGTAGATGCACAGAAAGTACAACCGATTCGGCAACCTACTTGTGTAGTAACACAAACAGAGTTTCCATAATCATGTCTCATTAACACTGTTTCTATTGAATAACCGTCTTGTAGTTCAAACAAAAACTTCATAGTTCCATCGTTCGAAGTTTGCTGAATAATTGTATTAAGTGTTGTCAATGTAAAGTTTTCTTCTAATTTTGTTCGTAATCCTTTAGATAAGTTCGTCATTTCATCAAAGCTTTTCACTCTTTGCTTGTATAACCATTGTAATATTTGATCAGCTCGAAATGATTTCTCTCCATTATCCGTGAGCCAATCCTTCAATTCATTTGGCTGTAAAGAATAAATTGAGGGCAATTTTTTCTCAGCTGTATTCTCTAATTGTTTCATTATTTAATCCTTCTTTCTAAAACAAGCAATGAAAAAGCCATCACTTTCAATATCTTGTGGAAAAAGCTGTAGGGCGTTTTCTTTGATGAAAGGACGAACCTTTTCAGGTAGTCTGTTTTTAAACTCATTATCTTTAACAAATTCTGGATGATCTAATAAAAAGCTTTTTACAACCTCATCATTTTCTTCTTGGTCGACAGTACATGTACTATATACTAAGGTTCCTCCCGCTTTTAACAAAGGAGCTGTAGCATTCAAAATATCTTTTTGAATGGCTGCTAGTCTTTCAATATCTGCTTCACTTTTCGTATACTTAACATCTGGCTTTCTTCTCATTACTCCTAAACCAGAACATGGTGCATCAACTAAAATTTTATCAAATGTTTGTTCTTCAAATAGTTCAGAAGATTTTCGCGCATCAAATGCTCTCGTTGCAATATTTGCCAATCCTAATCGTTTTGCCTGCTGCTCAATTAGCTTAACTTTGTGATCGTGTAAATCTAACGCTACCACGCTTCCTTGTGGTAATCTTTCCGCGATTGAAGTTGTTTTCCCACCTGGTGCTGCACAGCAATCAAGAATTCTATCTTTTTCGTTTACTCCTAATGCATGAGCAACAAGTATGGAGCTTTCATCTTGAATACTCAATAAGCCATCCTTAAAAGCTTGAGAATGTGCAAGATTTCCTTGTAAACAAACGATACCTTCTGGAATGGCTTCGCTAACCTTCACTGAAAACCCTTCTTCTTCTAACTTTTCCATTACTTTCTCTCGAGTTATTTTCGCCACATTAATTCGCGCTGTTTGATGTGGTGCATATAAGTTACTTTCACACATTTCCTTCGTTTTTTGAACGCCATATTGCTTAATCCAACGTTCCACTAACCAAAGTGGATGACTTGTCTCTACACTAATTCGCTCTTCGTCATTATTTATTAGTTCAAATGAAGGTAGCCCTTTACGTTGAATATTTCTAAGCACACCATTCACCATGCTTGAAATTCCTTTATGGCCTCTTTTTTTTGCAATTTCTACCGCTTCAAATAGTATGGCATGGTCCGGTATTTTATCCAAATAATGCATTTGATATACGGATAATCTTAATAATATTCTTACCCAATCATCCATTTTAGCGTTATTTTTTACAAAAGGTTGTAAAAAATAATCTAACGTTAATTTACGTTGAATTGTCCCATATGTTATTTCAGTTAATAATCGACTATCAGCAGCTGATAATTGATTTTTATTTATAACCTTATTTAATAACAAATTACTATACGCTTGATTTTTTTCAACGGAAAGAATTAAATCGAGTGCAAGTTCTCGAACACCTTTGCTTTTGTTTTTACTCATGCTCTACTCCTAATTGATTTCCAATTTGCAAATTCGCACCCGCTCCACGAAGAAAATCAAAAGACGACATCTTCTTTTTACCTGCAGGCTGAACTTCTGTCACTTTAATAGCTATATCATTTCCTGTTTTCACAATGAAACCATCATCTTCAATCATAATAATTTCTCCAGGCGCTACTTCTGCTATTCTTTTCACTTTTTCTGCTTTCCAAACCTTCATGACTTTGCCGTCTAAAAGAGTGTAAGCTACTGGCCAAGGATTTAAACCACGAATTTTATTATAAATTTGCTCTCCATCAACAGTCCAATCAATTTTCTCTTGTTCGCGTTTAATATTTGAGGCAAATGTTGCTTTTGATTCATCTTGCTTGATAGCGTTTAATTGTCCTTTGATTAGTTGAGGTAATGTTTCTGATAGCAAATTAGCTCCAACTTCACTTAGCTTATCATGAAGGGTACCTACATTATCATCTTCATCAATCGTTACTTTTGCCTGTGTTAGAATATCACCTGCATCTAATTTCTCCGCCATGTACATAATCGTGATACCTGTTTCTTTTTTACCCTCTAAAATGGCATAATGAATAGGGGCTCCACCACGTAACTCAGGTAACAAGGAAGCATGCACATTAATACATCCATATTTCGGAGCTTCAAGTAATTCATTAGGTAGAATTTGCCCGAATGCAGCTGTAACTACTAAATCTGGTTGTAATGCAAGAATTGGCTCTAATTCCTCTTTATTGCGGATTTTTTCTGGCTGATAAACAGGGATATTATGCTTTAATGCCTCAACCTTAACAGCTGGAGGTGTTAGCACTCGTTTTCTTCCAACTGGACGATCTGGCTGAGTGACAACAGCAATTACATCATATCCATCTTGTATAATTCTTTGTAAAACTGGCACTGAGAAATCTGGCGTTCCCATAAAGATTATTTTTGTCATTCTTCTTCAAACCCTTCTAATTCTTCTTCCTTAATATATCGAATTACTTTAGAGGTAAATAATACCCCATTTAAGTGATCTATTTCATGCTGTATTGCACGTGCATAGAACTCCTCAGCTTCTAATTCATAATGATTTCCATTTCTATCTTGTGCTTGTATGACAACGAAGTCTGGTCTCTCAACTTCACCGTAAATCCCAGGAAAACTCAGGCAACCTTCAATATCGATATCAGAGCCTTTTTTTTCAATGACAACGGGATTAATCATTTCTAATGTGCCTTCTTCTTCATCTATTTCAACGATAGCTATACGTTTATTAACATTTATTTGTGGTGCAGCTAAGCCTACACCATCAGCTGCTATCATGGTCTCATACATATCATCCAACAGTTTCGCTAAATCTTGGTCAAAAACTTTCACATCTTCACATTTCTCTTCTAAGATTTTATTTGGATAGGTAACAATTTCTAACTTTGACAAATTTCTTCCTCCTACAACTTTTCATGAAAGTTACATCATCATCTGTGGATGTAAGTCTACAATGATTTGTAAATCCTTCTGAGCACGATTTTGTTGATAATGCTCAATTACATTTCTTAATTTATTTTTCAACTCAGGTTCACGCTTGTATTTTATCAGAACTTGATACCGATATCTATTATTGATGCGTGGAATAGGTGAAGCAGCTGGTCCAAGCATAATAGCCTTTCGAGATAATCCGCTTCTCATATAATTTGTTATTTTTTCTGTCACAGAAATTGTAGTCATAAGATCAGGATGTGAGACCGTTATAAGAGCGATATAATAGTAAGGTGGATACATACTTTGTCTTCTCATAAACATTTCATGTGTGAAAAAGGCCTCATACTGTTGATCAGCAGCGAGAACTATTGAATAGTGTTCCGGAGTATAAGATTGAATAATCACTTCTCCAGGAAGCTCATGTCTTCCAGCTCTTCCACTAACCTGAGTTAATAATTGAAATGTTTTCTCCGAAGAGCGAAAATCTGGTAAATGAAGCATTGTATCCGCAGATAGAACACCTACTAAAGTAACATTAGGGAAATCTAGCCCTTTCGCAATCATTTGTGTTCCAAGTAAAATATCAGCTTGTCCTGATTGAAAAAGCTGCAATAGTTTCTCATGACTTCCTTTCTTACTAGTCGTATCCACATCCATACGAATGATTTTCGCATTTGGTATTAATTTCATTAATTCTTCTTCAACCTTCTGTGTACCAGTACCAAAAAAACGAATAGCCTCACTTTTACAAGCTGGACAATGTGAAGGCATACCTTCTTCATGTCCACAATAATGACACTTTAGCAGATGGTTATACTTATGATACGTTAAAGAAATATCACAATGAGGACAATGAGCAACCTCTCCACAACTTCTACACATTACAAAAGAAGAATGACCACGTTTATTAAGCATTAAGATGGTTTGTTCTTTCTTTTGAATGCGGTCTTGGATTTTCTCGAGCAAAATCTTAGAAAAAACCGAACGATTACCCGCACGAAGTTCTTCCCTCATGTCAATTATCTCTACGGTAGGTAATGGACGATTGTTCACTCGATTTTTCAATTCTAAAAGTTTATATACACCTTTTTTTGCACGAGCATACGTTTCAAGAGAAGGAGTGGCACTTCCTAAAACAACCGGACAATTATGATATAAACCTCTTTGAATCGCAACATCTCGAGTGTGATAACGTGGTGTTTCTTCTTGTTTATATGTTCCTTCATGCTCTTCATCAATAATGATAATTCCTATATTATGAAATGGAGCAAAAATAGCTGAACGAGCCCCCACTACTACTTGTACTTCTCCTCTTGATATTTTTCTCCATTCATCATATTTTTCACCAATAGATAGTCCACTATGAAAGACTGCAACACGGTCCCCAAATCTAGATTTAAAACGTTCGACCATTTGTGGTGTTAATGAAATTTCAGGAACAAGCATAATGGCCTCTTGTCCTTTATTTAAAGCTAAATCAATACTTTGAAGATATACTTCGGTTTTTCCACTTCCAGTCACACCATGTAATAAGAATACATCATGTTTATTAATCTCCATACTTTCTTTTAAGGGAACAAAGACAGAAGCTTGTTCCTCAGTTAAAGCTAAATGATGACTTTTAGTAAAGGTCCGCTCTTTAAATGGATCACGATAAACTTCAGTCTGAATAAATTTAATATAGCCTTTGTCAGCCAAAGCTTTTATTACACTTTCGCCACAATTGCTTTGTTTAATTAACTTTTGAACAGAGATAGTCTCTTGATGAGTCATTAAATAATGCATAAGTCTTATTTGTTTCTTAGCACTTTTATTCATTTCTTCTACCTTTGATTGTAATTCTTCTGGTGAAAGTAGGACTTCAACGCTTCTCTCTGTCTTTGTATTATGTTTATCCTTGACTTGATAATTGACTTCAATATTTCCTGCAATAATTTCTTTTTGAAAGATTTTAGCATACTCATGTTCCATTGCTGCCTCAAAATCAACAGCATCATTATGAATAAAATATTTTCTTATATGATCATTAATATTGGCAATATTCCCTTTTAGGGTTAATAATTTTTTATATTTTGCTTTCAAAGCAGCTGGTAACATCGCTTGATAGGCTACAATTTTAAGACATAGTGTTTCTGTTGTTAACCAATCAGCTAATTGGAGTAACTCTTGATTTAAGACAGGTTCAAGGTCTAATAGTGAATCAATTCCTTTTAGCTTGTCGATAGAAGTGCTCTCTTTTATTTCAACAACAAAACCTTGCACCTTCCTTGGACCAAATGGAACTACAACACGAGTCCCAGGAACTATCATTCCTTCCCACTGCATAGGAATAAAATAATCATATGCTCGATCGGTCTGTCTAGTAGGAACATCTACAACAACAGAAGCAATTTCCATTCTAATCAATCCTTTTTCAGCAAACTCGCAATCTCATCAAGTATTACTTTGGCAACATCATGCTTACTCATCATCGGTACGTCTACTACCTTACCACTTTGCTCGTAAATCGTAACCATGTTTGTTTCTCCACCAAAGCCAGCCCCTTTAGTTGCTACGTTATTAGCTACTATCATATCTGCTCGTTTCTTTTCAAGCTTGGCTTTTGCATACTGTTCAACATTTTCTGTTTCAGCTGCAAAGCCTACTAAAATTTGTGAAGTCTTTTTCTCACCCAGCTCCAATAAAATATCCTTCGTTCTTTCGAGCTCAATCGATAAATCTCCACCCTTTTTTTTCATTTTTTGATCATAGGTTGTTTTAGGGCGATAATCTGCAACAGCCGCCGTTTTAATAACAACATCTTGTTCTTCAAAATTAGCAAAAACGGCTTCATACATATCTTGAGCAGATTCAACAGAAATCAAATGAACATTAGAAGGGGCTTTAATATTAACAGGACCTGATACAAGTGTAACTTCTGCTCCCATATTTGCTGCTTCTTCAGCCAATGCATAGCCCATTTTCCCTGTTGAATGGTTTGTAATGAATCTCACTGGATCTATTCTTTCTCTTGTAGGTCCAGCTGTAATAATGATCTTTTTCCCGGATAAATGCTGACTTGGCTTTTGATTTTCTAAATAATGTAACAAATATTGAATCATATTGTCTGGTTCCTCTAATCGACCTTTTCCTATGTATCCACATGCTAAATAACCTTCACCTGGTTCAATAAATGAATAGCCAGATTGTCTAAGTGTTTCTAAGTTTTTTTGTACAGCTGGATGAGCATACATATGTACATTCATTGCAGGAGCAATAAAAACCTTCGCAGTCGTTGCTAACATAATTGTCGAAATCATATCATCAGCAATTCCATTTGCCATCTTACCAATAATATTTGCCGTAGCAGGAGCGACAATAACAATATCTGCCCAATCTGCTAAATCAATGTGCGCGACAACTTCTGGATTATTCTCTTGAAATGTACTTGTAAAAACTTCATTGCGTGATAATGCCTGAAAAGTGATAGGGGCAACAAATTTTGTTGCTGATTCGCTCATTACAACCTTAACCTTTGCTCCTTGTTGTGTTAGCTTACTTGTAAAAGCTGCTGCTTTATATACGGCAATTCCACCAGTTACACATAATAATATTTTTTTATCTTTCAGCATTAAACTTCCTCCCGATTATTTCTGTTTCTATTATGAAGGATTATGTATTATTTTTCATCAATTCTCAAAGTAGCTTCACACTCAAAAAAATCATAAAATAAAGCGTAAGAGGGTGTCAAACAAAAGCAAAGCTTTTACGACACCCTCCAATCATTATCGCTTATTCATTTGTTCGATCAGCTGATTCATGCGTATACGTTAGTATTCCCGCATTAATTTCTTCCAATGCTTTACCTACATTCTTATGTGAAACAGGATTAGCAATTTTTTGATCTCCATTTAGTTGCATCTTTCTAGCACGCTTAGCTGCAACTGAAACTAAAGAGTATTTAGAATCAATTTTATTTAATAATGAGTCAATAGATGGATATAACAAATTTATTCAACCTCCAACATTTTTAAATATCTTTTTGCCACGTATTCCCTGTTGCAATGACCTGCAACAACAATAGCTTTTATTTTATCACAAGCAGATTCGACTGTGTCGTTTTCTACTACATAATCATACAAGTCCATCATTTCAATTTCTTCTCTAGCAGTTTGTAATCGATTAGCAATTACTTCATTTGTCTCAGTACCACGTCCGACAATTCGGTTTTCTAGCTCGGACAAGCTAGGTGGTGCCAGGAAGATAAATAAAGCTTCTGGAAATTTTTCACGTACTTGTCTAGCGCCTTGTACCTCAATCTCTAGAAATACGTCTTTTCCGTTATCAATTGTTTCTCGAACATAATCCACTGGAGTACCATAGTAATTCCCAACAAACTCTGCATACTCCAATAATTTACCTTGTTTAATTAAGGATTCAAATTCTTCACGTGATTTGAAGAAATAATCTACACCATCAACTTCTCCCTCACGAGGAGCACGAGTTGTCATGCTAATTGAGTATTCAAATGCCACATCAGAATGTGAAAACAATTCCTTACGAACTGTTCCTTTTCCTACACCTGAAGGTCCTGATAATACAATGAGCAACCCTTTTTCTTTCATTAATTCCACTTATCCTTCCTCTACACTATCTTCTCGATCATGAAGCCTCGAAGCAACTGTTTCAGGCTGTACTGCCGACAAAATGACATGATCACTATCCGTAACAATAACGGCTCTTGTTCTCCTACCATAGGTAGCATCAATTAACGAACCCCTATCTCTTGCTTCCTGTATTATTCTTTTAATTGGAGCCGACTCTGGACTAACAATAGAAATAATACGGTTAGCAGAAACGATATTCCCATAGCCAATATTTATTAACTTAATCGACATAATGATCCTCCATTTATCATAATACTAGTTTGACCTTCATAATAGAGCTATAAACGATGTTTATTCTATATTTTGTATTTGTTCCTTGATTTTTTCAAGTAAACTTTTCATCTCAATAACTTCAGATGCTATATTGGCATCATTTGCCTTTGAGCCAATGGTATTTACTTCACGATTCATTTCCTGAACAAGAAAATCTAGTTTTCTTCCCATAGCTTCATCATTCTCGATCGTCGATAAAAACTGACTGATATGACTATTTAGCCTCGTTAACTCCTCATTGATATCTGCTTTATCTGTAAAGATTGCAACCTCATTGAGTAATCGAATTTCATCAACCAGTCCAGACGTAAATTCCGTCATTTTTTGTTGGAGTCGCTCCTTATATTGTTGAATAACAACTGGAGCATAATCTTTTACTTTTTCAACGGTATTTTGTAGCTTTTCAAGCTGAGTTTGAATATCTTTCTTCAAAAGAAGACCTTCCGCTTCTCTCATCTTTTTCAGCTGTTCTCCAGCTTCCTTAACCGCTTGAAGAACTTGTGTTTCTACCTCAGTAGCATCCATTGGCTTTTCTTTTATGAAAAACACATCTTCCATTTGAGCGACCGAATTATGTAAGCTATTAGGATGCAAATGATATTTATCAGTAATAATATCCATATTATTTATATATTGATCTAGAAGAGACCAATCAACTTGAAGTTCTTTTTGGATTAGTCCATCGCCTTCAATTGAAATAAATACTTCTGCTCTTCCTCTTCTTATGTATGAAGCTAATTGTTTTTTTACCTTATCCTCTATAATAAGTAGTTGGCGAGGCATTCTAATATGATACTCACAAAATCGATGATTCACAGTTTTCACTTCAACATGAATGAGCAAGTTCTCACTTTGACTCACACCACGTCCGTACCCCGTCATACTTATAACCATTATCAATCACTTCCAATTCTAGCACATATATGGAGTCTAAGTATTGCACTTAAACAGATGTATATGAACAGCGTTGTTGGTACACTTTTTCCATCTTAATACATATAAAAAGGTAATAGAGGACACCCTATTACCTTTTAGATTATATCATAAGTTACGTTGCTTTTCTTACTAAAAATGTCCCTGCCAATAAAAAAGTTGGTAGTGATGCTAATCCAATAATCATTAGCCAATCTTTAAGTGGAATAGCAACTGTTTTAAAGATTACTTGTAAAGGAGGATAATAGACTACTACAAGAACCATTACCATTGAAAGAATAACTGCCCAAACTAAATACATATTCCCGAACGGATTCCTTGCAAAAATATTTCTTTCACTTCGACAATCAAACACATGTATCAGTTGTGCTAAGCATAAGGTTACAAAAGCGATGGTTTGAGGATAATTTTCCTGATTCGGATTTAGATGCAAAGCTGACATAAATGCTATTAACGTAACTAGCCCTATTAAGAATCCTCTTGAGATTATTTTCCACCATAAACCTCTTGCAAACACTCCTTCTTTTGGATGACGAGGATTTCGTTTCATAACATTGCCTTCTGGTTGATCCAAACCTAATGCCATAGCTGGTAAACCGTCTGTAACAAGATTCACCCATAGAATTTGTATTGGAAACATTGGTAAAGGTAATGCAAGTAACATGGCAAATAACATAACAAGAATTTCCCCTACATTAGAAGCTAATAAGTATCTTATAAATTTCCGAATATTCTCATAAATATTTCTTCCTTCTTTAATAGCAGCTTTTATCGTAGCAAAATTATCATCTAACAAAACTAAGGAAGAAGCTTCCTTCGATACATCTGTTCCTGTAATCCCCATTGCAATCCCTATGTCTGCAGATTTTATTGCTGGAGCATCATTGACACCGTCTCCAGTCATAGCTACTACATGTCCCTTATTTTGTAATGCTTTTACAATTTTCAATTTATGTTTCGGAGATACTCGCGCAAATACAGCAACATCGTCCACAACGTTTTCCAATTCCTCAATACTCATTTCGTTTAATTCTTTACCTTCAACGACCAACTGATGCTCATTTAACACACCTAAATTTTTCGCTATAGCTGAAGCGGTCGTTACATGATCACCTGTAATCATGATGGTCTTAATTCCTGCTTTCCGACATTCTTCAACGGCTTCTTTGACTTCTGGTCTAGGTGGGTCAATCATTCCTTGTAAACCGATTAACGTTAATTCCTGCTCAATATCATTTTCATTTATGTATGCACTTTGAGATGTGAGCGGTTTATAACCAACCGCTATCGTTCTTAACGCATGGGAAGCCATATCATCAATGGAAATCTGAACTTCCTGCGCGATTGATTGATCCATTCGTTGAACTCTTTCATCCCACAAAATAGATTTACATTTTCCCAAAAGGACATCTGGTGCTCCTTTTGTAATGGCAAATTTTTTCCCATGCTCATCTTGTATGATGACACTCATCATTTTTCTTGTTGAATCAAAAGGAAATTCTTTAATTATTTTAAACTGTTTCATTAATTGGTGTTTAGTAATCCCAGCCTTTATGGCAGCAATATGAATCGCACCTTCTGTCGCACTTCCATCAATAACTAATTTTCCATCCTTTGATCTGACATCAGAAGAATTACATAACAAACCAAAAGTAAGTAGTTGTTGTAACGACTTAGGTAAGCTGTTTAATTCTCTATCATTTTCATAAAACGCACCTTCTGCTTCATTTCCCTTACCGCTTAGTAAGTACGTTTTACCACTATTCCAAATCGTTGTGACGGTCATCTTATTTTGAGTCATTGTGCCCGTTTTATCTGAACAAATAACAGATGCACAACCTAATGTTTCAACTGCAGGAAGCTTTCTAACTATTGCTTTTTGTTTTATCATTCTTTGGACGCCTAATGATAAAGCCACTGTAACGATAGCTGGTAATCCCTCTGGTATGGCAGCCACAGCTAACGAGACCCCTGCTAAAACCATTGTATAGAAATCATTACCTTGATATACTCCTAACCCTACCACTAATATCGTTAAAAAAATGGCTGCTACAATCAAAATTTTTCCTAGCTGTTCTAATTTATGCTGTAAAGGAGTAATCATCTTTTCCGCCGATTGAAGCATATCTGCGATGTGTCCCATAGCCGTCTGCATACCTATAGCCGTTACTATTCCAACACCTTTACCTCGCGTTACCATCGTTCCCATAAATGCCATATTTTCTTCATCACCAATGCTATGAATTGTATGGAAAACAGGGGAAGATGTTTTCGTAACAGCCTCTGATTCACCTGTTAAAGCGGACTCTTCGATTTCTAAAGAAAAATCTTCAATAATTCGTAAATCAGCACCTATTCGATCTCCGGTTGAAAACTTCAATATATCCCCAACAACCACTTCTTTTGCAACAATTTTAAGCCATTTCCCCTCCCGTAAAACAACTACTTGGGGAGCTGACATTTCCTTTAGCGCCTCTAATGATTTTTCGGCTTTTCTTTCCTGAAAGAATCCTAAAAATGCATTAATTACAACAATCGCAATAATAGCTATGGCATCCACATATTCTCCTAACAAACCGGATATTAACGTTGCTGCAAGTAACACCAATACCATAAAATCTTTAAATTGACTAAAAAACACGAGTAATGCAGATTGTTTTTCTCCTTCTTGTAATTCATTGAACCCATCTTTCTTTAATCGATGCCCCACTTCTTCCTCACTTAGACCACTTTTACAATTGGTGTTCAGAGTTCTTTCTAACTCTTTCACATTCATTTCTCTAAGCATCATGAATTTCTCTCACTTCCATTTCGTTACTATAAAGAGTTGTCCTCCTTTTAATCATGCTTATTCAGACTCGTCCAAAAAAATGCTATACTTATTTAGAAAAGCGGAAGCAACTAGTTTAGCCCTGACCAGCATAAGGAAAATTGGTTAGGAAGTCGCTTTTTAACCTTTTGGGCGGATTAACCTCTAAAGAGACCTTGGAAACAGAACCGGACTATGTTATCTCTATAATTCAAGCGATTGTAATACTTATTTAATGGTTGTTTTCTAAAAGATTGTTGCATTCCAATACGCTTGGTGAAGATAACCAGTGGATAAAAAGGTCGGTTGATTGGAGTATAAGATGCGAAACCCCTACGGAAGCATCCAGAAGCAGAATTTAAGCACTACTCACTCCTTAGTAGGCAACCAAGTATACGAAAACAACCTGTTTAATCAACGAATCTTTATGCTAAGATGAGGTCCATCTTAACTAGAAGAATGTTTCACTTTATAAAAAGAAAAGGAAGTTTTTTTATGGCATTCGATGGTCTATTTACAAAAGCAATGTGTGAAGAATTGACACATACAATAAATGGGGGAAGAATTAATAAAATTCATCAACCTTATCCAAATGAAATTATTATGATTATTCGAGCGAATGGTAAAAATCATAAATTATTACTATCTGCTCATCCCAGCTATAGTAGAGCTCAGCTAACAGAGGAAGCTTATGAAAATCCTCAAGATCCTCCGATGTTCTGCATGTTATTGCGCAAGCATCTAGAAGGTGCAATCATTGAAAATATATATCAAAAAGATTTGGATCGAATTATCATCTTCGATATCAAAGGTAGAAATGAAATAGGGGATATTAGCTACAAAAAATTAATTGTTGAAATTATGGGGCGCCATAGTAACATCATTTTAGTTAACAACGAAAACAACACTATTTTAGATAGTATCAAACATGTATCCTATGCAGTCAATTCCTATCGTGCTATTTTGCCTGGACAATTGTATAAGTTTCCTCCAGAACAAAACAAACTAAATCCAATAACGGCATCCGAAACAGATATACTAAAATCACTGGATATGAATGCTGGCAAATTAGACAAGCAGCTTGTCGCCCATTTTTCTGGCTTATCGCCTTTCATAGCAAAAGAAATACTTTTTAACAGTGGATTACCTACTTCAGATAACATCATAAAATCATTTTTACATGTTATGGAACATTTTCAACAGCAACAATATAAGCCATCTATTTTCTATACAAATAAAGAACATTTTTACTGTATACCTATTGCACATCTTGAGGGAACGTGTAAAACGTATACAACTTTAAGTGAAATGCTAGATCGATTCTACTTTGGTAAGGCAGCTCGTGATCGGATAAAACAACAAGCTCAGGATTTAGAACGCTTTATCAATAACGAAAAGGAAAAAAATGAAAAGAAAATAACAAAGCTACAAGTCACATTACAAGAAAGTGAAAAAGCAGAAGAATTTCAGCTGAAAGGTGAACTTCTTACAGCAAACATGTTTCAAATTACTCAAGGAATGACGGAAATTGACGTTATCAATTACTATGAAGAAGAAGGTAATACAATAAAAATTTCATTAGATCCACAAAAATCACCTTCTCAAAATGCGCAAGCCTACTTTAAGAAATATCAAAAAGCTAAACATGCGATTAAAATTGTCTCTGTGCAAATTGAACTAGCTAAAGAAGAAGTCATGTATTTCGATTCACTTTTACAACAGTTAGATTCAGCTCAACCAAGAGATATTGAAGAAATAAGAGAAGAACTTCAAGATGGCGGATATATTAAAGTTCGAAATAAAAAAGGGATGAAAAAGAAAAAAGATGCAAAACCAATTTTAGATGAGTATATTTCCTCGGATGGAGACCTCATACTTGTTGGCAAAAATAATATCCAAAATGAATTTTTAACAAATAAGCTTAGTAAAAGAGATGAGCTATGGTTCCATACGAAGGATATACCTGGATCCCATGTCGTTATACGTAATAGTTCTCCATCTGATACAAGCATACAAGAGGCTGCTACTATTGCTGCTTACTATAGTAAAGCAAAGGAATCTAGCCAAGTTCCTGTTGATTATACTCAGATTAGAAATGTTAAAAAGCCAAAAGGTTCTAAACCTGGTTACGTAATTTATGACAATCAAACAACGATTTATGTAACCCCAAATGCAGATATCGTTTTAAGTTTAAAAAAATAAAGCAAACCATTGTTCCACAAAGGAAATTTATTTAAGTAGAAGATAAAATAAAACTCCCTAAGATTGCATTCTAGGGAGTTTTATTTTGTTTACTGCGAGCCAATCCAATCTCTGTCATAAATCTACCAAAAAGTTCACAATATACTATCTTCTTATTATTCATAAAAAAATCTATAATTAAACTATCAAGTATTCCAGGAGTGATTACATGGAGATGGAAAACATTTTTGCGCAAATGCCTCAATTAGAAACCGAACGACTTATCTTACGAAAAATTACTATGAAAGATGCCGAAGATATGTATGAATATACTTCTCAGGAGGAAGTTAGTAAATATGTTACTTGGGAGGCTCACCAAACATTAGCAGATACGAAAGGATTCATACATTTCGCTCAACAAAAATATTACTTAAAGAAAGTCGCTCCATGGGGAATCCAATTAAAGCAAAGCAATAAACTAATAGGTACAATCGATTTTGTTTCCTGGGATCCTAAACATAAAATAGCAGAAATAGGCTATGCCATATCTAAATATTATTGGAGAAAAGGTATTACATCTGAAGCAGCTGAAGCTGTTATAAAGTTTGGTTTCAACAACATGGATTTAGTTAGAATTCAAGCTCGTTGTTTTGTAGAAAATATCGGGTCTCAACGGGTGCTCGAAAAAAATGGTTTTACATATGAGGGAACTATGAGAAAGGCCATATTTGTTAAAGGGCGACACCAAGATATAAAACTATATTCTATTCTTAAAGAAGAATTAACTACTAATGAATAGTAAAAAATAAAGGCCATAAAAAGGGAATTTTCATCACCTTTTTATGGCCTTTTATATGGGCAATTTTACGCTTCCATCCAAGCCGTTTCTGTTGGAGTTTCACGCCACTTTGTTAATTTTTGCACATCTTCCTCAGCAATATATCCTTTTTCTTGTGCGACTTCTACTAATGTTGAATAATTACTTAAAGAATGATTGACAATACCCTCAGCTTCTAACTGTTCTTTACCTTTTGCAAGTTCATACGTAAAAATTGAAACAACACCTAACACTTCACAGCCTGCTTCTCTTAGTGCCTGTACAGCTGTTATAACACTTCCGCCTGTTGAAATTAAATCTTCTACAACAACTACTTTTTGACCAGGTGCTGCAATTCCTTCAATTTGATTTCCTTTTCCATGCCCTTTAGCTTTTGAACGAATATAACACATTGGTAAATTCATTTGATCGCTCACCCAAGCAGCATGTGGAATTCCAGCTGTTGCAGTTCCAGCAATTAGTTCAGCTTCAGGATAAAATTTCTGAATTAATTGAACCAAACCTTTTGCAATATTTTTACGAACTGTCGGATATGATAATGTTAATCGATTATCGCAATAAATAGGTGATTTCATTCCAGACGACCAAGTAAAAGGATCATTTGGTTGTAAAAATACAGCTTTTATATCTAATAATTGTTCTGCAATTGTAACTTTCATTAATTAGTACCCTCCCAAGCATGTTTAACTAATCGATAGGCTTCAACTGGTGATGCTGCCTTTGTAATCGTTCTACCTACAACAATAGCATTTGTACCTAATAATCTTGCTTTTTCTGGTGTTGCAATACGTTTTTGATCATGAGCATCATCATCTGCCATACGTATACCTGGCGTAACAGTTAAAAAGTCATTACCTAACAGTTCATGAATTCTTTCAACCTCATGAGTTGAACATACAACGCCGTCTAATCCAGCTTCTTTGGCTAGTGTAGCATATGATAAAACGGACTCTTCTAAGCTAATTTCTATACGCTGGTCTTGCTTCATTTCCTCTTCAGTAGTAGATGTAAGTTGAGTCACAGCAATGATTAATGGACGTTGCTTACCTTGAGCTGTACCCTCGAGTAAACCTTCTAATGCTGCACTCATCATTCTCTTACCACCAGCAGCATGGACATTTACTAAGTCTACATCTAGTGTAGCCAGAACTTTCATCGCCTGCTTAACTGTATTCGGAATATCATGAAGCTTTAAATCTAAAAATATTTTATGTCCTCGATTTTTAATTTCTTCAATAATACTAGGCCCAGCACTATAGTATAATTCCATGCCAACCTTTACAAATAAACTCTCATTCTCAAATTGATCTAAAAAACTTGTCACTTCTTTTAAACTATTAAAATCTAATGCTACTATAAGTGATTTATTCACTATTTCCAGCTCCTTCCGATGCATTCTGTGATATGCCCATATCCTAATTCTTCAAGTAAAGCTGGAAGTTTTTCAATAATAGTTGGGCAAACAAAAGGATCCACAAAGTTTGCAGTTCCAACTGCTACTGCACTTGCTCCTGCATAAAAAAATTCAATCACATCTTCAGCATTCGTTATACCACCCATACCGATGATTGGAATATTGACTTGTTGACTAACTTCATGAATCATACGGATGGCAACGGGTTTAATAGCAGGTCCGGATAAGCCACCTGTTTTATTAGCTATTACTGGTTTTGCCGTTTTCAAATCTAATTTCATACCTAACAATGTATTAATCATTGTTAAACCATCTGCTCCACCGTCTTCAACAGCTTTTGCCATTTCAACAATATTTGTTACGTTTGGAGATAGCTTTACATAAACAGGTACTTGAGAAGCTTCTTTTACTTTTCTCGTTAAACGTTTGGCCGTTTCTGGATCCGTACCAAAGGCGATACCGCCTTCTTTAACGTTGGGACAAGAAATATTTAATTCGAGTGCTGAAACGTTTGTTGCAGTAGATATTTCTTTAGCAACTTCAACATAATCTTCCTCAGTAGAACCTGCGACATTTGCAATAATAGGAAGATCAAATTGCTCTAACCATTTTAATTCATTATTCATTACATGCTCTAATCCAGGATTTTGTAGACCTATAGCATTTAACATACCTGCATGTGTCTCAGCAACGCGTGGTGTTGGATTTCCAAATCTACTTTCTACTGTTGTAGCTTTGATCATAATGGATCCTAATACATTTAAATCATATAACTCACTAAACTCTTTACCAAAACCAAAGCATCCAGACGCAGGCATGATAGGATTTTTAAGTGATAAACCTGGTAGTTCTATCTGTAATTTACTCATAGGATCACCTCTCCCGAACGAAAAACTGGTCCGTCGCTGCAGACTTTTTTGTAATTATGACCTGGACGATTATCGTTTGTTTTACATACACATGCATAACATGCTCCAATTCCACAACCCATTCTTTCTTCAAGAGATAAGAATACTTTTTTATGAGAATAATTGTTTTCTAATGCTTTTAGCATTGGCGTAGGTCCACAAGAATATAAAATATCAAAATCTATCGCTTTTTTTTCAATAATATCGGTAACAAACCCTTGTTCACCTAATGAACCATCGACAGTCGCTATATAGGTATCGCCTAATGCAGAGAATTTTTCTTCATAGAATGCGACATTTTGGGACTGAAAGCCTAAAACGTGAATTACTTTAACTCCTTTTTCCACTAAACGTTGAGATAGTTCATAAAGTGGTGGTACACCAATTCCACCACCAACTAGAAGAGCTATCTCACCATTTCTAGCTTCTTCTATAGGAAAGCCATTTCCTAATGGTCCTAATACATCAACTGTTTCATTAGCTCTTTTTTCAGCTAATAATTTTGTCCCTCTTCCTTCTGCGCGATAGATCATTGTAAATTGATTTAATTTGGGATTAATAGAACAAATACTAATCGGTCTTCTTAGAAGTGGCTCAAAACTATCCGATACTTTAATATGAACAAATTGACCAGGTTGCTTCATCTCAGAAACGAGCTCACCCTGAAGGGTAAGCTCGAAAATTGATTGTGCAATTTCATTCTGACTAATGACTGTTAATCTTTCATTTTTCTTCATTAAATTGCACCTTCCTTTTGCAATTTGTGCATGGCTTCAGCTGAAAAAGTCATTGATTCAAATACTCGCAAAATCGCTTCAGCTGTATCAAGTGAAGTTAAACATGGTACTCCATTTTCAACTGACTCACGACGAATTCTAAATCCATCTCGTTCTGGTTGTTTACCTTTTGTTAACGTATTAATAACAAATTGTGCCTCGCCATTTCGAATTACATCTAGTAAGGTTGGCTCATCAGATCCGATTTTATTAACAATCTTAACCGGAATTCCTGCTTTTTGTAATAATGAGGCTGTTCCACTTGTCGCCAATAGTTGATAGCCAATGTTATGGAATCTTTTCGCTAACTGTAATGCTTCCTCTTTATCTTTATCCGCAATTGTTAATAGTACAGATCCATGCATTTTCATTTGAATACCGGAAGCTACTAAACCTTTGTATAGAGCTTTTTCTAATGTTGAATCTTTTCCCATTACTTCACCTGTAGATTTCATCTCAGGTCCTAATGTAATATCCACTCTTCTCAGTTTTGCAAACGAGAATACTGGGACTTTAACAAAGACACCATCTTGCTCTTTAACAAGCCCTGATTGATATCCTTGCTCTTTTAAGCTTTGTCCTAATATTACTTTTGTCGCTACATTCGCCATTGGTACATTTGTAATTTTACTTAAAAATGGCACTGTACGACTTGAGCGAGGATTTACTTCAATAACAAATACATCATCGTCTTTTACAACGTATTGAATATTCAATAACCCAATAATATTTAGTCCTCTTGCAAGACTTTTCGTATAAGCAATAATTTTATCTTTCACGATTTGTGAAATATTTTGAGGTGGATATACCGCAATACTATCGCCTGAGTGAACTCCAGCTCGCTCAATATGCTCCATTATTCCAGGGATTACAACATCTTTTCCATCTGAAATAGCATCAACCTCAATTTCTTTCCCTGTTACATAGCGGTCAATCAATACAGGATGCTCTGGATTTACTTTTACCGCATTTTCCATATAATGCAGTAGCTCCTGTTCTTTATAAACAATTTCCATTGCACGACCTCCTAATACATATGAAGGACGTACCAATACTGGATATCCGATATCTGTTGCAATGGTTACTGCTTCTTCAACCGATGTTGCTGTTTTCCCTTTCGGCTGTGGAATTCCTAGTTCGGTTAAAGCATGTTCAAATTTATCTCGGTTTTCAGCGCGATCTAAATCTTCAAGTGAAGTTCCTAGTATTTTCACACCACGTTCAACTAATTTATCGGCTAGGTTAATAGCTGTTTGACCACCAAATTGAACAACTACACCCTCTGGTTTTTCAAGATCGATAATATGCATAACATCTTCAATTGTTAATGGCTCAAAATACAGCTTATCCGAAATGCTAAAATCTGTTGAAACCGTTTCAGGATTGTTGTTAATAATAATTGCTTCATAGCCAGCTTGATTAATTGCCCATACAGAGTGAACAGTTGCATAATCAAACTCTACACCTTGACCGATGCGAATTGGACCTGAACCTAGTACGATTACACTCTTACGATCTGTTACAATACTTTCATTTTCTTCTTCGTATGTTCCGTAGAAATAAGGAGTTTCTGATTCAAATTCCGCTGCACAAGTATCAACCATTTTGTAAACAGGTGTTAATTGATTTTCTTTTCTCCAATTGTAAACATCTAATTCTGTTGAATTCCATAACTTCGCAATAGTAATATCCGCAAAACCGGATTCTTTTGCTTTTGTTGCTACTTCTAAATTAAATGGTGCACTTGCTACTTCTTTTTCTAGCTTAATAATATTCTCAAACTTTTTCAGGAAGAACAAGTCGATTTTGCTCCAAGCGTGAATAGTTTCAATTGTTACTCCACGTCTTAACGCTTCACCAATATAGAATAAACGCTCATCACCAGCTTTTCTAATACGCTTCTCAATTAACTCATCTGTAATCTGTTCGTCATCTTTTAAACCAAGATGATAAATACCAGATTCTAATGAACGTACTGCTTTTAACAGCGACTCTTCCAACGAACGACCAATTGCCATTACTTCACCAGTAGCTTTCATTTGTGTTCCAAGGTGGCGATTGGCTGATTCAAATTTATCAAAAGGCCATCTAGGGATTTTAGAAACTACATAGTCTAATGCTGGTTCAAAGCTTGCGTATGTTTTGCCTGTTACAGGGTTCATCATTTCATCTAAAGTTAATCCAACAGCAATTTTTGCTGCTAATTTTGCAATTGGGTAACCAGTTGCTTTAGAAGCAAGTGCTGACGAACGGCTTACACGTGGATTTACTTCGATAATATAGTAATTGAAGCTATCTGGATCTAGTGCAAGCTGAACATTACATCCACCTTCTATTTGTAGGGCACGGATAATTTTTAAAGAACAGTTACGTAATAATTGATATTCACGATCACTTAATGTTTGGCTTGGCGCAACAACGATTGAATCACCAGTGTGTACACCAACCGGATCAATATTTTCCATATTACATACGACAATTGCATTGTCATTGCTATCTCGCATTACTTCGTATTCGATTTCTTTAAAGCCTGCAATACTTTTTTCAATTAAACACTGTGTTACAGGGCTATGTTTCAATCCACTAGTTACGATTTCAATTAGTTCTTCTTCATTAGAACAAATACCACCGCCAGTTCCACCAAGTGTGAATGCAGGTCTTACTATAATTGGATATCCTACACGGTTAACGAACGTATATGCTTCTTCAAGAGTGTGAATGATATCACTGTCAGGTACTGGTTCTCCTAACTCATTCATTAGAGTTCTGAAAAGATCACGATCTTCTGCTTGTTCAATCGCTGAAAGTTTTGTTCCAAGAATCTCTACGCCACATTCTTCAAGAACACCCGCTTCAGAAAGTTCAACAGCTAAGTTTAGCCCTGTTTGACCTCCTAATGTGGGTAGCAATGCATCTGGGCGTTCTTTACGAATGATTTTACTAACGAATTCAAGTGTTAACGGTTCTATGTAAACAGCATCTGCTATTTCAGTATCTGTCATGATTGTTGCTGGGTTGGAGTTTATTAAAATAACTCGGTAGCCTTCTTCTTTAAGTGCAATACAAGCTTGGGTTCCCGCATAATCAAATTCCGCTGCTT
The DNA here is from genome assembly GCF_902374955.1 of Bacillus massilioanorexius. Lineage (GTDB taxonomy): Bacteria > Bacillota > Bacilli > Bacillales > DSM-1321 > Bacillus_AD > Bacillus_AD massilioanorexius. The sequence goes on from NZ_CABKRX010000083.1 coordinate 66,848, forward strand.
GACCGATAATGATAGGACCTGAGCCTATAACAAGTATGCTTTTAATGTCTGTACGTTTTGGCATTATTTTTCTACCTCCGCTTTTGCTGCTTCAATCATGTTAATGAATTGATTAAATAATCCATTTGCATCCTCTGGACCAGGCGATGCTTCTGGATGATATTGTACGGTGAATGCTGGGTATTCCTTATGTTTTAAACCTTCTACCGTTCCATCATTTAATGCAATATGTGTAATTTCTAATGGTGTATTGCCTATCGAATCTTCTTCAACCGTATATCCGTGGTTTTGAGATGTAATCGAAATCTTACCTGTAGCTAAATCTTTTACAGGATGATTTGAACCACGATGACCGAATTTCAATGGTGCTGTGTTTGCTCCATTTGCTAAAGCGAATAACTGATGTCCTAAACAAATCCCAAACAGAGGTACCTTCCCTTGCACACCTTTGATCATTTCAATTGCTTGAGGAACATCCTTTGGATCACCAGGTCCATTTGATAACATAATTCCATCTGGACTTAAGTTCAGAATCTCTTCAGCTGTTATATTGTAAGGTACAACGACTACATCACAATCTCTTTTATTTAGTTCACGAAGAATTCCGTGCTTCATACCAAAATCAACTAATACAACTCGAGAACCTCTTCCTGGACTTGGGTAAGCTCTTTTTGTAGATACTTTCTTTACTTGGTCGTTAGGTAAAACCGTTGCCTTTAAAATTTCAATAACATCTTCTGGTTTTTTTTCAACATTCGTTAAAGCACCTTTTAATGTACCGTATTGACGGATAATTCTTGTTAATTTTCTAGTATCAATCCCTGAGATTCCAGGAATTTTATTACGTTTAAAATACTCATCTAACGTACATTCATTTCTCCAGTTAGATGGGAAATCTGCCACTTCTTTTACTATAAATCCTGAAATAGCAGGTGTAATCGATTCAAAATCATCTCTATTAATTCCGTAATTTCCAATCAGTGGGTATGTGAGGGTAACGATTTGACCGCAATATGAAGGATCCGATAACACTTCTTGATATCCTGTCATTCCAGTATTAAATACAACCTCTCCCATTCTCTCAACATCCGCTCCGAATGCTTCCCCTATGAATACTGTTCCATCTTCTAAAATCAGTTGTCTTTTCATGCTTGAATGCTCTCCTTCTGCCAAACTACTTTTCCTTCGACCATTGTTAATACTGGCCATCCCTTACAGTTCCAACCTGCAAAAGGAGTATTGATTCCTTTAGAGGCAAATTCTTTAACATCAATTTCTTTCTCTTCATTTAAATCAAGTAACACTACATCAGCTAGCTTCCCTTCTTGTAATGTTCCATATGGAAGCTTAAATGCTTCTGAAGGTTTACTTGTTAAAAAGCTTAATAATTGCTCTAGTGTAATAATGTGCTTTTCTACTAAATGTGTGTAAAGAAGAGGAAATGCTGTTTCCAAACCAACAATTCCAAATGGCGCTAATTCGATTTTCTCAGCTTTTTCTTCTGCTGTATGAGGCGCATGATCTGTCGCAATAAAATCAATTGTTCCATCTAATAATCCTTCAATTAATGCTGCATGGTCTTTCTTTCCTCTTAGCGGTGGATTCATTTTATAGTTTGTATCAAGACCTGGAATATCATCTTCACAAAGTAACAAATGATGTGGTGTAACTTCTGCTGTTACTTTGATCCCAGCTCTTTTAGCATCTCTTACCACTCGCACCGAGCCTTCTGTACTAATATGGCAGACATGATAGTGACAATCTGCCGCTTCAGCTAAAAGAACATCTCTGGCAATTTGAACCGATTCACAAACAGATGGTATACCATTTAGCCCATGCTTTTTAGAAAATTCTCCTTCATGCACACAACCTTTATTAATCAACGTATTTTCTTCACAGTGCGCTACAATAGCTGCATCTACTTTTGCGGCATTTTTCATTGCTTCTAACATCATTGCCGCTGATTGTACTCCAACACCATCATCAGTGAAGGCAAATGCACCAGCTTGTTTTAATTCATCAAGATTTGTTAACTCCTGACCTGCTTCACGTATTGTAATAGAACCATATGGTAAAACGCGTACAACCGCAGTTTCTTCGATACGTTTCATCAAGTTAGTCATATTTTCTTTTGTATCTGGAACTGGACGAGTATTTGGCATTGCAGCAACAGTTGTAAAACCACCACGAGCTGCTGCTTTAGTACCAGTTTCAATCGTTTCTTTCTTCTCCCCACCTGGCTCACGTAAATGAACATGTAAGTCTACAAAACCTGGTGATACTACTAATCCAGTAGCATCAATTATTTCACAGTCATTATCGTTAATTTGGTCAGCAATCTCAACAATATATCCGTTATCTATTTTTAAATCCTTTGCTTCTAGTTTGCCTTCATTATTAAACAATTGACCATTCTTTATTAAAGTTGCCATTGATAATTCTCCCTTCAGCTTTTGTTCCTTTTAATGCTCTCTTAAGTACAGCCATACGAATAAAAACACCGTTTTCCATTTGTTTAAATATTCTAGAACGTTCACATTCTATTAACTCTTCATCTATCTCTACATTACGATTGACTGGTGCAGGATGCATAATGATGCTTTTCTCTTTCATTTGTCTTTCTCGTTCCTTCGTAAGTCCATATCTTTGTAGATATTCTTCTTTACTTCCAACCATTTCCTCATCATGACGTTCGTGTTGAATTCTTAATAACATTACAACATCTGATGTTTGAACAGCTGTATCTATATCTTCATATTCTCCAGTTCGAATTGTTTCATCAAACCACTCTTGTGGGCCTGAGAACACAACAGTTGCTCCCAATCTTGTTAAAGCATCGGCATTTGAACGAGCAACACGACTATGTCGTATATCACCAATAATCGCTACTTTTAATCCTTTAAAACTGCCAAACTCTTGAACTATGGTTAATAAATCTAATAGACATTGTGTTGGATGATGTCCGCAGCCATCTCCAGCATTTATTATAGGTATATTTACCTTATTGATTAGCTGATTGAAGTATTGATCTTCATAGTGGCGGATTACCACTGCTCCTACTCCAATTGATTCTAAAGTTTTTACTGTATCGTAAAGCGTTTCACCTTTTTGTACACTAGAAGTCGATACTTCAAAAGGAATTACATCTAATCCAAGTTTTCTTTCAGCTACTTCAAAACTCACTTTCGTTCTTGTGCTGTTTTCAAAAAATAAATTAGCCGTAAATGTCTGACAATTTGGTGTCCATACATCCCCGTTTGCGAAGTTTCTTGCATCATTTAATATTTCATTAATTTCTGTAACAGATAACTCATTAGTTGTTAATAAATGATTCATTAGTGTCTTCCTCCTTTACGAATTAAACGCAAAACTTTCTAAAAAAGCACCCTAAACATTTGATTTAGGGTGCTTTTTTAAATAGCTCGTACTTCATATACAATCCATTACAAATTGTATATGAAGTGTACGTTCTATTTTTTTTACACCCTTATAAGCCTCTCTGGACTTCTTTTTAAAAGGTGAACCTTATTCTGTTTTTTCTTCAAACATATCCTTTGGTGTCTCTGCACCAGGTAATACTAAGTTTAAGATAACTCCGACGATTGCTGCTAAAGCCATTCCTGAAAGTGAGAATTGTTCTCCAATTTGTATGAATGCTCCACCAATTCCTAATACTAAGATAACTGAAGCGATAATTAAGTTTCTATTTTTACCAAAGTCTACTTTATTATCAATTAACATACGAAGACCACTTGATGCAATAATCCCGAATAGAAGGATTGAGATACCACCCATTACAGCTTGTGGAATCGAATTAATTAATGCTGAAATCTTTCCTACGAATCCAAACATGATGGCAATTGTTGCCGCTCCTCCAATTACATACACACTGAAAGCACGTGTAATCGCTAATACTCCAATGTTTTCACCATAAGATGTAAGTGGTGGACCTCCAATGAATGAACCAATAATAATTCCTGTTCCATCACCTAAAATCGAGCGGTGAAGACCTGGTTTTTTAATAAAGTTTCTTCCTACTACCTTACTTAAAACTAGCTGATGTCCAATATGTTCAGACAGTGTTACTACTGCAACTGGAATCATTACTATCGCAATTTCCCAACTTATAACTGGATCATAGTTCACAAAAGGTACCATGAATTGTGGTACTTCAAACCAAGGAGCTGCCTTGACACCATCAAAATCGACAATTCCTACTGCAATCGCAGTTAAATATCCTGCGATAATACCAATTAATATAGGAATAATTTTTAAAAATCCTTTTAAGAATACTGATGCAATAATCGTAATTGCCAAGGTAACAAGTGCTACACTAAAATGTGTTAAACTATACTCTTGATCTGGTGTACCAAAATTTTTATACATGGCCATCCCTGCAGCCGTTCCCGCTAAACCTAATCCAATAACCATGATAACTGGACCAACTACTACTGGTGGTAAAATTTTAAATAACCAATTGACACCGGCTTTTTTTATAATGAGTGCGATAATTCCATAAACAATCCCCGCAAGGAAACAACCAAACATAACCGATTCTGGACCGCCCAAACTTTTTGCTAGACCAATAGGTGCAATAAACGCAAAGGATGAACCTAAGTATGCTGGTATTTGCCCCTTCGTAATTAATAAATAAGCTAAAGTTCCTAAACCACTTGATACTAATGCAACAGCGGGACTTAAACCTGTCAAAAACGGTACAAGCACCGTTGCCCCAAACATTGCGAATACGTGCTGAATGCTAAGCGTTAACCATTGAAACGGCTTTGGCACTTCCTCTACATCTAAAACTCTGTCTCTTACTTGTTGTTCCATTTTGTATTCCTCCCCACCTTGTTATAAAACAAAAGCCCTCGTCTAAACGAGGGCTTTAAGGGCAGAATGACATACTAGTTTTCTATAATACAGAATGACTAGCAGCTTCTTCCCTTTGTTAGCCTCGCAGGACTATCATTAAAAGGGTATCTCTATTTATCAAAAATACTTACTTTATCTAAACCATCCACTTCAGTTAAACTGACTGTAATCTTTTCCGCTAATGATGTCGGAACATTTTTCCCAACATAATCAGCTCTAATCGGAAGTTCTCTATGTCCTCTATCAACAAGTACACCTAATTGTATTTGTGAAGGTCTACCTAAATCAACTAGTGCGTCCATCGCAGCTCGAACTGTTCTTCCTGTATACAAAACATCATCAACCAATATAACCTTCTTATTGGTAATATCAATTGGTATATTAGATCCTTTAACAAAAGGTTCACCATCATGATTCTTCTTGCTTAAATCATCTCGGTAAAGTGTAATATCAAGTTCCCCAACTTGAATCGCTTTACCCTCAATTTGTTCAATTTTTTCGGCTAGTCTATTGGCGATAAAAATTCCTCTTGTTTTAATACCAACTAGCACACATTCTTCAATACCTTTGTTTTTCTCAATAATTTCATGAGCAATCCTTGTGAGTGCTCTTCTTATCGCTTGCTCATCTAGTACGACAGCTTTTTCATTCACTATGTACGGCACCCCTATCTTAAAATAAAGTAGGTAACGAAATAAAAAATCCTCTTGCCCGATGCAAGAGGATTTGGCCATACCAATTTACAACATTCTATAAAGAATGTATTAGGTTATTCCGTTTCCTTCTCAGTCTCTCGGGACTGTTTTAAAGGCTCTTATTTAACTGTAATTATAATACTATCTAAATATTATATTGTCAATGCTCTTTTCTTAATTTCGACAATAGATTTGTGAAGTATTCTGGTAGTGGGGCATTAAATTCTAGATATTCCTTTGTTCGTGGATGGATAAATCCTAAAACACCTGCATGTAGAGCTTGTCCGCCAAGATCTAATGTCTTTTTCGGACCGTATTTAGGATCACCTGCAAGCGGATAACCAATATATTTCATATGAACACGAATTTGATGAGTTCTTCCTGTTTCTAACTGACATTCCACCAATGTGAAATTTTTAAAAGTTTCCACTACTTCAAAATGTGTCACAGCATGCTTTCCATCTGGTACAACTGTCATACTTTGACGATCTTGCTTATCTCTGCCTATAGGCGCATCGATTGTACCGTGATTATGTTGAATGACCCCATGAACAATCGCTTTATACTTTCTTGTCACTGTCTTATCAACTAATTGCTGAACAAGTCCTTCATGAGCCAAGTCATTTTTCGCTACCATTAGAAGACCTGATGTATCCTTGTCAATTCGATGTACAATACCTGGGCGCATTACACCATTAATACCAGAAAGATCTTTACAATGTGCCATTAATCCATTCACTAAGGTACCACTTGTGTGACCTGGCGCTGGATGCACGACCATTCCCTTAGGCTTATTAACAACTAGAACATCCTCATCCTCATAATAAATGTCTAAATCCATTTCTTCTGCTTGAATGTCGAGCTCTACTGGAGGTGGAATAGTAATCGTCACTTGATCATTAATTTGACACTTATAATTTGTCTTAACCGTTTTACCATTGACTAAAACATGACCATCCTTCATTAACAATTGCACTTGTGTACGAGAAAGATCTTCATTTTTAGATGAAAGAAATTTATCGAGACGTTCTCCTTTACTTTCTTCATCTATGATGTACGAAACATTATCCATTCTTTTTCTCCTTCATTAATTTTTCTTCAAAAAACATAAAAATCATCAATAAAATAACACCAATTGTCAAAGCCGAATCAGCTACATTAAAAACAGGAAAATCATAACCAAAAATATTAGTATCGACAAAATCAACTACTTCTTTTCTAAATAAGCGATCGATAAAGTTGCCAATTGCTCCACCAAGCATTAATGCTAGTGATGTTCCTAACAACATATGAGTTTTACCCATTTTTTGAATATAATATACTAACACAACGATTACGATCACTGTAATTATGTAGAACAACCACATTTTCCCTGCTAATATTCCCCAAGCAGCACCTGTATTACGATGTGAGGTAATATTTAAGAAATTATTGATAACTTGTATACTATCGCCTATTTCCATAGTCTTATCAATGATAACTTTTGTTATTTGATCTAATGCAATAACCAAAAGAGCTATTAAATAATAAATCACAGTAATCCCCCAACTTCTTAATTAGTAATGATAAATAGAATTGTAGCATATTGCGAAAGTGAAAAAAAGCGAGTGGCCTAACAAATAAGCCAGCTCGCTTTGAAGTATTACATATTATATGCTTCTTTTACAACTGATGCACATCGAGGACATAAAGTTGGATGGTCACTATCTTGACCTATACTTTCTGTCACATTCCAACAACGCTCACACGTTTCTCCTTCTGCTTTAGAGATTACGATGGCACAATGCTCAAATTTAGTTGCATCCGCAGGAGCTTCTGATAGTTCTCCAGCGATTTCAAATTGAGACACGATGAAAAGTTGTTCAAAACTTTCTTTAATTGTCTCTAAGAATACTTTTGTATCTTGATCAACGTACATCGAAACTTTTGCATTTAACGATTTACCAATAACTTTTGCATTACGCGCTTCTTCTAATGCTTTTAAAACATCATCACGGATGAGCATAAATTTGCTCCATTTTTCTTCAAGCTCTGCTTCGTTTGGAAGTGATTGATATGTTGGCATATCTGTAAGCTGAACACTTTCTTCCTCCACATTCGGAATGTACGGCCAAACCTCATCAGCTGTATGTGATAGAATTGGTGATACAAGTTTTGTTAATGAAACAAGAACTTCATACAGAACGGTTTGAATAGCTCTTCTTTGATCTTTATTTGGTGCTTCACAGTATAAAATATCTTTTGCGTAATCTAAGTAGAATGCACTTAAATCTAACGTACAGAAATTGTTGATATTATGATAAATAACTGCGAATTCATATTCATCATAGGCATTTCTAACATTTTTAATTAATTTATTTAGCTTCACTAACATGTATTGATCTACTTCAGCTAATTCTTCGTATTTTAATGAATCAACTTTAGGATCAAAACCATCTAATGTTCCTAATAAGAAACGGAATGTATTACGGATCTTACGATATACCTCAGCTACTTGTTTCAAGATAGCATCCGATACACGAACATCAGCCTGATAATCAACAGAAGCAACCCATAATCGAAGGATATCTGCTCCTAATTGATTCATAACTTTTGATGGAAGAATTGTATTTCCTAATGATTTACTCATTTTACGTCCTTCTCCATCTAAAGCAAATCCATGGCTTAGTACACCTTTATATGGAGCCTTACCAGTCACTGCTACTGCAGTTGACAAAGAAGAGTTAAACCAACCACGATATTGGTCAGAACCTTCTAGATATAAATCAGCTGGTCTTACTAAATCCTCACGCTCTTCAAGAACAGCTTGGTGTGAAGAACCTGAATCGAACCAAACATCCATAATGTCTGTTTCTTTTGTGAAAACGCCATTTGGACTTGCTTCATGAGTAAAGCCTTCAGGCAATAAATCTTTTGCCTCACGTTCAAACCAAACATTTGAACCATGTTCACGGAAAAGGTTAGAAACATGATCAATTGTCTCATCAGTGATAATCGGCTCACCATTTTCTCCATAAAATACTGGAATTGGAACACCCCAAGCTCTTTGACGAGAAATACACCAATCACCACGATCACGAACCATATTAAATAAACGAGTTTCACCCCATGCAGGGTACCATTTAGTTTCTTTAATAGCTGTTAGAAGCTCATCACGGAAATCATGAATAGAAGCAAACCATTGAGCTGTCGCACGGAAGATTGTTGGCTTCTTTGTTCTCCAATCATGCGGGTACGAGTGAGTAATGAATGAAAGCTTTAATAAGGCGCCCTTTTCTTCTAGAGCTTCACCAATTGCTTTATTTGCATTTTCATAGAACATACCTTCAAATCCAGGTGCTTCTTCTGTCATATGTCCTTTTTCGTCAACTGGGCATAAAGTTTTTAGTTTGTATTTTTGGCTGACAATAAAGTCATCTTCCCCATGTCCAGGAGCTGTATGAACGCAACCAGTACCTGCATCTGTTGTTACGTGCTCACCCAACATAACTAATGAATCACGATCGTATAATGGGTGCTTCGCAATAATATATTCCAATTCTCTACCTTTAACCGTTTTAACAACTGTTGCTTCTTCCCAACCAATTGTTTCTTTAACAGCTGAAAGCAAGTCTTTCGCTACAACATATTTATTTCCTTCTACCTCAACTACAACGTAATCAAGTTGTGGATGAACAGAAATACCAAGGTTTGCTGGAATTGTCCAAGGAGTTGTTGTCCAAATGATAAATTTAGTTCCTTCCTCGAGTACTCCTTTACCATCTGTTACATCAAATGCTACGTAAATTGAAGCAGACTTCTTATCTTTGTATTCAATTTCAGCTTCAGCAAGTGCAGATTCACTTGATGGTGACCAGTTAACAGGCTTTAAACCTTTGTAAATGTAGCCTTTCTTAGCCATTTCACCAAATACTTTAATTTGCTGTGCTTCATATGCTGGCTTTAAAGTGATATATGGATTTTCCCAATCACCACGTACACCAAGACGTTTAAATTGTTCTCGTTGACGATTAATTTGCTCATAAGCATATTCTTCACAAAGCTTACGGAAAGCAGCTACAGTCATTTCTTTACGGTTTACTTTACCGCTTTTCGTTAAAGCTGTTTCAATTGGTAGACCATGTGTATCCCATCCAGGCACATAAGGTGCATTAAATCCACTCATTGATTTATAACGAACGATAAAATCTTTTAAGATTTTGTTTAAGGCATGACCCATATGAATATCTCCATTTGCATATGGAGGGCCATCATGTAAAACGAACATAGGGCGTCCTTTTGTACGATCTTGAACTTTTTTATAAATGTCCATTTCTTCCCATGTTTTTTGCATATCAGGTTCTCTTTTTGGTAAATTTCCACGCATTGGAAATTCTGTTTTTGGCATTAATAAAGTATCTTTGTATTCCATCTCTACTACCTCCTAAAATTAATAAGCAGATTTGTTATGATTACATTTTGTACAAAAAAATCATTTGTTAACAAAGTAACCATTAGTCTATAGCGCTTATCCTTTTGCAAAGCACAAAAAAGCCTTCTCATCCCCAAAAGGGACGAGAAGACTTGTTCCCGCGGTACCACCCTAGTAAATGTTAAATAATTAACATCCGCTCTACATTCTTAACGCGAACTACACGCTTAAACTACTACAAATCAATATTTCATCTAAGAACTCCAGGGTGATCTTCAGATTCTTCACTTACGTCGGGCTTTCACCATCCCCGATTCGCTATAGTGTAAGTGTACGAAGAAACTTACTGTCCCTATCAACGTTTAAAATATAATCTTGTTGGAATTATAAACGATAACTAAAGGAATAGTCAATATTACAACTACTCATCTTTTAATAAAACATCAGTCGCATCATTTTCAAACTCCATTAAATGATCCCAATCTTCATTTTTTATTAAATCTAACTGTGCTTCAACAAGCATTGTAAATCGTGTTCGAAATACTTTTGCTTGTTTTTTTAGTTCTTCTATTTCCATAGCTATTTTTCTTGCTTTAGAAAGCGATTCATTTACAATACGATCCGCATTTTTTTCTGCTTCTTTAATAATAAGTTTTGATTCTTTTTGCGCATTTCTCTTTACTTCTTCCGCTGCTTCTTGAGCAATAAGAATCGATTTATTCAACGTTTCTTCTATATTATTATAATGACCTAATTTTTCATGAACATTTAAAAGTTTCTCTTCTAAGTTCTTCTTCTCACGTAAAACTAGTTCATAATCCTTCATTACCTGCTCAAGAAATTCATTGACTTCGTCTTCATCATAACCACGAAATCCTTTATTAAAACTTTTATTATGTATATCAAGCGGCGTTAATGGCATTGGTACACCTCCGTTATTATTAAAATCGTTTATATTCTTTAACTATTATTCTACGTTTCGACAGCCTTTTTGTAAATCCTGCAAATATTACAATTATTTTTGCCTTCCGTATTCTATTCTCCATTTATCTTTCTTTGTCTTTCCATCAATAGCCATAATTCGATATCTTCCCAATCCTCTTACAGAAATTATATCTCCCTGCTGACATTCAAAGTCACTTTTTTCAGTAAGTGTGTGATTAATCTTCACTTTACTGCCTAAGATTAAAGCCTGGGCTTTACTACGAGAAATATTCGCAACTGTAGAAATTACATTATCGAGTCGCATTGAGGTACAAGTGGTAGTAGCTAGTTGCCATTCATTAGAGACAGTAACAATCTCCTTAAGCTCTTTACGAACTAAGACTACAGAGGCTTGTCCTATTTTCGTCATATTCATTTCAATATAATCGCTAATTTCATTAGCAACAATTAATTGAGTAGCTTGCTCTGATATAAGAATGTCACCAAACTTTTCTCTTTTTATTCCTAATGACATTAATGTACCCAAAATTTGTTGATGACGTAATTCATGAAATTTTTTATTATAAGAGACATCGAATAATGTTAGCTGAAAATCTTCTTCATTTGCTTCATAATAATCCGGAAATAGAAAAGCTCTCTTCCTTTCAGCATTTTCGTATCCACCAAAGAACACATAGTTGCATTCATTACTGTGACTTCCAATTACAGCTGCTAAAATTTGTTGCTCTCTAGGATCTAGAAAAGATGTTAATTTTGGCGAATAATACGTTTCAACATTATCTTTCCACTGCAAAACCGTGTCTATAAAAACTCTTTCTTCATCGCGAAAATGTTGATATATACTCATGATATTTCCTTTCTAACATTCAACTCGCAGCACATTACATTATGTACATACAAGTAAAAAAGACTAACTCAACAAATTCTAGGTTTGGTTTGTTGGTTAGTCTTTCTCAACCCTTATAAAAACATCTTAAATACTTCAACCAAACCTATTGAAGCAAAATTCAACGTAATGATCGCTACGATTGGTGAAAAGTCAATCATTCCAAGTGGTGGAATAAAACGTCTAAACACTTCCAAGTATGGCTCACAAATACGAGCTAAAAATTGTCCAATGACTGATTCACGCGCACCAGGAAACCATGACATTAATATATACACAATTAGTGCGTATGAGTATATTCTTACAATTTGAAGTATAACCGTTAATACTAAACCCATTCATTTACCACCTTAAATCTTCATTCTCTTCTTGAAGTATACCAGAAATCGTTCCAGATACATCAACATTATCAGGAGTACAAATAAATATATTTGTGCCTATTTTTTGTATATCTCCACCAATAGCATACACCGTACCACTTAGGAAATCTACTATTCGTTTCGCTTGATCATGAGCAATTCTTTGCAAATTCACAACTACAGCCTTACGAGATTTCAGATGATCCGCAATTTCTTGTGCTTCTGCATATGCTCTTGGCTCCATCAAGATAACTTTTGACGTTTTTTGAACACTTTGCAAACTAACTACATTTTGTGCTGTCGAATTTGAAGTATGCTGTGCTTTTGATGATTTTATAGGGATTTCAGTTTCTCTTTCTTCTTCGACTGCTTCTTCTCTATATTCATATTCATCTTCAAGCGCAAAAAATGATTTAAATTTTGAACCAATTGACATTTTATTTCCTCCCCTTAAGAATCTTCACCGACTAGTGCAGTTCCTATACGAATAAATGTTGAGCCTTCTTCGATCGCAATTTCATAATCATTTGACATACCCATTGACAATTCATTACATGGTACGTTTTCCAATTGAAGCTGTATAACTTGTTGTTGTAATTCTTTCATTTTTTTGAAACAGCTTCTAAGTACAGAAGTATCTTCTGTGAATGGAGCCATTGTCATTAAACCTACTACTTTAATGTGATCTAACTGCTCTTTTTTAAGATCTTTGATAAATGGAACAACCTCATCTGGTGCAAGACCGTGCTTTGATTCTTCTCCAGAGGCATTGACTTGCACAAAACAATTTATCGGTTTACTTGCTCTTTTATGTATTTCTTTAGCAAGAGAAAGCCTGTCCAAGGAATGAATATAGTCAACTCGATTGACAACATCTTTTACTTTTCTTGTTTGAAGCGAACCAATAAAATGCCATTTCGGACCTTGTTCTAAAGCTTCTTGTTTTTGAACAAGACCTTCCAATCTATTCTCACCTAAATCGAGAACTCCCGCATTAAAAGCTTCTTGTGCCCTTTCAGATGAAACATATTTTGTAACAGCAATAATCTTTATATCTTCAATTTTTCTACCGCTTTTTTCACAAGCTTGTTTTATATTTTCTCGAATGACATTCAAGTTATCTATGACTTTCACTTTAAAGAAGATCCTCCTTCCATCCAATATAGCTCATTAATCTTCCCGTTTTTCCACCATCTCTTCTATAGGAAAAAAACTCGAGTTCGTCACATGATGTACATAAATTCGTAATGGCTATATGCTTCACCCCAGCTCTTAATAACAATTGCTGGTTTAGCTTTTTTAAATCTAATCGGTATTGACCTTTACTAATTAAATTATATGGTTTTTTACTGACATCTTCCACTGTTTTATCGACTTGTTCTATTACTTTATCGTCAACAATATAGCAATTTTGACAAATTGATGGTCCGATAATAACAAAAATATCCTCTATAGGAACTCCTTCAGCTTGCCACTTCTGAACCATTTCAAGGGCAATCCCAGCAACGGAACCCTTCCAGCCTGCGTGTACAACACCAATATAGTGTTGTTTTGGAGCATAAAAATAGATTGGAACACAGTCCGCATAACAAAGCGTTAATAGAATGCCCTCTTCCGTTGTATATAAGCCGTCTGTATCTTTTATAGAAGTAGAATAGTCATAAGACCCTAAGCCTCTATCCTTCTTTGTCACACGTCTAATATTTGTTTTGTGGGTTTGTTCAGCTGCTACCCAATGATCTAATGGGAAATTGATTCGTTCTGCAAGTATTGCCTTATTTTTCACAACACTCTGTTGTTCATCTCCAACATGAAAACCTAAATTTAAAGATTGATAATCCCCTATACTAATTCCACCATTTTTGGTTGTAAAACCAACAATAAGATTTTTATCTATATTTGACCATTCTTTTATTGAAAAGAACTGTTTCTCTTGTTTTATAAATATTTCACCCATAACGACAATCCTTTTTCATTTTTCTATTGAATTTCAAATAACATGATTATTTTTTATCATTTTATCATATATGCTCTTGCCTCACCTAGAGGTATTGTTATAATTCCTCTTTTTCTCCATTTATGGTTGTTAATGTGACATATTCGACAAAAATAATGTCTTTCCCTATCTTCTTAATTTTTCTCCATGGGATAATGATTTCTTCTTCTCTTTGAAAAAAAGTCATCCATTTTCCATTTGGAGTAACAATGATTGCATTTATTTGTCCAGTAACCAAATCTATATCTAAATCCTGTAATGTACCGAGTTTTTTCCCATCTGAAAGATTTATAATGTCCTTCAACTGAAATTCTGATATTCTCTCCATTTGAAAAAACCCCCCTGAGCATTTTTTACAATATATGAAGTCACACAAGTGAAAATGAATTTAAAAAAGCCACTCACTCTACAATATTCAAAGAATATCCTAGAGTGAGTAGCTTTAGGTAATAATTAATACTAGTGCTGAATATTTTTATTCATTTGTTTAATCGCTGCCTTCTCCAAGCGAGAAACTTGAGCTTGTGAAATTCCAATTTCATCCGCAACTTCCATTTGTGTTTTTCCTTGGAAGAATCTTTTCCGAATAATCATTTTTTCACGCTCATTTAACCTTCTCATCCCTTCTTTTAAGGCAATTTCATCAATCCATGAAGTATCCTTGTTCTTCTCATCACTTAATTGATCCACAACATAAATTGGATCGCCCCCGTCATTATAAATCGGCTCAAATAAACTAACTGGATCCTGTATGGCATCAAGCGCAAAAACAATATCTTCATGCGGAACATCTAATACTTTTGCAATTTCCTCAGCAGTTGGTTCACGGGATGTTTGACTCATCAATTTTTCTTTTACCTGCAAAGCTTTGTAGGCGATATCACGTAAAGAACGTGAAACACGAATCGGATTGTTATCTCTTAAATACCTTCTTATTTCACCAATAATCATCGGTACAGCATATGTTGAAAATTTAACATTTTGACCTAAATCAAAATTATCGATTGATTTCATTAATCCAATACACCCTACTTGAAACAAGTCATCGACATATTCTCCTCTATTGTTAAATCGTTGAATAACACTTAACACAAGTCTCAAGTTGCCATTAACGAGTGTTTCTCTTGCAGTGAGATCTCCTGCTTGCAATTCTTTAAACAGTTTCCGCATTTCTTCATTCTTCAAAACCGGTAACTTCGATGTATCTACACCACATATTTCAACTTTATTTCGAGACAAAATATCTCCCTCCTTACAGGGGTGCTGTACAAAATTCAGTATCTCCCTGCAAGGAAAAAATATGCACAATGGCCATTAACAAAAATATTGAAATGAAGGGTATATTTTTCCGAAAAAATGAGAATGGCCAGACTCAGAAAGAGCGTAAGCCACTACCTATCTTATCTACTATAGAACTCTTCCTCATACTTAAAAAACATGCTTATAATCATATTTCCATCCATTCATCTTTCCTCGGGAGAGTGATTAGCCAAAACAGTCAATTCCCCAACAAAAGTCTCACCGATTTTCATCCTATTTTATTAAAATCAATCGAAATTTTGAAAGTTTTTTTCTAACAGATTATTGTAATGAAATAAGTTGGTAGTAGCGGCTAATACAGGAACAGCACAATGTGCAGATGATACTCACTGTGTACGGAAAGATAGTATCCTTATGGAGCAGAATTCGACTCAGCCTCTATTTACAAATTTGTTCCGTCGATATAGTATTCCAAAAAAACTTTATCAAAGAAACCAAAAATAAAAATCGGTAGAGAATATGTCACAATCTCTGCCGATTTTTATTTGATTACACCATTTTATTGAATTCTTTACGTAATCTTTTTATAATTCTTTTCTCTAATCTAGATATATAGGATTGTGATATTCCAAGCATATCTGCTACATCTTTTTGTGTTTTTTCTTCCTCTCCCATTAATCCGAAGCGCAACTCCATAATTTGCTTTTCTCGATCCGATAATTGATACAGCGCTTTTGTAAGGAGCTTACGATCAATGTTCGCTTCTAAATCTTTCGTTATAATATCATCCTCTGTTCCTAAAACATCTGATAGCAATAATTCATTTCCATCCCAGTCAATATTAAGCGGCTCATCAAAAGATACTTCAGAGCGAATTTTGTTATTCCTTCTTAAAAACATAAGAATTTCATTTTCAATACAACGGGATGCATATGTAGCTAATTTTATTTTTTTCTCCGGATTAAACGTATTAACTGCTTTTATTAATCCAATTGTCCCAATACTAATTAAATCCTCTATATTAATACCTGTATTTTCAAATTTTCGTGCAATATATACAACTAAACGTAAGTTTCTTTCGATAAGAATTGTTCTCGCCGCTTGATCACCATTAGGAAGCTTATGAATTAATACCTCTTCTTCTTCTTTTGTTAAGGGCGGAGGTAATGCTTCACTACCACCAATGTAATAAATTTCATCCGTTTTTAATCCCAATTTTATTCTTAATTTATACCAATAATATGTTAATTTAAAAAACCATCTTTTCACCAAAAAATCCTCCTTCTAAAATACTAAAATGAGAGTATAGTGTTATTAAGAGACATTTTGATTTTGCAATGAAATCATCATTCTTGGATGAACAATACAATGATATTGCCCATCGTGGGATAATGTTTGTAAAGTTAAGCCAACTAACCCTTTCTCTACTAAGCCTTTTTGATTACCTTGAACGATTTGTATCCAATCCGGCCGAAATGCCACCATTAATTGCTGCTCATTACCTACTACTTTATATGGAATTACTCTCAGACGCTCTCCCCAAGAGCAATACAAATGACTCGATAAAAATTCCTCAGATGCGGAATCGATTACCAACTTTACAACATCCTCAGGAATTTCCTTTAAAAAGTTTGATATAGAAAATATCATAACGGGGATATTAGTAATTGGCTCATATAAGGCATTACCAGTATCAATCAATCCTTTACATGAGATTGTATGATCTTTTATCTTTATCATGACGTCAACAATTTCTTTATGTAATACTTGATCCATTTCCATATCACTAAACACTTTCTTCGAATAAATCCATGCTAGAGGAAAACCAATCATAACAAATAACCAGCTTACCGGATCTCCATAGCTTTTGGTCGTATAAAAAAACCCTGTATCCTCCGCTATAAATTTATATGCAAACAAGAAATGAATACCTATTAATATTCCGCCTGATAAAAAAGTAATCATATAAAACGTTAAAACAGACTTTAAAAAGAGCTTCAATCTTACATAGCCAAAAACAATCCAAACCATTAATAAAGAACATAAAATTTTCACTATAACAGAATTACCTAAGTAATAATAAGGTGAAAAAGAAAATACAATTAGAAGAGAACCTAATAAACCACCCAAAAAAATTCGTTTATAGGTTACTTTTCGTTTTAAAAGTATAGAAGTCCAATAGAGAAGCAAACAATCAAAGCAGCCATTTAATAACACAATCAAGTCCAAATACGCAACCAAACGTCACCCTCCAATTGGAAATGTTCTGTTGATTGAAGTATAACTCATCTCATTTGGAAAAGTATGTCACTTTATGAGCAATAAAAAGGAGTTTTTTTTTAGATTTTTGTCGGATAAATTACAATAGATAGAAATACTCTTCGAATCAATCTTTTGAATAAAAAATACAGAAATCTAACCATCTATCAGAAGATCAAAATGCTCCTTGTTTGTTGTGTGAACCAGGAGGTCTCTATTCATTTCCAAAGATTTTTTAACATTTGGATATCAGAAAGTAGTAATGATAGATTGAATTCTACTTCAGGATGTTTGCTTTCCGCGGTGCTTTGCGCTCCAATCAACCATCCTTTTATCAATTGATTTTTTTACCAAAACTATAAATTAACAATCTTTTAGAAAACAGACTTTCCAAAAGAATGAGCCAACAGACGTTATATAACGTAACTGTTAGCTCATTTTCGTACCAATTTCACTAGAAGCTTTTTCTAAATAAATAAATAAAGAGACTGGGTAAAAAGTCGTCAATTGACGAAACTTTTGACCCAGCCTCTTTTTAAGACTTCTTTTATTTTCTATTACGATTACGTAAAAAAGTAGGAATATCTAAAGCGTCGTCAGAAACCGAAGTTGGAATTCTCGTTGTTTCCGTAGACTCCACTCTTGAATGCCTCACTTTTTCTGTATTATGGTTGATTGTTGGTCTTGTTTGACCAAGAGTTGGATTATTTGTTTTTGGTTGGATAGCAGCTTCATTAAAGCCTGTTGCAATAACAGTTACAACTATTTCGTCTTTTAAATTCTCGTTAATCACAGAACCAAAAATCATATTTACTTCTTGATCAGAAGCAGTTGCCACAATGTCAGCCGCCTCTTGAACCTCAAATAAGCTTAAGTTAGTGCCACCTGTAATGTTCATTAGCACTCCTTGAGCTCCATCAATTGAAGTTTCAAGTAACGGTGAAGAAATAGCTTTTTTAGCCGCTTCAGCCGCTCTATTTTCTCCAGAAGCAACACCGATTCCCATTAATGCAGAACCTTTGTTACTCATTATTGTTTTCACATCTGCAAAGTCTAAATTGATTAATCCAGGTACAGCAATTAAATCTGAGATACCTTGTACACCTTGACGAAGAACATTATCCGCCTCACGGAATGCTTCTAACATTGGTGTATTTTTATCTACGATTTCTAACAAGCGATCGTTTGGTATAACAATTAACGTATCAACGGACTCTTTCATTGAAGAAATACCACCTTGTGCTTGAGTGGATCTCTTACGACCTTCAAAAGTAAATGGTCTTGTTACTACACCAACAGTTAATGCTCCAAGCTCACGAGCGATATTTGCAATAACTGGTGCTGCACCTGTTCCAGTACCGCCGCCCATACCAGCAGTAACGAATACCATATCCGCACCACGTAGTGCTTCTTCAATTTGCTCTCTGCTTTCTTCAGCTGCTTTTTTTCCTACTTCAGGATTCGCACCTGCTCCTAAACCTCTTGTTAATTTTCCACCAATTTGCATTTTCACTTCTGCTTTTGATAGATTAAGCGCTTGTGCATCTGTATTAACTGCAATAAAATCTACACCTTGTACACCATGCTCAATCATTCTATTAACAGCGTTGTTACCGCCTCCACCAACGCCAATTACTTTTATCGTTGCTAATGCATCTAAATTAGACTCAAACTCTAACATGTTAATCCTCCTAGTCCGCTAGTTTCTTTCTATTCTTTATTCAAAGAAATACCCTAAAAGCTTTTTAAATTTTCCTTTTTCGTTAGGGTCTTTAATTTTTTTAGGCTGTGCTGCCACTTTTTCTTCTTGACGAATTGGGCGCATCTCATGACTTTCAGTATGAGGAACCGCTGTATTTCCGAAAGAAACTCCTAAGTGTCGTGCTTTTTGACACGTATGTGTTATTAAACCAACAGCTGTTGTATATTGAGGTTCTCTTACACCAATATAGTTTGGTTCTGCTGTTCTCACTCGATTTTGGAATACATATTGAGCTAAATCAAGTACACCAGGCATCTTAACACTTCCACCTGTCAATACAAATCCACCTGGAATATCATGAAAACCTTGTTTTTTCAATTGATCAATAATTAAATCAAAAATTTCTGTTAATCGTGCTTCAATAATTTCTGCTAGCATTAACTGATTACATGGTTGTTTTTGATCACTACCAATAATCGGCACATCGAAAATCTCGTCCTCTGAAGCATCATCGAAAAAAGCATGTCCATATTTTACTTTTAATTTCTCTGCATCTTCCATGGTTGTACGAAGGACAATAGATAAATCTTTTGTAATGGTTTCTCCACCAATTGGAATAACAATAGACGAGATTAATGAACCACCTTCGAATACAGCAACTGTTGTAGAGCCACCACCAATATCAACTAATGCTACACCCAGTTCCTTTTCGTCTTTCGAAAGAACAAGCGACCCACCTGCTAATGGCTGTAATGCTATTTCAACAATTTCCAATCCTGCCCTTTCAACGCAACGAAGTGTGTTATGTAGCAGTGTTTTTAACCCTGTAATAAGAATCCCTTTCATTTCAAGGCGTACACCTATCATGCCTCTTGGATCATTAATTTCATCCAATTCATCGACCTTGTAATGAAGCGGAATAATATCTATTACTTCACGATCAGAAGGAATCGTCATTACCTCTGCAGCTTCTCTAACTCTATGTACATCACTCTGTGTGATTTCTTTATTATTACTAGCAACAGCTACAACTCCATGACATGGGTGAAGTAAGACGTGATTCCCACTAATACCTACTACAACTTTTTTAATTTCCATACCGACCATACGTTCAGCCTCATCAACCGCTTTTCTAATAGAATGAACGGTTTCATCAATATCGACAATAGCTCCTTTACGTAATCCTGCCGATTTAACGTTACCAACACCTAGTATGTTTAAAGTGTCATGAACCATTTCTCCAATGATTACTTTTACACTGGATGTACCGATGTCAAGACTAACATATATTTCGTTGTTGCTCATTCCATGGCACCTCCTTAACCAAAAATTATATAAGAAAACAATATACTAATAATCTTTTAAACTAACTAATAATAAAATAGTATCAATGTTAGCAAAACACTATTATGTATCATTTCGTCAAAGGTTTTTTAATTCCTTTTACAACATTAAAATTATTTGATAATATACATACTTATTTATCGGATTATGCGCTTTTCTTTGAAGAAAAATTGGAAAGTAATATGCATTAAAAGTTTAACAATGTTCTGCAACAGCCATATAGCTTGTGCAAAGACTGTTACTAATTATTAGTCTACACCAAGTTTTACTCATAGAAAAGATAAACTTGCCGCTAAAACAGGATTGGAAAAAAAAAATGTCAAAAATGCTAAATAATCATAATCATTACATCCTAACATCGTGGATAAGCATAATACAAAACACCATATTATACCAAACGATTCCGTAATTCTATATGAATCAAGCATTTTTAACATCTTCAAAATCTTGTATTTAGCATTGATTTTTATTGCTGTTTTTTCTCATCTTTTTTATCAGACTGCTCGGAGGCATTTGAATTAAAAGGTCTGAAAAAAGTTGCCACCTCTAAATCAATGACTCCCTTTTGTTTTGGATCAAGTTGACTGATAATCGACGGATAATGTACAAGTTTTTCTGCTAAAGTTCTTGATGTCGCACTTACCTCATAGCCATCATTCATATAAATTCTTACATGATAAGAATCCATTTTCGTTGGCTCATGATGAATTTCAGAAATAGCATTATTTATCTCTGCTGGTAGCTCTTCTAAAGCTCCTATGATCGATTGGAGTTCATCACCTTCACTGTAATTAATTAGCACTGGTGCAAGAACTGGAATCTCCCCTTTTTCTAATGGTTCTAATAATGTTCCACTCGATACGATAGGATAGTAATTCGAATCTTTCATCAAATAGCCAATACGGTGATATTCTTCAATTTGAATATGAACGGAATTTGGTAACTTTATTGAAACTGTCGCTTTCTTAACTTCAGGTAAATCTTCAATTTGCTTTTTAACAGCTTCTTTATCTAATTTCCAAATACTCGTTTGGTTAGAAACTCCGCTTACTGACACTATTGTTTCTTCAGGTAAATAGCGATTTCCAGATACATCCACTTCGCCAACATTGCTTAAAGGTGAAAGAAAATAAAGCACAAGAATAAGTAATAAGAAGAAAAAGGATAATAGAATAATTGCTCTTCTATTCGCTTTCTTTTTTCTTCTTTGTTTTAATTTTGGAATTCGATCTTCTAAAGATACAATATTTCCTTTCTCCACTTACATCACCTCTTGTGTCAGTAACACAATTTTTTCTGTATATCTACATTTCAACTTTTTTAATTACCCTATTTTCAAATATGTAAACGTATTAAACCTATCCAACGCTTACACTTATTTTTTACTTAGCTTTTACGATGTCTACCATCAAACGATACAATTTAGAACTTGCATCCGGAATGCCCAATCCTTTAGCAGCTTTCTTCATATCCGCCAGTTGCTGTTTTGATAAAAGAATTTGATCCATCGTTGATACTAATTTATTTCCTGTTAAATCTTTTTCAAGAATCATAATGGCTGCTCCTTGTTTTACAAGAGAGTCCGCATTTTTTTCTTGATGATTATTCGTTACATAAGGACTTGGTATTAATATACTTGGAACACCTAGAGCTGTTAATTCTGCCAAAGTGGTCGCACCAGAACGAGCTACAACTAAATCAACTCCCGCTAATACTTCTGGCATATTATGAATGAAAGGTTTAACAACAACATTGTTAGGGTTTCCAATCAAATTCATTTCTTCGGCTACTTTATCATAGTGAACATCACCTGTAACATACAATAATTGATATGGTTTTTCTTCAATTAATGACATGCTTTTTAGTACCGCTTCATTGATTGGGCGTGCTCCTCGACTTCCTCCTACTACTAAAACAGTAGATTTATTTGGATCGAGTCCAACAGTTTCTAATCCCTTCTTGCCAGAATATGATACAACCTCTGAGGCTCTTGGATTACCAGTCAATACTGTCTTCGTATTAGGAAAAAAAGATTTAGCTTCTTCAAAGCAAACAGCAATCTTATTTGCATATCGGCTTAAAAATTTATTTGTTAAACCAGGTACACTATTTTGTTCATGAATGATAGTCGGAATACCTAATTTAGCTGCCGCATAAACAACGGGACCACAAACATAACCACCCGTCCCAATGACAATATCAGCATCAAAATCCTTCAGTATTTTTTTACTATCTGATACGCCTTTTAAAAAACGAAATACGGTTTTAACGTTTTCAAAAGATATTTTTCGTTTGAATCCTGTAATATATATCGACTTAAATGGAATATTTTCTCTTGGTACAAGCTTACTTTCTAATCCTTTTTCTGTTCCAATGTATAAAAAAGAACAGTCCTTGTGAGTTTTTTGGATTTCTCTAATTAAAGCGAGCGCTGGATAGATATGCCCTCCTGTTCCACCACCACTTACTACGATTTTCATAAATTCACCTCATACATATTTTCATAACCTATACACCATTTTACTATATAATAGAATCCTTTAGAAGGAATCAATAAAATAGAAATAAACTTAATTTCTCTAGGTTAACGTTTTGTATTGTAGCACTTTTTTTAGAAAAAGTATCCTTTTTCAGTAATTTAAATTTAAGCTCCATTAAATGTCTCTGTTATTTTTTAATTAATAAATGATTCTTTGCCAAGCATCAAACATCCTTTTATGAATGGAAAATCTCAAGTGACTTTTTCAAGACTAACATGTAAAAAGGTGCCAAACAATGGTTTAACATTTGTTTGGCACCTTTTCTTTAACAAAACCTTTATCGGATACTTTACTGCTCTTAAAAGAGAGTATTCTTAGTACCCTTGCTACCCCTTTATGCTTTACTAGTATCGTGAATATCTACTAATATTTAATAGTACTCCAATAGCGAGGAGCATCAAGGTCAACGAAGATCCACCATAGCTTAAAAATGGTAAAGTAATACCTGTAACAGGTATTAAACCTGTTACAACACCAATATTAATCATAACTTGAATGGCTACCATGCTGATAATTCCAACTGCTAAAAAGCTTCCGTATAGATCTGGAGCACCAATTGCAATTCGTATTCCACGCCATAATAGCAATGAAAATAATAATATCACAAAGCTTCCACCAATAAACCCCAGTTCTTCTGATAAGATAGCAAATATAAAATCAGTTTGAGGCTCTGGTAGATAAAAAAATTTTTGACGACTTTGTCCCAGACCTAATCCAAATAATCCCCCTGGTCCTATGGCAAGAAGTGATTGTATCATTTGAAAACCACTACCTAGAGGATCTTCCCAAGGATCTAAAAAGGAGGTTATACGCTTTATTCTATAAGGTGCTGATGCTATTAACGCAACAAATCCACCAACGCCTAATAACACTAACCATACAAAGTGCCTAATCCTTGCTCCAGCAACAAATATCATGACTACGCATGTACCAACCATAACTGTTCCCGTCCCTAAATCTGGCTGAAGCATAATCATTCCAAAGGCAAAAAAGACAATTCCTAAAGACGGCATTAATCCTTTTTTCAACGTTGTTATATATTTTTGCTTCTCAGATAAGAACTTAGCAAGGAAAGCAATCATTGCTAATTTTGTAAATTCAGATGGTTGAATAGAAAATGCTCCAACTCCTATCCAGCTTCGAGATCCATTGCGTTCCATCCCGATCCCTGGTATTAGAACAATGATTAATAATATAAAACAAAAAATGATAAAAACCTTTGACCATGTTCTCCATGTCCAATAATCAATATTCATAATAAAAAACATGGCAACTACTCCAACACCAGCAAATAGGAATTGACGCTTAGCAAAAAAGAAAGAATCACCATCAAACTTATATGCTGCCCATATGGCGCTTGCACTATAAACCATAATTAAACCAATTGATAGCAGGGCTAGTGTTATAATGATCAATACGATATCCGGTTGGCCTTTTTTTGTGTGCACAGTTCTACACCTCTGATGGAAAGATTAGAGCCTATACTCTTACTAAAAAAAGGCTTACATCAAGAATGAACATACAAAAAATATCAGTTTCACTATTTTTCGTATGTCACTTCACTCTCGTTGTAAAACCTTCTAGTAGTAAAATAAAACGTATGTACTGCATGTAAAAAGACCATTTTAATATTATCTACGATCTTTTTACACTAGTTTTTATCATTTTGAACAAGCTCTTATTTTAGCTTATGCACAGCCTCAACAAAAATGCTTCCTCTTACCTCAAAAGTTTTAAATTGATCCCAGCTAGCACATGCTGGGGATAAAAGAATGCAATCTCCTTCTGCTGACAACTCATAAGCAACTGGCACAGCCTCTTTAACAGTATCGACACGTTTAATAGTCGGTATACCTGCTTCCTTAGCCACTCTTTCAATTTTTCCCGCTGTTTGTCCAAATGTAATAACGGCCTTTACATTTTTTAATGCAGGCATTAATTCGTCAAATTCATTACCTCGATCTAAGCCACCAGCTAGTAGAATTGTTGGTTGAGAGAAAGAATTTAATGCCTTTGTAGCCGCTAAAATATTAGTTGCTTTCGAATCATTATAAAACTTTCTACCGTTAACATTTGCTATAAACTGTAAACGATGGGGCACTCCTGGAAAAGTTGTTAACACTTTAAAAAAGGCTTCATTATCCGCACCTTTTAGTTTACATACAGCAACGGTAGCTAAAATATTTTCTAAGTTATGCTCTCCTGGTAAAACAATGTCAGATAAAGCGATAACACGTTCTTCTTTAAATTTAATCCAGCCATCTTCCACATAAGCACCATTTTTCATGATCTTCTTTGTAGAAAAAGGTACAATTGTAGCTTGAGATTGTTTTGCTATTGCTTCAACTTTTTCTTGGTCAGCATTATAAACAAAATAATCTGCACTAGTTTGATTTTTTACGATATTGCTTTTAGCCGCGGCATATGATTCAACATCACCATGATAATCAAGATGTGCTTCATACAAATTAGTAATTAATGCAATTTCAGGTTTAAATGTTTCTATTCCCATTAATTGAAAGGATGAAAGTTCCATAACAATCGTATTCTCTGCTTTAGCCTCCATTGCAACACCAGAAGCAACTGTTCCGATATTTCCTGCAATTAACGATTTCTTTCCAGCAGCTAATAATACTTCATGAATGAGTGTTGTAGTTGTTGTCTTGCCATTCGTACCTGTGATACCGATTATTGATGCTTCACTTATTTGATAAGCAAGCTCAACTTCTGTAATAACAGAAATTCCTCTTTCAATTGCCCCTTTTACTAACGGGTTACTATAAGGAATACCAGGATTTTTCACAATTAGCTGAAATCCTTCATCTAATAGTTCTAAAGGATGCTCTCCACAAATTACAGTTATGCCGTGCTCTAGTAAGCCTTGAGCATCTGGGTTTTCAGAAAATGGCTTTTGGTCATTAACCGTTACAAATGCTCCTAGTTTATGCAAAAGCATTGAAGCACTTACACCACTTTTCGCTAATCCAAGTACAAGAACTTTTTTTCGTAAATATGTTTCAGGCGTCTTCATTTACATCCACACCTCCAAGTAGATTCCGAGAACAGCAAATAATAATCCAACTGTCCAAAAAGTCACAACAACTCTCCACTCAGACCATCCACTTAATTCATAATGATGGTGAAGGGGACTCATTTTAAATACCCTTTTTCCAGTTGTTTTAAAACTAGTGACTT
The DNA here is from genome assembly GCF_902374955.1 of Bacillus massilioanorexius. Taxonomy (GTDB): domain Bacteria; phylum Bacillota; class Bacilli; order Bacillales; family DSM-1321; genus Bacillus_AD; species Bacillus_AD massilioanorexius. The sequence goes on from NZ_CABKRX010000083.1 coordinate 93,315, forward strand.
GAATAATAACGGAAAGAGTTTCAATAACAAATACTCCTCCAATAATAACAAGTAATAGTTCTGCACTCGTTAATAACGCTACAGTAGCAAGTGCTCCTCCAAGTGCCAAAGAACCTGTATCTCCCATAAACACCTTCGCTGGATGTGCATTGAAAACGAGGAATCCTAATAATGCTCCTGCAACAGCTACTGAGAATACAGCCACATCATACTGAGCATTATTCCAAGCAAGTACAGCAAACGCACCAAAAGCAATTGCTGCTGTTCCGGAAACTAAACCATCTAACCCATCAGTTAAGTTCACTGCGTTTGAGAAACCTACCTGCCAGAATATAACGATAGCTACATAAAACCAGCCAACGTTTATCGCAATGTCTGTCCCGGGAATCATGATTTCTGGTGAAAAGCCTGATGTATTCTTATAAACGATATAGAAAATAACTGCTATAACAATCTGCCCGATTAATTTTTGTAATGAAGTTAATCCAAGATTTCTTTTCATAACTACTTTTATAAAATCATCTAAAAATCCAAGTAACCCAAAGCCTAATGTTACAAATAATAGTAAAAAGATATTTGTAGACAATTCATCGTATTTCGCTACCATAACAAGAGTAGTTACTGTTATCGATAATAATATGACTAAACCACCCATTGTTGGTGTTCCTGATTTTTTCTGATGAGATTGTGGTCCCTCTTCACGAATACTTTGACCAAACTTTAAGCGTCTTAGAAAAGGAATAAAAACAGGAGATAAAAGTACCGTAATTATAAATCCTGTTAGTATTGTAAAAAATATTGCTTGCTCCATCATTCTTCTTTGACTCCCTTTCCTAGTGCGTAAAACGATTTACTTCATAATGTACTTAGTTTTAGGCTCTGTTAAAATTCATTGGCTCCAATACATTTGATTTCTCTTGCAAGAGTCTCATGAATTGGAGCTCATTTATTTCTTGTTAAGATCCAACAGTGATATATAACAAAGTCTAGTTTTAAAAAGTACTAGAAAGCATTAAAGATTCTTTTTCCATGTACAGATGCCGTAAACATCTTATTCACACTCATTTATATTATTAATTTAGATTGAAAATGTATTTATTTTTTAAAAAATTGTTTGATTGCCTCACTGGCTATTTCTCGATCATCAAAATGATGCTTTACTTTATTCACTTCTTGATAGGTTTCATGACCTTTTCCTGCAATCAATATAACGTCATTTGCTTTTGCATGTTGAACTGCCCAATAAATTGCTTCTTTACGGTCAACGATCGTTTTATGTGCTTGACCATGAACACCAGCTTCCATATCTTCAAGAATCGCTTCTGGTTTCTCTGTACGAGGATTATCAGATGTAAGAATCGGATACGTTGCTAGGTCACAAGCAATTTTCGCCATGATTGGACGTTTTGTTTTATCTCTATCTCCACCACATCCAACTACTACATAGGTATCTCCTTTTGCAAACTCATTTACCGTTCTCATTGCATTCTCTAAACTGTCTGGCGTGTGTGAATAATCCACAATAACAGTAAAGTCTTGTCCAGCATTCACTAACTCAAAACGTCCGGCTACTCCTTGAACTTCTTCAAGAGAGGAAATTATTTGTTCCAACTTAATATTTAGGCAAAGGCCAGTTGATATAGCAGCTAATACATTGTATACACTGAATTTCCCTACTAATTTCAAATGCACCTGCATCGTTTGATTAGTCGTTTCTAATGTGAATGTAGTACCACCAGAAGTAATTTCTATGTTTTTCGCACGAACATCTGCATCATTATCGATTCCATAAGTTACTACATGAGCAGCTGTAGCTTTAATAAAATCACTTGCTGCGTCATCATCATTATTTATAATAGCAAATTTTCTTTTGTTATTATAAAATGAATTTCCTAATTGTGAGAAAAGTAATGTTTTGGCATGTTTGTATGCCTCCATTGTTTTATGAAAATCTAAATGATCTTGAGTTAGATTTGTAAAAACAGCTACATCATAATCGCAGCCATGAACTCTACCTAGTTCTAGAGCATGAGAAGACACTTCCATAACTGCTGAATCCACTCCTACTTCAACCATCTTATGGAAAGTTTTTTGCAACGTAACGGAATCAGGAGTCGTATTTTTTGTTTCTTGAATGGTTTCATCAATTTTTGTATACATTGTGCCAATAAGACCTGTTTTTTGCTTATCATCCCGCAAAATTTTCTCAATCAAATGACTAGTTGTTGTTTTACCATTCGTTCCTGTAATCCCTATTAGCTTTAAATGTTGTGTCGGCTGATTATAAAAATAATTCGCTAAAACAGCCATTGCACGAGTAGTATCTTTCACTATAATAACAGGCACAGGTAAATCTAAAGGCTTTTCTGATACAATAGCAGCCGCACCACTCTTTACAGCAGCCGGAGCAAAATCATGACCGTCTACCGTATATCCCTTTACACAGACAAATAAACTTCCTGGTTTCACTTGTCGATTATCATTTTCTATCGAAGTAATTATTGGATTTTGACTTACATTACCTGAATAAAAAGGCAATGAAGAAAGTAGAGTATGTAATTCCATTCTTTTAATCTCCTCAAGCATTTTTTAAAACATATCTAATCATACCGTAATTATTAAAAGTTTTCCATGTGAATGCAGTTATATATTATAGTACAATCACATTTCTATTACTATAAAAACTTATAAGAAAAACCGATACCGGTCCTTTTTGGTAAAATTGTTTTTATAAGAAATTCATTATCTTAAATGATTTCCATACCATGATATATTTCCATTATCTTTTCTTACATATTTGCACCACAAGGATATCCTTTTTCATCTTAACAAAAGGGTGCTTAAAAAGCTTTGCTTTTCAAACACCCTTTTGGACAAATCAAGAATTTTTATTTAAACAATAATATGACATACTAATCTCCCAAATAGATGCGAATCGTCGAACCTTCTTTAACTTTTACTCCTGCCTCTGGCGCTTGTTTGACAACTTTATTTCCTTTTCCTGCTATATCTAATTTTAACGTTAACAATTGAGTACTCAATTCTTTCTTATTCATGCCGACCAAATTAGGAATTTCAATTAAAACCGGATCTAAATAATTTTTCTCTTTTTCCAAACCATTTTTACGAGGCTTCACATCTAACACTTGAAGTGAGTCCTTCATTATATTTCCTACAATTGGGGCAGCTACAACTCCTCCAAATTGTACAGTTTCCTTCGGATTATCTACTGCGATATAGACAACAATTTGAGGATCATCAGCTGGTGCAAACCCTATAAAAGATACAATATAATTATTTTTAATATAATGGCCATCTTTTACTTTTTGAGCTGTACCTGTTTTACCTCCAACACGGTAAGATTCAATATACGCATTTTTACCGGACCCCTTTGCAACCACCGTTTCTAACGCTTCTCTAACTTGCTTTGACGTTTCTTTCGAGATAACTTGCCTTTTGGCTTGAGGGGTTTTTCTCATTGTAATTTCCCCTGTTTTAGAATCAATTAATTGCTTAGCTATATACGGAGTATAAAGAGTACCTCCATTAACTGCTGCCGATACGGCTGCTACTTGTTGAATTGGTGTTACAGATACACCTTGCCCGAAAGCAGTGGTCGCTTGTTCAACAGGTCCTACTCGTTTCAGATCAAATAATATGCCTTTTCCTTCCCCACTTATGTCTATTCCTGTTTTTTCACCAAAGCCAAATTTTCTTATATAAGAAAATAATTTTTCCTTCCCTAAACGTTCTCCTAATTCAACAAAACCTGGGTTACAAGAGTTCTGAACAACTTCTAGAAACGTTTGAGAGCCATGTCCACCAGCTTTCCAGCAATGCAGGTTAGCTCCCCCTACCTTCACTGATCCAGAATCATAGAATGATTCTGAAGTTAAATTGACTTTCTTTTCTTCTAATGCAGCCGCTAATGTAATAATTTTAAAAGTCGATCCTGGCTCATAAGTACTCCAAACTGGTAAGTTTCGATTATATACTTCTTGAGATACCTCTTGGTACTTAGAAGGATTAAATGTAGGTCTACTTGACATGGCCAGTATTTCACCGTTATTCGGGTTCATTGCTAAACCAATAATGCCATCTGGGTTATATGTCGCCTGAGCGATATCCATTTCCCTCTCCATTATTGTTTGAATCTTATTATCTATTGTTAATTGGAGTTTTTTTCCATCGGTTGGTGGTTTATAATCATCAACCATATTTTCCATACGTTTTCCTTTAGCATCTGCATAAAACTTAACATATCCCTTTTCACCTTTTAGTTCTTTATCATAAGATAGTTCAATCCCCATTAATCCTTGATTATCGATACCTGTGAATCCAAGAACGTGCGACAAATAACTACCAAAAGGATAATAACGAACAGAATCTTCAGCTATATATACTCCTTTTAGCTCTAGAGCTTTTATTTCTTTTGCTTTTTCATGAGAAATTTTTCTTCCTTTACTCAACCTAACACTTGATTGTATTTTGGTAATCTCTTTATATAGTTCCTCTTCGTTCGCATCTAAAGTTGACGCTAGCTTACCCGCCGTTTCTTGTGGATTTTCTATCTGCCTAGGAACGACATACACAGTAGGAGCACTTAAATTAGTAGCTAAAGCCACTCCATTACGATCTACTATTTCTCCCCTCTTCGGTTCAAATGGGATATTCCGGCTCCAAGAATCTTTTGCTTTACCCGTTAACATATTCCCTAGATAAAACTGAACATATCCAAGCCTTAGATCAATAAGTAAAAAGACAGCTAATCCAATAAGAAAAAAGATTAATAATCTTTTGCGTACAGTGACATTTGAGACACGCACTTACAACACCTCCGGTACATGCTACCCTCAATGTATGCTTGTCTATGTCATAATAGAACCAGACTGTTTTTTTAAAAATAAGCTATGTAAAAATTCGTTGGTATTGATAACCCCAATCCCATTGTTTTCTACGGTCATGTATCAAGCTTCCTCGCTAGGAGCTCTAAAGAAGTCTTGCGAATTTTCGACAGTTACTTATATCTCACTAAAAATCTACAATACTGTAAAACAGAATCTATAAATAGAAAAGGATGTCATCAAAATCAAGCTTTTGAGACATCCTTCTCTATAATCATCAAATGAAGTTAATCATAAACCTCTTCTATTTTCTTTTTAACAGGTTGATCAGGTTCCGCTAAATGAACAATGAGGTCTTGATCTTTAGATAAAATCGTACCAATTTTGATATTTTGCTTTTTCACATAACCGTTACCAGTAGTATGTAGATTAAGCTCTTCTAAATCAGCAATTTTCATCACATCTCGTAACGACCAACCGAGTACATTTGGCATTTTAACTTTACCACTTGTTTTTAAGACAATTTTTTCACCTTGAATTAATAGTGTATCTGCTGCTGGTGATTGAGCAGTTATTTCCTTACCATCACCTAGCGTAATGACATCGTAACCTAAGTCTTTTAAGTATTGAGCTGTTTCATCTACAGCTTCTCCTTGATAATCTTTTATTTTAATGGCTTCTTTCTTTTTCGTTTCTGTAGGTTTAATATTCATATAGTTTAAGCTATTTTTCATAACTGGATTAAAGATTTGTGCTAATACTTCAGAAGCCGTTTCATCCTCTGGCAATTCTGGTTGCTGCATAGCCACATACATGATAAGTTCCGGATCTTCTACAGGAGCCATACCAATGAAAGAAAATAAATAATTTTCTCGACCAGTCAAATATCTACCATTAGGGCCTGGAATTTGAGCCGTCCCTGTTTTACCAGCAACTTTGTACCCTTCAATCGCATAATTTTGTCCCGTTCCATGTTCATCTGAAACCACCGTTTCCAAATAACCTCTAACCGTTTTTGCAGTTTCGGCTGAAATAGGCGTCCCTGCTACTGTCGGTTTTGTTTTTTCAACTACCTTGCCACTAGAATCCTTAATTTCATCAATTACATATGGCTTCATCATTTTTCCATCATTCGCAATGGCTGAAAAAGCTTGAATTTGTTGAATTGGAGTAATTACGGACCCTTGTCCAAAAGCAGTTGTCGCTTTCTCAATTTTTCTGCTATAGAGAATTTTCCCCCCTACTTCATTTGGTAAATCAATACCCGTTGGCTTATCAAAACCAAATTTCGTTAAATACTCTCGAAATTTTTCCTCACCAAGCTGTTCCATAGCAATTTTGACAAAAGCAACGTTAGATGATCTTTGTACACCTTGCAGGTATGTTAAAACTTTCCCTGGAGTAATCCCTGTATGGTCACCAATATTACTACCTTGGATATTCATTCTTTGTGAAACATACGTTGCATTTGGATTGAACACACCTTCTTCAACAGCAGCAGCAAGAGTAAACGACTTCATGGTTGATCCAGGTTCGAAATTCTCTTCGATCGCCAAATTTTTCCACATCGTATTTAATCCTTCTTTTGTTGTTGGATTAAAAGAAGGGCGTTGACTCATTGCATACACTTCACCCGTTTTAGGATTCGATACGATAGCAATTAGTTTTTTAGGATTATATTTTTTTTGTACTCTACTTAAAGAATCTTCTAGGAAAGATTGAATCTTTTTATCTAAAGTTAAAGTAACATTGTCTCCGTCTTCCGGCGGTGTTACTTTCTCTTCTTTATTTGGCAATAAGAAGCCCCATCGATCACTTTCATAATTAATCTTTCCATCAGTACCTTTTAAGCGATCATTTAATTTCTTTTCAAGCCCTAGCTTCCCGACCATCGTTACTTTTTTTTCATCTTCATTCCTTTGTTTGTCCGCATATCCAATGACATGAGAGGCAAACATTCCATTTGGATAAAAACGCTTTGTATCTCTAGAAAAATTAATTCCTGGAAGGTTCAATTCTTCTATTTGCTTTTTAACCGTATGTGATATATCTCTTCCGGCAGCACCAAATTCAACCTGAAAGACATTTTCTTTTTGTAACCTTTTTAAAATGTCTTCATAACTCATATCAATATATTTAGACAATTTCCTTGCTGTATCTTCTGGATCGACTACATACTTCGGATGGTCATCATCAACTTTAAACGTTTTATCTAAAATCGCAAAGAGTGTATATGAAGAGGTATCTTCAGCAATAACTTCTCCATTTCGATCTAAAATACTTCCTCTTTTCGACTCTACAGCCTTTTCTTTTAATATTTTTTCCTGTGATTTTGCAGCTAGTACCTGACCATCTACTTGTCCGGTAATCTGAATATATAATATTCGTCCTGCTAACACAAAAAAGAGCAGGGCGAAAAATACAAAAAGCGCCATTGCTCCTTTGTTTATATTCAATCTTTTCATCAATCTTGCACAACCTTAACATTGTTTTCATCTAGAGTTAACCCAAGTTTAGAAGCCTTCTCCCATATCCGCTCATATCTACTTAATTCACTAACTTGTACATTTAAGTCATTATTTACTTTTACTTGTTCAGTAATAGACTTGTCCAATGTTTGGATTTCTTTGTTTAACACATATAAGGAGTATTGATTTGTGATAATCTTTACAGATACCACTGTTAGCAATAAAGCACATACAATGAGCAATATCTTTTCTCCTAACGTGACTTTACCCTTATGAACAACAACGGTTTGAACAGTTGTTTGAGGTTGACGATTTTGTTGGTTTTCAGCTGCTATCTTCTTTGCTAACATACTCAAATTCTTCCCCTCCACATATTCAGTCAAATATTTATTCTGTTCTTAATTCGTAAATAACTGAAACCTCTACTAAAAGTTGCTTATTCATTAATAAAACTATATTCGCTTAATAAAAGCTCTTTATTAGTGTTCCCCTTAGGAATATAGAATCTTTACTGTTTCTCTGCCACTCTTAATTTAGCTGATCGAGCTCGGTTATTTGCATCTAATTCTTCTTTACTAGGTAATATCGGCTTTCTAGTAATAAGTTTTAATTCCGGCTGAAATTCTTTTGGAATAACAGGTAACCCCGGAGGCATAGGAGGTAATTCACTTTTCTTCTTAAAGACACTCTTGCAAATACGATCTTCTAAAGAGTGAAACGTAATAACAGATATTCTTCCTCCTTTATTCAGGAGATCTATGCTTTGAAGTAAAGAATCTTCGAACACCTTTAATTCATCATTTACCGCAATCCGGATGGCTTGAAATACTCGTTTAGCAGGATGTCCACCTGTCCTTCTAGCTGGCGCAGGAATACCTTCTTTAATTAAGTCCACTAACTCATATGTAGTTTCAATCGGCTTGATTTCTCTAGCCGCTTCAATTTTTCTTGCAATTTGTTTAGAAAACTTTTCTTCACCGTATTGGAAAAAAATTTTTACTAAGTCATTGTAAGACCAAGTATTCACCACATCATAAGCCGATAGAGAGGCATCCTGATTCATTCTCATATCTAGTGGTGCATCGTGTTGATAACTGAAACCTCTTTCTGGTGTATCAAGTTGTGGAGATGATACACCCAAATCATAAAGAACACCATCAACTTTATGTACCCCAAGTGCATTTAGCTCTTCTTTAATATTTTTAAAATTGCTTTGAATAAATACAACTTTATCCTTATAAGAAGCAAGCTTTTTTTTAGCATTTTCAATTGCTACAATATCTTGATCAAAAGCATATAGCTTTCCATTGTCTGATAACTGAGATAGCAAATACTCACTATGACCTGCTCCACCTAATGTACAATCTACGTACACACCATCTTCTTTTATATTTAATCCATCTACCGTTTCTTTCAGCAGAACTGTAACGTGTTTAAACAAAACTTCCAACTCCAATCGATCTTCAAATATGCTGTTACTTCTTCTTGTTTGTCCAATGGTGAGACATTTTAAATATCAAATCCAACCATATTTTCAGCAATATCAGCAAAAGAATCCTCTGATTCTGAAAAATATTCTTCCCATTGTTTTTTACTCCAAATCTCTATTCGATTGGATACTCCTAAAATTACGCATTCCTTTTCAAGCTTTGCATAGTTCACTAATGGGGAAGATATATTTATTCTTCCTTGTTTATCAAGTTCACATTCAGAAGCTCCTGAAAAGAAAAAACGTGTAAATGCTCGTGCATCTTTTTTAGTAAGTGGTAGTGTTTTTAGTTTTTCTTCAATTTGTTGCCATTCATCCATGGAGTAACCAAATAAGCATTGATCTAGACCGCGAGTAATTATAAATACCTCACCAAGAGCATCCCTAAACTTCGCAGGAATGATAAGTCGACCTTTATTATCAATGTTATGATGATATTCACCCATGAACATGGTCACTACCCCACTTTCTATTTTAAATTTACCACATCCCCCCACTTTTCTCCACTTAATTTTAGTATTCTTTTTCCAATTCCAAATTCCTTCACACAAATTTCAAGAAGTTTCGCGTCCTTCAGCATCAACATACATTTAATGAATAACATTGTTGTTGCTGCAAGTGATTTTTTAGCGAATATCCACTAAACTTCTCAGCATTTGTTTGAAATTTCACTTACACAAAAAAACTCTTTTCACAAAAAATTGCGAAAAGAGCTTTTTCCTTTTTATTTGTCTTCACCTATAATTTTTACTTCTGTTTCTAAATCCACGTTAAACTTTTCTTTTACTGTTTTTTGAACATGCTTGATTAATTCGATATAATCACTAGCTGTTCCTTGATTCACATTAACCATAAATCCAGCATGCTTTGTAGATACTTGAACTCCACCTATTTGTACACCTTGAAGCTCACTATCTTGAATAAGCTTACCAGCAAAATGACCTGGAGGGCGTTTAAACACGCTTCCACAAGAAGGATATTCTAATGGTTGCTTTGACTCTCGTAAAAATGTGAGCTCATCCATTTTCTTTTTAATTTCTGTAGCATCACCTTTTTCACAAGCAAAGGTAGCTTCAAGAACACAATAATTTTTTTTAGCAAAGGCACTTGAACGATATCCAAAATCAAAATCTGCTTGAGTAAGAGTTAATAATTCCCCTTCCTCATTTAACACAACAGCAGATTGCAATACATCTTTTACTTCTCCACCATATGCACCTGCATTCATGAATAGTGCCCCACCAGTTGTACCTGGAATTCCACAAGCGAACTCTAAGCCAGTAAGACAATATTCTAAAGCCGTTTTTGATACATCAATAATTGTCGAACCACTTTGAGCAATGATTAGGTTATCTTCTACGGTTATGTTGTTTAGTTTAGTAAGAATAATAACAATTCCTCTAATACCGCCATCTTTAATAATTAAGTTCGAACCATTCCCTAAAATGGTAACTGGAATCTTTTGTTCTTTAGCGAATGCCAATGTTTTTTCTACTTCAACATATGAAACAGGGAAAACAAGAATATCCGCATGACCACCCGTTTTCGTAAACGTATACTTTTTCAAAGGTTCATTTGTTTTTACATTCTTTTCAGGTAAAAAGCTTATTAATTCATTATATATGTGTAAATTCTCCACTTGCTATTCCTCTTTTTTATAGATTTCAATTCGTTATATTGATTAAGCTTGTTAACAATACAAAACAAAATTTCCATTCATACTTTTACTATTGTAACAATTTCTTATATGTTGAGACAATTAATTATATAAATTCCCATAAAGTTCATAGAAAACTTTAGCTCTAAAAACATCATATTAGCATACGTATGAACTGAAACACAAAAAAAGAACAAGACTATAAAAGCTCTTGTTCTTTTCAATAGTGTTTTTCTCATACTTTGCTGCTTATGGACAGATTAGTGAATATTAGTTGATTTGATAATGCTCGCTTTCCACAAAGCGGGAGGTGAACATCCTCTCGGCACAAAAGTGCCTGCGGAGAATCTTACCTGTCCCACTGCTTCCTCAGATGGAGTCTCACACCCTTAGTTCCCATCGATCTTTTATGCAGATTTTATTCACTGAACTTATATCTTTTAGAAATCAACTTTTCAAAATGAAAGCTACATCACTACTATTTTGTGAAAATTGTTACTCTCAAAATTTAAAGCCATTAAATCATCAATAAAATGTAGACCATATTTATTTACAAAGTAATAAATATTGATAAGTCTTTCTTGTGGTCCTCCGTTTGGACGTAAGGCGTTTTCAATACGCATGAACGCTTGTAAAGTTTGAGTATGATTTTTCTCGATACTTTGTTGAATTTTTTTATATAAAAACTGTATTTGATTTTCGATAATTTCAGCATTTTTTTTCAGCAGTGGTTCTAAACCACGGTCTACACTAAGTGCTGATTGTGAAAGTAATTGATGGCTTTCCTTAAACTGTTTCTGCATATTTTCATAAAGCAGAATCATTTGTGGATCTTCAACTGTCGCAATAAAACGATTACGTGCTTCGGAAGTTCCAGCCACTAATGCTTCATAGATATCCATATCAACATCTAATAAGTCTTTTTTAATTTTTGGTTCGAGTATGGTAATATTCATTCTCGGCACAATCGGAGGTAATTTCATCTCTAATAATTCAAACGCTTTTTTTAGCTCTGCCCAATAAGCAATCTCCCCAGGCCCAGAGATAAATCCTAACACTGGAAATAAATACTCTTGCATCATTGGTCTTGTCACAACATTATTACTTAATTTCCATGGCTCATTTCGGGCGATATTAAGCAATTCATCTTTCGTAAAATGAATAGATGAATTTTTCCCACAAAATAATTGACGGTTATTATCATATTCTAACAATACTCGTTCTTCATTGTCGTAATAGAATAGGTTCGCATTCTGATTATCCATTGCAATAACCGTATTATAGCCATTTTCCATAATAAATGTTTGCTGTGATCTAACAGCTTCATTAATTTCAGAATGACGCGTAATCAATGTTTCAAAAAACTCACCTTGAAGTCTTCTAAAATTTTGATCCGCTGAATCAATTAAGAGTAATCCATATTTATTAAAAAGCTCATTTATAATGAATGAGAAAAAATCAGTGAAGTTGCTTGAGCGTTTACTATAATCTTTTAACTCATGATATAGTTCTTTTGTATACGCCGTTTCTTCAAAACTTGAAAACACTTCTTCTAACCATTTATCGAAGCTTCCTTCTTCTAGTGGAGTATCTGAAATATTCGCTTTCGTTTGAACTGTACTTCCATATGTCTTTTTCTCAAAATGGCCTTCTTTTTCAACAAATACATGATTTACTTCATCTAAATCATGATCTTCTCCAGCAATCCAAAAAACAGGTATTACTGGTTTATTTAATAATTCCTCTTGTTGCTTAGCAAGTTTAATTATTGAAATGACTTTATGAATGGTATACGTCGGTCCTGTTAATAAGCCCGCCTGCTGTCCTCCAATAACAACTACTGAATCATGCTGTTGCAAACGTTCAAGATTATTTCGTACTTCTGTAGAAATACCAAACTTTCTTATATAATTTTCTATTGCTTGGGCTAGTTTCTCTCTATTAAAAGATTGCTTCATCACATCATTATATCTATGATTGTACATATTTACTTCTTTTAGATCATAATGAAAGTATGTATTCGCATGCGAAAGATCTTTCAAATAATTTGAAGCAAATTTATTGATAGATGGCAATACAATTTCCTTTATTTCCATCACAGGACTTCCTTTCCAGAACATCTCTTACATCTCGTTAAAGTATATCATCACACTATATAAAAACAAAAAAATCAGCCCACACCCTAAATAGAATCGATTAGATGTGAAGCGATTTATTTTAGAATATGTTTAAAACGCTTTTAAATATTCCATAAAACACCAAACCGAAGTAAATAAAAATAAATACTAAGGCATTAAGCCGCCATGCTCCTGTTAAAACCTTCGAAAACACTATCTCTTCTTTATATTTTCTATGTACGATTACGACGGTCATCGAAATCAGTATCATCACTAATAAAATCATCCATAATAATGAGATATTCCATATAGTTTGTATTAAAAAATGCACAGATATAATAAAAAGAAGAGTAGAACTATTCATAGCAAAATTAACTGCTTTTCGATGATTTTTTGTAATCTGTTTTGTCGCAACAAAAATGAGAACATATGCAATAATTGGGATTGTAATTAAGGTAGCAATAATCCACGACAAGACAACATCCATTTACTTCTCCTTCCCTTGAAGCTCCTTCCCTTTGACCATTAAATACAAATTTTCAGAGATCGGGGTATTCAACTGTTTTTTCTTTGCTAAATCAAGTATATATCCTAAAATGGCATCGATCTCTGTCGGACGATTTTCCTCTAAATCTCGAAGCATAGATGATCGATTTTTTGATGTTTTCTTACAAACTTCTTCCACATACAATAAGATTTCCGATTTATTTTCAAACTGTAAAACTTCGGATAGTTCATTGAAATATGTATGAAATAGTTTTTTATAAAACATGTTGTCTAGCAAGGAACCATTCGTTACACCTAAAATAGCAGTTAATGGATTAATAACTGCATTAACAATTAATTTTTCAGACAACATTTTATAATAATCTTCCTCAAATATAACTGGAAACGAAGGAATATCCGCTAAATATTGGATTGAAACAAGATTGCCCATGTATGATGCTACTTTCAACACACCATCCCCAGTATGAACAACTGTGCAAGAATCTTTTTTTAAAGCACCATGCTCTACTATGCCAAGATAAACTTCGTTTCTTTTTGTAAGAGACTCTATATAAGATAAATGTCTCATGCCATTTTGTATAAAAAGCAAGCGACAGTCCACATTCTCTAAACTCGGAATAATCTGATTCAGATGATATTGCTTGACAGCAACAACTATTAAATCTTGTTCTCCTAACGAATCATGAGGAAATACAACCCCAGAGACATCACTCTGGATACAATGATGATTCTTCACAAGTGATAAACCATTATGAGATAAATCTTTCGCTTGCTTTTCAGTCCTTGTATAGATTGTTACAGTATGTTCTTTTGCAAAATAGGAGCTAAGTAACAGGCCAATTGCTCCACCACCAATAACACCAATTTTCATCAAAATCCCTCATTTACTTGTTGTATCGTTATTTTAACAAAAATGCGAATGTTGTGGAATAGAACAATTATGTCCATCGAAATTATTATGATCATCCCGATGACATTAAAGAAGTATTTTCCATCTCCATGGTATATAATAGTATTGAAGTTAAATAGATGAATACTTCAAGATAAGGATGTTGCAACATATAGAGAGCAACTACAAAAAAGTTAGGGGACTTTTTTAAACACGAGCAAAGGGGAGTAAATATGGAGTGCACAGTAAAAAGACTATTAGTTAACTACAAAACGCTTGAAGAATTTAAACAATTTAAGCAATACGGACTTCAAGAACTTTCAATGTTAGAAGATTTAGAAAGCAAAATCATTGAAAATGACAGTAAATCACCTTTTTACGGAATTTATTATGGTGATAAGTTAGTAGCTCGTATGTCATTATACAAGCATAATGAAGATGCAGATCAGTATTTCACACCACCACAAGAATATTTGGAGTTATGGAAGCTTGAGGTTTTAGCACCTTATCAAAAGCAAGGTTTTGGAACAGCATTAGTTAATTATGCAAAATCTTTTAATCTACCGATTAAAACAAATCCAAGAGTTCACTCAGACGACTTTTGGAGTAAGATGGGTTTCTCAGCCGTTTCATACAATATGGAGCGTGATTTGAGCCAAAACCCACTCGTATGGGAGCCAACAATATAATACCTTTCAAGTAATCTCTTTCACTTAACCTCCTAGCGATAATAAGCAGGCAACTTTATAGTTCAATAAACGAACAACAACGGATGATTATTATCCGCAATTGCTCGTTTATTGAACGATTCATTACCTCTTTGACACGTCTCATCTCAACATCTTTCAGGAATTTCAGATAATATTTAATGAATCAATGAATTCATACTTTTATAAAGTAAAAATAAGAAGTGCCATTTAAGCATTTCTTATTTTCGGAGACAAACATTCTTATATTGTAAACAGTATGGTTATTTTTTTACTCTTTCTAAATTCCCGTTTTTATCCATCTGAAATTTCACTTTGGGATTTTTTTTACTTTCTTCAGATATAACCATTTTTCTCGCTTTGTCCATGATTTCTATTAATGCTCGATAATCTTCTTCAATTATTACAAGTTTACTTTCAAATTCTTCCACTTCTTTTTTCAATATTTCGTTTTCTTCTTGTAAGCTGAGAATGTCTTGCTTTACTCTTTCATCCTCAATTCCTTTACTACTCATATCGTTTTCTAATGCAACTAGAAAAGAAATAACATCTTTTAAACTAATACTTTGGGACTTTTCTAAAATTTCTTGTTGGACTTCCTCTACTACATTTGAAATAGATTTACCTTTTAAATGTGACTTTTTACTTTCTTTTCGCTGCTTTTTAGCTAACTCTATTCCAGAATTGTATTGCTTTCGAACATATGAATTCCAACGAAATCCACATGCTGCAGGTGTACGTGATAATCGCTTTCCCACCTCTTCAAAAGCAATTAATTGTGTACTACCTTCCCTAATATGTCTTAATACCAATTCTGCGAGAATTAAATCTTCGTCCTGTGTCCAGGCATCTTGTCTCGATACAGACATCACTCCACCCTCCTTGCAAGCTATACTACATACTATGCACTTACTAGAAAAGATAGAAATGATTCTGTATTATTTTTCACTTCTTTTTGAATCGTTGTTAATTTCTATTTCTTTCGGTTTCTAAATCCATCAACTGCTATATGATGCTCTTCTTTCTCCCACAGTTTCGAACAAGTTACTATTTCTTCATGTATTCTTTCTTTCAAGTCTGTTTCTCGCCATCTACGTAGTAATATTTCCTTATAGGCTTGTAGCGAACCAAGTGGCTTTTTCACGAATTTCTCTAGAAACATACTCAAATCTCCATCTTCATAAATGATTTCTGATACAAATCCATTTTCCTTCGCTTCAAAAGCAGATATAACTTCAGCTGACCATAGCATTTGCAACGCTTGAGATGGTACCATTTTTTCTAATATTAAGGTACCTCCTCCCCATCCAGTTGTAATGGCTAGATTAGCTTGTACGAATCCCATTTTTGCCTGATGATTAGCCACTCTTATATCACAAGCTGCCGCTATTTCGCAGCCACCACCAACCGCAGCTCCATTAATATAAGCAATTGTAGGCTTTGGCAATGTAGCTAGTTCATATAACACTTCACCCATTTTCGATAACATACCATATGCCTCTTGCTCAGTGATTAAATCATGGAACTCAGACAAGTCTCCACCAGAACAGAAAGCTCGTTCTCCAGCTCCTTTAATGACAACCATTTTTATGGCAAAATTATTTTTGGCCTCATCGATTGCTCTATGTAATTCATCAATCATTTGAAAATTTATAGCATTTCTCATATGGGGACGATTAAGCGTTAGCATAAACATCCCATTATCTAGCTTCTCTTTAATAAGAATTTCATTCATTTTTCATTTCCCCCTTAGAAAACCCTACCTAAACTCCACCTACTCATTATACAGAATATTTAAACAATAAAAAACAGTAGTTCCCAACCTTACTTATAAATAGGATCGTTAAAAATTAAGAAATATTATCAAAGAGCATCTAGGTAATTCACAATATTACTGTCATCTTGAACCAGGAGATGCTCAAAATTAGCTTATAAACTCGAGAAATTATAGTAAAAATGACTTTTCCCTATTTACAAGTAAAATATGTAATTATTTTTCCTAAACAATGAAAAAGAGAGGATCCTAAAAGCTATACTTTTAAAATCCTCTCTTTTATTTGAAAGCAATTATTTGCTTACAACTTCTTTACCTTTGTATGTTCCACATTCTTTACATACGCGGTGAGCAAGTTTCATTTCACCACAGTTTGGGCAACTTACCATACCAGGTACCTCAAGTTTAAAATGAGTGCGGCGCTTTCTTTTTACAGTTTTAGACGTTCTTCTAAATGGTACAGCCATTATTCCCACCTCCTTAAAAAATGGTTTAAGAAGAAGGACCGGATAATTCCGTATCTTCTTGTTTCATATTATTATTTGTTGTCGTCGTCAAAGAATTTTGCAAGACCTGCTAAGCGAGGATCAATTTTCTTCTCCTGCTCTTCCTCCGTTACTACAGACCAATCATTACCTGACCTAGGTGCTGCACCTTCTGGATTTGGATCTTCACAAAATACTTGCATCGGTACTTCTAACAATAAATTCTCTCTTATAATCGGTGTTAAGTCAATTACATCACCTTGAACAACAGTAAAATACTCGCTATCTTGGTAATCATAATTATCTTTTAGCAGAAAGGTTTCAGTCGTCTTAACATCAATTGGATATTTCACGTCTACGAGAGTTCTAGCACAAGGCAAGATCAGCTCACCTGTTAGATGGATATGAAATGTAACTTTTGTTGCACTTATATCCGCTCTTCCAGTAACATTGATAAGGGAAACATCACGTATTTGTGAATCAATTTCCTTAATATCTGAAACATCAACTTTTTCATCAAGAACAAGACCTTTATCCCGATACTTCTGAAGTTGAGTTATTGTCCATTTCATTCAAATCACCTCAAGGCAACAAAGGTAATTATAGCTTTCATTGAATTGATTGTCAATATAATTTCTTTACAGCGTTTTCCCTTTGTTTTATCTAAATATGTGTCTTACAGTAAACACTAATCTTATGTATTGTAGCATTATCTAATTACAAATTGCAAAATCAATCAAACAAGTTGATTTAGTAAGTCTATGAATTATTTTAGAGGCGAGGATATAAATTTTATTCGTGAATATTTGTTGTCTATTTACCTTTACTCTATAATGAAAGAAATGTCGTCATTGTTCGGTATTCGTAATTTATTGATTTAACGGAGGTATTTATGAAAGCTGTTGGTTTAGTAGTTGAATATAATCCCTTTCATAATGGTCATTTTTATCATGCAGAGCAAAGTAAAAAACAAAATGAAGCGGATATAGTAATCGCTGTAATGAGTGGTTCATTTTTACAAAGAGGAGAGCCAGCTCTAGTTAACAAATGGTCTCGAACTCAAATGGCATTAAAATCTGGTATCGACCTTGTTATTGAGCTGCCTTATATTTACAGTACACAACATGCTCAACACTTTGCTTTTGGAGCGATTTCTCTTCTCGAAGCTATTCAATGTGACACCTTTTGTTTTGGTAGTGAACAAGGTGATATTGCTATGTTTGTTTCCAAATATGAGCAAATGAAAAAATATGAAATAGAAATAAATAATCAAGTTCGTTATTTTAGTAAACAAGGATACAATTATCCTAAATCTTTTTCACTTGCACTCGCTTCACTAGGTCTCGACTCTCATGATGAACTCGATTTAACAAAGCCAAACAATATTTTAGGCTACCAATATATACGAGCTGCCCTATCCAATCATTATCGTATCCAACCAACACTCATTCAGAGAATTGCGGCTCAATATCACGATCAAACGTTACCTACAGGACATATTGCAAGTGCTACTAGTATTAGACAAGCATTATTACATAATGAGCAAATGACAGAAGCGCAAACATTCATGCCATCCTACACTTTTATTGAGTTACAAAGATACTTAGAGGTAAATCAAACTCTACATCATTGGGAAAGCTATTGGCCATTATTACAATACAAACTCATTTCAACGTCAAATGAAGAGTTATCTCAAATCTATGAAGTAGAAGAAGGACTTCAATATCGTCTAAAAGAGGCTGCTCGTACATCCACATCTTTTGCTAACTTTATTACTGCGGCAAAAACAAAAAGATATACATTAACACGCTTACAAAGAATATGTGTACATATTTTAATTGGAGCCAATAAAATAAAAATAAAGCAATTACTTGAGCAACCATCATATTTAAGAATTTTAGGTTTTACAGAACAAGGTAGAAAATACTTAAACGAAAAAAAGAAACAAATTGAATTACCTCTCATCACAAAGGTATCTAACTTTGAACATGATGCCCTCTCTTTAGATATAAAAGCAGCCATCATTCACTCACTTATTTTACCAGCTGATAAACAACAGTCAGCTTTCCAAAGAGAGTACCGACATCCAGTTATCATCTAACAGTATGACAATCATCTATATCAAGAAAAAAGCTTAGAAATCAACTCAAAAGAAGGTTGTCACAAAAGTATTAGATCAATACTTTTGTGACAACCTTTCTTATTCTTTATCAGATATGTTATATAAATATTCAAGCGCATCATCCATTGTATCTACAGGGATAATTTTCATTTTAGTTTTAATTTTTTCTGCCGCTTTCTTGGCAACATTGTAATTTGAATTCTTTTTTCCATTCTCATTTGGAGCAAAGAAAATTTGTGCTCCATTTTTATCTGCTGCTACTACTTTTTGATCTATCCCACCAATTGCTCCTACATGTCCTTCTGAATCAATGGTTCCAGTACCTGCAATTTTATAACCTTTAGTTATATCCTCTTTTACAAGTTGATTATAAATTTCTAGTGAAAACATTAAGCCAGCTGAAGGTCCACCAATTTGAGAACTATCAATCGACACTTTGGGATTCGTTTTCACATCATAATCATCTACCAAAGCAATTCCAATACCAATCTTGCCTGAATCAGGTATAGAAGCTAACTCAATATCTTCTCGTAAAGTTTTACCATCTCTCATGACTTCTAAGTTTACCAAGTCACCTTTCTTTTTCTTTGCTACATATTTCATGAATTGATCGGATGATTGAATAGTTTGTTGATCGATTTTTGTTATTCTATCACCAGCGTGTAATTTTTTCTCAGCTGGCATACCTTTAACTACTTGATACACATATATTCCCTTATAGATCTTTTCATATGGCTTATTTGCCGCTTTAAAAGCACTCATAATTGCTTGTTCTTTAGAATCGTCCATCATATGTAATTGTCTAACTTCATATTCTTCATCAGACTCACCTTTAATCTTAATATCCTCTTCTGGATATACCTTCCAAAAGTCTTTAAAATCCGATATGAAGTATGAGAAGATATTCGCTTTTCCCATTTGAATGGTCGTTAACATTAAACTTCCTTTCTCCTCTTTTCCCCCATCTACTTCTATAATAGGGGCAAGTTCCTTTGCCATTCCTGGCTTAGAAATATAATAGGGCATTGGGATAAAATATCCCCCTAATAATATGATGCAGACAACAATAAATAGTCCCTTTAAAAACCTATTACGTTTCATTCTCTTCTTTCCCCTTCCAGCTAGCAATATCACTTTTTATTTGTTCGATATGCTTTCTAGCTTCACTTTCACCTATAGCAACAATTTCATCAATATTCGTAAAAGCTTTTGAATCATACATTTCTAATTTAGGTCTAATCATACTATCAGCTGAAATTTTTCTGTTTTTCATCGCTTCCATTTGCAAAATATCTAAAGATTGCATAATGACATCATATATAGACGTAACTTCCATATCTTGATTTAATTGAGATACATCCACTGCGATGACATAATCTGCCCCCATCTCCTTAACAACTGAAACAGGTACTCTGTCAACAACACCTCCATCAACAAGAAGTTGCTCTCCTATTTTTTCCGGTGTAAAGATTCCTGGAATTGAAATACTAGCTCGAACAGCATTTGCTACTAATCCTTCTTTAAACACCACTTTTTCTCCAGTTTTAATATTCGTTGCAACTACTGCTAACGGGATGTCTAACTGTTCAATGTTTTTCCAATGAGTAAATATTCCGATAAACTCTTTAATTCGATTCCCTTTTATTAGACCCATTTTAGGAACGGTAAAATCCAAATAGTATTTTCTTTTGAAACTCGTTATTATTTTGTATAGCTGGTCCAAGTCTGTTCCAGCTGCATACATACTTCCAACCAAAGCTCCCATACTACTTCCTGCTATATATGAAATAGGAATATTCTCTTCCTTTAATACTTTAATAACGCCTAGATGGGCAAATCCCCTAGCGCTGCCTGATCCTAGTGCAAGACCAATCTTTGGATGCTTTTGATTCAAAATATCACCTCCCATTTCTCTAAACATGTATGAAGCATTCTTGTTCTAAATTAATCACTTCAGAGTATATTTGGATATAAGGACAAGATCCTTTTTATTACATTTATAATACATATACTTATGTTTGATATTTTAACATTGCATCAAATCAATGCAAAGTTGAAAACTTCTTAGGAGGCCTGTTAGGTGAATAAATCAATCTTAAAAACACTTATACTCGCTTTAGGAGCTACAACGCTAGCAGGTGCTCTAATAAAATTTCCTCAGCAAGCATTAGAAGCATCTATCCGTGGTTTGAATATGTGGTGGGAAATTGTATTTCCATCCTTGCTACCCTTTTTCATTCTTTCTGAGATGCTTATTAGTTTTGGTGTTGTTACTTTTATTGGTGTTTTATTAGAGCCCTTAATGAGACCTTTATTTAAAGTTCCCGGGGTTGGAGGGTTTATTTGGGCCATGGGCATGGCATCAGGTTATCCTTCTGGAGCAAAACTAACGGCTCGCCTGAGGAAAGAAAAACAGTTAACTAAAATTGAAGCAGAACGTCTTGTTTCCTTTACGAACTCTTCTAATCCACTATTTATTTTCGGCGCTGTTTCAATAGGTTTCTTTCAAAATCCCACTCTTGGAATTGTACTAGCTATAGCTCATCATTTTGGCAATCTCTTGGTTGGACTAATAATGCGTTTTTATGGAAAAGATTCTGTTAAGGTCGAGAAAGTAAAAGTAAAATCCATTAAACAAGCACTACAAGAATTGCATCGAACAAGAATTAAAGAAAAAAGACCTTTTGGAAAAATGCTTGGTGATGCAGTCCTCTCCTCTATCGAAACATTATTACTCATCGGTGGCTTTATCATCCTGTTTTCTGTTATAAATAAACTATTGTTCATTATGAATATTACAGACTTTTTAGCTTATGGCTTAGGTATTTTCCTTTCCGTTATTCATATCCCTAGCGAATTTAGTATTCCACTAATGTCAGGAATGTTTGAAATCACTTTAGGATCACAAATGACTAGTGGTGTTCAGAATGTATCTCTTTTACAACAAGCAATTGTAACAAGTTTTATTTTGGCCTTTAGTGGCATCAGTGTTCAAGCGCAAGTAGCTAGTATATTAGCTCAAACGGATATTCATTTTGCTCCGTTCTTCTTCGCTCGAATCATGCACGGCTGTTTTGCAAGTTTGATTACACTTCTCATTTGGAAACCTGTTTATGAAAGAATCAAAATAAATGAGCATCCATCTAACGCTCTCCCTGTATCTGTATTCGATGGAACGGATTGGTTCAGCCAAATCATTACAACTCTGAGTATATTAGGTCCTTTTATAACAATTCTTTCGCTATTTATCTACATATCCATTTACTTCAAAAGAACCTATAAATAAAAAAACAAAAGCACTTGTCGCTTTAATATAGGCTGTTGTCTACAAGATTGCTATTTTTAATTAGTGAATACAACTAGCATAAAAAGGTCGTTTAGAGCGTAAAAAAGCAAAACTCATGCAGAAAGTGAGCATCACTACTTATTCATAGGCAACAAAGTATGCAAAACAACTTTAATGTTCAGCAATATTGTAAACAATGGATCATTCAAAAGGAATACCATCACAGATACTAGCAATCATTTAAACGTAAAACTTTCAGTGTAAACATATATCCTTTAGACAATACAGTTACAAGCAAACATCAAAAAAAGAGTGTAATTGGAGCGGTCTCTTTGCTCTTATTACACTCTTTTTTATATTTAATTTTGGTTATATTTATCCTTTAAAGCTTGTGCAACAACTGCTGGAACAAGCTCTGATACATCCCCACCATATTTGGCCACTTCTTTGACAATACTTGAGCTTAAAAAAGAATATTGATTATTCGTCATCATAAAGAATGTTTCAATATGATCATCTAAAATGCGATTCATTGAGGTACCTTGCATCTCATATTCAAAATCAGACACAGCACGCAATCCACGAATAATGGCACACGCATTAATTCCTTTTGCATAATCAACTAATAGACCACTATACGAGTCTACAATAACATTAGGAATATGGCTTGTTGCATCTTTAATTAGTTGAACTCTTTCTTCTGTTGAAAATAAAGGACTCTTTGCAGAATTAATTAACACCATAATATGTAACTCATCAAAGATTTTTGCCGCTCTTTGAATAATATCAACATGTCCATTAGTAATTGGATCGAAACTACCTGGACAAACTGCAATCTTTACCATTTATGTTCCTCCTACAGCGTTACTGTTCTTTCAAGATTATCATCAAGTGAATATATGGAGATGGATATTATGCCGTAATTTTCATGTCTCCATCTTGTTAACGTACTTACCCTATCTGGTAACTCAACATCATTACTATGTTCACATACTATAATTCCATTAGTTGCAATTAAATGATTTTTTGCGATTATCTCTAGTAGTTCTTCTAATTTTTGTTTTTTATAAGGGGGATCTAATAATATTAAATCAAACGCTATCTCTCGTTTAATCAATGCCTTAATAGCTCTTTCACTATCATTTTTATACACTTCTGCTTGATCAGTAAAATGACAAGCTTGTAAATTCCCACGAATTGTTGAAATCGCTTTAAATTCTCTATCAACAAAAATGGCTCTGTCCATCCCTCTACTTAAAGCTTCAATGCCTAGTCCACCACTACCTGCAAATAAATCTAATGCGATTCCACCTTCAAAATAAGGTCCTATAATATTAAAAATAGACTCCTTCACTTTATCAGTTGTAGGTCGAGTTGAGGCACCTGGGACAGCCTTTAAAGGTCTCCCTTTACATTGTCCTGATACTACTCTCATTTACAATCACCACTATCTCAATTACATTTATTATCTATACTATCCTAACATATCCACTTTATCACGTATATATATATTGAATAGAGAAATATCCATCAACTTTGAATAACTAACAATAATTTGGTCATACTATTACCAACAGCACCTTTAATCAAGGATGTTGTTGCCAACCGCGGAGAAGACTTACGTTTCCCCATAAGTTCTTCCTCCGGTTTCTCCTCTCCCTTTCCCTTCTATCCTTACACGGAAATAGAAGGACCCTGCAGAAATCTGCAGGGATTTTTTTTAAGAAAATGTTGGAGGATAAATTGACATATCTAATTATTATGAGAAAAATAGAAAGCAAACCACTATACACATAAAAAAACCAGATAAGTGAGAGTACACCCACAATCTGGCTTTTTCTTTACATCCTAAAGGCACGTTGTTTTATATTTCTTCCGAGGTCTTTACAATAATTTCATTATCTTCTTCTAGTACTATTACTCCAAAAATATCCTCTAACCAATAGTTATAAATATACATTTCATTTCCAATATTCACAATCGGCGGTGAAGTAACAGAATAGTCTGTATCATTCAAAATAAATACATTCTTCCCAGGATACAAACGTAAGGAATCACCGTCTTTGGTTAATAGTATATGTCCTTGATTGATTTGGTTATACACAAATCCGTCTGCTGTTAAAATCGATTTTAAAGGTAATAGCTTACTATCGTCTTTATACACCATTTCGGCATGTATTGGCTTTTGATTAAACGTTACCTTTCTTAAATCAAAATATACGATTGGAATAAGAGGTTTATTTTCATTTTTGTTATCACTAAAAAATGTTGTACGCTTATTTTTAATCGTTGATAAAATTTGATCCACTTTTGCAGATGACAAAGGTTTTTCCGTTTTCATAATAGAATCGATAAATTTTTCCAACTTTTCTTCTGTTAAATCATCTCGTAAAACATTCTCCATTACTAGTACTTTTTTTGTTCCTGATTTTTTATTTGAATATAAATTATTTAATATTTTTTGTTGCCATTTCTCTTGTTGATTCTTAAAAGGAAAAATCGAATCAAGATAAATATTCGATAGCTTTACATTTAGATGTTGCAGATTATCAGCATTATTAAGAATAATAAATTGCTCGGTTACTTGCTCTTTTTCTTTTGTAGTAAAAACCACTACAAAGTTTTGCAAAGTCGGATACTCTGAAAAAATGGAAGCTATTTTTTTTACATTTGGCTTCATGCCCTCTTCATAATATATAATAGGACCTGCTTCATTATCGGACAATTTTAAATTACCCATTTGATAGTATATGGCAGGAACTGGACCCTCTTTTTCAAAAACATAGTAATCTATGAATTCTTTGTTAACATATCCTACTTGTGTAGAATCTGAAGCCCAACTTCCTTGATTGCTGTTCGATTCCACTACTTCAATGGTTGATTTAACGGTTTTACTTTGATCCAACTTTAGTACCCAATCCTTTAGTAAAATACTACCATCATTCAAACTTACTGGAATGGTATAATAAAAGGTGATGGTTTGCATATCATCTTTAACAGAAAGAATATTAGTAGCATTTTCCTGGCCATCAATTGTATACTTTACTTTTAACGGATTGGCAATATGGTAAGTTCCTTTTTGTAAATTTGATATTTTTTGAGTTACTTGTAGCAACTGGCTGTTATGTTGAACCTGAACATTTTGCTCAACTTGTGATATAGGCAAATGTGAGGATGATTCCTTTTCTTCAGAATAGACATGCCATTGCCAAAATAAGATTCCACTAGTTGCTAATAATATGATAAAAATGTTTGTTGTAAATATTTTACCCATTGCCTGTTTTCCCCTTATAGAAAGTATTTCCTATTTATAACTTACCAAAAATATAAAGGGGAAAACAGCCTATATTTCAACAACTTTTAGAAAATGTTCAATATTTCAGTATTATTTAGAGCATTTGTATTAACTGAAGAGGAGGAGACATTGTTTTGATACAACGTTTTATAGAACTTGGTGAAGGTTATTCGGACTTATACGAACTTATTGAAATTGGCAAAGCAAACAAAGAACGAATTACCTACTTACTAGCACTTGAAACTACTATTAATGAGAAAGAAGTAGTATCATTAGCTATTATTCTTAAGCCAACAGACCCAGGTAATTTTCAACCAATTTATATTTGCCGTGAAGGAATTCCAAACCCAAAAATAACACCCAATAAGCGATTTGCACTTTTTCAAGAACTTGTTAATCAACTTGATAAAACGATCATTCACTTAAATGTTAAACCATCACATTTTTATAATGAAAAAGAGCTTTATTATCAACATTTAGTTGGCATATTACGTATGAATCGATACCTACCTCCCTTATCATAAGAAATGATAAAAGATTGTGGCCGTTAAAGTTTGGTGAATACATTTAGTGTAAAAAGGTCTAATGGAGCGTAATTCAACTCAGACTATACTCAATACTTGTTCAAAGGCTACAAAGTATGCGAAAACAGCCTAAAAAATGCCCTATTTGTCCATTTAACTCATTTTTATACCCCTATTGTTGAATTTTCAAATCACAAAAAAAGTGTCCTAAAGCTTTACTTTAGGACACTTTTTTATATACCCATCTTATAATCATATTCTTTCGCTTTGTCTGGTTTTGAATTCTCATAATCCGTCTTTAAAAACGGTTTATAAGAAACATCCACTTTTTTTATGAATGAATACGAGTTAAGTTTCTCTACAGTTGCTTCTACATCGTCCATATTGGTATACAAGACAACGTATTTCAACTTCTTTGAAACATAGTGTATATTGCCGAATCTTCTAAGCATCTTTACTTGTTTCAGCGTATGCAAATAAGCAATAATTCCTTGTCTAGCACCCAACATACTGTACGCTCCTAAAAAATATTTACAGTTAGTGTAGCACAATATTCTAATTTTTTTCAATAAGGAATCTCTTAGAAAGAAAAAACATCGTATATAAATACAAAGATTTAGGAACAGCCACAACTACCTCCGCTGCCACATCCACCACTGCTACATCCACTTTCGAAAAAAGGATTTCCTCCAGGTGTTTTCACATGCTTAGACACTGAACCTGCAATAATAACACTTATTTGATCGAGAATATCTTGAAGTGCATTTTCTGCTTGCTTAAAAGCCACGATCGACGGATGCATGTCCATCTCTCTTTTTCTTGTTCTCGTTTCAAGATTTACATATTTATAATCAGGATGATATTTGCCAAAACGTTGTACTTCTTCATACCTGGTTTTCATTATCGTGAAGCTTTTAATTTTTTCTTGCGCTTCTCGATCATTTTGTAGCTTATATAAAGTTATCAAATAATTTTCTCCAATTTCAGATTGAAGAATCATTTGTGCTAATTCATCTGAACAATTTAATATTTCCATTCTTTCCATCGTAGCAAGCATTAAAAGCTCACCTCCTTACCACATATTATCATGATATCTCATATAAAGAAAATATGGGTGATTTTAAATCACTATTCCATATATCCTGTAAGGTCTGAAAACTATCCCCAATCATTAATTGATTGAAGCGTAAGATGCTAGACTCCAGCAGGAGCAGATGAATAACTTAAGCCTCCTGGAACAGCCTTTAGAAAAACGCCATTTTTTCACAGCAACTGAAACATAAATTTAACTAAATCAAAAGATCCTATTTAATTAGTTTTTTACTAACAAAAAAGAGTTGATAGCTAGATGATATAGCCATTAACTCTTCATACCCATTGTTTGTATCATATTTAACATCATTGAAGCAACCTGTACGCCATTTGTTAATTGACTTACCCGTTGTGGAATTGATTTTTCAAAATGATAAACAGACTCTGTTCCCAGCTTTTCAATTTCATGTGGATTTCTCATTAATCGCCTATACCAGATTGGCTGTAATCGCAAATATTTTAATTGGTCTTCATTCCCTTTAATCCATTCATATAAATCTTGCCTCAATCCTCTCCCCTACCTTTACTTAATCTCTCCTTAATGATAAAGGATTTTGTTGCTTAGGTTGCTCACTTTCCGACTGTGGAGTAGTTTTTTGAAATTGTGATATAACACCTGATATCGTTCCTAACGCCTGACTTAAATTAGAAACATGCTTTTGCATAGATTGCACATCAACATTTTTTAAAGAATCAAAAATGGATGATAGCATATCTTTTTCCACTTTTTCCTCTTTGTCTTTCTTTTCAGAATCCGACAAATTCACAGCATCTGAATCACGATATTCATCCCATAATCGGTCTTCCCCTCCTAATATATACCAATCCTCAAACACTTCTTGCCATGTATAAATACCTCTTCTTACATCTTTAACTAAAGCAGGGTGATTTTTCACAAAGTCTTTAAATTCTTCAATAGAATGATCCTCTTTATTTGACATTATTCCTCACCTCAATGAACACCTTTTTCATTTTATTTATCCACAATTCGCCTATTTCAGCTTATGCAAAAAAGAAAAAATGGTTCATATCACTTTTCATATGATACAAACCATTACAGAAAAAGAGTGCCTAAAAGCCCTGCTTACTAGACACTCCCTACATTACATTTCTTTTATAAAATTTTGTGTATAATACTTGTGATATACACCAACGCCTAAATGTGTAAATTCATCATTAAGCATTGTTTCTCGATGCCCCTTACTATTTAACCAACCTTCTACTGCTGCGATTCCATCTACATATTTAGCTGCTATATTTTCTCCAGCTACACTAAAGGGTACCTTCCCCTTTTTCAAGCGATCGCCTAAATCACCATTAGTAGGAGATACGTGTGAAAAATAATTCTTATCAAACATATCTTGACTATGCAATAATGCTACTTCTGCAGTTGCTTCATCCCATTGAACAGGAGATAAATTAAATTTCTTTCTTATTATGTTTGTAATATCAAAAATTTGCTGTTGATCACCAGATTCGACTAATTTCCATTCTTCATCCGTAAGCTCTTTTTCTAAAGGTAGCTCACCACGATATACCAGCTCAAATGGTCTTTGCTTAATTAGTTGTTCTTTCGTTAAAAATCTTACACTTGAAATCCTATTAGTAAATCTATCTATATAAACTTGTGCATAAGCATCGCCCACTTTTATCAGCGGTCTGACACCTAAATCCTCTTCAGATAATTCGAAACGATATGAATTTCCTTGCCAAGAAATATCTATAGTTGTATCAAGATTAAACTGTTTAAATAATTGGTCGACCCCTTGTCCAATTGAAAAAGGTGCGATATTTAAATCTGAACCTAATGCAAAAATAGATACTATTTTATTATTCTCAACGGCAACCTGCATATATTTTTCATCATTTTCATTATAGATCCACCATTCATATCCATATGATGACAAATCTTTTCTTGCAGGTTCTCCAAATTTACTTAGAACTTCTTTACTGCTTTTTCCAATCAACAAAGATAATCCGTCTTTTACCGGCTTACTCTTATTATTCTGTTGTGCTCCTTGATTAACGATTAAGTTTTGATCCGTAAGATTAGCTGATTTTTCTTGATTTAAATTCTCTTCTTCATCTTGATTGAAAAAATAAATGCTTCCTATAAATATAATGACAGCTAAAAATAGAACCTTACCAATTTTCCCCAGAGATTTTCTCTCCTCTCAGAATAAATATATATCTAATTATTCCTATTATATCACCAAGAATTAAAGAATAGATATAAGAAAATACATCATTCATTCTTTCTGAAAAAAACTATTTTCTCTAAAAATTGTCACTTTTGTGAAAAAATAAATACTTACTCTCTTCTCGTTGCATGTTAGATTATTTCATACTATCATAAAATAAAAGGAAACATTAGGAATATTTTCTATCATTTCCTTTTTACTCGCATCATACTAATGAAGGTGGATTTTTAAGGAGGATTACTAATGAGATTTGAAAGCACTGGTTTTGAAAAACTAAAAGCCGATTTGAATCGTTTAGATGAGGTTATGGATGCACATGGCTTAATTCGAGCTGAACAATGGGATTATGAGCGTGTGAGCTATGATCGCAAGTTCGAACTAAAAGAAGGGGTCTATTATTTGAGAGTTCAAGGCTTCGCTGTTGAAGGAGACGTAGGAGCTCATAGAGCAATAATTCAAATTCTAACTCCATGTCTAGGGAAGCATTACTACCCACACGGAATTGAATATGGTGAAAATGAAAACTTTCCACCTACTCTAGTAAAGAAATGTGAACAGATTCTAGTTTCTCTAAAAACGGAGCTTGACACATTTGCAACTGCAATTTAATAAGGCTTTAACGTCCAGATGGATAAATTGAAAATACATATCTAAATCAACACCTTCTGTGATTCCATCATTATTTAGTCTAATTACTGATAAATCTTTTGACCTTATGGACGATTCAGAAGAAATGGGTACTTTTCTGCCAAAATGAAATATGCCCCATTCTTTTAAAGTTACGCTATTTTTGCATACTTTATTGCCTATGAATAAGTATTGAATTTAGTCTGAATTGAATTCCTCTCCAAAATGCTCGCTCCATTCGACTATTTATACTCTATTTATTCAGCGAACTTATTTATCTTTTAGAAAACAGTCAAAATTAAAGAAGAGGCTACTAAACACTGTTTAATTTAGCATGTTTAGTGGTCTCTTCTTATTCGTTCATTTTTTGGATTTCAATCATAGAACTTTTTACAAACTACAAGTAAAACATGGGAAATACAGAGGATATATTGTTTTCATAGTAATTAAAATTTATAATCGAATGGACACTTTCTATAATGAAACTTTTATAACTTTTTTGTGAAAATATTTTGAATATCATTATAATATATTTTCATAGTTTAAAATAAAATCCTAGCCACAAGGAGAGAACATCTTGAAACGCTTTTTCACCAAACAAAGACTCATTCAATTATTGGTTCTTACTATTCTCATTGCTTTATGTTATTTTGTATTACCTGTTTCTTTACCATTAATTATCGCTTTAATAACCTCACTTTTATTAATGCCGTTAGTTAAAATGCTTCAAAGTAAATTCTCCTTATCACAAAAACTTTCCGTTATGATTGTTTTTATAATGTTTATTGCTTTTATTGGATTATCCGCCTATTTTTTAACTACAAAAGTAGTGACAGAAGCTGCTCAAATTATTCAAAACGCACCTGAATATGTTAATGAAATTAGTTCGGCATGGAATAAAATAGAAAAAGATATGATATCCGCTTCAGAACATTTACCAAAAGCTATTACTGATGTTATAAGTAACCAAGTACAAATATCATTGGAATATCTAAATACGAAAGTAGGTAGTTGGATCACCATTGAAAATATTACAAATTTCGTTAAAAGTATTCCTTCTTATTTAGTAAGCTTCATAGTATTTTTAATTGCGTTATTTTTATTTTTAATTGACTTACCTAATATTAAAAAAGGAATATTCAAGCATTTAACAGATACAACAGCTGAAAAAGTTCGATTTATGAGCTCTCGTCTATCTAGTGTAATATTCGGCTTCTTTAAAGCCCAATTTCTAGTAAGTATAATTATTTTCTTAGTATCACTTGTTGGCTTATTACTCATCAAACCTGAAATGGCAATCGTTATGTCCATTGTCATTTGGATTATTGATTTCATACCAATTATTGGATCAATTGTTATACTTGCCCCTTGGTCAGCTTTTGACTTCATAACCGGTGATATAAATTCAGGAACACAATTAGCTATTTTAGCTGCCATTCTATTGATTATTCGTCGAACTGTTGAGCCAAAAGTTATGGGCAATCACATTGGATTATCCCCATTAGCTACATTGATTGCTATGTATATTGGATTAAAATTATTTGGATTCCTAGGTTTTATTATTGGTCCATTGATTCTAATAGCCTTTACAGCAGCGCGAGAGGCTGGTCTAATCAAACTAAACTTCAAATTTTAGTTTTTTATATAGAGGATTCGATCTAACAGATAAAAAATTCAGTTAGATTGAATTCTCTATTTTACGTTTAAACTCCAAAGTAAGTAAGGATGATCTTGCTTTTTAAGTGTAAAGCCCAATTTTTTTAAAATATTCATCCTAAAATTATCAGAAAACATGATCTCCATATGTATTTGTTTAAATCTACCCTTAAAGAAGTCCATCACAAAATCAAGAAATAATATCATACTTTCTTTAAAATATTTCTTTTCGTAAAAAGATGTTAAAAATCTCATTTCTAAGAAAGCAATAGACATTTGATTATTTTTCTTATATAAAAGAATATCACCCATCATTTTCTTTTCTAGCAAATCTGCTAAAATCCACATATCGAATGATGATGATTTATTTTTTTCTAAATTTTCAATTAATAAAGGTAAAAAGGTCTTAAAACGATTTGATGGCCAATCTTTTGGAATTTCTATTGGTGAACGAATGGCTAATTCATCGCGAAATAAAATTATCGACTTTGCCATATCTAAAGAACAATTTAAGATTAATATATTTTCAGTTTTATAATCTTTCATATATTGCCTCCTACTTCACCTTGTAAAAAAAGATGATGCTATATTATATTAAGCATCATCCTTAGTTCATACCTTTTTTTAAATACCTAAAATTGCTTTTATTACGGAAGTTGTTTCTCCTCCATGATAAAACACATATAACAGTAAATATACAGCCAATCCAGTTATACCTGTAAAGAACCAAATAAAACAAGTTATAGGACCAAGTTTTCTATGCTTTCTAAAGTTTCTTTTATACCCTGTCCAAAGCATTGTAATACCCATAACTGCTCCTACGGTCGCAAGACAGATATGGAAGATTAAGAAAATCGTATAATAGATTTTAATATCATCAGGTCCTCCAAAAGCCGTATTGCCAATAAAAATCGTTCTGCTAGCATAAATCACAAAAAAGATTATGGCAAAAATAGCTGCTAGAATCATTGTTTTCTGATGAGCTTCTCTCTTTCCTTGCTTGATTAATCCCCAGCCTATGCCAACAGTTATGGCACTTAAAACAATAAAAGTAGTACTTATTGTAGGTAATATAGGTAAAGACATATTATTAGACGTCCTCTCATTTATGTAGTCGTAATCATTGTAATAGACATCTATCAATATTTCAATAATTGTAACATTAATGACAATTATTAGATAATTATTAAAAAACAGTCTATATCGAGAATTTATTCCATTTGGTATTTATCTGATACAGGATTCATATCAACATCTTCTGTATTCTCTTGACGGTACCAAGCAAAAAAGATTTTTGCTAAAACCACTCCAAAAACAATTTCTTGAATGATTTTCATGATAACTCCACCTGTTTTTTGATCATCTACAATAGGCATGAAGTTAAACAATTCTGGACCAGAAATATTCAAATTAGACAATGTACTTGTGGGTACACATAGTTCCATTGCTTGTAACCAAAACATTGAATTAGAATATGTTTCATAAATAGGATGATTTGCAAAAATAATCAAACCACATGCAGGAGTTAATAATATTCCATTTGCAAAAATATATCCGATTCTTTTTATACCATAAAACCCTTGATATTCTTCTAAACTATTAATAATTGGCCACCACATTAAAATAGCTGTTACAAAAAGAATAATCGTACAAATAGAATGCAGCATCATATTAGTTTTTACGACATCAAAAATGTACGGAATATGATAAAAAGAGAACAATGCGTTAAAAACAAGAAGAGCAATTAAAGGCTTTGTAAAAAAGTGAAAAAGCGGCCGAATCACTTTAATAGATAAAAATCTTCTCCATAACCAATTTGGTATAGCATTAATTAAAATAGGCGGTAATACTAAATATAAACAAGCCATTTGTGTCATATGTACACTAAACATAATATGCCCTAATAAATCAAGAGGAGAGCCTTTTATTGTATATAAAATAAGCAATGAGAGAACAAATAAAATAGCTTGTTTTGGCTTTAAAGGTTCACTATTTTTTGATATGATAGTGCGATATTTTACAGTTATTAAAAAGTAGACTAACCCTATCAAAAGTAATAAAACAAAAAACCACGGACTCCACAGAGCCTCAAATCCGAAAATACTTAATGACATTTCCTCAAACACCTCTCCCCTCTCTTTTTCCATTATTATACTGTAAAATTTTTCATACCAACAACTATCCTGCCTCCGTACAATAGGACAAAGTTAAACCGTATGCTAAGTCTCCGATACTTTATTTAGCTCAGGTAAGTATCATGTAACTAAATAAAGGCAGCACCTCACCTATTCCTCCAAAAATATGGTAGGTATTAGTAAGATCACTGCCTCTAATTTTCTAACTATTAATGATGATAGATTATACTACCGCTTAAAAATATTAAATCCATACAATAGTAACAAAAGCAATTACAGTTACAATCCCAACTGTTAAACCTGAATATAGAAATAAAGCAGGTACACCGTGGCCTTTATGACTCATATGCATGAAATAATATAATTGAAAAATCACTTGAACTACTGCAAGTAGTAAAATGACCGGTATTGTATACCACTCTGAGAAACCATCATATCCCACAGCAATAAAGGCAACGAGTGTTAAAAATATCATTAATGCAAATGAGATGATTTGATACTTCATATCCTCTGCATTTTTTTTACGGCGATATTTTATATCTACTTGCGGAGTAGTTAACTGATCATGATTATGCCCCATCAATTATCCCACCATTCCCATTAAGTAAACTACAGTAAAGATAAATACCCATACAACATCAATAAAATGCCAATACAAACTAGCTACATAAAATTTTGGTGCATTATATAGATTTAAACCACGCTTCGCATTTCTTAACATTAAAGTGGTAATCCATAATAATCCGAACGCCACGTGGGCTCCATGAAAACCAACTAACGTGTAAAATGCAGAACCGAATGCACTGCTCGTAAATGTATGATGATATTCATGAACATAATGTTGGAACTCATAAATCTCTAATAGCAAGAATCCTAATCCTAATAAAACTGTTACCAATAACCATGCTTGCATCGCCTTGAAATTATAATTTTTCATATGATACATCGCATATACGCTTGTTAACGAGCTTGTTAAAAGTAACATAGTTGCAACAAATACTAATTTCATGTCAAAGATGTCTTTCGCTAAAGCATGATCCCCACTAGGAACAGAATCTTTTAGCGCCAAATATGTGGCAAATAACGTAGCAAAAAGAACAGTTTCTCCACCTAGGAATAGCCAAAAACCAATAAATTTATTTTTTCCTTCTAAGGTTGCTTTCTCAGGAGAAGAAGGCCATGTCGCTTCAGTATATTTTTCTTCTGCGTGCATTATGCTTTCCCTCCTTTATCGACATCTTCATCATCCATTAATTCTTCTTTGTGAATATGATAACCTAAATCATCTTTAACTGAACGCACGAACATGGAAAGAAGTGTAATTAACAAACCAATAATAAGAACTGGCAACGCCCAAGGTTCACCATCTTTATGGAACATAGCTCCAAATGCTGCCACAAACAATCCGAATGATATCATGACTGGTGTGAATGATGAATTTGGCATATGTATATCACCAAGTGGCTCTGCAGGAGTCATTTCTTTTCTACCTTCCATTTTTTCTAACCAATAAGCATCCAGACCACGAACAAGTGGAAGCTGCTTAAAATTATAGTATGGTGGCGGTGATGCAACAGCCCATTCTAATGTACGACCGTCACCCCACGGATCATTTCCAACTTTTTCATTCTTAATTGATGTTATTACTATGTTAATTAATAGGATTATAGTAGCAATTGCCATCAAAAAGGCACCTATAGAGCTAATGAGGTTGGCAGTTTCCCATCCTTGACCTGGAAGGAACGTGAATACACGACGTGGCATTCCCCATAAACCCAAGAAATGTTGAATAAAGAATGTTAAATGGAAGCCAATAAGGAATAACCAAAACGTATATTTACCTAATTTTTCACTAAGCATTGTACCGAACATTTTCGGCCAATAAAAATGTGTACCAGCTAATAAAGCTAAAACGACTCCCCCCACTATTACATAATGGAAGTGAGCAACAACAAAGTAACTGTCGTGATATTGATAATCCGCAGCTGCAGCGGCATTCATAATTCCAGTGACACCACCCATAACAAAGGATGGGATAAATGAAACTGCATATAACATAGGTACAGTAAATTTAATACTGCCTCCCCACATTGTAAATAACCAGTTGAAAATTTTAATACCTGTTGGAACAGCAATCGCCATAGTTGCTACTGCGAAAATCGCATTAGCTACTGGACCTAAACCTGTTGTAAACATATGGTGAGCCCAAACCATGAAGCCTAAGAAACCGATTAATACTGTTGCAAATACCATTGAGGAATAACCGAAAAGACGTTTTCTTGAGAAGGTTGCAAATATTTCCGAGAAAATACCGAACGCTGGAAGGATTAAAATGTAAACTTCAGGGTGTCCAAAAATCCAGAAAAGATGCTCCCAGATGATCGTATTACCACCCATATCAATATTAAAAAATTGTGCTCCAAACATTCTATCGAATATCATTAAAAATAAACCAACAGTTAATGGAGGAAATGCGAATAAAATAAGTGCTGATACTACAAATGTAGACCATGTAAATAGAGGCATTCTCATGTATGTCATACCAGGTGCTCGCATATTTATAATGGTAGCTAAGAAGTTAATTCCTCCTATCAGTGTTCCCGCACCAGAGATTTGGAGACCTAGTGCATAAAAATCAATTCCATGTCCAGGTGAGGCTAATGATAGTGACGCATATGACGTCCATCCTGCATTTGGAACCTCTCCTATAAACCAAGATAAATTTAGAAACAATCCACCAAAGAAAAAGAGCCAAAATCCTAAAGAATTTAAAAATGGAAATGCTACGTCACGCGCACCAATTTGAAGTGGCATTACGGCATTCATAAAAGCAAAAACTAACGGCATAGCTGCTAAGAAAATCATCGTTGTTCCATGCATCGTCAATATTTCATTATATAAGCCAGCACTTAAAAAATCATTATCCGGTTTAATAAGCTGTATTCGAATGAACATAGCTTCTAGTCCACCAATAATAAAGAATATACCGCCGGCAATCAAATAAAGAATGGCGATTTTTTTATGGTCCACTGTTGTCAAGTAGTCCCAAATCGTAGCACCAATCCCTTTTTTTTGAGCTAACGTACTCACGTTTTTACCTCCCTTGTTCTACTCTCCCCAATTAATCTTCAACTTTTAACTGCATTAAATATGCCGCCAAAGCATCTAATTCTTGTTCTGACAATTTACCGTAGCTCGGCATTTTGTTAGATGGTTTGACTTTTTGGGTATCAGTTAACCACTCTTTAATGTTTTCTTCGTTATGATCTAAAATTCCAGCTACTTTCTCTCGATCTCCAAAGTTTGCTAAGTTTGGAGCAGTTCGACCTACAGCTGGACGCTTATCATTTCCAGAAATCGCATGACAGGCGATACAGTTATTTTCTTGGAAAACTTTTTCACCTTGTTTAGCTAAAGTGCCTTCAACAACAGGTTTTTCCTTTGTTTTCTGCATTTTACCAATCCATGATTCGAAATCATCCTTTGAAAGCG
Source organism: Bacillus massilioanorexius (assembly GCF_902374955.1). Taxonomy (GTDB): domain Bacteria; phylum Bacillota; class Bacilli; order Bacillales; family DSM-1321; genus Bacillus_AD; species Bacillus_AD massilioanorexius. The sequence continues at coordinate 130,682 of NZ_CABKRX010000083.1, forward strand.
TTTTAACTTTAAAATCCATTAAAGCATGAGAGTCTCCACATAATTCAGCACATTTTCCATAAAAAAGGTTCGATGCCTCATCAGCTTTTTTACTATTAAACTCTAAATAAAAGCGGTTGTTACTCTCTACATTTGTGTCTAGTTTACCACCAACAGCAGGAACCCAGAATGAGTGCTTTACATCTGAAGCAGACAAATTAAAATACACTTTTTCGTCTGTCGGAACAACTAAATCTTGACTCGTAATAACACCATAGTCTGGATATTCAAACTCCCACCAATATAAATTGGCTCGAACATTTACAACTAAAGCATCTTTTGTTTTTCCATCTTTCGTTTTGTTTTCCATTGGAGAAACATCTGCTAACTTAAATGTTTGAGCTACTGTTGGTACAGCTAAAATTAATAGGAGAACAATAGGGATCGTCGTCCAAATAATTTCTAGCTTATGATTGCCTTCAATTTGCTTAGGAATTTTTTTGTCATTTCCCTTACGTCTAAATCGAAATACAACATATAAGAAAATAAAAGTTACAACTAGAATGACTAGTACCATAATAACAGTACTTAATATCATTAAGTCGTATTGAGTTTGTGCTACTTCACCAGCTGGCTTTAAAGTAGACAAATTTGCTTTTCCACATCCAGCTAATAGGAAGGTTAAAAGCAAAAAGATGCCTAAAAAGCGCCATTTTTGTAGCCTTTTTTTCATACCAATGAAACCCCTCTTTCGTAAAAAATTCTTACTATCCCTTTTGTGTTTCACTTGTTGAAAAATCTTTCTATGCTGAATTTGAAATTGTAGGTAAGGAATAAATTCCTTACCTTTATATCAAGGTTACAATAACCATTGAAACGAATAGAATTGTTAGGTAGTTTAACGAATAAATAAACATTCCTTTAGCCCACTTAATATCGTCTTTCATTTTAAAACCATATAAACCTAGCGCTAACCAACCGACATTTAAAACGACTGTTAAAATGACTAGTGGCATTCCAAGTGGAGTTAACAAGAATGGTATTACCATTAAAGCAGCAACCCAAAGATTAATCGAAATCTTAGTTCGCTTAAATCCTTTCACAACTGGTAACATTGGAATTCCTGCTGCTCTGTACTCTTCACATCTTCTCATGGCTAAAGCATAAAAATGAGGTGGTTGCCAAATGAACATGATGATATATAGTGTCCATGCCATTAGTCCAACATGGGAATCCACTGCTGCCCACCCGATTAACGGAGGCATTGCTCCTGAAAAACATCCAATAATTGTATTAGAAACTAATTTTCTTTTTGAATACGTGTACAAAATGACATATGCAAATACCCCTATTAATCCAAATACTGCAGCTACCCATGTTGTAAAGGCAAGTAAGATTGTTCCCACAGTAACGAGACCAAGACCCAAAAGTAGAACTCTAATTGAATTTACTTTTCCAGTTACTGTTGGTCTTGCTTTTGTACGTTCCATTAAATGATCTATATCTCGATCAATATAGTTATTTAATGTTCCCGCCCCCCCAATAATTAAAGCAGATCCAATTAAGGTTAAAAGCACAATGTCTAAATTATTCAAAAAACTTAACCCAGAAAAATGAAGTGCCAACCACAAACCTGTGAAAGTTGTAATTAAATTTGACTTGATAATTCCTATTTTAATAATGGCTAAAAAGTCATTCCAGGCAGTAGTCTCTGGTATATCATCTTTAAGGCTTGGTTTTTGATCTGTAAGTGCGTTTTGCTCCAAGACCTTTGAGTTTGACATAAAAATTTCCCCCTCTTAAAAAAATCACAAAATATAAAAAAGTCATTCTCTTTTACTATAAATCATTATTCCATACTTTTCTATATTTGTAATGATAGGCGCTCATCCAAAGTATACCAACTAGGGTAATTAACCATCATCCAGGTTTGTTTTATGACCTAAATTTATCTTTAAATGTAAAATATTACTATTCACATTCTATTAAAACATATTTTCTGTGTTTTTTGTGAATTTTTTTTGTATAATTTCTGAATAATTTGTGTCTGCTGGTATTTTTACAATCAATCGTCATTTTTCATTAGAATAACGCACATTCCTTTTTCTCTTTTCAACTTTCCTTTTTTCTGAGCGAGCATAAAAAACAGCTCACATTTCTACTATTTCTACAGTACTAAACCAAAATATCTATTTTTCTAATATCGAAATCTTTAACTCACCAACGATATTATATTAAATATTTTTCCAATAATTCCATAAAATATAAAATTGTATTTGAAACAGCTTCCTATTTTATTTATGATAGTAATGAAGGAATAAGATGGAATTTTTATACTAATAACATTTATTATTCCTTTTTTAGATCATTCATTAATATTTTCTAAAAATTAAGAAGGTGAAATTTCTGTGCATCAAGGATTAAAATGGTTTGCAGTCTTTACTACAATTGGAATGCTATTTATATTAATCGGTGGAGCTTTAGTTACTAAAACAGATTCTGGAATGGGTTGTGGAAACTCCTGGCCTCTTTGTGAAGGAGAAATTATCCCTTCTGAGATAACTCCCGAGTTGATCATCGAATTATCTCACAGAATCGTTTCAGCAACCGTAGGAATAATGGTCTTAGTTTTATCATATTGGAGTTGGAAAAGCATTGGACATATTCGAGAAACGAAATTTCTTTCCATACTCTCTTTTTCATTTTTAGTTATCCAAGGCTTAATAGGTGCTGCGGCTGTTAAATGGGGCCAATCTGATTTTGTTTTAGCCTTACATTTTGGTATCTCTCTAATTTCATTTGCAGCGGTGCTTCTTTTAACACTATTAATTTTCGAAGTTGATAAAAAATTCGAAGCAGAAAAGCTAGTGATTGATCAAAGAATGACCTTTCATACTGTCGGATTAATTTTATATGTATATTTTGTTGTTTACTCTGGGGCCCTTGTAAGGCATACAAAAGCAAGCTTGGTTTGTCCTGATTGGCCACTTTGTAGAAATAATGAATTCTTTTTACCTAATAACCTTTATGAATGGGTGCAAATGGGCCATAGAGCTTTAGCAGGACTCGCATTTATTTGGATTGCCTATACAACATACATAGCTGTAAAGCATTATAGCCATCAGAAAGTTGTTTATTATGGCTGGTTGGTAGCTTTTTTTCTTGTTACACTCCAAGTGATTTCCGGCGGTATGATCATAATAACGAGATTAAATCTTTTCGTAGCATTAGCTCATGCATTATTTGTGTCCTGCTTGTTCGGAGTATTAAGTTACTTATTACTATTAGCTAGTCGAAGTAAACGAAACGCCTTTTATGTTAATACGCCTCCTACAAATACCAAACAGCTTTAAATAAATCATATTGTTTCACGAAAATATTATAAAAAGCGGCCATAAATATGTAAAGATTACATATTTATAGCCGCTTTTCTATTACTCTATGAGCAGAGGATGTCTAAACAGAAAAAATGTGATTGACATCTTTGTTCATGTTTTGCGTTTTCATGCTCTTTCTTATCTCTGGTCAAATAGTAAAATAAAGTGATGCACAGGACAAAGAAGATAACATCAGCTTTTTTAGAAAGTAAGTATCTACTTATACAAAACAAATCCCTAAAAAACGTTGATACTATAAAGTTTAAGGGCCTCTGAAAAGTGATATTAACTCACTCTTCAGATAGCCCCTTAAATTAGTATTCTATTATTTTTCCATTTCAATTAGTAAATCACCAGTTAAGATAGATTCACCATTTGCTACAAAAATATCTTTAATAATTCCAGTATAAGGAGCTTGAACGGTTGTTTCCATTTTCATTGCTTCTGTAATGATCAAATGGTCACCTTTCTTTACTTTTTCCCCTTTTTCAACTAGAACTTTAATGACTGTACCTGGCATAGTCGCACCAATGTGATTAGTATTGGATGTATCTGCTTTTGCTTTTGTAGCAACTGTTGATGTAATGCTTTCATCCTTTATGTTTACTTCACGCTGTTGACCGTTTAGTTCAAAAACAACTGTTCTTGTACCATCAGGATGTGCATGTCCAATCGAAACAAGTTTAACAATTAATGTTTTTCCTCTTTCTATTTCTACTTCAATAGACTCTCCTCTACGCATTCCGTACAAGAAAGTAGGAGTATCAAGTGTACATACATTACCAAATCGTTCAACTGTTTTCACATATTCTAAGAATACTTTAGGATAGAGCGCATATGCAATGACATCTAAACGAGTAACAGGTTGTTTCACTTCATTTACTAATTCTTCTTCTAATTTTTCAAAATCAACAGCAGGTAATAATTCACCTGGTCTAACTGTGATTGCTTCTTTTCCTTTAAGAATAACTTGTTGTAGCTCTTTAGGGAAACCTCCAGGAGTCTGACCAAGCATACCTTCAAATAGCTCTACAACTGAGTCAGGGAAATCTAATGTTTCTCCTTTTGTTAACACTAATTCTTCGTCTAAATTATTTTGAACCATGAATAGAGCCATGTCACCGACAACTTTTGATGATGGTGTTACCTTAACAATATCACCAAACATCAAGTTAACTCTTCTGTACATATCTTTTACTTCATCCCAGCGTTCGCCAAGACCAACAGCTTTTGCTTGTTGTTGAAGATTACTATATTGGCCACCAGGCATCTCATGTTTGTACACTTCTGTATGTGGAGATTTCATCCCAGCTTCAAACTCTTGATAATACTTACGAACATCCTCCCAATAGTAAGAAAGCTGTTCTAAAGCATTTATGTCAAGCTTAGGTTTACGATCTTCACCTTCAAGTGCATAGTATAGAGAGTTCATACTTGGCTGTGAAGTCATTCCAGCTACAGCACTTAAAGCTGTATCAACAATATCAACACCCGCTTCAATTGCTTTACTATACATTAAGATACCATTTCCACTTGTATCATGTGAATGCAAATGAATAGGTATATCAACCGTACTTTTCAGTTCTGAAATTAGTCTATAGGCTGCATTAGGTTTTAGTAATCCCGCCATATCTTTAATAGCTAGAATATGTGCACCTTGATTTTCTAATTCTCTTGCTAAATCTTTATAATAATCCAAAGTAAACTTCGTTCTTGTCGGATCATCAATATCGCCTGTATAACAAATAGCTGCTTCAGCGATTTTACCTGTTTGTCTTACAGCGTCAATTGTTACTTCCATACCTTTAATCCAGTTCAAGCTATCGAAAATTCGGAAGACATCTATTCCCTCTTGAGCAGATAACTCAACAAATTCTCTTAATACGTTATCAGGGTAGTTTTTATATCCTACTGCATTTGAACCACGAATTAACATTTGTAATAAAATATTCGGCATTTTTTCACGTAATTCTTTCAATCTAGCCCAAGGATCTTCTTTTAAGAATCGATACGCAACATCAAATGTAGCTCCGCCCCACATTTCAGAAGAAAATAGGTTTGGAAGCAACTTAGCTGTTGGTTCCGCAATATGAGCCAAATCTGCTGTTCTAACACGAGTAGCCAATAAAGATTGGTGAGCATCTCGGAACGTTGTATCGGTAATTAATACTTCTTTTTGCTCTTTAATCCATTTAACTAGTCCATCAGCACCTTGATTCTCTAATATTTGCTTTGTACCAGATGGGAACTCACTATCTGATGGAAGAATAATGCTACGTGGTTTATCAAATACTGGTTTTTTCATTTTCTCGATTCCAGGGAAGCCATTAACTGTTACATTCCCAATGTAAGACAGCATTTTTGTTCCTCTGTCCTTTTGAGTTGGAAAAATAAACAATTCTGGACTTTGATCAATAAATGAAGTATCTACTTTCCCTGTAACAAATTTCTCATGTTTAATAACATTTTCTAAAAAAGGAATATTTGTCTTAATTCCACGAATACGAAACTCTTTTAAGTTTCGGCTCATTTTATGACAAGCTTGTTCAAAAGTTAGCGCCCAAGTAGATACCTTTACTAATAAAGAATCATAATAAGGAGTAATGACAGAACCTTGGAATGCATTCCCCGCATCAAGTCGAACACCAAAGCCACTCGCAGAGCGATAAGCCATGATTCTACCTGTATCAGGCATAAAATTATTCAAAGGATCTTCTGTTGTAATACGTGATTGAATAGCAAAACCAAATAGAGGTATGTCTTGTTGTTGAGGAATACCAACCTTTTGACTATGTAAGCTATACTCTTCAGCGATTAAAATTTGAGACTGTACAATATCTATTCCTGTAATCATTTCTGTTACAGTGTGTTCAACCTGTACTCGAGGATTTACTTCTATAAAATAAAAACGATCTCCTGCTACAAGAAATTCAACTGTACCTGCATTGACATAGCTCACGTTTTTCATTAATTTAACTGCAGCGTTACAAATTTCATGTCTTAACTCTTCAGTTAAAGAAACAGAAGGTGCAATTTCTACAACTTTTTGATGACGTCTTTGTACTGAGCAATCTCTTTCATATAAATGGACGATATTACCTTGTTTATCTCCAAGAATTTGAACTTCTATATGTTTAGGATTTTGGACGAATTTCTCTACATACACTTCATCATTTCCAAATGCCGCTTTTGCTTCAGACTTCGCACGATCATAAGATTCTTTTACTTCTTCTTTATTATGAACGATACGCATACCACGTCCACCGCCGCCTAAAGAAGCTTTAATAATGATTGGATAACCATGTTCCAATCCAAATGCTTCAACTTCTTCTAGACTTGATACAGGACCATCACTACCTGGAATAACCGGTATGCCAGCTAGCTCAGCTTGCGTACGTGCTTTTACTTTGTCACCAAACATATCTAAATGTTTAGACTCTGGTCCAATAAAGATAATTCCTTCTTCTTCACATCTTCTTGCAAACTGAATATTTTCCGATAGAAAACCATAGCCAGGATGAATAGCGTCTACATCGGCATTTTTTGCAATTTCAATTATGCCTTCAATATCTAAATAAGCATCAATAGGTTTCTTTCCCTCTCCTACTAGATACGCTTCATCAGCTTTAAATCGGTGATAAGAACCGGAATCTTCCTTCGAATAAATAGCGACAGTTCGAATGTCTAATTCTGTACAAGCTCTAAAAATTCGAATCGCAATTTCACCACGATTGGCAGCAAGTACTTTTTTAATACGTTTTTCCAATCTCAACACCCACTTTTTCATAATAAATATTTTTGCTATAGAAGTTCTAAGATAGAATTTCTAATTGTACCTATTTTAAAGAGAAGTATTTTCTCTGAAAACTAGCATTTTCTTGTGGAATAATGGCTTCTTTTTTCAATTTATACGTGTTTTCATATCTTGTGAACATTGAAACATTCACTAAAACACCCATAGAAATAGCTAATAGTAGAATTGAAGACCCACCATAGCTCACAAATGGCAATGGAACACCTGTAATAGGGATAATTCCTGTTAATCCGCCTAGATTTATAAAAGATTGTATACCAATCATACTAGAAATACCAATAACAAGTAAACTTCCAAAAGCATCCCTACATTTGGCAGCAATACGATACCCTTTCAATACTATGAAACTTAATGAAAAGATAACAAAGAGAACTCCTTTAGCCCCTAGCTCTTCCGAAACGATAGCCATAATAAAGTCGGTATGAGGTTCTGGCAAGTATCCATATTTTTGAATACTATTACCTAGACCACTTCCACTTAATCCTCCAGAGCCAATAGCTATATAGGAATTTACTAATTGGTAGCCTTCTTTTTCTTCATATTTAAAAGGATCAATATAACTGTATATTCGTCCCATTCTTTGATCTGTAAAAATCTTGTCTTTTTTAAATAATAGAATAGGAGTAACAATTAATGCAATAACTAATAATATACTTACTAGTTTCATAATACTTTTAAAGCTCATTCCTGAAGAAATAATAATCGTTGCACCAATCATAAAAATAATCAACGCTGTACCAAAGTCAGGTTGAAAAAAGACCAACCCGCAAATAAAAACCAAAAAAATGATTGGTGGTAAAACCCCTGCATTGAAATCATTTATGTAACTTTGCTTTTTTGAATAAATTGCTGAAAGATAAATAATCATGCCTAACTTGATAAATTCAGATGGCTGAAATTTAGCTCCACCAATAACTAACCAACTTTGGGCATTATTCGCTTCATGGCCAACAATATCTATTAGAAATAGAACTGCGATTGATCCAAAAAAGATTGTCATAAGAACATACTTATGTTTATACAGTTTATACGGCAATATCGCGAATATCGCAAATAAAACAAACCCTAATATTAGATGGGTCTTCTGCTTTTCATAAAAAAAATCAGGAGCAACCTCAAACTTTTGAGGTCCTACTACAATACTAGCACTATAAATCATGACTAGACCAAATAGACTCAACAAAATAATGATAGCTATTAAGCTAAAGTCATAAGATTTCACAATTTTTTTAAACATATTTAATCGTCCTTATCTATTAATGATAACAAATAAAGCGAAAAAACTAAATAAAGTATAACACATTAAACTAAATATTATACAACATTTATTTATTCATTTATTTATTACCACCTTAATTGAATTCATAATAGTAACTGATACAACCGAAATAATCGTATCTTTCAAAAAAACTATTAATTATATCTTTCACATTAAAATAAATTCTCTTCTATGTATACATTTAATTCGAGCTGTTTGATAATTTTTCATATGTAAATTTTTATCATCTATCCTAAAACTGTTCAAAAAAACTCAAACAACGTATAAAATTGTTTGAGTTTCTTTGAAATATTATTTTTTCATGGAAGCTTCGTGTAAAGCCGATAACTCCCTCTCAAGTTTCTCAAGAAGTGCCTTACCTGCATGCTCTTCCACTAATCCTAATCGAACAGCAAAATCAATTTCTCGTGAAAGACCATACATTTGGGTATCTAAAACTTCTTCATAAAGTGGACATTGAGGCATTGTAAGATTATCCATCTGTACTTTAATCAACTTCAATATTTTATCTGCATCAGCTTGCAATAAAGCAAATGCTCTTTCGCGATGATCAATAAGTGTTTCTGACGTCATTCAAAAATCCCCCGTTTCAGAGCGATTAACTAACTAATCTATCTATAAATTCTAACCTTTCTATCATAAAAATGCAAGGAAATAAAGATACGCAGGAAAAAATATACTGCATTACATTTCTCATAGCTTTCTTTCTTCTATATACTTAAATTGAACATATAAAAGAAAATGAGGGATAGTCATGGAAAATATCGTACCAATTAAGGGTAATGTAAAATATTCAATCACATTAGATCCAGGTGTATGGATTTTAGATGATCGAAAAATAAAATTAAATGACTTTTTCGAAGGTGATTTATTAGAGAATGACCATATCGAAGAATATACCAAAGCTGTTTCTAAGCATTGGGATAAAGAAATAATCGAAGGTAACGAGGCACCACCCAAAAATCCACCAAAGAAGAAATTTATACGTGAGGAAATGAGAACCGAAACATACGCTATCCACTTTCATCACTTTTTAAAAAATAGTGAACCAAATGAAACAGCAACTGAAGTCATTGTCCAAACTACTAATGAAGAAATAGCTTTTCCAATAAAAGATGCTATGAATTTTGTTTTATGCTTTTCAAATCAAGGAAAAGCTTTAAAAGAAGATGGACCCATTCACGTATATTACGGTAAAAACCAGAAGCAAAAAATCACTCACGTTCAAGCCTTTTTAGTTAAGTAATATGATTAGGGTGTCTAAACAAGGAATGATAAGACACCCTAGTTTTCAATCTACTTTTCCTTCCTATATTTGCTTATCAATAATATAATTCACTACTTCATAATATTCATTCACAAAATATGAGCTGCCAGCTGAGCAAGCATCGATCTTTCTCCCTTGATCAACTTAATATGTCCACTTATACTTTGATCTTTAAATTTTTCCACGACATAAGTAAGTCCGTTATTATACTCATCTAAATAAGGATGATCAATTTGTTCTGGGTCGCCCATTAGAACTATTTTACTTCTTTCTCCCATCCTTGTTAGAATTGTTTTCACTTCATGTTTCGTTAAATTCTGTGCTTCATCAATAATCATAAATTGTTCTGGAATACTTCTACCTCGAATATAGGTTAATGCCTCCACTTCAATTGAATGAATTCCTGAAAGTATCGCGTCTAGTTCCCCCGGTTTCTTCGTATTAAACAAATACTCTAAATTATCATAAATAGGCTGCATCCACGGTCTTAGTTTTTCTTCTTTTTCTCCTGGAAGATATCCAAGGTCTTTCCCTACAGGTACGATTGGTCGTGCTACTAGTAATTTTTGATATCGTCCTAAATCTTCTGTTTGCATTAATGAAGTAGCTAAAGCTAATAGAGTTTTTCCTGTACCAGCCTTTCCAATCATCGTCACTAAAGGTATATCATCACGAAGTAATAATTCCATAGCCATCGTTTGCTGTACATTACGTGCTTTAATTCCCCAAACTCGCTCCTGATCAAAAACAAGTCGTTTTACTTTTTTTCCTTCTTGATCCACAATTCCTAACGCTGATGCACTTCCTCCTAAGGAATCTTTCATAAGTAAAAATTGATTGGGATAACAAGGATGATTCACAATATCTGCTAATAATAACTCTCCTTTTTCATAATATTTGGTTATCGCTTCTTTAGAAATATATATTTCTAAGTAGCCACTATAAATATGATCCATTTCTACTACACGATCATTTAAGAAATCCTCTGCTATTAACCCAAGTGCATCAGCCTTTACTCTTACTAACGTATCCTTACTGACTAGGATTACTTTTTTACCACCAGTTTCTTTTGATTGTTCTTCCAATAATATATTTTTCGCAACAGCTAAAATTCTATTATCATTCGTTTTCTCAACAAATATTTCTTGTAATTGTAAAAAAGATTTATGATTTAATTCAATTCGTAATGTTCCTCCATTGTATAGTTTAATTTTTTCATGTAGTTTTCCGGATTGACGTAAATTGTCAATAATCTTTGATACTTGCCTTGCATTCCTCCCGACTTCATCTAAATTCCGTTTTTTTGAATCCACTTCCTCCAACACCACGGCTGGTATTACCACCTCATTCTCTTCAAACGAAAAAATCGAAAAAGGATCCTGCAATAAGACGTTCGTATCTAACACATATATTTTGTTCAATATAATGCCTCCTGCCGGAAAATAGTCAAATGATACCACTTAAATTACTTACTAATTTTTGTAGTAACATTATATGAATGCCATATAAGTATTGCTAAAAATATATGTCCAAAAGAATAAACTTAGAATGAGTTCAGCAAAATAAGAGTGAGTAAAAAAACTTTTTAAAGGGGTGAGCGATGTATGCCAAAATTTAGATTAATGTTTCTTACGTTGCTTCTGATTGCTGGCGGATGTCAAATGCATGATAAGAACACAGACAATAACACGGATAATAACGCCAATAACCAGAATAATCAGGTTGAAAACAGATCAAATAACAACTTAACGACAGAAGAAGGCAAAAAAGCGGCAACTAGATTAGAACAGCTTGCAAAAGAAGTTCCAAATGTAAAAAATGCTCAAGCTGTTGTTTTAGGAAATTATGCTATCGTTGCAATAGATGTGGATGAAAATCTTGACCGAACTCAGATTGGATCCATCAAATATACAGTATCAGAAAGCTTCCAAAACGAGCCTTACGGTAAAAATGCTTTAATTGTTGCTGATCCAGATGTTAAAGCACGACTAAGAGACGTGGCTAATGATATTCAAGCTGGCAAGCCTATATCTGGAATCTTGAACGAATTATCTGAGATTGCCTCAAGAATTATTCCATCAGTTCCCGATTCCGATAAAACCAATCAAAATCCACCGTCAAATCAAGAAGAAAAGAATATAGAACAAAAACAGCAAAATCAAACAAACAAAAATACACAATAAGAAAACTTCAGGCAGTATACAAACTCCAAAAGCTTTGAGTTTGTATACTGCCTTTTCCACGTTAAGACGATTTTCCGTAGGTATGGCCATTTTACGATAATTTCAGGTTCCAGATGTCCACTTTTTCCCGTAAAAGTTACCGCTTTCAGCAACCAACTGAATATGCAAACGAAATCCTACTATTTGTTTAAAATGACGATCCATGGCCGTGAAATGAATGAGCTTTTCATTATTTAGTAAGATTCGACTTCTAAACATTCTGTTATTTTTAATTATTAACAACAGATAAAAATGACAAAAGGTATGGAAAGGAAATCCTCTCCATACCTTTTGTCAACAATTCAGAAGCTTAGTCGAGAAGACTAAACTTTTCTCATAGCTTCTAACACTTTTTCATCTAATATATCAGCCGCTTGGTTATCATATGTTTTCTCAATTTGAGGTTCAACACTTATCTTGGAACCATAAAACATAACATCCCTCACTTCATTAATACGCATTTCAATTAATGTTAAATCAAGAGAGATATCTTCCAGCTTCTCAGTAATAATATGTGCTTCTCCACTAATTGCATAGGTTGATTCATTGGTAATTAACGTTATAACAACATGGTTAACTTGACGGATATTTTCTACCAATTTTGAACGACTTGTAAGAGAAAATAACAAGGTTGACGGATCTTTTGCGATTGCCCAGGATATTGCATTCACATTCGGTGCGCCTGTATTAGGATCTATGGTCGTTAATAATAAATATCGTTCCTTTTGCAACGCTTCAAACAGAGGTTGTATTAATTTTTTCTCGACAATATTTGCCATTAGACATTATCCTTTCTGAACAATAGATCTTATAATGTAAGTATATGCAAATAAAAGACTACTTTCAAATATTACTTCTACTTTAAACATGGTATACTTAATTTTAGAAAATAAGCTAGAGGTGCATTATGAAAGTTAAATGTGTAATTTGTGAAAGTATAGAAATACTACACGATGATTCTCCAACTGCTAAAAAATTAAGAAATCGTCCTATACATACGTTCATGTGTCAAAAATGCCATGACAGAATTGAAGCTCGTACAAACGAAAGATTAGCGACAGGTAACTTTAAATTTTTAAAACCCGAAAATAAAGAAAAAGATTGGTAATTCAAAACGACAATTAGTAATATAATTTCCTTTCAAACATAAAGAGAGTACCTATTTTTTCACAGGTACTCTCTTTTACCTACAATATTTTAACCACTCTCAAATATGATTAAGCTGAGTTAAATGCTCGCTTTCTGCGTGGCAAATGACCTGCCTCCTCGGCCGCCCATAGACCATGTGAGATCAGCTATCCCTCTGTGCCAGGTCAGGAGTCTCGAACCTTATACTCCAATCGACCTTTCTGTTCTCATTTCTCTCTAAAAAAACAACCTTTAGTTATAATTTTTATATCTTTCTGGATGTTCATTAATGCTATCTAGCATACAGTTAATTAGTTCTTCAGGGTATCGATACGAAGATTCTTGTCCTTCTTTCTCATATGTAACGAGATACAATTCATCTTTTTTCTCAATAGAAGTAATCGTAGCATGATGATCTTTCTCTACAATAGCTCGAAACATTTCTTCCGTTTCCATTGCTGCTGTATCATTTGGCCTTGCTTCACTAACAATTTTGATGGATAACCAATTATAAATTGCATCTTGAAGTGACTTCAAAGCTTAATCCTCCTTAAATAATGGATATGAGAACAACAAATCTTCTTTTATCAACTCGTCGTTTTTTCAGCTTTTCTATGCAAGTGTAGACGAAATCGATAAATCGCTAAAAATAAAGCCGTAATACATAAACCTTCAGCCATAGGAAGAAATGCAGCAAAAAAAGTTAATATTGTACATCCTAAAGCAAGGCAGACATAAATAACAATATTTTTTAGTAACGAGAGCTTCTTTGCAAAGCCTAGCTTATAAACAACAGCCGATAAAACAAAAACAACAAAATACAAATATAGCATACCGGATTCAGGATTCTTATCCACTTCAAATAATGAGGCAAAAAATGACAAACGTTCTGAAACATCTACACCCATCCCCTAATCCCCCTATTTTTCTATAATTAGTAATCTTTTCTAATTATACACTATATTTCTAAAATTAAAATTTAATAAAAAAACTATGCATGTTAACGTACATGCATAGTTCGAAAAATCTATTTAATTTGTTTCAGCGTATTTTTTCTTTTTAGCTACTCTTTCACGTTCGCCTTTATCAAGAATCTTCTTACGAAGACGAATACTTTCCGGAGTTACTTCACAATACTCGTCATCGTTCAAGTATTCTAATGATTCTTCAAGAGACATGATACGAGCCTTCTTCATTGTTGTTGTTTGGTCTTTATTAGCCGAACGCATGTTAGTCATTTGTTTTGCTTTAACTATGTTTACAGTTAGGTCATTTTCACGGTTGTGTTCTCCAACAATCATACCTTCATAAACTTCAGTACCAGGCTCAACAAAAATCACACCACGATCTTCTACACCCATAATACCATATTGTGTGGCTTTACCGTTTTCCATCGATACAAGAACACCTTGACGACGTCCACCTACTTGACCAGAAGCCATTGGTTGATAGCTATCAAACGTGTGGTTCAAGATACCAAATCCACGAGTTAACGTTAAGAATTCAGTTGAATAACCGATTAATCCACGAGCAGGTACTAAGAAGACTAGGCGAACTTGTCCGTTTCCGTTATTCACCATGTCTAACATTTCACCTTTACGTGCTCCAAGGGATTCCATAATCGCACCTGTGTGCTCTTCTGGTACATCGATTTGTACACGCTCTACAGGCTCACAACGTACACCATCAATTTCACGTACAATTACTTCTGGTTTAGAAACTTGAAGTTCAAAGCCTTCACGTCTCATGTTCTCAATTAAAATTGATAAGTGAAGCTCACCACGACCTGAGATAATCCATGCATCCGGAGAATCTGTAGGGTCAACACGAAGACTTACGTCTGTTTGTAATTGTAATTGAAGACGCTCTTCAATTTTACGAGCTGTTACCCATTTACCCTCACGACCTGCAAATGGTGAATTATTTACTAAGAATGTCATTTGTAGTGTTGGCTCATCAATACGAAGTACTGGTAGTGCTTCTTGATGTTCAGCAGGACAAACTGTTTCACCAACGTTGATGTCTTCCATTCCAGATACAGCTACTAAATCACCTGCGTACGCTTCATTGATTTCAACACGTTTTAAACCTGAGAAACCAAAAATTTTCGTTACACGGAATTGTTTAACTGTACCGTCAAGTTTCATCAATGCAACTTGTTGTCCTACTTTCATTGTTCCACGGAATACACGCCCAATTCCGATTCGTCCTACGTAATCATTGTAATCTAGTAAGGCAATTTGGAATTGAAGCGGTTCTTCACGGTTGTCAATTGGTGCAGGAATGTTTTCAACGATTGATTCGAACAATGATTCCATGTTCTCTTCTTGATCAGCTGGATTAGGGCTTAAAGATGCTGTCCCATTAATACCTGAAGCATAAACAACTGGGAATTCTAATTGATCTTCTGAAGCGTCAAGCTCAATGAATAAGTCGATTACTTCATCAACTACTTCTTCTGGTCTTGCTGCATCACGGTCAATTTTATTTACAACTACGATTGGAGTAATTTTTTGTTCTAAAGCTTTTTTTAATACGAAGCGAGTTTGAGGCATACAACCTTCATAAGCATCAACAACTAGTACTACACCATCAACCATTTTCATAATACGTTCTACTTCTCCACCAAAGTCAGCATGGCCAGGTGTATCAAGAATATTGATCTTAGTACCTTTATATTGAACAGCTGTATTTTTAGCTAAAATGGTAATTCCACGTTCTCTTTCGATATCATTTGAATCCATTGCTCTTTCTTCCACGTGCTCATTCTCACGGAAAGTTCCTGACTGTTTTAATAATTGGTCTACTAACGTTGTTTTCCCATGGTCAACGTGGGCTATTATCGCTATATTGCGTATATCATTACGAAGTTCCAAGCAGTTTCACTCCTACTAATTTAAGATTAACTTATATATTATATCACACTGATAGTGGAAAAAAGCAAATATTTTCTGTACAATATGAATGAAAGAGGTGAAATGATGAAACAGAAGCTATTTTTCTTATTACTTTCTTTATTAGCCTCAGCTAGTATGGCAGGAATCGGGATAAGTATAGCTTACCGTAATATTTTCGGTATTATACTTTGCATTCTAGCTTTATGTGGAGTTATGGGGTTTGGCTTTTCAATGAAAAAGAAATTACGTTTAGCAGGTAAATTGTAAGATTATTCAAAAAATCCATGATTCTAAATAAAGAATCATGGATTTTTTACCGAATTGAACATTTTCAAAATTTGATTATGAAGACCAGGTCTAGCCACAAGTAACGAAGACCCAGAAAGCATATCCAACCTATTACCTTGCATATCAGTCACAATTCCTCCTACCTCTTCAATCAGAATAGCTCCCCCTCCATAATCCCAAGGAGCCAATCTTTTCGAAAGGTATGCATCTATCCTACCTGTTGCCACACTTGCTAATTCCAAAGCTGCAGAACCAAATGAACGTGTACCTCGTACTGATTTAATTAAAGAGACAGCTGCCTCACTTTGAATATTATTTTTTGGAAGAAGCCAGGAAGCGTTTATTGCTATTACACTTTCTTCCATACTAACCTCTTCAAGCTTTGGCAATAACACGCCATTCAAATATGCCCCTTCACCCTTTTGAGCATAATACAACTCATTATGTACAACATCGTAAATATAACCTAGTATTCCTTTACCATCCTGATATACACCAATAGAAATCGCAAAATTTCTTTGTTGATGGATAAAATTCATTGTTCCATCTATAGGATCAATAATCCATACAATTCCATCTAATTTTTCCAAATGATGTCCAGTTTCTTCCTCACCTAAAATTTTATGAGTAGGGAACACTTCATTTATTTTATGTTTGAAAAATTTCTCAATTTCTTTATCCATATTCGTAACAAGATCTGTTCTACTCGATTTAGTTTGTATGAATAATTCTGTATGAAATGAAGCTTTTATTCTCTCACCAGCTTCATTTATCCATTTTTTAGCGCAAGTATCTATTTCTCTCCAATTGGTACCCAATTCTAGACACCTCCTTTACAGACCATTTCTTTCATTATATGTAAAACTTTCGAATATACAAAGCATGATTGCTTGCAATAAAAAACGAGCTTTAAAAATAAATTCATCAGCTCGCTCTTTAAAGCGTGGAATATTGGTGTTTTGCCATTAGTATGAACAGAATCCCTTCACATAATTTTCATTATTATAATTCAGATAATTTTATTAACTCTCTTCTTATTTTTTCTATTTTTTTCTTACACATTTCCTTCTTTTCTTCATCTTTCTCATTAATAGCTTCATGAAGTGTTGCTAATTCATAATCCAATTCTAATCTTAAAACATTAATGCGATTTTTCGCAGATTGTTGTTCTATTAACTTAGAATTCACGATTTGTTTCATATATGCACACACCCTTTTTAATTTAAACATTTAATCTAATTTTTATTATTTTATGTTGCTCCTTCTTATGTGTAACCATAATTTTTCCTTATCGCAATTTGTTACCAGAAAACTATACTAATATGTTAAACTAGAGCTATTAATTTGATAGGAGGACCATTATGACCTTTCAAGGATTTACACAAGAAGATTTCAACGTTTTTACAATAGATGGATTAGAACCAAGAATGGAAGCTCTCCAAAAACATATACGTCCTAAATTAGAAAGCCTAGGCCAGTTTTTCTCACAAGATTTATCTGTGCTATCAGGAGAGGAAATATTCCCCCATGTAGCCAAACACGCAAGAAGAACGGTTCATCCTCCCAAAGATACATGGGTGGCTTTCGCTGCGAATAAAAGAGGCTATAAAATGATGCCCCATTTTCAAATTGGGCTTTGGGAAACGCATGTATTCATTTGGTATGCCGTAATTTATGAAGCAGCATCTAAAGTAGAAGTAGGCAAACGACTACAAAAAAACGTCGATTTTATAAAAAAGAATATCCCTTCTGACTTTGTATGGTCAGTTGATCATATGAAACCAGATAGTACCCCTCACAATAATCTCTCTAAAGGAGATTTAGAAAACATGTTTGTTCGTCTACAAACAGTCAAAAAAGCAGAACTTCTATGTGGTATACAAATCCCACAAGAACAAGCCATACAGATGTCTGGTGAAGACTTTTTGAATATATGTCACGAAACTTATGTTAAATTATTACCCCTATACAAAATGGATTAAACATAATTTGGAATTTCAAAAAAAGAGGCTGCCTGAAATGTGATTTCAAGCAACCTCTACTCTTAAAATGGACTATTAGTTTAAATAATAATAAACTTTTTTGTTACAATCTTATTTTTTCTCCAGAAGCAGCTCCTTTTGCTAATTGAACCGCTCTATATAAAGAATAACCACTTACTTCATTGAATTCTTTATCAAGCTTTTTTTCAGAAGCAATACTAGGAACTATTTCCTTAAATCGACGATATTTTGACATAAAGTCGTCTCGATCCACACCCTTTTCATATGTAGCCTCAACTACTTCAAAAAACGCAATTACATCTACTATTTCTTTCGTACTCCAATCAATATCAATTGGGTATTGATAATCCATATTCATCACTCTTTCAGTATTAATCTAGCGTTGCCATTTTTTTCTGATTTCTTCAGCTGTAGAAATCATGGAAGAAAATAATTCATCTACAGTAGGAACATCTTTTATCATCCCTAACACCTGACCTGCCCAAGCAAAACCTTCGTCTGTTTTTCCTTCATGAATGTATTTCATATTTGTTCGACCACTTATGTAGTCTTTTAATCCATTATAACCAACTTGTTCTTTTTCTAGTTCTAAAATTTTTTCTGTCCATGAATTTGAAATAGCTCTTGCAGGGGCACCAATAGATCTTTTTATAACAACTGTATCTCTTTCTGACCCATCAATTAAAGCTTGTTTATATTTATCATTTGCGTGGACACATTCTTTCGTAGCAATAAACCTTGTTCCCATTTCTATACCTTCAGCACCTAGACTTAAAGCTGCCATTAATCCTCTACCATCACCAATACCACCAGAGGCAATAACCGGAATCGAAACTGAATCAACTACTTGAGGAATAAGAACCATCGTTCCAACGTCATCTCTCCCTAAATGACCTCCTCCTTCTTGACCTACAACCATTACCGCATCTGCTCCTAACTCTTCTGCTTTTTCAGCTTGTCTACGAGCAGCAACTAGTACTATTTTTTTTACATTTGTTCCTTCTAATAAATCAAAAATCCCTTGAGGATTACCACCTGTTATCGTAGCAACCTCAATTCCTTCTTCAACTGCCGCTTCAACATACGCCTCGAAAGGACGCCCGTTAGTCCCAATAGCAAAATTGACTCCAAAAGGATTATCAGTCAACGTTTTAACTCTTCGTATCTCTGCTCTTAACTTTTCTGGACTATCTAAACTCATAGCCGTAACCTGTCCTAATCCCCCCGCATTCGAAACAGCTGCAGCAAGATCAGCATATGCTAGATGCGCTAATCCACCTTGAATGATCGGATATTTAATTCCTAATAACTTCGTTACCCTTGTTTCCCAATTCATTCTATTCTCCTCCTTCATTCATATACACCCTCATAAACCATAATATCTAATTCCTAATCTATTTGTCTCCTATTTTAAGAAAAGCATGATATCGTTTCATTATCCTTCTTTTAAAATGTATATTCTAAATTTAGAGACCAAGTATCAAATTCTCAAAAAATGAAAACACAAAACCTTTAATATTCATCACTTACAGCAAAAGTCGAAAAAGCTCTGCCATTGTGATCCCTAAACAGTTCATTATAACTATTTGTTACCACCTAAACGACAAAAGGCATTGAGAGGAAATCCTCACAATACCTTTTAATGACAAGTTAAAATTGTAGTTAATTAAAGATAGTTATCTTCATAAAATTTCTATTTCAAGTATGATTCAATTTTTTAATTACTTATTGTTAGTTTCTGAATTGCAGCCTTTACACTTAGAGTATAGAACAGTTACTTTTTCATCCTCAAAAGAAGCAATCGTATTTTTACATGATTGACAAATAATAGTACCCATTTCCCCGTCTCCCTTAACATTTTAATGTAAACGCTTAACTATTTAAATCTATAATAATATAACACATTTAAAAAATCAAGCCTTAATTGTATGTAACATTTAAACATTTTCATAACTAAACGAGGACTTATTAGTGTATCATATTTCATTTATACATAATATATAACCATTAATGATTATATTATTCTTCTATTTTCTAATACTGATTTTGTTTTCAACTTCGATATTGCTACTATCGATTAGGAACATGAAGTAAATGAGTGGAAATCAGTGGATTTGAACGGAATAGAAAAGATTCCATAGTAAGGTTCATTGGAGAGGAGCTATTATCCATCATTAACTTTAACTAAACTTTGTATTTAATCCGTAATTATTTAAGAAATCAAAAAGGAGGTATCATACATAACTGTAAGAATACCTCCTTTTAATAAAGTTACTTATTCATATTCTGATTGAAATGGCACATCTGGTAATTCTTCTTTTAAAAATTCTGCTAAGTCCATGGCTTCTTCTATTGACGTAATACGAAAAACTGATTTTAAATGATCTAAATCGTTTAAATCACTGGATTCTAGGAGGGTAGAACGACCTGTTTGCACACAAATTACTAACGGTTTTCCAAAGAACATATTCGTATAAATAATCCCAAAATCATAGCGAGTTTCCTTCGTAGTAAAACCAATAAAACGAACTTTAGCGCTTTCATACTCGTCATATAACTTTTCGAATAGTTCCATAATGATACCTCCTTTTAAATAGTTAAATATCATTATAAATATAATTGGAATTATTTGTCAATCGATATCTATTGAAGAATAGACTATTTTATATATTTTACAAATGATAGAATAAAAGTATAAATAAGGAAAACAAAGAGGGTGTATTTATGAACGTTACTGAAAGTGCTTATATTAAACTTGTTCCTTCTTCCACTAAACAAATTATTACTTTAGACGAAATCAAAGACATACTCCACTACTATAAAGAAATTACAAGCAAAACAGGGACACAGCTCGATTGGGATTATGGTGACTATGCTTTCCCATACGAAATCAAAGAAACAGAAGAAGGTAATAGCCAGTGGTTCTATTTATCTTCGACAAAAGATCGTTACAATATTATTATTATGGCAGTTGGACAAGAACTTATAAATGAGGATAATCAAGAAAGAATTCAGAGTTATATTCAAGTTTCATTAGTAAATTCTTCAACATACGGAGATAAATCAAAAGCAAATGAATTTTGTAAATTTATTTCAAAAAAACTTAAAGGTGAGTTACATTTATTTAATGAAAAGATTATTTATCATTACCCAAGAAAATAAAATGTAAATCTATTTTATTTCTTACATAACAACATGTAAGACTAATATAATACCTGATTAAATACTATATGAATACCAACATATGTTAGAAGGCTTATACTGGTTACAACTCCTGTTTTTAAATTAGAATGGAGAATAGATTTTCCAATAAAAATGGAAATCTGTAGAAACACAACAAACATGAACGCTTTAAAAACAAGTCGATCATGGCGCGAAAGCCATTCAGCTATCGAGAATCCACTCCATACAATCCATTGAATTAGAATAACCGTATAGCTTCTCACACTGCTCAACTCCTTCCATTCATCAGACAAGTTATCCCCAAAAAGTATATGCTACTTCTTTGAAAATTATGAAAAGGGTTAAAAGGATTGAGCTATTAATGAGGGTCTGACAAATCATTTTACAGTTGAGACTAAGTAAAACTTATTTTTTCATAGAGGCAGTTTGTGACTATATTTGTTGATGAATTAATATAGATTTTCTTTTTTACTTTAATATTGTCTCATAAAAGTCAAAACCACCCGTGAGAACGGGTGGTTTGTTCTGCGGCTGAAAGCCTTTGTTACTGACCAAACCCTAAAGGGCTTCTGAATAGTTCGCCTTTTGTACTACTTTTACTGGCTTGACCTAAAAGGTCTTCCGCTCATTTTCTATTCTTTTTCTTTACCTCTTCACCAGTGAATGGATCAATATATTCCATCATACTTAGCTGTTCTGCGACTATATCTTCTTGTATTTGATTACGTATATAATTTTGTATTACCTTTTTATTTCTTCCAACTGTATCTACATAAAATCCTGTACACCAAAATTTTCGATTTCCATATTTATATTTCAGATTGGCATGACGATCAAATATCATCAAGCTACTTTTTCCTTTTAAATAACCTACAAATACAGACACACTTAACTTAGGTGGAATGCTTACTAACAAATGCACGTGATCTTTACACGCTGTTGCTTCAATGATTTCTACACCTTTTCTTTCGCATAAAGTGCGTAGTATTTGCCCAATATCCTTCTTTATTCTCCCATAAATAACTTGCCTTCTATACTTTGGTGCAAAGACGATATGATACTTACAATTCCAAATTGTGTGTGCTAAACTATTAGTGTCTTTTGACATAAAAAACTCCTCCGTATGCTTTTATTTTGGTTGGCGAACCAAAAATAGTTTAGCACCTCGGAAGAGTTTTTTTTAATACCACGCTATAAGCTTTTTAGAACCCTAGGCATAGCCCAGGGTTTTCTTTTTCACAACAAAAAAAAAGGTAATTTCAATTTGGATTACCCAAATTGAAATTACCTTAAAATGAACATATTATTTAACGATATGAATTGGGCTTCCTAATACAACTTCAGCAGCTTCCATAGTGATCTCACCTAAAGTTGGATGAGCATGAATGGTCATTGCAATATCTTCAGCAGTCATTCCTGCTTCAATCGCTAAGCCTAGCTCAGAAACCATATCAGAAGCACCAGGACCTGCGATTTGCGCACCAATTACAAGTCCATCTTCTTTTCTTGTAACAATTTTCATAAATCCTTCAGCTTCATTTAATGAAAGGGCACGTCCATTTGCTGCAAATGGGAATTTAGCAGCTACAATTTCTAAACCTTCATCTTTAGCTTGTTTTTCAGAATAACCAACAGATGCTAATTCTGGCTCAGAGAATACTACTGCAGGAATTGCTAAATAATCAATTTCAGCTGCATGACCAGCAATTGCCTCTGCTGCAATTTTTCCTTCATAAGAAGCTTTATGAGCAAGTTGAGGACCAGAAACAATGTCACCAATTGCGTAGATGTTACTAATACTTGTTCTACATTGTTTATCAGTTTCAATTAATCCGCGATCAGTTAGTTTTACTCCGATTTCTTCCAAACCAATTTCACGTGTGTTTGGTTTTCTACCAACAGTAACTAATACATAATCCGCTTCTATTTTTTCTTCTTTACCTTTCGCTTCATACGTAACGATTACTTTATCTTCAGATTCTTCAACGCCTTTAGCTAGAGCATTCGTAACAATTGTAGCGCCTTTTTTAGTCAAGTTACGTTTTACAAGCGTTGTCATCTGTTTTTCAAAACCAGGAATGATTTCAGGGCCACCCTCAAGAATCGTAATTTTAGTACCGAAGTTAGCATAAGCTCCACCTAACTCTGTACCGATAACTCCACCACCGATTACTACAAGTGATTCTGGAATTTCTTGAAGATTTAGTGCCCCTGTTGAATCGATAACACGTTTGCTATATTTAAACGCTGGAATCTCTATAGGTGTTGAACCTGTAGCGATGATAGCATTTTTAAACTTATATGTTTGTGCAGAGTTTTCATCCATAACACGTACAGTGTTTTCATCAACAAAATAAGCTTCTCCATAAACTGTATCGATTTTGTTACCTTTTAATAATGAGCTTACTCCGCCTGTTAATTTTTTTACAACAGAATTTTTAAATTCTTGTACTTTTGAGAAATCAACTTGAACATTTTCAGCTGTAATCCCCATATCCGCTGAATTTTTAGCATGATCATAACGGTGACCTGCTGTGATTAATGCTTTTGAAGGAATACAACCGACATTTAAACAAACCCCTCCAACAGTACCTTTTTCTACAACAGTAACTTTTTGACCTAGTTGAGCTGCTCTTATAGCTGCTACATATCCTCCTGGACCTGCTCCTATGACAAGAGTATCTGTTTCAATCGGGAAATCTCCTACTACCATCTTTTACGCCTCCATTAATAGTAATTCTGGATCGTTCAATAAACGCTTAATGTGGTTTAAAGCATTTTGAGCTGTCGCACCATCAATGATACGGTGATCAAAGCTTAAAGATAAAGCTAATACTGGTGCAGCGACGATCTCACCATCTCGCACAATCGCTTTTTCAGCAATTCTACCGATACCTAAAATCGCAACTTCTGGATGATTGATAACAGGTGTAAACCATTGACCACCAGCACTACCAATATTCGTAATTGTGCAAGAAGCACCTTTCATTTCAGCTGGTGCCAATTTACCATCACGCGCTTTCCCAGCCAGTTCATTAATTTCATTAGAAATCGCAAAAACAGATTTACGATCTGCATTTTTAACTACTGGTACTAACAAGCCCTTCTCTGTATCTGCAGCAATACCGATGTTATAATAATGTTTTTGGATAATTTCACTGTTTGCATCGTCAACAGAAGTATTTAGAATTGGATATTCACGTAATGCACTCGTTAATGCTTTAACAACATACGGTAAGAACGTAAGTTTAATTCCTTTTTCCGCTGCAACATCTTTGAATTTCTTACGATGCGCCACTAATTTGGTAACATCAATTTCATCCATTAAGGTTACATGCGGAGCTGTACTTTTAGAGTTTACCATAGCTTTAGCAATAGCCTTACGTATGGCGCTCATTTTTTCGCGAGTTTCTGGGAATTCACCTTCAAGAACAACAGGTGACGATGCAACTTTTCCTTCATTAGCAACAGTTTTTTCTGTTTCAGTTATGATTTCTTCTTTTGTATCCTCGTTTGCATTTCCACCATTTAAGAAGGCTTCGATATCTTGTTTTAACACTCGTCCGTTATTTCCAGAGCCACTTACAAGAGTGATATCCACACCTTTTTCACGTGCGTATTTTCTAACTGAAGGCATCGCAATGATACGTTTCGTTTTTGTTTCTTGTACAGTAGTCTCTTCTTTTACTTCCTCTTTTACATCTGCAGTTGCTTCAGGCGCTTTTTCTTCCTCATGATGTTCGTCACCTTTAAAAGAAAGATCTTCATAACCTGGAGCATCAAAAGTCACAAGTACATCGCCGACAACTGCAACTGTTCCTTCTTCTACTAATACTTCTTCTACTGTACCAGCAACTGGAGAAGGGATTTCAACGACAGCCTTATCATTTTGCACTTCACACAAAACATCATCTTCTTGTACTTTATCACCTGGTTTAATAAACCACTTTACAATTTCACCTTCATGAATTCCTTCACCTATATCTGGTAATTTGAATTTAAAAGACACCTACATCAACCTCCTATAATTCAGGTAAACCTTCCATAACTCATAGAAGGTTTACCCAATTTTGACCAATTAACAAACCGAGCTAGTTTTATTTTAGAAATTTAATACTTTATTTGCTGTTTCAATAATATCTTTATAGTTTGGTAACCATACTGTTTCAGCTTGCGAGAATGCAAAGACTGTGTCAGCAGCTGTTACTCTTAACACCGGTGCTTCTAAGCTTAAAATCGCTCTTTCATTAATTTCAGCTACTACATTAGCTGCAATTCCAGCAGATTTTTGAGCTTCTTGTACAACTACTACTCGACCAGTTTTTTCAACTGAAGCAATAATCGTATCAATATCTAACGGACTAACCGTACGTAAATCAATCACTTCAGCAGATTTTCCTGCTTTTTCTAATTCATCTGCTGCTTTTAAGCATTCTTGAACCATTGCTCCATAAGCTATCAATGTTACGTCTGTACCTTCACGTTTCACATCAGCTTTCCCAAGCGGAATAGTATATTCCCCTTCTGGAACTTCTTGACGGAATGAACGATATAATTTCATATGTTCTAAGAAAATAACCGGATCATTATCACGGATAGATGAAATCAATAATCCTTTCGCATCATAAGGTGTTGACGGGATAACAACTTTTACACCTGGTGTTTGAGCCATTAAACCTTCTAAACTATCTGCATGCATTTCTGGAGTATGAACACCACCGCCAAAAGGAGAACGAATTGTTACTGGTGAATGGTATCTACCACCTGAGCGATAGCGCATACGAGCCATTTGTCCAGCAATACTATCCATAACTTCAAATAAGAAGCCGAAAAATTGAATTTCTGGAACTGGTCTGAATCCTTGTAATCCTAAACCTATTGCTAGTCCACCAATACCAGACTCTGCTAGTGGTGTATCAAATACTCGATCTTCACCAAATTCAGCCTGCAAACCTTCAGTTGCACGGAAAACCCCACCGTTTTTCCCTACATCTTCACCAAAGACTAGAACTTTCTCATCATTTTTCATTTCGACACGAAGTGCATCTGTAATTGCTTGAATCATAGTCATTTGAGCCATAGTTTATTTCGACTCCTTTTCTTTGTAGATTTCGTACTGTTCTTTTAAATTAACTGGCATTTCTTCAAACATTATATTAATTAAGTCTGTTACTTTTTGTTTTGGAGTTGCATCTGCTAATTTGATTGCATCTTTGATTTCTTCCTTAGCACGTTCTATAACAGCTGTTTCTTTTTCTTCATTCCATAATCCTTTACTTTCTAAGTATTTACGGAATCGAACAAGCGGATCTTTTTTCTCCCATTCATTATCAATATCTGAAGTACGATAACGGGTAGGGTCGTCTCCGGCCATTGTGTGTGGACCATAACGATATGTTAATGTTTCAATAAGTGTTGGTCCTTCACCATTTATCGCACGCTCACGTGCTTCTTTAACTGCAGCATATACAGCTAAGACATCCATACCATCAACTTGAACACCTGGAATACCAGCAGCTACAGCTTTTTGTGCTATTGTTCTAGAAGCTGACTGTTTTTCAACTGGAGTTGAGATCGCATAGCGGTTATTTTGAACAATGAAGATAGCTGGAGCTTTAAAAGCACCTGCAAAGTTAATTCCTTCATAGAAATCCCCTTGTGAAGCACCACCATCACCTGTATAAGTAATTGCTACTGATTTAGCACCATTTTTCTTCATTCCTAGTGCGACACCAGCACATTGAATATATTGAGCCCCGATAATAATCTGAGGTGAAATTACATTAACACCTTCTGGAATTTGGTTACCAACAAAGTGTCCACGTGAGAATAAGAAGGCTTGGTAGAGCGGAAGTCCATGCCAAATAAGTTGAGGAACGTCTCGATAGCCCGGAAGAATGAAATCTTCGCTTTCTAAAGCAAATTGCGAACCAAGCTGTGAAGCTTCTTGACCAGCTGTTGGAGCATAGAAACCTAGACGACCTTGTCTATTTAAAGAAATTGAACGTTGGTCTAACACACGAGTGTATACCATTCTTGTCATCAATTCTTGTAATTGTTCATCAGAGATTTCAGGCATTAAATCAGGATTAACAACTTGGCCCTCTTCATTTAATATTTGAATCGTTTGAAATTGATTATTAATCTCATCTAATTGCTTATTAACATCAATCAATACGTTTGTTTTTTTAACGTCCATTCTTATCACCTTTTCCTTCCTTGTATTAAAAGGTAGTAAACTCAAAAAATTTTTTCTTTTTAAAAAAATCGTTTTAGCTTACGTAATAAATGTCAATAATTATTTTCCACAACATTCTTTGAACCAAACGTATATCGCTTTTTCTCACACAGAAAATTCATCTGTACTATTGTTAAAAAACATTATATTGTAACAACATCGTTTGATTATCTAGAGTGTACACGATGACCGCTCAAGCCGTCAACACTTATGTTTATCTTTTATTTATATTCTAATCAAATATTATATTATAATCACTTTGATATTCTGTTATATAATATTATTATCAACTGTACTATAAAAAGCGAAATTTTATTGAATTTTATTGAACAAACGTTGAAAACACTTACATTTTGTCCTTTTCGACTATAGATAGAAAAACCTCCCCCTTTTCCTATATTGAAAAAAATTCTTATACATTTATTATTTTGAAATAGCACCATAATACCCCACATACAACAACCAGAATTGAAGATACATTACTTGCCAAAATTTGAATAGAATATATAGGGAGATATCCTCTTAAGACTACATTTATTTACAAGGATTCGAAGTTAAGGTAAGATTTTAATTGATAAAACAAACAGTCTTATACGTCCTAGCACGAATAAAAGCGGGATAAAATAATTTTCACATTAAGGTTGAGGTGGATGTAAGTTGATTACAATGAAAGACATAGTTTTAGAAGATCATCCCGTATTACGAAAAGTAGCTGAAGAAGTTACTTTACCGGCATCAGAGGAAGATAAAGAAATCGCGCAAAAACTTCTAGAGTATGTTATTAATAGTCAAGATGAAGAAATTTCACAAAAATATGGTCTTCGTCCTGGAATAGGCATAGCAGCCCCACAAATAAATGTTTCTAAAAGAATTATCGCTGTACATGTATCAGATGATAAAGGAAATTTATATAGCTATGCATTAATAAATCCAAAAATTGTAAGCCATTCAGTTGAAAAATCGTATTTAGCAGGTGGAGAGGGTTGCTTATCAGTAGATCGTTCTGTACCAGGGTTTGTATCAAGATATTCTCGTATTACAGTTAAAGGTTTTACACCTGAAGGGGAAGAGGTAAAACTTCGTTTAAAAGGGCTACCAGCAGTTTGTTTTCAGCATGAAATTGACCATTTAAACGGTATCTTATTCTTTGATCACATTAATTCAAAAGATCCATTCGCAGAAATACCTGGAGCTACTGTAATTAATAGATAAGAAAACGATACTTTTTTCCATTTATCACCCTATTATCTTAAAATTTATTCACTCATTTTCATAATGAAAAATAAACAGAATAGCGAAGCAACCATTTCATCACGATCCATTTTCTTATTATAGTAAAAGGGCTGGCGATAACAGAAATTCAACACTGTTACGTCAGCCCTTTCTCTTTATATCAAACCTAGTGTTACTAGACCTTTATATATACCGTCCTCATCTACTCTCGCTGTTACGAGATCAGCATATTTCAATAACTCTTCTTCTGCATTTCCCATCGCTACACCTGTTCCAACTGTTTGCAGCATTTCAATATCATTTAAACCATCACCAAATGCATATACATCTTTCAACTCAAATCCAGCTCTTTCAATAAACTTTTGGATACCAGCTGCCTTAGATCCTCCTTGCGGTAATACATCGACGCAATTCGGATGCCATCTTACAAATCTAAAATCTGTATATCTTTGATAATCTTTCTCTTCTTGATCATTAACATATAATAACGTTTGATATAAATCAGATTCACTTATGAAAGCTTCATCATTTTTAGGAAGTTCTAAATCAAATGCTTGTAATGTCTCTTCTACATGTTTATTTGATGATACAGTGCCTTTATATGTATGTTCATTCATAAAAACTAGCGGAACTTCCTTCTCTTTCGTTTGAGCAAGCATTTGTTGTAATTGTTCTATTTTTAAAGGATTCTTATAAATGACTTCACCTTCAAAAACGACATACTGTCCATTAAAACTAACATAAGAATCTATATCTAATTCTTTTCTTAATTTTTCAAACATAAAAGGTGCTCTACCAGTTGCAATAGCGACATATATACCATTTTCTTGAAGGCGTTGTATCGCCTCTTTTGTTGATTTCGGTAATTGTTTATTGAAATCCAATAACGTTCCATCTATGTCAAAAAACACAATTTTTTTCATAAATTATACTTCCCTACATTTCTAAGTGGATTTTGAGTCAGTTTTATTAAAAACGCTATAAAAACGAATGTCAAGTTAAGAGGACACCATCCAAAAATAATTTTCTAGCAAAAATGATTATTATGAAAGATATTAATCATTTTCCATATACTAATAAATAGGACAAGCAAAATACTTGATCGGATTTTATTTGAACTTTTTCAATTTATACAAGTAATGTTCCCAAATTGTAAGAAATTCACCTAAAGACTTATTTACTTTCTTGCGCATTAGTTTACAATAATAATAAGGGAGTGATCTGCTATGCTGAAAAAGCTGCGGAAAAAACTGCTAAAACAATGGAAAGATATGCTAAGAAAAAAAACAATCGCATAGTTTTTTTACTAATACAGCCCTTCAAAACTTGCGAAGGGCTTGTTCTTTCATGTAAAGTTTTCTAAAATACTACTTAACGAGAAAAAAAGTGCTTAAAGGAGCATCATGTTGTATTACATGAAATAAATGCTGTTTTTATATATAATGAAATAAGCAATTAAAAGGAATAAGGAGAGATTTTTAATGATTTACAAAGTTTACTATCAAGAAAGCTTAACTGAGGTACCAGTTAGAGAAAAAACAAAAACAGTTTATGTAAAAGCTGAATCTGTACGTGAAGCAAGACAAATATTAAAAGATAGAAAATATAATATTGAATATGTTGGTCTTGTAGACGAAGCTTATTTAGCATACGAGCAACAAAATGAAGACTTTATAGTATTGGAGCAATGATAATATATGAAATTTGTTAAAAATGACCAAACTGCTGTGTTTGCTCTTGGTGGACTTGGCGAGATTGGTAAAAATACTTACGGAGTACAATTTCAAGATGAGATCGTATTAATTGATGCAGGTATTAAATTCCCCGAAGATGAGCTCCTAGGCATTGATTACGTTATACCTGATTACTCCTACTTAGTTAAGAACGAGGACAAAATTAAAGGTTTATTTGTTACGCACGGACACGAAGACCACATTGGTGGTATTCCTTATCTTCTAAAACAAATCAACGTACCGATTTACGGAGGAAAACTAGCTCTTGGTCTCATAAAAAATAAATTAGAAGAGCACGGCTTACTTAGACAGGCTAAACTAATTGAAATCCAAGAAGAGGATATTATTAAATTCAGAAAAACATCCGTTTCGTTTTTCAGAACTACACATAGTATTCCTGATTCATATGGAATTGTAGTAAAGACCCCTCCTGGTCAAATTGTTCATACAGGCGACTTTAAATTTGATTTTACGCCAGTGGGCGAACCAGCTAACTTAACGAAGATGGCGGAAATCGGTAAAGAAGGCGTTCTTTGCTTGTTATCGGATAGCACAAACAGTGAAGTACCGCACTTTACAATGAGTGAACGACTTGTTGGAGAAAGTATTCATGATATTTTTAGAAAAGTAGAAGGTCGTGTTATTTTCGCAACATTTGCATCAAATATTCATCGTCTTCAACAAGTGGTAGAAGCTGCTGTTGAAAACGGAAGAAAAATCGCTGTATTTGGACGAAGCATGGAAGCAGCGATTGAAATTGGTCAAGAACTTGGCTATATTCATTGTCCAAAAGATACGTTTATTGATTCTCAACAAATCAACCGTCTTCCTGCCAACAAAGTAACGATTCTTTGTACAGGAAGCCAAGGCGAGCCAATGGCTGCTTTATCTAGAATTGCAAGCGGTACTCACCGTCAAATCCAAATTATCCCTGGTGATACAGTTGTATTTTCTTCTTCTCCAATTCCAGGGAACACAATTAGCGTATCTAGAACAATTAATATGCTATTCAAAGCAGGTGCAGATGTTATTCATGGCAAATTAAGCAATATTCATACTTCTGGACACGGTGGGCAAGAAGAACAAAAATTAATGATTCGCTTGATGAAACCAAAATTCTTTATGCCAATTCACGGGGAATATCGTATGCAAAAAATGCATGCTCAACATGCCATTGATTGTGGAGTAGCACCAGAAAATTGCTTTATTATGGATAATGGTGAAGTTCTTTCTTTGAGTAGCACAACAGCACAAGTTGCTGGTAAAATTCAATCTGGTTCAGTCTATGTAGACGGAAATGGAATTGGAGATATCGGTAACATCGTTTTACGAGATCGTAGAATTCTTTCTGAGGAGGGTCTTGTTGTTGTAGTGGTTAGCATTAATATGAAAGAGTTTAAGATATCTGCTGGCCCTGACATAATCTCTAGAGGCTTTGTATATATGCGTGAATCTGGGGATTTAATCAATGATGCCCAAACGATTTTGAAAAAGCATTTAAACAAAGTAATGGAAAGAAAAACAAGCCAATGGTCGGAAATTAAAAACGAAATTACAGACACACTTTCTCCTTTCCTATACGAAAAGACTAAGCGTCGACCAATGATACTTCCAATTATCATGGAAGTAGATAAATAATCATGTATAATCTTTCGAGCAGCTATGTATATTCCATTCTTCTCCTAGTCATAAGAAATTAACTCAAAGGAGTAAGAAGTTCTTTACATAATAGAAATGAGAAGCGCTTCAACATAAGCCTTTTATTATGCTCGTACAAACAAAAAAGAAAGAACGAGAACATTCTACTTAAGCATTACTTAAACGAATGTTCTCGTTCTTTTTATATTAGTTCTTTTTTATTCGACTGTTATAAGTCGTTCAGATGATACTATAAAGCGATCTTTTCACTATTAGAAATAGCGAACAACTTTAGTGAATTCGTTTTTATTATGAATTATTACTAAATAAAGGCTTGTATTATTCCAATACTTTCTTCTCAAATCGGTTGATATCCTCATCTGCACCAATTACAATCAAAATATCTCCTAATTGAATAGTTTCATTTGCTAATGGAGACACAATGATTTCTTTTCCTCTTTTAAAAGCAACAATATTAATTCCATATCGCGCGCGAATGTCAAGATCTATTAATGATTTACCCTCTAACTTGTGACTAGCAACAATCTCAACAATTGAGTGCTCATCAGAAAGTTCTAGATAATCAAGAACGTTATTCGAAGCAATTTTATAAGCAATTCGTCTTCCCATATCTCTTTCTGGATGCACAACGCGATCGGCACCAATTTTTGTTAATACTTTTTCATGATAATCATTTTGGGCTTTAACTGTAATATCTTTAACTCCAAGTTCTTTCAACATTAAAGTTGTCAATATACTAGCTTGAATATCATCACCAATCGCAACAATTACATGATCAAAATTACGAATACCTAAGCTCTTCAAAACAGATTCATCTGTAGTATCCCCAATAACTGCATGAGAAGCAATCGACGCAAATTCATTCACTCGGTCTTCATCATGATCAATAGCGAGTACTTCCATCCCTTGATCAACAAGTTCGCGGCAAATACTTCCACCAAAACGTCCTAACCCTATTATGGCAAACTCTTTTTTCACGGTCATTCCTCCATGATTATATTACTACTTACATAATCTTTTCATATTCTACCACAATGAATCAAAAGGAACCAATCTCTCCTTCACTTCACCATATAAGAAAAAGCGCTCTATCCTCAATTTATTCACATACTGTCATTTTTTATACAGCCTTTAAACTTGAATAACAAAGCATTCTAGCGTTTTTTTATAAATCTAAATAGTGGAGAGGTTAATTGTAATAAAGAGCCGCAGAAATGAATTATGGCATATTTTTAACTGCATATTAAATGGATTCAAAAAGACTACATTTCATGACAAAATGTAGTCTTTATTAAAGCTGTTTTCGCATATTACTTTGCTACCTATAAAAAAGTTTAATTAATATAGAATCATATCTCAGGAATGGTCTATTCTTCTTTTGCTGATTCATCTAATACGCGATTTACACGTTTTTCAAGCATTTTCATACCACTACCACCAGCTTGGAAGTGACGAAGTACCCCTGTTTTATCAAACACATAATATGCTGGAACATATTGATTTTCAAAAGCATCGTTTAATTTCAGTTCACTATCAACAAAAATCGGTTGTACGATATCGTGCTCTGCAGCCACTTTTTTAATTTCTTCTAAATCTAAATCATTTTCCGAACGAGGCATATGAACAGCTACTACGTTTAAACGATCTTTGTATCGATCACGAAAATCATTCACTTGAGGCATAGCTTCTTTACATAAATGACATGAAATAGACCAAAAGTGGATAAGGGTTGGCTTCTCTCCTACTAATTGTTCTTTCGAAACTTCACCATTTAACCAGGCTGTAGCTCCTGTTAATTCAGGCATTTCGGCACGTAATTTCATTATTATTGACCTCCATATTATCCATGTGTTTTTTTAAAGCTATATAATTCATTGCTGATATCGACTCCAATTCGTCCTTTTTTACAGTACCACCAAAGTGAGTATATAGCTTAAAAAAGGGTGTCAAAGAAAAGCAAAGCTTTTTAGACACCCTTTTAACAATCAAATTTGGTTAGCAAAAAGCTACGCTTCTGCATGACCATTATTATAGAACCTATTTATCTCTACTTATTAGAGTGTTTTTTGACCTGGTCTCCAGTTTGCTGGGCAAAGACCACCAGTTTGTAGCGCTTGAAGAACTCGAAGTGTTTCATCAACGTCACGCCCAATATTATTATGATTTGTTACCGAGTATTGAAGCTCACCTTCTGGATTAATGATGAATAACCCACGAAGTGCAATACCTTCTTCCTCAATTAACACACCATATTCTCTAGAGATAACATGATTTGTATCTGCCGCTAATGGATAGTTTAGATTCCCTAAACCATTTTCCTTACGATCTGTTTTAATCCAAGCTAAATGTGTGTGAATTGTATCTGTAGATACTCCAATCACTTCTGCATCCAAATCTTCAAATTCATCATAACGATCAGAAAGGGCTGTTATTTCAGTTGGACAAACAAAAGTGAAATCCATTGGATAGAAAAATAATACAGTCCATTTATCGTTCTTCATATTTTCTTCAAGACTAACTTTACCAAATTCTTTATTAGGTAACACTGCTTCCATTTCAAATCTTGGTGCTTGTTTTCCTACCATACGTTCAGGCATTTGTATATCCCTCCAAAAGTTATTTTGATATGTAAATTGAGATTATTAAACAGTCTCAATTATTCAAATACTCACAAAATTAATTATATCATTCGACAAATCAAAGTCAAATTATAGCTAATAATGGAAATTATTATCCATTTTCGCCAAACTATTTATGTAGGTAACACTGTTTTATGGACAAAACAAAAAAGACAGTATTTAACTGCTTTTTTGTGATTTTATTTATTCCCTATCCATTCAATGTATGAACAAAGTAAATCAATCGCTTTTGGTATAGCTTCCTCCTTAGGGTTTAGTTGAGCATGATGTAACCCTTGATTTGAATCAACGCCTAGCCAAAACATAAAGCCTGGGATTTCCTTAAGCATGTATCCAAAATCCTCACCAGTCATCGCTTCTGTACATTCAACTAATTTCATTTCACTTTCTTCATCAACAAAACGCATAAATTCTCGTGTCAACTTTTCTTCATTAAACACTTGATAGTACATCGCTCCATAATCAATAGCTGCTTCACATTCAAAACCAAGCTTCAAGCCATTCACCAAAGCTTCAATTCTTGATTTAACCTTCTTCATACTTTCTGGGGAAAGAGTGCGAATGGTCCCCTCTAAGCGTGCGTTTTCAGCTATAACATTTTGGACGGCTCCACCTGTTACTTTACCAATTGTGATAACAGCAGAGTCTAAAGGATCGACATTTCTTGATATAATAGTTTGTAATTGTCCAACTAATTGACAAGCTGATACTACCATATCATTTGTTTTATGAGGGTAAGCAGCATGTCCACCCTTACCCACTAAATCGATATACAATTCTGAAGTATTGGCGAATAATAAGCCTTCTTTAGTAGCAATTGTACCAACAGGGTACTCAGGAGCAATATGTAATCCTATTATCATATCAGGTTTCCATTTTTTCATCTGCTCTGATGACATCATTGGTAACGCACCACCTGGCCCTTCTTCAGCAGGTTGAAAGATAAATAGCATATCATCTTTTATAGGATGTTCAACTATATATGTTAGTACACCTAGCGCAATACTCATATGAAAATCATGCCCACACGCATGCATTTTACCTTCGTGTTCTGAAGCAAAAGGTAATTTTGTCTGTTCAACAATAGGCAAACCATCAATATCCGCACGATAACCTATTGTTTTCGATGGATTTATCCCTTTAACTTTTACGAATATTCCTGTTTTCCATGTCTCAAATATTAAACGTTCTTGAGATAACCTACTTATATAGTCCAACAAAAAGGCTTGTGTTTTATATTCCTCAAACCCTAATTCTGGAATTTTATGTAACTTTCTTCGAATATCGACAAAAGCTGATTTTGTACTCAAAAAAATTCCCCCATATTAAAATGTCTTTATCGTATTATAGTGTAGATTAACAAAAAATTCTATGCCATGCTGGCTCTATAAAGCATATTTATAAAGATAAATCCTCTCTTTTGATGCATTTTAAATGACTGTAAATAGAAAAATACCGTATCAATGCCTCTTCTACATTAATACGGTATTTTTTAATTCTTTATAGTTGACGTAATTCTTGCATGATTTCTGTTTTAGATTTTGTTTTATCATCAATTTGCTTAATGACTCTTGCAGGTACACCTGCAGCTACGGAGTAAGGAGGAATATCTGCAGTTACGACAGCACCCGCTGCAACGACAGAACCTTTTCCAACTCTAACTCCTTCTAACACAACAGCATTTGCACCAATTAAAACGTCATCCTCAATGATAACTGGTTGAGCAGAAGGTGGTTCGATCACACCAGCTAATACTGAGCCCGCTCCAATGTGACAATTGTTTCCGACAGTAGCACGACCACCCATTACAACGTTCATATCAATCATTGTACCAGAACCGATAACAGCACCGATATTTATGGAAGCTCCCATCATAATGACAGCATTCTCGCCAATTTCAACTTGGTCACGAATAATTGCACCTGGCTCGATTCGCGCTTTAATATTTTTCATATCAAGTAAAGGAATCGCTGAATTTCTACGATCGTTTTCAACAACGTAATCTTCTACTTTAGAAGCATTTGCTTGAAGTGCTTGATTAATGTCATCCCATTCTCCAAATAACACACCTGTATTTCCATTAATAAAAGCTTGAGTAGACTCACCAAAATTAATTCCCTCTAAATCCCCTTTGATGTATACCTTAACTGGTGTTGATTTTTTAGCATTTGCTATGTATGAAATAATTTCTTTTGCATCTAACATTTTCATATATTATTCCTCCCATATTTCAAAAATTACTATTGTTACTTTAACAAACTGTAGCAAGATAGACAAGCTAAAGGTCAATTTTTCTGAAAATTCGATTGTTTTATAAATTCTTGTACTACCTCAACAAAGGCTTGCACTTGTTGTAGTTGGAATGACTTTTCATATCCTAAAAGCCATGTATCACGTTCAAGATGTTCGTTATGATCATCAAATAACGGAATTTTATAAATGTTATGATCATCGTTTTGGATCGTTATACCCGGTAAAATAGCATAACCAATTCCATTTAGCGCCATTTGTTTGCACGTTTCTATTTGATCTACAACAATTGTCCGTTTTGGAACACTTTTAAAATGTCGTAACCACCAATCTTGAATTTCTTGATAATAATTTGAATCACTTTTAAATTGAATATACGGCCGATCTGTCTCAAGCACCTGTTCTAATTTGTTCATTTCAGTATCTACTAGAAACATTTGATCTTTAAATAAATGATGTCTGACACCTTTCCAGTCCGGCATCCCCCTAATTATTCCAATATGAACCGTATCTTCATATAACGACTTCAGAATGTCACTACTCCATCCAGTCACTAAAGATATTTTGGCATGGGGGTACTTACTTACATAGCTCTTTAGAACTTTTGGTAACCAATTTTGCCCTACTATGGTCGCACACGCAATTTTTAGTGTTCCATATACCCGATTATCCATAGCTTTGATTTCTTCACGAACTCTTTCTTCTTTTTCTAAAATCATATTGGCTAGTTTAATGACTTCTTCTCCAGCAGGTGTTAAAGTAAGACCTTTTTGTGATCGAATAAAAATCTTTGTTTCCCAATCCTTTTCAATAGACTGTAATCGTTGTGATAAGGCAGGCTGCGAAACAAATAATCGATCTGCTGCTTTACGCATATTCATTTCTTGAGCTAAAACAGATAAAAGTTGATATTCTGAGAAACTCATCAGCATTCCCTCTTCATAATAAATTCTTATTAAAATACAAAATTACATTTGTATTTTATTATAGATAAATTCAAACGCGATAGCAATTTCTAAATATTAAAAAACTAGGATTCATCTTTTTATGTCTCCAAATAAAAAAAGTACGAGATATAAGATTCCCTTATATGCCGTACTCTTTTTATCATTATGTTTTTTAGACTCTATAAGCCTGTTTTCGTTAAGAGATTTCTTTACATTAAAGCTATACATATCCTACAAGTAATCAGTATAACTCCTATTGTAGTTGATCTTGAAATTCCTTTAATAAAGCTCTTCTTGTTAATATGCCTTCGAAGATACCTTCCTCATTTTCAACACATATGAAAGGATGATCAATTAATAAAGCTAAGCCTTTTTCTACATTATCTTCTAATTTTAATCTTGGAAGTTCATCATTCATTACATCGCTTACTTTTAATTCTTCAAGCTTCTCAAATTCAATTCTTTCTAAACCTAATATTGCATCTAATATCATTGGAGAACTAATCAAACCGTATAATTTAAAGTGAGGATCCAACACTGGTATTGCAGTATATCCGCTTTTAGTTAGGACTAATAATCCGTGCTCAAGGTTATTGGCAATTTGAACGTGGGCTACTCTTTCCGCTGGAATGACAAAACGTTCGATTGAAGAATAAAGTAGCTCAGTATTATTACTTGTAAGCATAATTTTTACCCCTACTCTATTACAAATATTTTTACCTTCTTTTGATTAACATATGATGAAATGATATCGAGGTTCTCATAACCCAAAAAAGATGTGGTAAGAAAACACTTAAAATCGACATACATTCATATAAGGAATAGCATCAGCTTTAAAGCACCATCCTTTTATTGTCAATGCAATAATAGTATATCATAAATTTTACAATCATTGTGAAGTTGACACCTTAAGAAAAAGCGACAAATCTCTCTAATTCTAAGAAATTTGTCACTTTTAAGGTCATAATTATTAGCTTTTAGATCTAAAAAAGAGCCCAAATGGACTCTTAGCCGTGTAGCAAATCAAAAATTTCAATCGTAATCATATCGATGTTATCGAATTGATATTTAGATGATTTACCTTTTTCATCATAAACCTCTAATTCAAACATTGCTGTTTTATTAAAGAACGTAACTTGACATTTTTTCACACCATCTATTTCAAAAAAACGCTGTGCTGTTTCTGTTTCCTTCGCTTGTTCTTGTAAGCTTAACAATCTTGTAATAATCCCTTGTAATTGACTCATGTTGTCTCTCCTTTCAATATGTATCATAATACTTACCGGTAGGTTTCACTATACCATAAGATATTATCCATATGCTATGCTAAAGTATATTCAGAATTTTCTTGGTATGTTTACTTTGCAAATCTTTCCTTTTACAATAAAGATATTCTAATGAAAGAGTGGTGGAAAAAGTTTGACTAAAGTAGAACAAATTAATAGTACAATTTTTTGCATCGATTGTCACGATTTACAACGCAAAAATCGAACAGGAAGTTATATTTTAAAAGGAAAGAAGTCTACACTTATTGAAACCTCAGCAAGTCCGTCCATTCCATACATATTATCTGGATTGGAACAACTGGAAGTTAACTTAGAAACAATTGAACATATTATCGTCACTCACATTCACCTTGATCATGCTGGTGGAGCTGGACTATTATTAGAAAAATGCCCTAATGCGGATTTAATTGTTCACCCTAAGGGAGCAAGACATTTAGTAGATCCAAGTCGCTTAATTGCAGGAGCACGCGCTGTGTATGGTGACGACTTTGATTCATTATTTAATCCAATCCTAGCTATTCCAAAAGAAAGAATTAAAATTGTTGAACACGGAGAAGAACTTATTCTAGAGGATCGTAAATTAACCTTCTACCATACACCTGGACATGCTAACCACCATATTTCTATTCACGACTCCTTATCAAACGGTATATTCACAGGAGATACTACAGGGATCCATTATCAAGAATTAGATCAAAATCAAATATCATTGATTTTACCGTCAACATCTCCAAGTCAATTCAACCCTGAAGCAATGTTACAATCAGTTAGTCTAATTGAACAAATTGACCCATCCATCATTTACTTTGGACATTATGGACATAGTAGTAAACCAAATGAGATGTATAAACAAATTCGATATTGGCTACCGATCTTTATAGAATGTGGAGAAAAAGCAATGATTTCTTGTGAAGATACAAACGAAAGAGTGCAACTGACTAGTGAATTACTTTTGAATGAAATTAAAAAGTATTTACCTGATGGGGAAGTTGAAAATAACACAGCACTAAAAGAAATTTTAGATTTAGATCTTCAAGTGTCATCTATGGGAATAATTGATACATTAATAAAGAATTCTTCAAGAAATCGTTAATACATACAAAAAATAGCTCTTTATATTATACTAGGTATTAGCAAAAACTTAATGGAGGATTTTTATGAACAAAGTTGTATTATTTACTCAACCAAATTGCCCACCTTGTCAATTTGCAAAATTATATTTTACAAATCATAACATTGATTTTGAAGAAAAAAATATAGCTAAAGATGGTAGAGCAAAAAAAGAATTAATGAATAAATATAATGCATTTTCAACTCCTACAATCGTAATTAATGAAACCGTAATAATTGGTTTTGATCAAGAAAAGATTGAACAACTACTTTCTATTCATTAATAAAAATTCATTTCTTACCTATAGTAAAGAATGGTTGAAATACTACTAAAAGAGGGTGCCCTCAAAGCTTTGCTTTTATTGGACACCCTCTTTTCTATTAACAATCCCTTATGGTTCTTCATAATGATCAAAATCATTATGAAGAACTTTCAAAAAATATCATGCTCATATAAATAGTCATACGAAATATCAACGAACAAATAGTCATTCTCATTTAATGGTATAGAAAATGTTCGTATCGTTTCACCCGTTTCAATATCGCTATAGGAATCTGATAGTTCACCTTTTTGATCATTTCTCATTTTAATAATTGTTTTTAAGAAATAAGGTCTCCAGCTCCAATTCTTAGACTTATATTCATTCTGGACAAGCCAATTTCCCTCTTTTTTAAAGATATTAGGAGACTTTTGAAAACCATCTTCATCACAAATATATAATCGAAATGCATAATGTTCTAACATAACTGCCAAGTCATGAAGCTCTGAATAATCTGAACTCGTTATCTTTATTTTTTGGATAATGTTTTGAACATCTTCTTGGAGCTTTTTTTTCGTGTTGAATTTCTGTTCAAGGTTTTTTTTCTCAGAGGTTATAAAGCTATGACATTCCTGTCTAAAACGATCTTTTAATAATTCCTTTTCTATCAGGCTAGCATTAGGTTCAGCTAAGTAAAATCCTTGATAATAACGTCCACCATTCCTCCATGCAAACTGTAGCTGATAGACTGTTTCAATACTTTCATACAATAAAGTCGCACCATTTTTTCTAGCAATAATCCCTAGTGAAGATATAATATCTTTTTGAGAATTCCACCCTTGGCTTTTCAATTGCTCAAGGTTTACTTTTAAAATATGTGGCGAAAGTAAACTAATTCGATCTAAATGATTATCTCCACCTAGATGATCAATCGCTATTTTTATCCCGTACGTTTTATAATACGATAATAAATGATGAAGACTTTCCAAATCACCTGCAAATTTCTTCTCAGATAGTTCAATAACAATTCTTGACATCTCATTTTCACTTACATATTTCTTAACTATTTCAAGGAAATCCTCACCATAGTCAAGCATTAAGAGATTTGGATCTCGATTGATGAATATGAGGAAATCCCCGTCTTCATTCATTAGCTTTTCTAATGCCAATTCTAAAATACGATTATCTACATCAATTCTATACTCTTCTGGTATCGTTTCATCATGAAAAAAC
The DNA here is from genome assembly GCF_902374955.1 of Bacillus massilioanorexius. Taxonomy (GTDB): domain Bacteria; phylum Bacillota; class Bacilli; order Bacillales; family DSM-1321; genus Bacillus_AD; species Bacillus_AD massilioanorexius. Next base: position 172,707 of record NZ_CABKRX010000083.1, read on the forward strand.
GTTCCTAAACTCACTACATCTGAATCATATACATACCTTCCTAAGATTTCGTACCCAATTACAACGTGCTCATCAGCACTAAAGATTGGTTGGAAATATGGTTGCAGAGATTCAAGATTTGTCAACACTTCCATTGCGTCCATGCTGTAACCCCCGAACATATTCTTGATAGCTAAATTATACCATTGGTTGTCAATAGATGTAGACAAATTAATACGATGCGTTAGAATGGAAATTGATTTAACCAACTTCCGCCATCTAGAGTGATGCATTCACCATTTAAATATTGTGCCTTATCTGATAGCATAAATGATGCTAAATAGGCAATTTCTTCAGGAGTACCTAATCTTTTCAATGGGACACTATTTATTGTCCGCTTAGCAGCCTCCTCACTAATCCAAAGCTTATCAGCTCCTCCGGTACGTTCAATCGGACCAGGAGCAATCGCATTCACTCTTATCCCATATTGTCTACCCCATTCAACCGCAAGGGTTCTTGTCATAGCAAGGACGCCCGCTTTTGCGCTTGCAGAGTGAATAACTCCAGGACCTGCATCCCAAGCATATGTAGCTACCATATTTAAAATAGAGCCTTTCACTCCATTTTCAATCATATATTTACCAACTTCACTGCTACAATAAAATGTTCCATTTAATACGATATCAATAACTGATTTCCATCCATTTGCAGATAATTTCTCTGCTGGACAAATGAAATTACCCGCTGCATTATTCACTAAAACATCTATCGTGCCAAATTCAGCCACTGTTTGGTTTACCATACTTTTAACTTGCTCAATATCTCTTACATCCATTGCAATAGGTATTACTTTCCCATTTGGATTTTGAATTTCCTCTATTGCACGATTTAATTTTTCTAAGTCTCGTCCAGTAATAACAACATTTGCTCCTTCAGAAACAAATTGCTTAGCCATATACATTCCCATACCACTAGATCCGCCTGTAACGATTACTACTTTCCCTTTCAATTCCATCACCCCACAAAAAATGAATAGTTATTCATTTTTCATTTTACCATTTTTTATCAAAATATAAAAGAACTAATCCATTAGACCATATAATTATTTAAATCGTTGAAAACAAAAATAAGAACAAGCTAAGAGATTTCAAAACTCAGCTTGTTCTTATTCTTATATAAATCCATTTATCTTTAGGTTATTTGAAAGCTCATTACTATAGTTTCAAACAGCTCACTTCGTCACGAAGTCTCACGGATTTCCACCCATTGATTCCTTGTATAAAATCAGCGTAAAAATAGAGCAAAGTTTATCATGAAAATAGCCAAACGCTTTGTCCCTCTTTTAAAAAGGGAAGAATAAAGGAATAGCTAAAATCATAAATATACCAACAAAGAGTTGCAAAGAAACACCTACTCTTATAAAGTCAAAAAATTTCAGTCCTCCAGCCGTCATAACCAGTGCATTTGCTGGTGATGCTACCGGTGTTGCAAAAGACATACTTGCTGCAACCGCCACACAAATCAATAGAGGATAAGGGCTAATTCCCATTGCCACCGCTGTACTAATTGCTACTGGTGAAATAATAACCGCAGTCGCGGTATTGCTAATAAATTGAGATAAGAGCGCCGTTACTATATAGAAACCAATTAACAGCCCATAAGGTCCGGTGTTACCTAGTAAATCGACCATCCCGTTACTAATAAAGTCAACTCCTCCTGTTTTTTCAAGAGCAGTTGCCATCGGAAGCATAGCAGCTATTAAAATAACGGATTCCAAATTTATTCTCTTATACGCCTCTTCTATTGAACGAATACAACCTGTGACAACCATTGAAAAAGCTGCTAGTAATACACTTAATACCGGCGATAGTATATCAAAGGTCATAAGTATAAGCATCATAAGCATAATACCTGCAGCAATAGGAGCCTTTCCACTTGCATGGACAAAATTGACCTCTTCGGAAATAGTCCCTAAAACAATAAAATCATGTTTGTCATTGGAGATCATTTCGATATTTTCCCATTTACCATGCACTAATAAGGCATCACCAAACTTAAGTTTTTCTTTTGCAAAATCTGTCTGAATATACTCTCCCTTTCGATTAATCGCTAATACATTACACGAATATTTCTCACGAAAATGAATATCCATTACTGAATGGTCTTCAAGACTGGAGTGTGGTGCAATTAATATTTCTGTCATACCATACATTTCATTAAGGAAGTTCGCCTTAATATCTTCTAGATGAAAAGGTTTTCTAATCAACTCAAATGTAGATATAAATCTTGTTACAGCTTGTTCTTCACCAAATACTAATAATAAATCATCCGGATGTAGAATTTCATTGGCATTAGCTACAATCGATTGCTTAGCAGACTTCAATGATAATTTTTCTTTTGTTTTTCTTTCTATCTCAATGACCGTTATCTCATAATTTAAGGGAAGCTTTAAGTCTGCTAATCTTTCCCCAACGATATCTGATGTCTTTGGAACATGGACGAAATGTAAACGATCGTATACTTTATACAATCCAGCTAATTCACCAGCTGATATGCCCTTCCCCTTTTGTGAAGGTGCCTCTTCATTACTTGGTAAGAGCTTTTTCCCAAAAGTCATCATGAAGACCAAACCTGCAGCTAGTGCTATAATTCCGACACTTGTAATACTAAAAAAGCCTAGCTCTTCAAAGCCGCCTTTCATTAACGATTCACTAACAACTAAGTTTGTAGGGGAACCAATGAGAGTGAGCAAACCTCCTAAGCTACTCGCAAATGCTAATGGTAACAAGAAGCGCGAAGGACTGATTTGCAATTCAAAAGCGATACTCATAATGATGGGTAAAAGTATGGCTACTGTACCAGTGTTGCTTAAAAAACCACTCATTATCCCTACCGTAATCATTATAATAAAGAGTAGTTTATTCTCACTATTACCACCATATTTTAATAATGTATGTCCTATTTTTTTAGCTAATCCGGAATCAAATATTCCTGCACCAACAACAAATAAACCAGCAATCATAATGACTACTGAATTTGAAAATCCAGCAAGTGCTTCTTTCGGAGATATTACTTCAAACAAAGTTAAAGCAAGCAAAGATCCCATAGCAATTAAATCTGCTCTATATTTATTTTGAACAAACATTATAGTAACAATCAACAATATGATAAATGTGATCATCATAGGATGTATTGTCATTTTAAACCCCCACAAAAACAAAAAGTATTTTATATATTGATTTCACAACTTTCTTTCAAATATGTATTCAATTATCGCGTTACTTTCACGTAGAACATCATGTCAATTATCTATTATTAAGCTAAATGCGGATTTTGCAATATGAAAAAGAATAGATGGTAGGATTGAGAATAATGGCTAAAAAAATAACGAGAAGGAAATTTATAAAAAATAGTATAGTTTCTTTATTTATTCTGGCATGCATTGGATTAGTAAGTCGATTTTACGCTAAATATATCGAACCTTATTGGATTGATATTACTTATCATACCATTTCTCATAAGCTTATACCAAGCGGATTTTCAGGGACAAAAATTGTTCAATTTAGCGACACACACTTAGGTTATCAATTCCAAATAGGTGATTTAAAAAAATGTGTTCATACTATAAATCAGTTAAAACCTGATATTGTTTTATTTACAGGTGATTTATTAGATCGTCCGAATGAATATCCTCTTACTACAGAAATAAGCAATACTTTAAAACAAATAAAAGCCCCAATGGGTAAGTATAGTATATTCGGGAATCATGATCACGGAGGAAATGGGACAAGTAATTACGAAAAAATCATGCATGATAGTGACTTTCATTTATTAAAAAATCAAAATGTAATGATTTCTAATTCCATTAATCAATCTATTTATTTAGCTGGTATTGATGAACCTATGCTAGGCACGCCTAGTTGGGAAGAGACGATGCATAATATCCCTGAAAACGCCTTTAGTATATTATTGTCACATGCCCCCGATTTTGCTGAACGTACTAAAGAATTACCAATAGCGTTACAATTGAGTGGTCATAGTCACGGCGGACAAATTCAACTCCCCATTATTGGAGCTTTTGTTACCCCACCCTTTGCAAAACATTATTATGATGGACTGTATCGTCTCATGTCATTAACATTGTATGTTAATCGTGGATTAGGAACTACTCGTCTTCCCTATCGTTTTTGTTCCCGTCCTGAAATAAGTGTTTTTCATCTACAATGACATCAAATAATAACCAATACTAAACATCAGTGGACTACCCATGATCGTAAGAATGATATAGAGAATAAGCTGTTTATATTCACCATTTTCAAATAATTTTACTGTTTCAATACTAAAAGTTGAAAACGTTGTAAATGCACCCAACACACCTATAAATACAAAGGCTGACAGTGGATTAGACATGGTCATCGTTTGAAAAACACCAAAGATAAATGACCCTATATAATTAATACTCAATGTCGCCCATGAAATGGAGCCAAATGACAACCATTTACTAATCACAATACTACTTAAATATCTTAATGATGCACCTATAAATCCACCCATAAGAATACAGATCATTTCTTTCATAACCTTCTCCCTTTAGATCTTCCAACGATTATTCCTAGTAAACCCGCTCCTACCGCTAAAATACCTGATGATAGCATGTAAAGATACGATAAAATGGGAGAATCGTGAAATAAAGTAAATGATTCAAAAGAGAATGTAGATATTGTAGTAAATCCACCACAAAATCCAGTACCTAGTAAAAGAGTAAACTTCTCTGATAATTTATTTCTTCCAGCTAGAGATGTTATTCCCCCTAGTAGAAAGCATCCAATAATATTAATAGTGAGAGTTGAAAGTGGAAACGCAATTGTAGGAAATAAACTTCCAACTAAATAGCGTAATAATGCACCTAGCGAGCCTCCCATACCAACTATAAAGCTTTTTTTAAACATTCCAAAAACCCTTTCAATCTATTCTATTATAAATGCCCATATTGTAATGTACAGGCTCAATTCTTGTTCATATCCATACACTATACAGAAAAAAGAAATGGAGGTATGGTAATGTATTATTCTTATTACTCCCCATACTACAGTATCTCCCCATATGAAAATAATGGGTATATATATAGAATGACTGATGGCACACTATACTATCCAGATAGCCAAGAAGATCAACGCTTCTTTTTCCCTCTTATTCCTTTTGTGGCAGGTTTGGCAATTGGTCCACTCTTATTCAATAGTTTTAACAGACCATGCTTTCCGCCTTACCCACCGGCTTATCCACAGCCTTATCCATATCCAATGTATGCACCAGCACCTGGCTATCCAACTCATTTTGCCCCTATGCAATTTAATCAGTCTGCACAAACAAACACACCTGTTTATGGAGGAATTACTGAAAACGTCAATATATATACGAAATAGACGTAAATACAAGTTTATACAAAAAGCTATTTTTACAAACTCTGTTGCCACGAACAAGAAGTGAGCATGGGTTAAAATCTGCTCCAAGAAGCTCGCTTTCTGCGGGATGAGAAGTGAAGAAGCTCAACCCACAACACCTATAGGATTTCAACTGTCCAACTCTATCTGCAGGATTTTCGCACCTTACACTCCAAGCACCTGTTTATGTTCATTTTATTTACTAATCTTATAAAAAAACAACCATACTAAAAAGGAATATTATAATCTTATTTTGAAAGGATAACTTAAGAAAACAGATTACTGTTTCTAAAGTTATCCTTTCTTTCTATCCTAATTTTACATACTCCCTTAAACTACATTCTTAAGCTATTTTTCTGACAGCTTATATGAATCTAATTAACATTTATCTCCCTATAAAGATTATACTAAATGAAAATTATAATGAAAAAGTAGGTATTATTCCTATATATCTTTTGAAATAATTATGAAACAAATCTGAATAAATAAAGAATTTTTTTATGATTTAATTACTTTAGTGTGATAAAATGCTATAATAATGACAGATTTTCATACATAGAAAGGAGTTATAATGAAGCCAATGGAAAATAATCATCGACCCGGACAAGTACTTGAACTCTCACAAGCCATCTTTATTGTAAATAAGCATGCCAAAGCGGCACCTCAACCAAGATTTCTATACGAGCTTAAACAATTGGCAATCCAAAAAATGCTTAAAGAAGGTAAAGCAAAAAAACTTGGACTTCATTTTTCCAATAACCCTAGATATGCACAACAGCAATCCGATGTTGTGATTGAGTGTGGAGATTATTTATTTCACGTACCACCATCAAAAGAAGATATTAAATCTCTGCCACATTTAGGCAATCGCATCGCTGACAAACGTAACCCAAAAACACATATGTCATTATCAAAAGCTAAAGCAATTATTTATAATTATATCGGTAAACGCGAGGAACAAAAGGAAAAACGTTCAATTTATTCGCCTCTTTGTAAAAAAAGAAAACAAAAAAACCAAAATACCTCTAACATATTTACTTCTTCTTTTTTAGGAAAAGATTTTTAATAGATAAGAAAAAAGGGCTGTCTGAAAAATGATGTTTTATCACTTTTCAGACAGCCTTTACGCTTAATCTCACCAACATTTTTTATGGATCCTTTTCTCTTACTTTCTAAAAAAGCTGATTTTACGCGTTTTGTCATCTACTTTGCTTTGACAGAAAGAATAATTTAGAAATTATATGAAATACAAGAGGGTGTTCATCACATTATATTTTTGGGACACCCTCTTTTCAATTTTCCCCATTTAGAAATTAATCAATTTAGTCTATAAAAGAAACTGATCAATGTTTGTAATAAGCTCTGCAATTTCAGGCTTACTTACTTGGGCATCTGCGCCTACCATTTGACCTTTATGTCTTAAATCATCCGTTATTAATGATGAGAAAATGATGACTGGAAGTTTTGAAAGTTGTTTATGTCCTTTAATTCTCTTCGTTAAGTGATGTCCATCCATTTGTGGCATTTCGATATCTGTTACGACTAATTGAATATAGTCCTCAATTTTTTTTCCTTCATTCACAACACTTTCTAAATAATTCAAAGCATCTTGACCATTCTCAAAGAATTCAATATATTGAAAGCCCGCTTCTGATAGCGTATCATATAAAAGCTTTCTTAATAATGCAGAATCTTCTGCAACCACAATTCTTTTATCGGATCTCTCTCTTTTTCCAAGTTTCTTCACTTGTTGAACACTAATGCCTGATTCAGGGTTAATCTCAACAACAATTTTTTCAAAATCAAGCAGTAAAATCATTTCCCCACTCATTTTGATAACACCAATAATCTGGCTTTCTATGCCTTGATACATATTCGATGGTTTTTCAATTTGTCCCCAAGAAATTCTATGTATTTGAGTAACACTATGTACATGAAATACAATCTTTTGTTTATTAAATTCGGCTACTATAAATTTATCATCAGAGGGATTTTCAGATGGAGGAAAGCCTAATGCCTCTGCTACATCTACTACAGGTAACACTTCTCCTCTTAATTCAATAATACCTTCTACATTTGGATGTGCCTGTGGTACGATTGTGATTGGAACAGGATTAATGATTTCCTTTACCTTGATTACATTAATTCCAAATTTATTTTGTCCAATACCAAACTCTACAATTTCTAATTCATTTGTCCCACTTTCAAGGAGAATGCCCTTTTTCTGATCCATTTTATCTCGCCCTTTCCACATTCATTATCTCTATATTTAGTCTTTTTTTAAAATTGCCTATAATAAATTATTTTATCATCTTTTCCACTGAGAGTCTTTTATAATTTTAAAACAAATAAAAGACTACTTGAAAGAAATTCCTTTCGAGTAGCCTTTTAAGTTTATTTCTTCTTGAATTCACTATAATAAATAGTTAACGTGCTTTAACAACTATAGTTGCAGGTAATAAGTCATGTAGCGTTTGTTTCTTTTTTGTAAAAAAGAACATTAAAAATCCAATATAGAAAATGCTCGAGATAAAAGTCATAATAACGGCACGCAAAAATGACGTTAAAATACTTATACGATTTCCATCAAGAGTTGTTACTTCTATTCCTAAGATTTTCTTTCCAACTGTAGCTTGCCATTTGGTAGCCTGTAGAATGGTATAATATAAAATACTAATTATAAAAGTCGCTATTAAATATCCAGTGTTATTACTAAGAGAGTAACTTGGATCTAATAGCTGAGAGGAATCAAATGAAACTCCAAGTGCAGCCAGAATTCCCAGCTTATAAACTAAAGTAATAATAGCACTAATAATTAATCCATCAATCACATATGCTCCTAATCGTGCAATAAAGGATGCATAGTTTTTATCTTCATAACCATATTTATTTGCTTCTTTCAAAATGTAAAGCCTCCTAAAAATGTATATAAAACACACTTTATTATATCAATATAACTATAGACTCCTTAGATTTTTATCATTTAATAATATTCTGTATTCTTCCCTTTTTTCTATTCTTCTTTAGATTAATTTTTTTTGTAGTTTCACCAACTATTTATGACTATTATAACCATTTGAATAAAAATAGAGAGGTAGTAACAATTTACTTCATAATGAAATGCTAGTAGTTAGACTTCATTTTAAGATGCTGAAAAAGATGGTACACTATATAAGAAAAATTCATAAAGGATATTTTTTTGACAATTTGTTCTTTTTTCAGTTAGGCTCTTTTATATGTTGTTATTGATATTTAACTCCACTTCAAACAAGATGATTTTGCCTCGCTAAGCACTAACGCATACAAGTTAAACATCTCCATTGTGACATGTAACAAAGCCTATCGTTTATATACATTCAAATTTTTCTATAAAAGGGGGACTTTCTTTTGGAAGTAATTAATCAACGTGTTAGGGACATTGAAATATCAGGAATTCGAAAATTTTCAAATTTAGTAGCTCCGTATAAAGATGTTATTTCTTTAACTATCGGACAACCTGATTTTCCTACACCACTACATATTAAAGAAGCAGCGAAAAAAGCAATTGACGACAATTTTACTACATACACTCACAATGCTGGATTCATTGAATTAAGGACGGCAGCAAGTGAATATATGCTAGAAAAATATCGAGTTTCTTATAACCCTGAAAATGAAGTAATTGTTACTGTAGGAGCAAGTGAAGCAATAGATGTTTCTCTCAGAACAATTCTTACTGATACTAGTGAAGTTATCTTACCTGGTCCAGTTTATCCTGGATACGAGCCAATTATTAAGCTTTGTGGAGCGAAACCGATCTATGCAGATGTTTCGAATAACGGTTTCCGTCTGACAGCAAGTATTTTAAAACAATATATCACAGAACAAACAAGATGCATTATTTTACCTTATCCATCGAATCCAACAGGAGTCACGTTAAGTAAAGAAGAGCTTGAGGAAATTGCGCAGCTTATTAGAGGAAAAAACATAATCATCATTGCTGATGAAATATATAGCGAACTTGTATTTGATCATGAACATACAAGTATCGCTTCATTTCTTCGAGACCAAACTATTGTCATAAATGGTGTTTCAAAATCACATTCAATGACAGGCTGGCGAATTGGATTTTTATTTGCACCTCAAAAAATAAGTGAACAAATTTTAAAAGTGCATCAGTACAATGTCTCATGTGCAACTTCCGTTTCACAAAAAGCGGCATTAAGTGCTTTAACAATAGGGAAAAATGACCCTATAATCATGAAAAAAGAGTACAAAAAAAGACGGGATTACGTATATGATAGACTCACATCCATGAATCTTGACGTTGTAAAGCCTGATGGAGCCTTTTATTTCTTTGTTAAAGTTCCACATGGTTTTAAAGATTCCTTTGATTTCGCTTTAAAATTAGCAGAGGAAGGTAAGGTGGCTGTAGTTCCAGGAAGTGCATTCTCATCGTTTGGAGAACATTTTTTCAGAATTAGTTATGCTACCTCAATGGAAGTATTACAAGAAGCTTTAAATCGACTAGAACACTTTTTATCACAATACTCCAATCAATAAAACAAATGAAAGCTATTCCTTAATGAAACAGAGCTTTTCAGAATTTTTTTCTGGAAAGCCCTGTTTACTGTTTATATTGAATAGAAGAAGTGAGAAATTAATATAGTTTACGAATCAATTTAACGTCTCTATATCCTTCTTCCTTATTTGTTGTAACAACATATATTTCTAATAAGCATCCAATTAAAGAATTCAAAATGTCTTCTAGCTCTCTTGCATTTTGTGGCTTTTGATAACCAAGCTCTTTCAATTCTCTTAATAAAATATGAAATCCAGCATTCGTTTCAATATGACTAAATTTAGTTGGTAGCTGAATATCTTCATCATGCATTAATTTTAATTGCCACTTTAATGGTTTAGCTCCATGAATTGTTTTTTCCCGAGAGTAACCTTCTACTCGAACGACATAATGTCCATCTGGTATCTCTTGAAACTTTTCTTCAATGTCATCAAAAATCCCCATAGCAATCATCTCCCTTCGTCACTTCATACATATGTTAAGTTATTTTTTTTATGAAATGAAATTCATGTCATTGTAAGCATATGTAAAGCTGTATACTGTATCCTCTCTGCTATCTATATTAGAACTCTTTATTATTCACCTTCACCATAAAAAAAGATGGTTAAGTAGCTCATAAAAACAAACTACTTAACCATCTTTCACTTAATTTATGACTTCATATAATTTATAACAATATAATAAGGATAGATATGACGATTTAGAGCATTATTTATTCCAATATTTGAATAAAGCTTGCGTACCACTCTCTCCTTCACCTTTTTCACTGATTTCCTCATACATTTTTTTACTTAAAGACAAACCTGGAGTTTCCATATCCATTTCTTTTGCTTCTTCAAGAGCAATTTGCATATCTTTGATAAAATGCTTTACAAAGAACCCTGGTGAGTAATCTTCATTTAAGATTCTTGGCGCTAAGTTTGATAGACTCCAGCTAGCTGCTGCACCAGTAGAAATGCTTTCTAATACTTTTTGCGGTTGTAATCCTGCTTTTTCCGCATATACTATCGCTTCACAAACACCAATCATATTAGATGCAATAACTATTTGATTACACATTTTTGTATGTTGGCCGGATCCTGCAGGCCCTTGATAAACAATATTAGTTCCCATCGCTTCCAAAATTGGCAGAACCGCTTGAAAATCTTCTTCATCTCCACCAACCATAATGGCTAAGCTTCCTGCTTTTGCCCCAACATCTCCACCTGATACAGGAGCATCTAATGATTTCATCCCTTTTTTCTTCGCTTCTAAATACAATTTCTTCGCTAATGAAGGCTTAGATGTTGTCATATCAATAATATACATTCCTTGACGTCCATGCGTAATAACACCATTTTCACCTAGATAAATTTCTTCCACGTCTTTAGGATAACCCACGATCGAGATAATAACATCCGCTTGTTCTGCTAACTCTTTTGGTGTGGATGCCCATGTAGCTCCTTTATCCAATAAGGATTCAGCTTTTTCTTTCGTTCTTGTATAAACAGAAACCTTATATCCTTTATTCATAATATGTAAAGCCATGCTTTTCCCCATAACGCCAATTCCAATAAAGCCAACTACTGCATCATTTTTAATTTTCCCCATAATCACACCTCATTTGTAATAAAATATAATCCAACCAAGCTTTTTGCCTTCCCCTATATAGCATATCTATTTTTCTTCACTGAGTCTAATCTTTATATGCTAAGCCGAAAAAAATAGCAACTATCCCTTCCTCTCCTCCATTTTCAATACTAAAAAAAGGATGTTGAAAATACTATTTTCAACATCCTTTTATAGAAAGATTTAAGCTTCAATAGCAGCTTTTACAGCAGCTAATACTTCATCGTTCGTTTTCATTTGTAATGCTTGTTCTGCTAATTTTTCCATGTCTGCTTTAGACAAGTTTTTAATTAATGAACGTGCTTTTAGAATGGATGTAGCACTCATAGAGAACTCATCTAATCCTAAACCAAGTAGAAGTGGAATCGCAATTTCATCGCCAGCCATTTCCCCACACATTCCGGCCCATTTGCCTTCTTTATGAGCAGCATCAATAACTTGTTTTACAAGACGTAAAATAGCCGGGTTATATGGTTGGTACAAGTATGAAATTCTTTCATTCATACGGTCTGCAGCCATAGTGTACTGAATTAAATCATTTGTTCCAATTGAGAAGAAATCAACTTCAGTTGCAAATAAATCTGCCATAACTGCTGTTGATGGAATCTCAACCATGATTCCTACTTCGATTGTTTCGCTAACAGCTACGCCTTCTGCAACAAGCTTTTCTTTTTCTTCAAGAAGAATTGCTTTTGCATCACGGAACTCACCAAGTGTAGCAATCATAGGGAACATGATTTTCAAATTACCATATGAGCTTGCACGTAGTAAAGCACGTAGTTGAGTACGGAACATATCTTGTTGATCAAGGCAAAGACGAATCGCTCTGAATCCAAGGAATGGATTCATTTCATGAGGTAAACTTAAATAAGGTAGTTCCTTATCTCCACCGATGTCAAGCGTACGAACAACAACAGGTTTACCGTCCGTCATCCCTTCTAAAACAGCTTTATAAGCTTCGAATTGTTCTTCTTCAGTTGGGAAGTTGTCACGTCCCATGTACAGGAATTCTGTACGATAAAGACCTACACCTTCTCCACCATTATCAATTACACCTTTAATATCTTTAGGTGTACCAATATTTGCTACTAATTCAACATGGTGTCCATCTTTAGAAACCGTTTTTTCATTCACAAGCTTAGCCCATTCGGCTTTTTGCTCTTCATACTTTTGAGCTTTTTGCTCATATTCAGAAATAAGCTCAGGAGTAGGATTGATATGTACTTCTCCACTCAATCCATCTACGATAATAACGTCACCATTTTGAATAGATGTAGTCGCTTGTTTTGTACCAACTACTGCTGGTATTTCCATTGAACGAGCCATAATCGCTGAGTGAGATGTTCTACCACCGATATCAGTCGTGAACGCTTTCACGTAATTACGATTTAATTGAGCTGTATCAGAAGGTGTTAAATCTTCAGCTACAACGATAACTTCTTCAGTAACCATGCTTGGATTTGGAATTAGAACGCCAAGTAAATGAGCTAGAACTCGCTTCGTTACGTCGCGAATATCAGCAGCTCTTTCTTTCATGTACTCATTATCCATTGATTCAAACAGAACAACTAAACCATCGGCAACTTCTTTAAGAGCTGCTTCTGCATTTACGCTTTCAGATTTAATCTTGTCTTCAATTTGTCCTACTAATTCTGGATCAGCTAGAATTAAAAGATGTGCTTCAAAGATTGCTGCTTTGTCAGCACCAAGTTCTTTTTCTGCTCGATCACGAATAGCTTCTAGTTCCGTTTTAGAAGTATTAAGAGCTCCTTGAAAGCGTGTAATCTCTTCTTCAACGTTTTCGATAGCTTTTTTAGTAACTGTTAAATCCGGCTCGATTAGACGGTATGCTTTTGCAATCGCAATACCATTAGAAGCTGCAATTCCATTTAACATTGTAGTCATTATTCAGCTAAACCCTCTTTGTTTAAAGTTTCTGCTAAAGCATTGATTGCTTCTTGCTCATCGCTACCTTCAGCTGTGATTGTGATTTCTGCTCCTTGTCCGATTCCAAGGCTCATAACACCCATGATTGATTTAAGGTTTACTTTTTTACCGTTAAACTCAAGGTTAATTTCTGAATCAAATTTTCCTGCTGCTTGAACAAGTAATGTAGCTGGACGTGCGTGAATTCCTGTATCTGCGATAACTTTAAATGATTGTTGTGCCATAATAATTCAAACTCCTTTAAGTATAATTCTTTATGAGCTCTGTGATCTATGTCATTTGAATACTTTACCCTTTCATGTTACCCAAAAAGATATCATTGTATGTTATTAACATAACCATATTCAAAAAGTAAATTTAGAAATAATCATTTAATAAAAAAATGAAATTTCTAAAGTAAGACTACAGACCTCTTACCCAAAAAAATAATAGCATTACACACGAAAGGTTACAATCACTTTTTTCAATTTTGTATAGGAAAACCCTGAATTTTTTCAAGGTAATTTTCGCTATGGAAAATAATAGGTAAATTTTATTGTTCTTCTTCACGAAAAATTTGTAGTAAAAAACAGATTCAAAACACTTAAGGGTTATAGGAAAATAGTTACATTTAAACAGTTAAAATGTAACTATTATTTATTGCAAAAAGCTTACTTTTGTCGGAAAATTAAATAAAGTAAAACATTTAATTTTAGGTATAATTATCTATTTTTCAATGATTAGATGTCATAAAAAAGCAAAAGAATTCATACAAGGAAGGATTCGCACATGTATAGAAGAAATGAAGCTTTTCGTTATTCATTTGTAGAACCACTTGCAGCTACACTTACTATTCAAAAATTAAATGAGAAGTACGGAAAGGTTGTTCTTTTTCTTCCTCGTTACAATTTCCATTTAAAAAAGAATATTTGATACAAATTGAACTATATATTAACCATAAAGTTCTTATTTTACCTGGTTTTATTGGAAAATGTCGCGGAATGGACTATTTATATGGTTTTGAATTAATAGAAGACGAAGAAATGAACAAACAAATTACTGAAGAAATAAAAAAGTACTCTTTAAAACACAGATAAAAAATACTACCCTAAAAATAAAATTTTAGGGTAGTTCTATCGTTTTTGGCTTTACTGAAAGAAATATGAAAATAAAAATAGAATTTTACCCAAAACCACTTTGTATTTTAGAATGCATTCTTAACTTCTTTCTTCTTCTAAATAACTATAAACGGTAACTCCTCCATGCTTTGCAACTCCATGAAAATGTTTGAAATCTTCCCTCTTTACCAATTGTGCACGAAAAGATAAAAAATCTTCCTTTTTAATAAGAACCTCTGACAGTTCACCATTTTTCAGTTTTTCAAGCAAATCATTTGCCGTTTCACAATTCACGTATAGCACCTCTTTTCAAAACAAAAATGAACATTTTATTCTTCATCATACGTTCATTTAATAATATAACATTACAACCCAATTAATCATTCTACAATCGAAGATTTAAATGATAACCGTCGTTAATTTACTTACAAGACTATAGTGTAAAACTATTTAATTCAGCTTTAACAAAGAAAACTTATTTTTAAGATTTCGTTTTTGAAATTTAGAATTTTTACTTTTTACAATTATTTCAAACTTTTTCACAAAAAAGCCTTTACCTTTTATAAAAAATAGTGCAAACTGTAAAGTATATTTTCGAACAATTGTTTTTGTTTTAAATTTTTCTTTCTTTTCTTTTACTATTCATACGAGCAAACTGTTAAGACAAAAAGTAATAAAATAGAATGCTAAAGGTGTGATTAATATGAAGATAGCACAGATTGGTAATTTAATTGAATTCAAAGATGGATTGCAAGGAATTGTAGAGAAGGTTAACGAAAATTCTGTAATTGTTGATCTAACTTATATGGACAATTATCGTGACCTTGAATTAGAGCAAAAAACAGTAGTTAATCATAAAAACTATAAAATTATAGATTTTCAATGTAACTAAAAAAGATGAAGTAAATAAGCTCTAGTGAAATAGTTTTATTACAATAAGAAAAGCCACGTTTCCTAAAGGTAAATCTCCGACAAACATAAGCCAGATCAACAAGAAGAGTTGCTTTTGAACGTTCTGAACGAATTGGCTTATGAACGTCAGGAGCTAAGTTTAATCAAGTTAAGAATTTTAAAAATTTCCAAACAAAAAGAGTCGATTTTGCACGACTCTTTTTTCATTGATTTGATATCCCCTTCTGCAAAAAGGTTTTTCAGCCTATTACTTGTATAAGTTCATATATTTGTAAAATTTTCTTCTTTGATAATGGTTAATTTAATTATATCATGTTGTAATACCATTAATATTAATATAATTTTTATACAAGGAATCAACTTATTATAGGAGGGAACTTTGATTCATGAAAACAAGTGCCTCAAATCTCCATTTTTTTCTTGGATTAATCAGTGCACATATACTTTTATATATCACATATCAAGATGCTAATGTATTTTGGTATTTATATACCGCAAGTATATTATTTTGTATTTGTTTTGCCATAGTAATTGAAGGTAAGAAAATTCATCAATCATCCATAAATAATATGCTATTTGGAGTAATCTCAGGTATCGCCCTTTTTGCTATTTTTGCTCTGGGAAATTATTTAATTGACTTAGTAAATATCAAAAGTATTTCAAAAGATATTTCTCAGTTGTACAAGCTGTATAGTCCATCTTTACTTTGGCATTACCTCGTTCTATTTATCATTATCATACCTGGTGAGGAAATTTTTTGGAGAGGCTTTATTCAAAAGAAAATATCTAATCATTTTCAAGCAAAAGCAACTGTTGCAATTTCAGCGATTATGTATACTCTTCCAATGATTTATTCACAAAATTACGCTCTAATACTAGCAGGACTTGTAGCTGGTATGGTATGGGCTATTCTATATCAATGGAAAAATAGTCTAACACTCGTGATCATTTCACATATCATTTTTGATTTATTTTTACTCATTCTATTTCCATTAACTTAAAAATGGGTATAGAGATAACGAAAAGAAAGATATATTTCTTAAAAATGAAACTTTTATACTCGTAATCCGTCAATTATTATGAAATACTTTAAAAAGATGAATTAAATACTAATTCATCTTTTTAAAAATATTGTTAAAGCAGGAGGAGTTACAATGAAAAAGCTATTGTTAACCATTTCGCTAGTGAGTTTCCTAATTATTGCTGGCTGTGGAAATGGAACAACAAATAATTCAGATGAAAATCAAGAACAACCAAAAAGCAACGCTTCAGAGCAACCTAAAGATTCTGAATCAAATAAAAAGTCAGATGAAGAGAGCAAAGACAATCAAAATACGGAACAAAAACAGGAAAGCTCCACTACAGAACAAACAGACCAATCAACATCAACAAACGATAGTGACGATTCTAAATCAACGTATCAACAAAGTGGTCAAGCTAAACCTGAAACTGCTAAAACCGTTCAAAGTGATAATCAAGAATTCTCTATAGACCTTTTACCAGGATATGAGCTTACTGGTGAAGAACCTAGAAAAGATGTACTGTATAAAAAAGACGCTGAAGAACTTTCAATGAGAATCGAATTGTTGCCTACAGAAGATTTAAACTGGAGTGTACTCGAGGAAAATATTCCAACTGAACTTTCTTCGGTAAGTACAGATATTACGAACCCTACTGATGCTAATTTACAAATCAATAATGCTTCGATTTATGAAGCAAATAATGGAACAGATATTGTAACGATTTATCTTGTAAAAAGCGAAACAAAACCTATGAAACTAACGGTTTTTTCAACTGTTAAAGATGATAATCGCGCTGCTTTTGTAGAAATGGCTAGAACGATAAAATAATCTCTTAAAGCTGATATCATGAATTTCTTTAAAAGGGGACTCAACCACTGATTAACAAATCATTGGTTGAGTCTCCTTAAACTATGAAATAACACTAAAACAGATTATATTTTTTTATCTTTACTTCTAAATAATAATAGTAAAAACAACAAACTTACATACCCGAATAATGGATATAAAAATGATAATAACTTTCCGTATTGGATAGTGCTTATCAATAAGGCTCCCAATAGTAAGCTAATAAAAATCAACATACTATTAATTGGAACATATTCTTTTATTGGCTTTTCTAATCCAAAAACATTTCCAACTAATGAAGTGAAAATTTCTCCATAAATAACGATGATAAATATCCAATACAAAGGTGCTGCGGCATGCTTCATCAATTCAGCACTAGGAATATCATACTCGGAAATATTTTGTAAAGTAATCAAAGATAAATGGCTCGTTAGAAGAATTAGTGTTAAAAATAAACCTCCAATTATGCCTCCAAGTTTAATAATTGAGCGATCCTTAATTTCATATGCTACTGGTACTAGCACTGCCTGAGCAAGTGCTAAGTTAAATGCCGTATACAAAAAAGGAGAAATAATAACTTTCAAATTACGTATATCACTCGATACATAAAAAAAATAATCTATATAATACGGATTTCCAATCCCTTGAAAAAAGAGTAAAAAACTAAACGTAATCATCGATGGAACAACTAACATATTGACCATGAATAAGCCTTTTATGCCTCTATGTAAAACGAAAAGAGCGACTACAATGGTAATCAAAACACCCGCCATTTTTGATAATCCAATTTGTTCTTCAAAAACGGCACCAGCACCAGAAAGCATAACTGCTGTTACTCCAAATAACATAATAAAGAAGAGTATATTTACAAATAGTCCATACTTTTTTCCAAATAAATGTTGATTTAATTCTTGATATGATTTTGCTTCTATACTTACAGCTAACAACATAATTTTAGTACCCATTACAATAAATAAATATCCTGCGAGCAATATGCCTAATAGACCATAAAATCCATATTGTGAAAAAAACTCTACAATTTCTCTCCCAGTTGCAAATCCTGCTCCAACGACGGTTCCAATATAAACTGCCGCTATTTGTAGTGCTCCTGATAATCTCGAAAGCATGCCAAGCCCCTCCTTGCCACATTATATGAAACAAGTGAAGAGAATAGACAAGCTAACCGAAATTAAATGTATTTTTATATATCAGATTTAACAAAGCAAACCCATATCGTTCACAGCTCACCACATAAGGCAGATAATATAAAATCAGTTAGTGGATATAAATGTAATCTTTGTTATAATAATATATGAATTTTTACAACATTTTAAAATATTATAAATAGAGAGAATACAAACGGTTATACTCTTCAAAGGATGATACTCAAGTGGACATTATACGAAAAAACGTCTTACTATATACTGTCATAATAATTATTCCTACCATCATTGCAATTCTCATTTTCACACAGGTTCTAGAATCAGAAAAAAAAATGAACGTAAAAAATGAATCGCTAGAATTAGGAAAACTTCATCAACAATATATAGAAACTCTTATTAAAGAAACCAATAAAAGCCTTGATATTCTTTCTATCGTAGCTATGGATATGGTAACGGACACGAAACAAATCGAAAAATTACTTATTCAGACAAAAAAAACAGATAAGCGCTATGGGGATCTTTATTTCGTAGGAGCTGATGGGGTTTTAAAAGCAGGGTCGACAAGCATTTATAATGGCATAAAAGTTAAAGATAGTTATGTAAAGGCTTGTACAGATTTAAAAAAAACGTATGTTTCTAGCAAAAAAGAAACAGATACCAGAAATCAAGATTTCTTCTTTATTTGTAAACCAATATTGAAACAACATGATGAAATTCTAGGTTACATTATCGTCCAACTCAGACTAGATTATATAAAAAACGTCTTAGAACTTCTTACACCAAATACAGAAATGAAATTAACAGATAACCAAAATCACAATATCCTATCAATTAATAGTGATAAGAAAGATAATAATTTTCAGGAAACGATTCCTTTTGAAGAAGTCTCGTGGACATTACATATTTCTAGCTCTACTAAAGACGTCGATATCAACACAAATGCATTATTAAAATTTATTATCCTCTTTTTAATTATTACGCATATTATTTTTCTTGCAGTTCAATTGATCCTTTTAAATCGTGATGCTGCAAAACAAAAGAAAGACTATGATAACCAAAAATTAAAAATGATCGGGACTCTCGCAGCTACTACAGCACATGAAATAAAAAATCCTTTAACAGGAATAAAAGGGTTAGTTCAGCTTCTTAGTGAAAAATATAATGATTCTAAAGATCAAATGTATTTCTCTATAATACAAAAAGAAATTACCCGAATTAATGAGATTGTTAGTGAATTTTTAGTATTAGGGAAGCCAAGTGTTCATCAGTTAGATGTTGTAGATCTTTGTAAGGTCATTAAAGAGATTCAGCCTGTTATTGAAAGTGAAGGAGTCACATACTCAGTCAATCTTAAAGTTCATCTCCCAGACGAACCAGTATATATAAATTGTATAACGGATCAAATAAAGCAAGTCATCATCAATATCGCTAAAAATAGTTTTGAAGCATGTAAACCAGGTATGACAGTATCTTTAAATGTTGTAAAAAACAAAAAGAACGTTCTTCTCGCAATTGCAGATCAAGGAGCTGGTATGTCAAAGGATACATTACAAAAAATATTTGAACCATTTTTCACAACCAAAAATTATGGCACTGGGTTAGGATTGTTCCTATGTAATAGAATTATTACACAACTAAATGGAACGATATCCGTTCATAGTAAACAAAATGAAGGAACAACCATTTGTATATCGTTGCCTTTATCAGAGCTACCATTGCAAGAAGTTTAGTTATAAATCTTAATTTATTCGATAATTAAAAAGGAATGACATATTCCCAAGATTTGAGGTAGGTAAAATTGAATATGAACAATACTGCTTTGAAACTCGAAAAAGCCCAAAACCAACCTGCGTATAAATTTCTATTAATTATTGGCCTTTGTCATTTGTTGAACGATTCCTTACAAGCAGTTGTACCAGCTATGTTTCCTATTCTAGAAAGAGACTTACTATTATCATTTACTCAACTAGGAATTATAGCCTTTGCATTAAATATAGTCTCCTCTCTTATGCAACCGTTGATTGGATGGTATACCGATAAAAAACCGTTCCCCTATGCTTTACCAATGGGCTTGTTTTGTTCAATGATTGGAATGATTCTTTTAGCTATTGCACCAGCATATTCAATTATCATTATTTCTGTGATCTTAATTGGAATCGGTTCAGCTGTTTTTCACCCTGAAGGTTCCCGTGTAGCCTTTATGGCTGCAGGATCTAAAAGAGGCTTAGCACAATCGATATATCAAGTAGGAGGAAATATCGGTCAAGCGTTAGCGCCGCTTATTACGGCTCTTATTTTGATACCTCTTGGTCAAATAGGTGGTCTATCCTTTGCCCCAATTGCATTTATTGCCGTACTTTTACTACTATATATTGCTAACTGGTACTCTATACAAATAAAAGCAAATCCACCTATAAAGAAAAAAAGTAAGAAAGAATCAAAAGTGACAAAAAAAATTATAGTAGCGCTCATCATTATTCTATTTGTTATATTCGCAAGATCTTGGTATATTTCTGCGATGACTAACTTTTTTTCATTTTATCTAATTCAGCAATATGAATTTTCCATTAAAATGGCTCAAGTCTACCTATTTACTTTTTTAATTGCTGGAGCTATAGGTACGTTTTTTGGAGGACCACTGGCAGACAAATTCGGTAAGAAAACCATAATTATACTTTCTATGCTAATCTCAGCACCAATGACCGTTATTCTTCCTTATGTATCGCCATTTTTATCTTTTGTTCTTTTGTTTATAATTGGATTTATTATCATGTCTAGTTTTTCTGTTACAGTTGTGTACGCCCAAGAACTTGTTCCAGGAAAAATAGGAACAATGGCTGGTCTAACTGTAGGTTTAGCATTTGGCATGGGGGCTATTGGTTCAATAGCAATTGGTGGAATGGCTGATTCACTTGGACTTATTGCTACCATAAAAATAATGGGATTTTTACCTGTACTAGGTTTACTAAGCTTTCTATTACCTTCTGATCATAGATTTCAATAAAAACAATATATCATTTATACAATAAGAGTACATTCTATATAATTACGCTTAAAAAAGATCAACTAAAAAAATGATTATCATAATTTATTCACGTCTTTCATATACTTAATAACACAGTATTGGCTAGTAGAGTTTTACATACATCTAGATTTTAAATATGGAACAACAAACCTACCAAAGTGTTATATTAGCATTATTAAATGGAAACGATATGCTCATACATCTACTGTAAAGGAATAATACTAATACAAACATAAAGGCGTCTCGAAAGTGACTAACAATCACGTTTGAGACTGCCTCTTTTTGTACAAGCAAATTTATGAAAGATCGGAGTTCATTATGAGTAATGTAATAATCGGTAGTGTTCTTTCTGCCATGTCCACTGGCTTAGGTGCTTTAATTATTCTATTTGTATCTAACACCTTCACTCATCGCTTTCGAGACATTTTATTAGCTTTTACTGCAGGAATTATGATGTCTGCATGTATGATGGGATTAATACCCGAAGCCTTAGCACAAGGGGGATTTATACCTCTATGTATTGGAATTTATGCAGGGGTAATTACACTTACATTTTTAGAAAGTAACATTCCACATATTGATGTTAATCACTCAAATAATCATATTCAATTCGACGAAAAAGCCATATTAATTATTTCTGCCATAACACTACATAATATTCCTGAAGGCCTCTCAGTTGGCGTAAGTTATGCATCTACATCAAGTGATACGGGTAATCTTATAGCCTTTGCTATTGGCTTGCAAAACGCGCCTGAAGGCTTTCTAATCGCATTATTTCTTATCAACTTAAACATATCCAAATTTAAAGCCTTTCTTATTGCCACCTTGACTGGATCAATAGAGATTGTTACAGCATTAATAGGCTATTTTCTAACAACTTATGTGGAGAATCTCGTTCCATTCGGATTAGCTTTTGCTGCTGGTGCCATGCTTTTCATCATTTATAAAGAATTAATCCCAGAAAGCCATGGAGACGGAAATGAACGAGCCTCCACCTATTCATTTATTATCGGTTTATTAGTTATGATTCTTTTACTCGGAATGTAATAACAGCACTTAAAGAATCCCATATTGAAATTCATTATTTCGGAAATGATTTTTAAACTTATTCATGGGACTATAATAATCTATTTTGCTTTTTTGCTTTTTTGTATATACAAGATGAATATTTAATAAGCGATCTAAATCCTGACTATTTTGAATCGTTAACTCATGAGTTAACCCTAATTGCTTAGCGGTATATTCCATTTCCTCTCTTTTTCTCTGTATCGCGTACTCTATGTCATGTAACAGCTTCTCTTCCATGATATTTGTAACTTCCTTCCTAACTCTTTTTATTATCTATAGGATTATTACAAACTTTTCTAAAAATGTAAATAGAATCGCAAATGTAGACAAAATAAGAAGCAAATCATCTTTCAAAAACCTTTTTTTCGACAGTCTTCAACGTCATTTTTTACCATTATCTACCCGCCCTCTTTAACTCTCTACTTGTACTATAACTTACATAAAAGCATCGTTATCCTTCTACTAAATCATTTTGTCTAGGTAGTAAAATAGTGAAGGTCGTTCCTACGCTTTCTGCGCTTTCTACTTCAACAATTCCCTCATGCTCTTCGATTATTTTATAACTTACCATTAACCCAAGACCTGTACCTCTTTCCTTCGTCGTATAAAAAGGTTCTCCTAGTTTCTTTAACCTTTCTTTTGAAATACCAATACCTTCATCCGTTATCGATACTTTAATAAAGCGGTCATCAAAGATTTCTGTTACTACAGTAATCGTACCACCTTCATTCATAGATTCCATTGCATTTTTTATAATATTTATAAAAACCTGCTTAAGTTGATTCGGTTCACAAAAAATATTCAAGCCTTGTTTTGATAGATTCGTAACAAAAATAATATTGTATAACAATGCCTCTGCACTTAATAAATCAATCGTTTCCTTAACAATCACATTAATATTTTTCTCTTCATACTGTAGCGCTTGTGGCTTTGCTAAAATCAAAAATTCAGTAATAATCGTATCGATCCGTTTTAACTCTGACATAATAATGCTAAAGTAAGATGTAAAGTCTTCTTTTACACTGCATTGCAACAGTTGAATAAATCCCTTCAATGCTGTCATCGGATTTCTTATTTCATGAGCAATTCCTGCTGCAAGTTCACCAACTACGGTTAGAGTATCTGATTTTCTTAACCGTTCCTGAATTTCTAATTCTTCCGTTACATCCTCAATAGCCGTTATATTTAAGCCAGAAACTAAATTTTTCTTTGAAGTAAACTCTAAGTACTTCGTTTTACCACTTTTAAATACAAAAGGAATAATCTCTTCAACCGCCTTTGTCTTTCTAGCTTTATCTATTTTTTTAAACATTTTATCTAAACTATGTCGATTCTCCGGGACCTTTTCAATTATTTGTTTTATTGTCGTCCGCAAAATCTTTTCTTTTGTATATTCGAGAATTTGTAATCCTGCTTCATTTATATCGACAATCTTATTATCTTTCCACAAGATTAATCCAACAGACAACTCATCAAATATTTTCCGAAAATGATTCTCACTCTTTCTTAGCATTATTTCCATATTGTATCTTTCGGTTACATTCCGATAAATTGTGACATTGAAATTTAATTCTGAAAGTTTTTTACTTGTAAACTCTAGTAATTTTTTTTGACCATTTCCCATTCGGAAAAACATCTCTTCTCGAACTGACCCTTTCTTACTAAAAGTTTCAAACATATTGCGATACTTTTTATTCTTTTTAAGAATAAAATCTACAGGATTCATTCCGATTAATTGTTCTCTTGGTAATTCAAATATTCTACAGGCAACTTCATTCACTTCAAATATCATACCATTTCGATCAGTTAGTACTATTGCATCATTTGCTTCATCAAAAATACATGTAAATAACTCATTATTCATATTCGATTTTAAGGGGTTAAGCTTAGTTTCTGTTATATTTCTCAACAGACAGATAACCTGCTGCTTCTGCACATTATTATAGAGATGATACTTAAATATTATATTTTTTTTACCTATGCAGAATTCCACTACACCCGATGATCTACCTGACTTTATCGCTATGTCCCAATTTTCTTGGATCTTTTTAGTAGCATCTATATGGATTAGACTACAAAAATCATTTTTAATAAAATATTTCCTTGGAAATTCTACAATTTTCAAAAAAGCATCATTCACATCAGCAATTGTTCTATTATGATGACAAACAATAATCCCCTCATTAATTTGTTGATAGGCATTTAAATACGAGGAATTCATTCGATTTTTTTTATGTTTGGTTAATACAAATACTTCTTTAATAGAAAAAAAGTAATGGCCATTTGAATACAAAGCTGAAAAAGTTAGTTTTAAGTATTCACCCAATGAGTTATTTATAACCCATTCATCTTTTATACTACCCTCGCATTTTATTTGACTAATTTGTTCAAGAAACAGTTGCTCATTTATTTGTCCTAAAAGAGCATATAAATGCTTCCCAATAAACTCCTGTTTATGAATACGAAATACTTCACACGCCCTTATATTTACATCAATAATCTCTAAATGGTCATTCGTAATGAATAAGCCTTCTTGAGAAATTTGAAAAAAATTCTGATACAAATTCAACTGATCACTACTTTTCATACAGGATTCTTCATCCGACATTTAATCTCCCCCAACCCTATATCCACCTCAAAATTTACATTATATTATAATTCTACATTTTTATGTATATTCCTATTTTTTTTGCAAAATGGGACTATTTTCATAAAAATCTTTCGAGAGTCATTAATCTCTTTTATTAGGTTGATTAGAATTATGAGTAAAAAAATTGGTATAAATGATTTGTGGAAAACTAAATATATATACTTCCCTAATAGATTATTCTTATCGTAAAATATCGACATTTTTATCAGAAGATAACATTAAAAAAAGAACGGTCTATTCATATAAAAATTCCATGAATAGACCGAGTGTTAAATCGTTATTCAATTTTTAGGCTGTTTTCTAAATGATTGTTTTTTTACATAAGTTCGCTATATAAGATTAATATAAAAAGGTCGATTGAAGCAGAATTTAACTCAGCCTATTCAGAGTTTGTACATAGGTAACAAGTTATGCGAAAACACTTTTTATTAAC
The DNA here is from genome assembly GCF_902374955.1 of Bacillus massilioanorexius. Classification (GTDB taxonomy): domain Bacteria; phylum Bacillota; class Bacilli; order Bacillales; family DSM-1321; genus Bacillus_AD; species Bacillus_AD massilioanorexius. The sequence goes on from NZ_CABKRX010000083.1 coordinate 198,459, forward strand.
TAAATATTTTTTTCTACAATAGTCTTCATCTTCCTGGTGATTTACAACCTATAAATCACACCTACACCAGATTTTAATAGACCTTTTTTCTAAAAGAGAGGACTAACAACGTAATCGCTAGTAATAGACTAACGCTAAATAATATCACAGGTAAAACAAAAATATAAGCATAGATCAAAAGTAAAAAAGAAGCAATTTCTATCATAATGAGTATCAAGCCTATGACGAAAAACTTAATATTTTGCTGTCTAATGCTAACCCATAACTGTATTATAGCTATATTAGGTATCAAGATAATTAACAACGCCAAAAAACCGTCAATTGAAAAAATCGTTGTACTCGCAAATAATGAAAAAAAGGCAACTGGTATTGTAGTAATATTTAAAGCAATAAAAGCAATTGCCCAAATCAGATAATATAAAAATTTATTCATCTCTATCAATTCCTTTAATTTTGTATTGTTAAACCAATTGATGCATTCTTAATAAATGGTAAGCCTTCTAGTTTTTTTAAATCACTTCCTTTTCCTGAAACAACTGCACCAATAATGGATATTTTTGAGGTGTCTAATGAACCATTCGTAGTTATTTTCTTTTTAAGTGTTTTTAATTCCTCATCAGCTCGTCGATATTTACTAGCTATTTGAAGATTTTCATAAAAAAGAGAGTAAGGATTTTCTAATGAAGTCCCGTCGTTCGCTAACATAGAGATACCTATTACCTCATTTTCATATAGAAACTGTTGTTCATTAGATAACTCATCCAATACCTCTGAAGGATAATCATTCACCCAGAGCCAATTAACCAATACATTATCAGGCAACATTTCTTCAACTTCAGAAACAGAATAAGAGCTGTCGAATGAGAGAGCAATTTCTGCATTACTATTATCCTTAAGTTTCGAAAATTCTTGAGAGTACTTGTTATATTTCACATCAGGATGAGCAAAGCGTAATAATTTCTGACCATTATATCTGTATTTATCAAGATTTCTTTCTATAAAATACTCCATTTGATTATATTTATTTTTTATTGTCTTTACTTGAATAGGTATACCATTAATAAATTTGAATATCGGAGCTGTTGCATGAGAACCTAGTAACTTTACTTCTTCATCCCACGGACCTACAAATGTATTTGCCCCATAAATCTCATTAATTGATTGTTCTTTAATCATTTCTCTATTCAATATAAAAGGTGTTAATTGCCATTTTATTACAGATAACATAAGAAGAGTAATCGTTGTCACAAGTATGTTCGTTATAATCATCCGCTTAAGACTGTTCGACTTTGCTTTTTTTATTAAGTCCGTCTGCTTTGGTGAAAATAAATCATCCAAATCTTGTTCATCATTATTCATATGTGTTCCTCCATAATTTCTTAAACTCGAGCCGAGCTCGATATAATAACGTTCGAATAGTCTCCTTTTTCATATCTAGAAAAGAAGCAATTTCATCATAAGAAAGATCTAATTCATATTTTAATAAGAGCAGTTGAGCATAACTTGGCTTCATTTGATTGATAATACCTTTTACTTCATCCGCATTTTCTTTTTTTATTAGCCATTCATCCCCCTCTTCATGATTGATAAAATGTTCAAGAAACGATTCGTCAATTTCAACATGAATTTGCCTTTTCTTTTTATTGCAAAGGTTATAGTATTCATTCACCGCCACTTTAAATAGCCAAGCGTTTGGATTAGAATGCGTCATGTGAATTTCATACGTCATGGCTTTATAAAAAGTATTTTGTACAATATCTTCCGCATCCTGAAGAGATGCTCCGTTTTTCATTAAGTAATTACGAATCATATCATATTTGGTCAGGTATAATTGCTCTAAAAAATAATTGTTCATATGATGGCCACCCGTTTTTACTCCTTTCACTTATATAACAAATGAGATGAAAAATAGTATACAAATTTTTTTATTTACGAAAAAAAATTCTTGTGGAATTTGATATGTATGATTTGTAAAAATTTATCCATGTTAATACTCTTTTAAGAACCTCGTTCTCTAACCATTTCTTTTATTCTTTATATTTTAATCATTTTCTATGTTTTCCTAACTGTTGCCTATCCTCCATTAACCATTTCATTAACGAAATAAACATATGGCATAAAAAAAGCTGAATGAAAAGTCTTCATTAATGACCTTACAATCAGCTTTAATTGAACTTATTATATTAAATTCTATAAATGAGGATTTTCATGCTTTACTAAAAGCTTTTGCCATCTTTTCTCAACTTCTTGATTAAAATCTTCAAGTAAGTCCTTGTTCTCTTCTTTTAATAAGTGCTTGGATTTCCCCATGTACTTCAGCCAATCTTCCAATGGAATTCGTTTCTTTCTAGCTTCAGGGTTATACGTGATTGTTGTTTCACCTTGTTCTACTTCATAAAGCGGGAAGAAGCATGAATTAACCGCCGCTTCCATAATCGTATTTCCATAACGATCTTCTGATTTCCAATTTAACGGACAAGTAATTAAAAGCTTACCATACACAGTACCTACATTTTGAGCATACCATTGAGCTTTTGCAGCTTTCTTGATTAAATCTTGTGGAAATGCTTCAGAGCCAGTAAATACATAAGGAATATTTGTTGCTGCCATAATTTGCGCAGTATCCTTATGATGGAACGCTTTACCTTTTTGCGTTTTACCTACATTTGTTGTACTTGTCATATGTCCAAAAGGAGTAGAATATGACATTTGCGAACCAGTATTCATATAACCTTCATTATCATATTCAAGCATGATCACTTTGTGGTTTCGTAAAGCTGTTCCGATAGCAGAACCCATACCGATATCCATACCACCATCACCCGTAACCATAATAAATGTTACATCATCCGCCACATCAATCTCTCCACGATTTTTCATTTCAAAAAACGCTTCAACCGTTCCCGAAAGTGTTGCTGGACCATTTTGAAATAAATTATGAATCATAGATTGTTTATGTGATGAATATGGATATGCAGTGGTAACTACATAAGCACAACCCGTTTGGAAAAGAACAACAATATCTCCTTCAATACCTTTAAAGAACAATTCTAATCCTGAGAATATACCGCATCCCGGACATGCTCCATGACCTGAGGCTAAACGTTTTGGTTTTCCCATTAATGAACGTACTGGTGGGATTTTCACTTTTAGTTTACCAGTGTCCTCTTGTTCAACGTGAATGAGCCCTGACTTATAAGCCTCTCCATGCAATGGCTCTATGACTGGCTCTAGTACAGATTGTTCCTTTCCTGGATTACAACCATAATAATCAAATGGAATTGGTGCATAACCTAATTCTTTCGCTTCAATTGCACTTTGGAAGAACGCTAATGCATCCTCTGTATAAAAATCTTTACCGCCTAAACCAAAGACACGACTTAACACGATTGTCGTATTATTTTTATCTTCTTGAAGAGCAGACTTAATTTCATGAGTTAAATTCGGTCCATTCGCACCGTATGAATCTGCTCGTTCTCCAACTAATAAGGTTTTAACTCCCTTTAACGCTTGACGTATTTCTTCTGCTGGGAAAGGTCGAATCATATTTGGACTTACAACACCCGCTTTAATCCCCTGTTTTCTTAATTGATCAACAGCATCCTTAGCCGTCTCAGCCGCAGAATTCAATAGGAAAAGAGCCACTTCAGCATCTTCCATTTGATAAGTGTTGATAACACTATAATTTCTGCCAGATATCTTACCATATTCAGCAGCGACTTGTTTATACACATCATGTGCAGCATACATTGCTTGTGATTGCTGGTAATGATTATTCATTAAATCATCACCATTCATATGCGCACCAATTGTAACTGGTTTTTTTGGATCACGTACAAAATGATAGTCAGTTGGACATGGTCCTACAAAATCTTGAACGACATTTCTATCTTTAAAATACTGTACTCTTCTTTTTTGATGTGAAGTAAAGAAACCATCGTAAGCCACAATAACAGGTAATCTTACTTTTGAATTCTCGGCAATTTTTAATGCCATGATATTCATGTCATAGACCATTTGTGGTGTACTCGCCGTCAAAATAACCCAGCCTGTATTTAAAGCGAAATATAAATCCGAATGATCTCCACGGATATCTAATGGCCCACTAATTGAACGAGTAACTAGATTCATAACCATAGGAAAACGAGTTCCTGATTGTACCGGAAGCTGCTCTAACATATACATTAATCCATTAGCACTAGTTGCATTAAAGACACGAGCCCCTGTTACTGCAGCTCCGTAACAAATACCAGCAGATCCATGTTCTCCATCAGCTGCAATTAAGGTGATATCATGTTGACCTCTTGTTTTCATAGCATCAAGTAGCTGTGCAATCTCTGTAGAAGGCGTAATTGGAAAATATCCCATAATATGATAATTAATTTGCGCAGCAGCTAGTGCAGCCATTTCATTTCCGGATTCAAAGGTCGTTTCTTGAGCAATATCCAAACCTTTAACGATATCTTTTTCTAATAAACTCATTACTTAGCACCTCCACACACATAAGGAAAGGATTGCTTAACAGTATGTTCATCTGCATAAGTCATGTCCTCTCTCATCTCTGATAATGATCCCGTTGGGCATGCCTCCACACATTTTAAACAGCCTTTACAATATTGATAATCAATTCCTTTTAAGAACATATTTTTTCGACCTCGTTTGTCCTCTCCTTCTTCCCAAACAAAACAATAATCTGGACAAACCATATCACAAGCCGCACAGTTAATACATGTATCCTTATTTAAAGAAGGCAAGAAACCTTGACGTGAAGCACTCATATCTTTCAAAATACTATTACCTTGAGCAATGATAACTCCACCCATTGTTTGTGTTTCATAGCCAAACGGAGTATTTTTCTTTTCAAATGGAATATTTGATTCCGAGTGATTATTTTCAAACTTTTTAAAAACAACTTCGTTATAACCTCTATCAAAAGTTCTGATATTCGATTCAACTAAATGAGGATATTTTTTTTCAAATGTTTTACGGATAATCACACGCATTGCTTCTGGATCTAAAAAGTCACAAATTCTAAATAAAGCACCTAACATGGCTGTATTTACTTTTGTTTTTTCTTCAACCGCTATTCCTAAAGCATCAACTAAAGCTAGTGTTCCTTTTGACATATTAAGATCATTTTTTACAGTCTCAAAATCTCTTGTCGAGTTTACAAGAACAACACCATTGGATCTTAATCCATTCAAAACATCAACCATTTTATATAGTGCTTCATGAAAAACACCAATAACATGTGGTTCTTCAATTGGACTGTGATCACGTATTTCTACATCTGAATCACAAAAACGTATAAAACTTTTTACTGGTGAGCCTTTTTTTTCTGAACCATAAGATGAGAAATTACAGCCATTTAATCCTAGCCCTAATACTCCGGCCTCAGCCAGCATTTTCCCTGCTAAATTTGCACCTAATCCCCCAATTGATTCTAAACGAATCTCAAAAAAACCAAGATCGTTTTTTTGTGGTAATAAAGACATATTTCCCCCTCCAAACATTAAAATATGGATATCTTTTTTATTTCTATAAATGACAGCCGTACAACTAAAATACACACTCCGAAAAAAATAGATTATTGCTCCATTTTATGAGAAATAGGATAAAAAATCTGTGACAAATATCAAAAATATTTATTTTTTATTGGTACACATAGAAAATTTTTGAATTTAAACCCACAAACAAACTGATGTAAACGCTTACTAAAAAATGAAACAGTTATAATAACATTTTGAAACAGATACCTTTTTCAAAACTTTTGCATGATTTTTAGCATTTTTTTGTTAAACCTATATCATAAGAAATTTTCAAAGAAGAAGGGGCCGCCTGAAAAGCGATAATAAATCATTTTCCAGACAACCCCTTCTTATTTATTTATCTTCTTTAATGGTATAGTTATTTTTTGACTCATCCTTAATTATTTGAAATTTAGGTTGTTCTGTATAGATATTAGTCTTTTTCTTTTTTCTTTCTATTATTAACCTTAAATCTCTTGCTCGGTTTATTTTTACTGCAATACTCTTTTCCTTCATATTAAGAAGAAATGTATGTCCATGGCTAAAATATATCATTGTTTGATTCTGGCTTACTTTGTTGACTTTCTCTACATGATGCTCCGCAAACCATACACATTCTCTAGATTTCATGGATGATGTAGGAAACCAATAACCTATTTCATCGCTAATTTTAACGGGAACCATATTTTTTCTTCCTAAATGAAATTTTGTTGAATTTATAGCTCCTCGAAGATCTCCTCCAAAGATTAAGAGTGTATATTCCAAAATTTTTAATGGACTCATTTTCACCAATAACTTTTTTTGACCTTCAATCACCATTGAATACAAATTACCATGATTATCCGTATACGGTATAATGCTAATCGTGTCTTTACTTAAACAATAGCTTTCGCTACTACTCATACTATCTTTCCTCCTTTTTAGTAAAAATTATTTATTTCCATAAATCGCTAAAAAGGGATATACTAACAATAAGTTGGTATATCCAACTGTTCCTTCCCTTAAGCAATCGTTTCGACTGGAATGCTTAAGGGATTCAATCCTCTTATTTTCACATTACTATTCACCTCCCTTATTCATCATTTCACCACAAACAAAAATAGGTAATTACTCACACAAAAAGAATGCTTCTAGAAATAAGACAATATAGCATCATTCTTATGATGTATTTCATAAAAATGAATTATGAAGTATGTATATTCGGAAAAAATTAATATATTTTTAAGAATTTTTGTTCTATTAAGCGAAGTCTTTGGTTTGTTTTAATACTAGAGGTATGAAAAGTCGTCATTTCCGTTGATTATTCGAGGTGTTAAACATTTTGTAGTTAGTAACTGTATAAATTTTCACTCATGATAGGTTTATTAAACTTACAAAAATATACAATATTTATTCGACATTTATATTTTGATTATTACAATTTATTACTTTTTTGTAAATATATTTTACTATATTTTCCTTTTATTTCGTCAACCAAAATTACTTTTTAAATAAGTAAAAATACCTAAGTATTTACATTTTATCGAAATAGAGTATAATAAGATATTTTCTTTAATGCTATACTTCCATTTTCTTGCTTATTATTGCTAAGTTTCACCTATTCCTTTATAAAAGTCGCAGTGAAATAAATTTCATATAAAAGACACATATTATTTTTACTACTCTATTTCAATATGCTCCATCTTTCTTTCCACATTCTAATATCCTTTATTGTTTCATAATATAGGTTTCAGACTATACTATGATAAAATACTATCGAGTTCGCCACAGAAAGGAGTCTACCTATAATATGAAAATTATCGCCGCAACATTGAATGCCAAATATATTCATACTAGCTTGTCAATACGATACCTTAAGGCATATGCTGCTCCTGAATACGATGTAGAAATAGCTGAATATACAATCAAAGATCCTATTATTAATATCGTAACTGATTTATATAATAAAAAACCTGATGTCATCGGTTTTAGTTGTTATATTTGGAATATTGAAGAAACGATAAAAGTTGTTCACCTATTAAAGAAAATCGATCCAAATATCAAAATTATATTTGGAGGTCCTGAAGTCTCTTACGATGTAGAAGAATGGATAGAAAAAATTCCAACGGTAGACTATTTCGTAATAGGTGAAGGTGAAAAGATATTTAAACAGCTATTAACCTACTTGAATGGAAATGAAAATATTTCAAATATTAACGGAATTGCGTATATGGAAAACGGCAAAAAAATAATGAAGCTTCCAAATGAAAAACTTAACTTAAAAGAAATTCCATCTCCTTATCGTTTTTCCGAAGACCTTGCAAGCTTATCTAAACGAGTAGTGTATATCGAGACGAGTAGAGGATGTCCATTCAATTGTCAATTTTGCTTATCCTCTATTGAAGTTGGAGTAAGATATTTTGATCGAGAAACAATTAAAGAAGATATACGCTTCTTAATGAAAAATGGAGCCAAAACGATCAAATTTGTTGATCGTACATTTAATATAAGCCGCAGCTATGCTATGGAAATGTTTCAATTTTTGATTGACGAGCACTTACCCGGTAATGTATTCCAATTTGAGATTACTGCGGATATTATGAGACCAGAGGTTATTCAATTTTTAAATGACAATGCTCCAGCTGGATTATTCCGTTTTGAAATTGGCGTACAATCAACGAATGACTATACAAATGAGCTAGTAAAAAGAAAACAAAATTTTGAAAAACTAACTCGAACAGTAACCATGGTTAAAGAAGGTGGTAAAATTGATCAGCATCTTGATTTAATTGCTGGTTTACCTGAAGAAAATTATGATTCCTTTAAGAAAACCTTTAATGATGTTTTTGCTTTACAGCCAGAAGAGCTACAATTAGGCTTTCTTAAAATGCTGAGAGGAACAGGTCTTAGAATTCAAAGTAAAGAATATGGATATATTTTTAGTGACTATGCGCCTTATGAAATTGTCGCTAATAAGGTTTTATCATTTGAAGATATCATTAGAATTAAACAAGTAGAAGACGTATTAGAAAAATATTGGAATGACCATCGTATGGATAAAACCATTCATTATTTAACTGGTAAGGTCTTCCCTACACCATTCGACTTTTTTCAGGACTTCGGCTCATTTTGGGAAGAAAAAGGCTGGTCAAAAATAGGTCATCAACTTGAAGATCTATTTAGAAGATTACAACTTTTTCTTAAAGAGCTTCATATTGAAGAAAATAATCGAATCATTGATCTGATGAAATATGATTATTTAGCAAGTCAAAAGTATAAACCAAGAAGCACCTGGTGGGAGCCTATCTTAACAAAAGAAGAAAAAGCGCAAATTTATAAGAAGATTTTTGAATCTCCAGACGTACTTGGAACTGAATTTATGAGTCTTCATTTAAGTGAAAGAGATTTGTACAAGCATACTATGTTAGAAAAAATTTCAACAAAGACTGACGAAAATAACACAAATTCCTTTTTACTTGCATATTTCAGTCCAACAGGAGATGGTAGTAAGGTATTTTCTGCTAATATTTAAAATTCAAAAAGCTGTCACAAGTTAAATGAGATAGTATTTTAGAACCATTATCCTTTTCAGCATTTTCACTCTAATCCACCATCCGAAACCTTGTTAAACTATTGTTTTAACAAGGTTTTTTATACAAAAATTCAAAATAAACATTTTATTCTGATAAAATAAACGCACTTCTTTATAACTATTAAATTAACATTTTTAACCTATTTTCTCTTATTAACCTTTTCACAATGTAAATAAAATCAACTAATATTTCCCAATTATACCCTTCGTAAAATTGTCACAAATTCTAATTGTTTGTAATTTCTTAATGAAGTTAATATAGTTTAATTTGGGGTATGAGTATAGAGAAACATTATACCTAAATAGTTACAACATCGATCAACAATGTTTAGTTATGATCATTAACAATGAACAGATCTATATTGTAGCTATTGCATTCTCTAAATGGGGAATTCATTATTGAATAATTATTACTTAAGAAAGGGGTACAAGCATGAAAACGAAATTGGCACTCATCACTTCTTTTCTCTTAGCAACTGTCTTACTTTCTGGTTGTGAGAGAGCTGTGGTATTCAGACCTAATGGTCCAGTTTCCGAAATGTTGTCTAAAACCATCAACACTTCGGCAATAATCCTATTCGCAATATTAGCGATTGTCTGTGCATTATTCGCCTTTATGTTAATTAAGTACAGAGCTTCAAAACAACCAAAGGATTACGAGCCTCCACATATGGAAGGTAGTAAAGCATTAGAAATTACGTGGACTGCAATTCCAATCGTAATCGTAATTTTTCTTTCTGTTATTACAGTTAAAACAACATATCAGCATGAAGGTACACCAAAGGGTTATGAAAATGACAAACCATTGGTTATTTACGCAGCATCTTCAGATTGGAAATGGCATTTTAGCTATCCTGAAGAAGGAATTGAAACAGTTAACTATGTGAATATGCCAATAGACCGTCCAGTAGAATTCCGTATCTACTCTTTTGGTCCAATTTCAAGTTTATGGATTCCACAACTTGGTGGACAAAAATACGGAATGAGTGACATGGTTACCAAAGTAACTTATGTTGCAGAAACTCCGATGTCAATGGAAGGTAAAAACTCTAGCTTTACAGGTAAAGGTTTTGCAAAAATGCATTTCGAAGCATTATCTATGACAGCTAAAGATTTTGACCAATGGGTTCAAGATGTAAAAGAGAATGAACCTAAACTTACAGAAAAGAAATTTAATAAATTACTAGATACAGACTTTGTCGGTAGACAATCTTATTCTTCTACTCACTTAGATTTTAGCCCTCCTCCAGAAGGAAGAAATTCATCACATAATCATGGTGATAGTGAAGATACTGATATGCCTGAAGATATGGACATGGATTCACAAGATCATTCAGAACATTAAAATGATTGTTTCATATCAAAAGTATCACCAAAATACAGCTTTTAAGAAAGGAGCTACTCAAAGTGAATGTGAAATGGGAAGATTATTTTCTTTTTTTACACGGTGATCCATTTATTATCGCAGCAACGATTAGTATTGTAATTGGCGGTATAGCAGTAGTTGCTGGACTCACCTATTTTAAAAAATGGCGCTGGTTGAAAGATGAATGGCTTACAACCGTCGATCATAAACGAATCGGCATTATGTACATTTTTGTTGCATTAATTATGTTGTTCCGTGGTGGAGTAGATGCAATAATGATGAGAGCTCAAACAGCAATTCCTGAAAATGGACTGTTAGATCCTCAACATTATAATGAAATTTTTACAACACACGGCTTAGTTATGATTATCTTTATGGCAATGCCATTCGTTATCGGACTAATGAATATCGTTATTCCTTTACAAATTGGTGCACGTGACGTTGCATTTCCATATTTAAATGCTGTAAGCTTCTGGCTATTCGTTGCTGGATGTATATTATTAAATGTTTCATTTATTTTCGGTGGATCTCCTGATGCTGGATGGACTTCTTATTTCCCACTAGCAAGTGAGCAGTTCAGTCCGACAGTAGGAACAAACTATTATAGTTTATCACTGCAAATTTCTGGTCTTGGTACGATGATAACCGGTGTTAACTTTATCACTACAATCCTTAAAATGCGTGCACCTGGTATGACATTAATGAAAATGCCAATGTTTACATGGTCTATTTTAATTACATGTATCATTATCCTTTTCGCTTTCCCTGTTCTAACAGTTGCATTAGCTATGATGATGTTTGACCGTTTATTTGGAACTCAATTCTTTACAATGACTGATGGCGGTATGGATATGCTTTGGGCCAACCTTTTCTGGGTATGGGGTCACCCTGAAGTTTATATCGTTATCTTGCCTGCATTCGGTATTTTCAGTGAAGTTATTTCAACTTTCGCTAGAAAAAACCTGTATGGTTATAAATCGATGGTTATTAGTATGGTTGCCATTTCACTTCTATCATTCACTGTATGGGTTCACCATTTCTATACAATGGGTCAAGGAGCACTGGTTAACTCATTCTTCTCGATTACAACAATGTTAATCGCAGTACCTACCGGTGTAAAAATCTTTAACTGGTTAGCAACACTTTATAAAGGTAAGATTGAAATTACGACGCCAATGCTATACTCATTAGCCTTCATTCCGATCTTCACACTTGGAGGAATAACTGGAGTTGCATTAGCAATGGCAAGTGCAGATTATCAATATCATAATACGCTATTCTTAGTAGCTCATTTCCATTATGTATTGATTCCTGGTACAGTATTCGCTGTTTTAGCTGGTATGTACTACTGGTGGCCATTATTGTTTGGTTTCAAACTGAACGAAAAACTTGGAAAAACTGCATTTTGGTTTATCGCCATTTTCTTCAACGTAACATTCTTACCATTATTCTTCTTAGGATTAAATGGTGCAACACGTCGTATGAGTACTTACTCAGCGGAAACAGGATACGGTCCTTTACAATTGCTATCTTTCATCGGTGCACTTGGTTTAACAGTTGGTTTCCTAATTCTAGTATACGGAATCTACTGGAGCATTCGTTACGAGCCACGTTTAACGAAAGCTGATCCATGGAATGCTAGAACACTAGAATGGAGCACAGGCATGCCAGTTCCTTTCTATAACTTTGCTAGAGTACCAACAATTAATAGTGTTGAAGCATGGTGGGATCATAAAAAAGGTAAACATAAATTATTTGCAGATGGGCCTAATGAAGAAATTCATATGCCAAGTAACAGCTTTGTACCTTTTGTTATGGCAATGGCTTTCACAGGTGCTTCATTCTGTTTAATTTTTAGTTGGTGGATTCCAGCAATTATCTTTGCTATTCCAATTCCATTCTGTTTATTTGCACGTTCATTCAGCAAAGATCATGGATATCATGTGAAAGTCAAAGAAATTGAGGAAATCGAAAGCAAATTATTGCGAGGTGATAAGTAATGAAAATAGATACCTCTCTACCACTTGAATATAGTACAGAAGAAAATCGCTTGAAGATTTTTGGTTTTTGGATTTTCCTAGGTGCGGAAATTGTTCTTTTCGCTACTCTATTTACTGTATACTTTATTATGCAAAATCGTACTGGCTCTGGTCCTACTGGAGAAGAAATTTTCAAAATTTCTGGGGTACTTTGGGAAACTTTCATTCTCTTAACAAGTAGTTTTACAATTGGTATTGCCATTCATGCTATGCGTATGGGCATGAAGAAAGCAATGATGAATATGCTTGCTATTACTTTAGTTCTTGGCGCAGCGTTCGTCGGTATAGAAGTATATGAGTTTTTCCACTATGTACATGAAGGTGCTGCAATAACAACAAGTGGATTTACATCAAGCTTATTATTAACACTTGGTACACATGGAGGACACGTAACATTCGGTTTATTCTGGGGAATTGCTATTTTAATGCAATTTGCGAAACAAGGAATTAATGCTCGCACTGCCAATAAAGCCTTTATCTTCTCTCTTTACTGGCATTTTCTAGATGTTGTATGGATTTTCATCTTTAGCTTTGTATATTTGAAAGGACTGATGTAAGATGGCGAAGTTATTTCCAAGAGCTCATGTAATAGGTTTCTTGTCTTCAATTATTTTAACACTTGCCGCTTTCTCAGTTATTACTCTTGACCTTTCGTACGCAGCTGAGATGGCAATTTTACTTGTAACTGCTGTAATTCAGGCAAGTTTACAATTATTCTTATTCATGCATATCGGTGAATCTGATGATAAAAAAGATTTATACATCAATATCGCCTATGCTGTATTCGTTGGATTGGTTACAATTCTTGGATCAATTTTTGCATTGGTTTGGGGATATTAATCTACCGAATAAGAGGGTGTTCCAGAAGCTCTGCATCTGGAACACCCTCTTTCTTTT
>NZ_CABKRX010000084.1 GCF_902374955.1 Bacillus massilioanorexius
ATTTAATAGATTAGATATATACATGGAAAAGTTTAAAAATATGTAAATGTAAACGTAACAGTTTAGTGTTCATTTTCAAATGGTCAATTTTGATGAAAATTGAACGTGCAAATACTGTATCTTATTATGTATCTTATTATGTATCTTTATGTATCTTTAATATAACTTCTGCATTTCTTCCTCGTTTATTCTGCATTTTCATTTTTTTATTCTGCATAAAGAAGACTTAGACAAAACTCCCTTTTAACCAATGTTTTTAGAACATCGATTTATCCACATAATAATGGTTCTGGTATCGATCATATACAAGAGCGTCAAATTCATCATACTCAGATGTTGGTGCTAATTTGTGCTTTTTAATTTTGATTAATTTAGCTTTTTCTAACATCTCATTAGCTTCTGATATTTTGTCTTTTGATACCATCAATCTATCCGATAGTGTTTCAAAAGAAACGAAACAATAATCATTACCAGTTTTCCGATTAATATGACTCATATAGTAAAAAATCTGACGCAGTGAGTAGTCATCAATCTGACCATTCTTATAGTATGTAAGAATAGATCTACCCACCTTAGTAAAATTTTTCTCACATTCTTTGAGGTACTTTTCTTCATTAAAATGTATAACAATTGTACCTCTTGGAGGAACCCTTGTTATTTCATTTTTTATAAGATCAGCGTTATACAATTCATTTAATCGTCTTTTAAATGTACGAGTATCACTTATTTTACAATTAAGCATTATGCTTTTATGGTCTAGGATTAACTCTGATTTATTAGTAGATTTATTAATAAAATAGTTCCAAACTAAATTGACATATAATACAAACGCTCCGTTTTTTAGTTCATATCCGTCATTTCTTACAACATTAGTAGGTACTTTGATGAAAAAATTTGTGATTTTTTTTTGAACTATATCTCCCATTTAATCTCCCCTTTTAAATATATTGCTATTATGATAATTTATATTTTCTTGGTTTACTGTATGCTGCAAAGATATCTTTCTCATATTTAGCCGATTATTAGGATCAACATGGGATATTCTCATAGTTCTAGAATCAAACGTTATAGCTCCTCGATCAAACATGGCATGATGATTAGGACAAACTACAATCATATTGTCTACTGTATCAGAACCCTTATGTTTCCCTAATGGTCTAATATGATGTACTTCTGACATGTATTCATGAATTCCAACTTGAACTTTTTCACCACAAATTTGACATCTGTTAGCATACAATTTTTTCAACTTTTTTACTAATGATATATTACGGTTCGTAACACTAACGTATTTATCAATTTTAATAGGATTCATCGAACCTTCATTATACAAATTGTTTTTCTGATCTTTTGTGATTTTTGCTTTATTTTTTTCTTTTTTTATTTTTGATTTTTCAATTACACTATTTAGTCTAGCAATTTCATCATTAATAATGGAATCCATGTTATTTTCTTTATTTTTTGACGAAATATCACTTGAATAATATATTTCAACTTCTTCTTCCGGTCTTAATGTACGATTATATCTATCCAATTCTAAACGAAGGAGAACTTTTTCAATACCAAATCTACTTATTTCATTCGGAACCATGTATAAAAAATCGTACACAGAGATTTCAGATTTATACGGTATCCGCAAATAATTTAATCCTCGATAATATTCAAAAACATATTTCATACCACCAAATCTTGCATTTAAAATCTTTTGCAATTGTTTAAGTTCTATTTGATTAAATAAAGATAATAGTTTTTGTTTATCCTCATAAGAGATTTGTTTTTTAGTATTTTCCTGAGAAACAAAAACATATGGATATGTATAGACATTATTGTTTTTCAGATTCTTACCATTATTTCTTCTTACATTCGCTTGATGTATTTCTATATTGTCTCTTTTCATTGTATGAAAACACCTCATTCTAGTAATAAAGAAATTAACTTTAAATATTTATTGAATATTTAAAATAAAACCTAATCTCTTTATATATTAATATGTCATATAGGAATAAACAAAACTAATAGTTCATCAAAAATCATAATAAAAACCTCGTTCCAAGCAAAAATTTCCAACTGTGCTATAATAATAAAAAGAGAGGAATGATTATAAATGAATGAGACTTACCCCAGTTATGTAATAACACCGACTAATTGTAGTGTTAAAAAACTGAAAAATACTGATCTGAGGTATCGAGCGCTCCTCACAGCAAAATTCAAAAATAATTTTTCAAAGAAGATTCTATTCATAATGATGAATCCAAGTGCAGCTAATAAAAGCGAATCAGACAAAACTATTAACAAATGCGCTCATGTTGCCTATTATGATTTAAAGGATTATAAAATTGGTGAACTCAGTGTAGTAAATGTTTATCCTTATTTTCAATCAAAATCAGCTAAATTACAGGAAACATTAAGCATGGTTAAAAGTCTCTCATCTTCATATTATTATCGAAAAATATTGGATAATTTAAATTTAATTCGTAATCAAATTGTAAATAGTGATTATGTTTTTTTATGTACTGGTGGAATACCCGATAGTATAGATGATGTAGCTGAATATGAATTTATTTTGAATACTATTCATAGCTATGTTGAATCTATACATGGAGTTGCCTTTTTAGGTAAAGCTGATACATATAAAAGTTATGTTAATAATGATAAATACTCATATCATATATGTCCAAAAGGTATGCCAAGCAAGATTAATTCAGCTAAACTATTTAAATTAGTAAAAGGTAAATTTTTAGATAACCCAAATTATGATCCAATTCCATTAACATAATGTACTGAGAGTGATTTATTTCACTCTCTTTTGTTTTACAATAAAATGCAATTTTCATTTATTCGTTAATTTAATCTAACGACTGAAGCACCCGTACCTAACTCCACCTTAAAATATGTACTACCAAAAGCGTTACTTAATTATGTATTATATGAATCTACTAAACTACGTTATATAATTAATGCTCTCCATTTAGCCAAGATTCAAAGACTGGACGAGAAACTTTTATAAGTTTTCCAATCCTAACCACAGGAAACTCACCAGAATTAACAAGATCATATGCTTTTGATCTTCCGATACCTAAGTACTCTTGAATATCCTTTACATCTAAAACATTTTTATTTTCAAAAGCCATATATTTCACCTCCTTTACTTAATAATATAATATATAATTGTAACTTTCAATAAGTTTTTGTAACCTTTTTTAATCAAAAACACAAAATAATATCTTTTTTGTAACTTCCAACAATTTGATGTAACTTACTGTATATGTTAATATAATTTTGAGGTGATAAAATGCACAATCCTAGATATACTCTTAGTTTTGATGGTACGATTGGTGAATTTGTTAAATTAATGAGGAAACATAAAAAAATCAATTCGAAAGATTTATCGTTAAAGATAGGTAAAAGTAATGCTTACATTAGTCATTTAGAAAATAATCGCTACAAGAATTTGGATTATAATGTTCTCTATAAAATATTTTTAGAATTAGGAATTGAAGATAAGAGAATAGAAGATTATCTAGCTCATTTTGGTTATATATCACCAGAAAGATTAGAATCAGAAGCAATGTTTGTTAAAAGACAAATAGAAATTCTAGAAGATCCAAACTATCAAGAGCACGAATTACAAAGAAATATAGAACTTGCTGAACAATACGAAGAAGAAAAAAGACTAGGTTTTGCAACACCAGAATTTAAGTCTGAAATGTCAGCAAAGGATATTGAAAAACTCGAAGAAGACTTAGCTTGGTACGAATTACTTGAAGAATCAGCAAAAAAAGAAGCAAAGGACATTTACACTGAACTCATGTTCTTTCTCGAAAGAAATATAGATACATTTCCAGAAGTATTAAAGAATTTACATTCGCTAGTTTCTTCTATGAAAACTGATTTAGATAATTATAAATTTTTTACTAATATATTCAGATACGACATTTCAAGCATAAGCTCTGAGGGGAAAGAAGCGATTGTAAAATTAATAAAAAACGAAGCAAGAAAAGAATGGGAAAGAAATCATTAGAGTAAATCAACATAAAAATTTAAATGAAATTTCAAAGGAGGATTCATACATGGCTGGATCAATCCATAAATATAGCACTAAACAGGGCACAAGATGGATGGTCATGTTAGAGATAGGTACAAGTGGCAAAAGAAAACAAAAGAAAAAGAAAGGTTTTAAGACTAAAAAGGAAGCATCCGCTTATCTTGCTGAAAATCAAACGGCTATTAATAAAGGAATAAATGTAGAACCTTCTAAAATGTTGTTCAAAGATTACCTAGAAGATTGGTTTAAAATTAAAAAGACTGAACTTAGTGAACAAACTATAGATACCAACAGAAGAAACATAGATAATTGGATAATACCTCAACTTGGGGATTTAATTTTATAAAGTATTACTCCACTTGATTTAAAAGAATATGTAGCAAGTTTAATCGAAGAGGAATTAGCACCCTCTACAATTAAAAGGATATTCGTTATTGTAAAAAATTCACTTGAATACGCAGTAGATGAAGAAATAATATATAGAAATCCAGCGAAGAAAGTTAAACTACCTACGATTACTATAAATGAAGAAGCTGTATGGTCAGAAAATGAGGCTATTAATTTTTTAGCACAAGCGAAAAAAGGTAACCCTAATTTTTATATCGTTTACTATCTAGCGTTTTATAGCGGATGTCGTCAAGGTGAAATACTAGGACTCACATGGGAAAACGTTAATTTTGAAAACAATACAATTAGAATTAATCAAACTTTAATTAGTGGTGGGAAAATTTCAAATAAACTTAAAACAGAAAAAAGCAAGAGAACAATAACTCTTCCTAAATTCGTTATGGACGAATTAGAATCACATAAAAAATTAATAGAAGAATACAAAGAAAAACATGGTAAAGCATATTCTAATCTTGATTTAGTATGCTGCACTACACTAAGTACTCCACTTGATCCTACAGATGTTAGAAAAAAGATGAAAAAAATAATTGATGATAATGGTTTTAATAAGCTTAAATTTCATGGTCTAAGACATACACACGCTTCAGTTCTATTATCTAGGGGTGTTAATATAAAAATGATATCTACACGCTTAGGTCATGCAAGTGTAAAAATCACACTAGATACTTATTCGCACATCCTACCAACTATGGAAGATCAATTAGTAAATCAACTTGAAGAAATAAATAAAACAGACCACTAAATTACAAATAAAATAGTGGTCTGTTTTACCCTTAATATTCGCCAAAAAAGGTAACAAAAAAGGTAACGAATTAGTCAATTTTATATAAATTGCAATAACACCAGATAATAAACAAACGGCTTTATATCAACATATATAACATATCATAATACAAAAAAATATTAAATTCGTACACCAACAGTGTCAAGGGTTCTATTTCTTAATACATTGTCATATATAGATCGAATTCCCATGGGTGAACTTGCGTGCGGAACATGTATTATATATGCGATTAGCTTTCGTTAATTTTCCAATGTGTTTAACATCCGTAATGTCCATGATGATGATAACCATGATGAATTGGATAGCAACACTGACTATGATAATGATGGTGTGGGTAACCGCCATAGCCCATGCCGTATCCATGATGACCACCATAGCTCATTCCATAACCCATACCATAACTTGGATAACCACCATACCCCATGCCATATCCTCCGTATAATTGTGTATTCATCTTATATCTCCTCCTCAAATTGGTTCAAAATATTATATGTACCCGTGTTCAAGGAGGTATAGATATCTGCCTAATTGTAAAATAACACACTCTAACAACGACGCATAATAATCCTGATACACACTAAAAAAGCCAACATTAGGCTATTGGCTTCGTTAACATGTTAGAATCATACGCAAAAAATTTTATTATTATTTTTTATCTTCATGTTTTTGGTTCGATATCTCCATTATTCGCAAATCCAGCATGTATTACTTCCTTACTTTTTTTCGAATATGATAAATATATTCATTAGACGGTTCATCAGAATAAACAACATAAGCAACCCACTTATTGTTAATTCCTGTTGCTTTACCATCATATTTTAGTTTTATACTTTTTATATCATCTTTTTTGTATTCTTTATCCTGATAAAGAAAATGTTCTATTGCATTTCTAGCTACTTCTTTATCTTCCTTTTTTTCTTTATTTTCCCCATAAAAATACATTGATGCAATTCCAATTACAACTAGCACTGACAAAATTATTATAGTTTTTTTCAAAAAATCCCCCCTATATTTTCAAACTAAATTAAAATTCATCTAACACATTACTTCTCTATATAGTAAGGATTTTCCTATTTCCTTTCATTTCTTCAGTCGCATCATTTTTGCTCCAGATGTGAAATGAGTCAGAAACGTTTGATAAACTACTGACCTAAATTAAAATCAATCTACAAAATCATTTTTTGCTTTCAATAAAAACTCAATACCCGCATCTATTGCTTTGAAAATTTCATTACCCACAAGTCTTTCGTTGTATCTTTTCTTTTGGAAAACAAAATTTTTATTATCATCTAATTTAGAGTTAGGTAATGTGTCAACTTCAACCCACTCCACTTGGATTATTCCCATTTCAATACCTTCCTCCGGTATTTCTAATGGGAATTCAAACATTGGAACTGTGGTTACTTGTTGTACTTCGAAGCAAATTCTTTCATGCTTTAATAGATTCACAGCATATCTTAAACCATTTAAATATATACCTTTTTTGTCGTTGTCTCGTCGTTTAAAATATCCCTTTCTTTCAAAATGCATCTCATCAGCACTGAAAATTAAATCCAACAAACTTTTTAAAGCTATAAAGACCTCATCGCTATTATCGCTATAAAGTACATCTTTCAACTGTTGGTATGCGGTTCCAATTGAACGTTGATATAACTCTAACCTTTTAACCTTTCTTTCATCGATATTCATTTAACTCCCTCGGCCGCGTTTTGGTTTATCAATGCTTGTACATCTGCACGCCATCATGTAGGGACGTTATCAATTGACCACTGATCTGCTTTGATTAAATTGAAATAGATTTTCGCCATTATTCAACACCTCCCGTTACGATATTCGCAAGTTCTGCAATCGCTAGTTGAGTTTCAATTTTGTCTTGCTCTGCTGCTAGTCCTAATTCTGCGATTGCAATGTTTAATTCAACTACTTGTTCTTCTAAAGTAGGTTGTATTGGTTTATTACCTTCTTCAATAATTGTATTAATATGATTTTGTGCTGATTCTTCTAAGGTTGTACCAGGATAAGGAATATAAGCTTCTTGTACAATCCAAGGTATACCATTGTTTAGTATTGTGTATTTTTCCCCTTCTACTACATACGTTAAATTCATTATATTCACCTCTAGTTTTTAAATTTAATCCATTGTGAACCGTTACCATAATATGATGGAAGTTCTTTTATTTCTTGATTAGAAAATATCCAAGCATCCGCTAACATGAAATATGTACAAGAACGATTAGGCCATGGAAGTATGCAAATTACGGCAGATGTTTACTCACACATTTCTAAAAAAATCGAAGCAGATACAATGGCTAAATTTGAAAACTATACAAAAGATATCTTGAACTAAAAAAGATAAATGTGATTTTGTGTGGGTGTTTTGTGGGTGGACAAGCTATAAATTATTACTCACTAGTTTTTACCCACAAGGTCAAAACCACCCGTGAGAACGGGTGATTTGTTCTGCGGCTGAAAGCCTTTGTTACTGACCAAACCCTAAAGGGCTTCTGAATGGTTCGCCTTTTGTACTACTTTTACTGGCTTGACCTAAAAGGTCTTCCGCTCATTTTCTATTCTTTATCTTTACCTCTTCACCAGTGAATGGATCAATATATTCCATCATACTTAGCTGTTCTGCGACTATATCTTCTTGTATTTGATTACGTATATAATTTTCTATTACCTTTTTATTTCTTCCAACTGTATCTACCTAAAATCCTGTATACCAAAATTTTCGATTTCCATATTTATATTTCAGATTGGCATGACGATCAAATATCATCAAGCTACTTTTTCCTTTAAATAACCTACAAACGCAGACAAACTTAACTTAGTTGGAATGCATACTAACAAATGTACGTGATCTTTACACGCTGTTGCTTCAATGATTTCTACACCTTTTCTTTCGCATAAAGTGCGTAGTATTTGCCCAATATCCTTCTTTATTCTCCCATAAATAACTTGCCTTCTATACTTTGGTGCAAAGACGAAATGATACTTACAATTCCAAGTTGTGTGTGCTAAACTATTAGTGTCTTTTGACATAAAAAACTCCTCCGTATGCTTTTATTTTGGTTGGCGAACCAAAAATAGTTTAGCACCTCGGAAGAGTTTTTTAATACCACGCTATAAGCTTTTTAGAACCCTAGGCATAGCCCAGGGTTTTCTTTTTCACACAAACATAGGCGTTTAAAAGTAAAAAACCCTCAACGCTAATAACGTCAAGGGTTCTAGTTATTAATACATTGTCATATATTGATCGCGTTCCCATGGGTGAACTTGCGTACGGAACATGTCCCACTCAATTTCTTTTGCTTCGATAAAGTGTTCTAATAGGTGAGAACCTAGTGCTGATTTAATAACTTCGTCACTTTGTAATGCATCTAATGCTGCATATAAAGTAGCTGGTAAATCAACAATACCTGCTTCAATACGTTCTTCTTTAGACATTACATAAATGTTACGATCAACTGCTTGAGGTGGAGTTAATTTATTTTTAATTCCATCTAAACCAGCTTGTAAAAGTACAGCTACTGCTAAATACGGGTTAGCTGCAGGGTCTACACTACGCACTTCAACACGTGTACTTAATCCACGTGAAGCCGGGATACGTACTAGTGGACTACGGTTACGAGCTGACCAAGCTACGTAACATGGCGCTTCATAGCCAGGTACTAAACGTTTATATGAGTTTACAGTTGGGTTTGTAACAGCTGTAAAGTTTGGAGCATGTTTGATAATACCAGCAATAAATTGTTTTGCTGTTTCACTTAACTCAATATCACCTTTTGGATCATAGAATACATTTTCTTTACCATTAAATAGAGATACGTTACAGTGCATTCCTGAACCATTTACTCCGAATAATGGTTTTGGCATGAATGTTGCATGTAAGCCATGCTTACGAGCAATTGTTTTAACAACTAGTTTAAAAGTTTGGATATGATCACATGCAGTTACAGCATCTGCATATTTAAAATCAATTTCATGTTGACCAGGCGCTACTTCATGGTGAGAAGCTTCAATTTCAAAGCCCATTTCTTCAAGCTCAAGAACGATATCACGACGACAGTTTTCCCCTAAATCTGTCGGTGCTAAGTCAAAGTAGCCACCTTTATCATTTAATTCTAGAGTCGGTTCACCTTTTTCATCTAGTTTAAATAGGAAGAATTCAGGCTCTGGTCCAAGATTAAAATCTGTAAAGCCCATTTCTCTCATTTCTGCTAGAACACGTTTTAAATTCGTACGAGGATCTCCTTCGAAAGGAGTTCCGTCCGTGTTGTAAATATCACAAATTAAACGAGCAACCTTTCCTTTTTCAGCTGTCCATGGGAATACAACCCAAGTATCTAAATCAGGATATAAATACATATCTGATTCTTCAATACGTACAAAACCTTCGATAGAAGAACCATCAAACATCATTTTGTTATCTAACGCTTTACCTAATTGACTTACAGGAATTTCAACATTTTTGATTGTTCCTAGAATGTCTGTAAATTGCAAACGAATATACTTTACATTTTCTTCTTTTGCTAAACGAGTAATGTCTTCACGAGTAAACTTTGCCATGCCTTAAATTCCTCCCAATATTCTGATATTTTATCTATTATTTAATGAAAAAAGCGCGACATGTCACCTTGACGAAGTGACGCTCTATTTCTACTATTGTGTAAAAGTTCAGCCCTTAACAGCTTTCTAAGCTCTTCGTCAGAGAGATCAGGTTTTGTCTTTTCTTGTAGTTTTGCTGTTTCTGTCTGAAGCTTTACCTCTTCTTTAACTGAAAATACCTTTTTTATTCCTGCTAAGTTAACACCTTGTTCGAGCATTTCTTTGATTTCTAATAAAGTATCAATATCATTTAAAGAAAATAACCTTCGATTTCCTTCTGTTCTTGCAGGGGATATTAGTTGATTCTCTTCATAATATCTTATTTGTCTTGCTGACAATTCTGTGAGCTGCATAACAATACTAATTGGAAATAGCGGCATTGTTCTTCTAATATTTTTACTATTCAAACTCTTCTTTCCCCTCTCACTTAATTGTTAAACTTATTTTATTAGATGTTAGATTATTTGTCAACATGATGTTAGATTTTCTTACATTATTTTTTAAATGAATATTAAAAAAATTCACAATAGTAAGGGTAACAAATTATACTAATTAAAACAAATACAACTCATTAAAAAACCTAAAGTTTGCATAAACTTAGGTTTTTTAATGAAAAATATACTATAACGTAATTTGACCTTTTTCCAATAAAGAATTTAAAGCTGTTAAAATAGCTACCTTAACATGAGAATAAGTTAAACCACCTTGTACATATGCAATATACGGAGGTCTTATTGGACCATCTGCCGTTAATTCTATACTTGCCCCTTGAATAAATGTTCCAGCAGCCATGATGACATCGTCTTCATACCCAGGCATATAGTTTGGCAATGGTGTAAAATGAGAATTAATAGGGGAAGCAAACTGAATGGCCTGACAAAAGGCAATCATTAAATCTGCTTGATCAAATTGCACAGCTTGAATTAAGTCTGTTCGATTTTCATCCCATTTTGGAAAAGTGTTTAAACCAACCTCTTCAAGAATCGCACTTGTAAATTGTGCTCCTTTTAACGCTTGTCCTACAATATGTGGTGCCATAAAAAATCCTTGATACATTTCCTGCAAGGAATAAAGTGATGCCCCCGCCTCTGCTCCTATGCCTGGAGTAGTTAGTCGATATGAACAAGCTTCAACTAAATCGTGTTTCCCTACAATGTAGCCTCCAGTCTTCGCTAAACCGCCTCCAGGATTTTTAATCAACGAACCTGCCATTAAGTCGGCCCCTACATGACACGGTTCTTGTAGTTCAACAAACTCACCATAGCAATTATCCACGAAAACAATAACATCAGATTTAATTTCTTTAACGAAAGATATCATTTCTTTTATGTCTTCAATCGTATACGAAGGACGAGCAGCATAGCCTTTTGAGCGCTGAATACCTATCATTTTTGTTTTGTTTGTAATAGCATTCTTTACAGCCTCAAAGTCCACTCTTCCCTCATCTGTTAATTCTACAGCCTGATAACCAATTTGATATTCCTTTAATGAACCTGTTCCCTTGCCTCTAATACCAACAATTTCTTCTAAAGTATCGTATGGTTTTCCTGTGATATATAACAATTCATCACCAGGTCTTAAAATGCCAAATAGCGCAGTAGAAATGGCATGTGTCCCCGAAATAATTTGCGGACGAACAAGGCCTGCTTCAGCACCAAATACTTCAGCGTACACTTTTTCAAGAGTATCACGTCCAAGATCATCATATCCATATCCTGTTGATGGAATGAAATGCGAGTCACTCACTTTATTATTTTGAAAGCTCGTTAAAACTCTAAATTGATTTTGGTCGATTATATCATCCGCTTGTTTATGTAGCTTTGCGATTTTTTCTTCTATTGAATCACTCAAGATTTTTAATTGAGCTCCATACTTTAATTGCTTATACATGTTGCTTCTTCTCCCTTATACGGTAATACATAAATTATTTATCCTTTTTTATTCTAAACAAAATGAAAGAGTCTTTCAAAAAATTTTTTCTGTATAGAAAAAGGTATATGAAAAAGAGAGAAAATGCAATGCATTTCCCCTCTCAATCTTCAAATTGTAAATCTTGGCTTCGGATTGTAATTAATTCATTTTTATCGTACACATCATTTACTAACAATCGCATTGCTTGACTTCGTATAGACTTTTCTAACGTATTTCGAATATAACGTCCATTAGAGAAACTAATAGGACTCCATGTATTTTTTATGATCATTAAATGATTCTCTAACTTTCGTTCTGCTTCTCTACTTAAAATATATTCTCTTTCTTTTAACATCATGGCTGTGATGTCCATCAATTGGGTGACTGTATAGTCCGGAAAATCTATAACAATCGGAAAACGGGAATGCAACCCAGGATTTAAACTTAGGAAATACTCCATTTCTTTTGAATAACCAGCTAATATTAAAATAAATTCATGTTGTTTATCTTCCATATGTTTAACGAGTGTATCAATTGCTTCTTTTCCAAAGTCCTTTTCTCCCCCTCTTCCTAACGAGTATGCTTCATCTACAAATAAAATACCCCCTATTGCTTTTTTAACTAAATCACGAGTTTTTTGAGCAGTATGCCCAATATACTCACCTACTAAATCCGCTCGTTCAGCCTCAATTAAATGTCCTTTAGATAGTACATTCATTTTTACAAAAAGCTTCCCAATCAATCTCGCTACCGTAGTTTTTCCTGTACCTGGATTCCCTTTAAACATCATATGCAAAGCTTGACGACTAGCTTTTAATCCGGCTTCCTCTCTTTTTTTATTTACGTAAATCCAAGCATAAATTTGCATAATTGTTTTTTTCATTTCTTCCATACCAACTAAAGCTTCAAGTTCCTGTTCAATCTCTTTTAATGCTATATGTTGATGTGGCACTTCTTTCTGTTTACTTTCAAAGATTAAAGGATCTTTTTTTATGGATTTTCTTTTTTGATTACTAATTACAACGTTAATTTGTCCATTATTTCTTTTTTTATAGCCATCGGCCAACACACTCACCTCACATACTGCAGAGATTCGTATTCGAAAACACACTTTTGTTTACATTATGACTGTCGCTCTCCAAGTATGTCGGATGCAAAATTTAAGGATGTACTCATCACCCATACATCTCGTTCACTTTCACGAGAACAATTATGAATATATTCCATTGTTAAGCAAATAACATAAGCAATCTAGAATTCTGTTGCAAAATGCACATTCTCGAAAATATCTCATCTATCTCATATATATTCAACTAAACCTCTAAACATTCGATAAGATAACTAGTGCCACATCCCAATTAACAAGTTAGAAGACATAAATAAAAAAGGATATCTATCAAAAGCTACGCTTCTGAGATATCCTCTTCTTTGTATCTTAAAAGTTTATTCTTTTCCTTCGAAATTAACTTGTACATTTCTTTGCGGAGCGAAAGTAGAGATAGCATGCTTGAAAACTAACTGTTGCTTTCCTTCACTCTCCAACAAGACTGTAAAGTTATCAAACCCTTTAATTTGTCCTCTTATTTGGAAACCATTTAATAAGAATACTGTAACATAAATACCTTCTTTTCTTAATTGATTTAAAAACTGATCTTGAATATTAACAGATGTTTTCATTACAGCTAATCCTCCTCATTTATCTCTATTGTTTATTATTCGCTGTCAATGACAGCTTTCCTTCTATAAATTCAGATATTTCAAGAACTTTTTTTTCATAACTATCTTGGTCCATGGCAAACCACTCGATATTCATCTTATTTCGAAACCAAGTTAATTGTCTTTTCGCATAGCGTCTAGAGTTTTGCTTTAACTGTTCTATCGCCATGTCTAATGTCATGTTCCCATCAAAATATTCATAAAGCTCTTTATAACCTATAGCTTGGATAGACTGACAGTCCCTAAGTCCAGCTTGATAAAGATGCTGCACTTCTTCTAATAAACCTTGTTGCATCATGAGATCCACCCTAAGATTAATTCGTTCATATAAGGTTTCACGATCCATAATAAGGCCAATCAAAGCCACATCATAAACATATTCTTTTGCTTGCTTTTGAAGTTGTTCACTCATCTTCATTCCAGTACAATGAAAAATTTCAAGGGCTCTAATAACTCGTCTAACATTATTAGGATGTATATTTTTCGCGCTCTCTTCATCAACGGTTGCTAACATCTGATGTAATGCATCTACACCTTGCTTCACTGCCAATTGCTCTAATTCTGTTCGATAAGCCTCATCACTCACCGCTTCCGAAAAAGAGTAATTTTGTAAAACCGCTTCTATGTATAATCCTGTACCGCCTACTATTATTGGTAACTTTCCTCTTGATGCTATGTCTTGGATGCAAGCAGTCACTAACTCTTGAAATTGAGCGACATTAAAGGCTTCGTCTGGTTCTTTAATATCCAGCAAATGATGCGGGACACCTTCCATTTCTTGTTTGCTTATTTTAGCCGTCCCAATATCCATCTTACGATACACCTGCATCGAATCCCCACTAATAATTTCTCCATTATACTTTTTAGCCAGATCAATGCTAATCTTTGTTTTTCCTACAGCTGTAGGTCCAACAATACAAATTAATTTTTGCTTGTTACTCACTTTTTTCAACTACCTTATTCCTATTTCTTTAATAGTATCACAAGTTATAAAGATAAAGGTACACATCCTTAAAGAATACATAAAAGGTTACTTCTTCTTTTTCAAAAACGTAACAAATACCAATTCAGTTATTCCCATTAATTATCTTTTTAAACCTAAATTAATTATTATATTTTTTCACAAAAGAAACATACTAAAAAAAGAAATTGTAAAGAAGGTGATGGTAATTGCTATCGTTTTTTTCAAAGAAACACCGAAAACAAAAGCAAAATAATCAAACGAAACAAAAGACTCCCGTTATTGATGAAGTTCATTTAACAATTTCTCTTGATTTAGAGGAAAATATTGAATCCATAAAAAAAGCACTTGGGAATAGCGACGATATACTTGTTAGAGACTTACATATTCAAAATAAAAAAGCAAAATTAATTTATTTATATAGTTTAGCTGATAATGTAACTATCCAATCGGTTTTAGATGATTTGCTTAGTAGCAACTATTCAATCGAAGAATCATCAAATTTTAATTTAGTAAAAATAAAAAGCGAAGACGACCAGAAGACAATTATTACAAATCTACTAACTGGTTTTGTTTTATTGTTTTTAGAGGGTCAAAAGGAGCCGTATAGCTTCATGGCATTAAGATCCGATGGGCGTCAAGTTACCATCCCAACAACAGAAAATGTTGTCAGAGGATCTCATGAAGGATATGTGGAATCATTACAAACCAATTTATTCTTAATTCGTAAAGGTGTTGTATCTCCAAATTTAACAATAAAACAATTGAAAGTTGGAAAAGAAGCTGAAAAAACAGCTGCCATAGTATATTTAAATAATGTAGCTGATTTAGACTTAGTAAATAAAATTGAAGAAAGAATAAAAAGTATAGACGTCGATTCTGTTTTTAGTCTTTCTGTATTAGAAGCCTATATAGAAGAATACTCAATAACTCCATTCTCACAAACTCTAACTACAGAACGTATCGATCGATCTGCAGGTGGTCTTTTGGAAGGTAGAATAGTCTTATTGTTAGATGGAAATCCTTGCGCATCCATTTTACCTATATCATTTATCTCGTTTTTCCAATCTCCAGATGATTATAATTTGCGCTTTTTAGTTGCATCTTTTAACAGAATTATACGATTTACTTCCTTTTTCACTGCCATTTTATTGCCAGCTTTTTATATTGCAATCGTAGGATTTCATTATGAAGTAGTTCCTCAAAGAATTATTTTCACAGTTCAAAAATCGGTAGAAAGCATACCCTATGGGCCATTAGTCGAAGCCGGCATTGTGGAAGTTTTTATTGAGCTTATACGAGAAGCAACATTAAGACTTCCAACTAAAATCGGTCCCACCATTGGGATTGTTGGAGGGCTTGTCATTGGTGACGCTATCGTAAAAGCTGGATTAGTTTCTAATATAATGGTTGTTGTCGTGGCACTCACAGCTATTTCTTCCTTTGTTATTCCTAGTTCCGAAATGAGCGCTACAGTACGCATTCTAAGATTTCCTTTTATGTTTCTTGCATCCATTCTTGGCATCTATGGAATTGTGATAGGAATTGTCCTACTAGTAGGGCATTTATGTAAGTTACGTCCTTTTGGAGTTCCTTATTTAACTCCATTCACTCCTTTAAAGTGGAAAGATCTCAAAGATACTATCATCCGAGCACCTATTTTCACTTTAAATACCCGACCAACCGATTCATTAGCAAGAAACACTGTACGTGAACGATTTTCTAGGTGGTGGAAGAAGAGATGAAATTTTTACCTTCTAATCAAATTTCAAAATCACAGTTTTTTTTCTTTATGATTCATTCACAAGTTGGTTTAACAATTTTATCATTACCACACATTCTCGGTAAGACAGCTGGACATGATGGATGGATTTCTTTATTAATATCAGCTACTTATGTACAAATGTTGATATTAATCTATTACTTCATAATCAAGAATTACCCAGAATTGACCTTTTATGATATTACAATCAAAGTATTTGGTTCTTTTATCGGTAAATGTATAAACGTAATTATGATTGTTTACTATGTGATGTATAGCGTTCATTTTGCCTATCAAACCACTTCCATTTTAAAATTATGGAATTACTACCGAACTCCTTTTTGGTTCATGTTTTTATTGCTAATTTTAGTAGGTTTTTATATATTAAATGGCGATCTTGCTACAATTGGGCGATTTTTAACGATTGCTGTGATGGTCATTTTATTGATGATTTACTTTCTTTTTTGGGATCTGAAAGAGTTAAATTATCATTACCTACTGCCAGTTGGCGAATCAAATATATGGGAAATATTCAAAGCTTCAAAAGATGGATTAATAGCTTTTACAGGATTTGAAATTTTTCTCTTTATCCATCCTTTTGTTTGTGCCCCGAAAAAAAAGGTATTTAAGATTGCGAATATAAGTATTTGGCTTGTATGCTTATTATATTTAACGGCCACAACTTTTGTTTTTATGTACTTTCCAAATGCAGCAAAAAATATTGTGGATGCTGTTATTTATTTTATTATCCCTATGCATTTCACCATATTGGAACGAATTGAAGTTTTTTTCATTGCCGCTTGGACAGTTTTGATGACAACTTCTTATATTTGTTTCTTATATATAGGGTGTCTAGGTATGAGTCGTTTGCGCAATAAAGATCATCATAATTATTATTTAAAATGGCTTACTCTCATTATTTTCGTTATTTCCATAATTGTCCATAAGTTTGCTAATAAACAATTCTTTATTTCATTTGCATACTTCAGAGATTATTACTCTCTATTTGTTATAATTCTCATTCCAACACTAACAGCCATACTTCTACTTTTTAAAAGAACTAGAACTAAACAAAAAGGATCATCAGCAAATGAAGCATAAAATTAGTCGTATACTCGTAACTATTACTTGTTTAATTCTTCTGTCTGGTTGTTGGGATGAGAAATTAATAAAAGAAACTAGATTTATTCTATCTGCAGCATATGATAAAAATGATAATGACAAAATAATAGGAACTTATTCTACTCCTAACGACGCGGTGTATCCTCAGTCTAGCATTATTACGACCGTTAAAGGTGATACCGTTCGTGAGATTACATTACGCATAAACGATAAAGTTGCAGAGACATTAGATACATCAAAATTAAAAGTCGTATTTTTTGGTGAAAAGCTAGCAAAAGAGGACGGGTTATATCCTTATTTAGATATTTTTATAAGAGAACCTAATAATCCCATTAATCCATATCTCGTTATTGTAAAAGGAGATGCAAAATCTTACTTTTCTAATCCGATTCCAAATGAAAGTGAACCATCAGAATACTTTAGAGAACTTTTACTGGCCCACGTTGATAAAGGTGTGCTTCCTAATGTAAATTTATTGAAAGGATCAAGGATATTTGAAAATAGAGGATTTGATATTCTAGTTCCTTACATCACCACATCCCCAGACAAAACACCCAAGATAGATGGTTTAGCCATTATGGATGAAGATAAATTTACTGGTGAAACCTTATCAATGCAAGAAAGTATATTGTTTAATTCATTGAAAAGATCCATTGTGAAATATCAGCCTAATTTAGTCATAAAACTAAGAGATAATGAACAGCCCAAAATTGAAGGTTATATAACCATAAATTTATTAGAATCAAAGCGAAAAACCAAGGTAAACATTAAAAATGGAAAGGCTACAGCAGATATCAAGCTGAACATTAAAGTTGAAGTAATCGAATCACCCAAAATGAATGTAAAGAAGAATAGAGAATTCATAACTAACAAAATGGAAAAACAATTAACTAAAGAAGTAAATACAATCATAAAAAAATTACAAAAAGCAAATTGTGATGGTCTAGCAATCGGACAACAATTGCATTCTTTTCATAATGAAGAGTATGAAAAATTAAATTGGAAAGATGAGGCCTATAAAAACGCTGATATTAAAGCCAAAGTTAAGATTGAAATAGTTAAGCATGGATTAGTTGACTAACTAAAATGATTTCACACGCATAACGCTTCTTATCATTTTAAATCATGTATAAGCATAATAGATGAATGACTACTAAACAGAAAAGCAGGATGATTTTTAAGCTATACTTGTAAAATCACCCTGCTTTTCATTATTACATAATTCTTTTAAACATTTTTTCAATATCATACGTTGAAAAATGGATAATAATCGGTCTACCGTGTGGACATGTAAACGGATCAGAACTGTGACGCAATTGTTCAAGCAGTGATGTAATTTCATCATGTCTCAAATGATGATTCGCTTTAATAGAAGCTTTACAACTCATCATAATAGCTGCTTCTTCTCGCAATTTCTTAATATCCACTTTTTTCATCTTCAATAACTGATTAAGAATATCTTCAATTAATTCTTGTTCATCACCACTAGGAAACCATTGAGGGTGAGATCGGACGATAAAAGCATTTTGACCGAATTCTTCTAAATAAACCCCAACCTCTTGCAGGAGATCTATATTTTCTTGTATTTTTATCGTTTCATCTGTTGAATACTGTAATGTAATTGGAACTAATAAATCCTGTAACTCATTACCTACTTGACCAACATGTTCGCGGAAGAATTCATATTTTATCCTTTCTTGGGCAGCATGTTGGTCAATCATGTACATACCGTTTTCATTTTGAGCAATAATGTATGTCCCATGTAGCTGACCAATAGGATATAGAGTTGGAATTCTACTTGTAACATTAACTGGCTCTTCTTCTTCATAAGTTGAAGATTCCCCGTCTCCAACTTCAATCGCTTCTTCTTCCGATTCATATACTTCTACATCTTCCATATCTTTTGAAATACTTTCAGGATCTTTCGTTTCAACGAAAGGACGTGTCATTTCAAATGACGATTCTTTGATTACAGGAGAAGGAACCTCTATTTTTTCACCATCTTTTTGACCGTCTTCTCGAATGGATTGCATAAAAGCAGAAATAATTTGTGGATCTGGTTTTTTCGGTTTATCCACTCTTCCTTCTAGTTGAAAACTTACCTGTTCTGATTGTTGCTTAACTTTTGGTTTCTTTTCAACATTGGAAGGAATTAAAGTTTCCTTCTTAAAAATAGAAACTATCGTTTTAGAAATTAACTCCATCAGCTCTTGCTCTTTACTTAAACGAACCTCTAGTTTAGCTGGATGAACATTCACATCTACTAAAATAGGATCCATTTCTATATCTAATAACACAATTGGGTATCGACCTATTGGTAAAAGTGTATGATATCCATCAAGGATGGCTTTAGATAATAAGTAGTTCTTTATATAGCGGCCATTGATCATTAAAGACATATAGTTTCTTGATGCTCTCGTACATTCAGGTAAAGAAATATATCCCTTCAATTTAAAATCGAGCGATTCCGCCTGAATGGGCTTCATATTTTTCGCAATGTTAAACCCATAAATTGCCGCTAATACAGCTCTTACATCTCCGTTCCCATTTGTATGCAAAATCGTTTTACCATTATGAGAAAGCTTAAATGATATATCGGGATGAGACATGGCTAAACGATTGACTACATCCGTAATATTCCCAAGCTCTGTATGAACTGTTTTTACATATTTCAAACGAGCTGGTGTGTTAAAAAACAAGTCTGAAACAGTAATGTCTGTACCTTTTCTTGCAGAACTTGATGTAGAAGAAAGAAGCTTACCTCCTTCTAATACAACATGGGTCCCAGCCTTGTCTCCTGTACTCGTTTTAATTTCTAACATAGAAACAGATGCTATACTTGGAAGAGCTTCCCCTCTAAAACCGAGTGTTCGAATACGGAATAAATCATTTTCATTTTTTATTTTACTCGTAGCATGTCGGTCGAAGGCTTTTAATACATCTTCTTCCTCAATTCCATCTCCATTGTCAATAATACGAATACTTTTTAAGCCCGCTTCTTCAATTTCAATTTCAATGATAGTGCTATTCGCATCTATACAGTTCTCCGTAAGTTCTTTTACAACCGACGCAGGTCTTTCTACTACTTCCCCTGCAGCGATTTTATTCGATAAATGGTCACTTAGTTGGACGATTTTCCCCAAGATGTTCACCTCTTTCATTCATAAAGTACAGCTTTGAGCGATACAAGATTTGGATCTTCCAGCATGATCACAGATTCACAGTACGTTCTTTATTGATTAGCTTTCTTCTGAAGTTCATAAAGAGCATTCATAGCATCTAAAGGTGTCATCTCTAAAATATTTAAAGCTTTAAGCTGCTGAATACATTTATGCTCATTTGCATGTAGCTTGTCTTTTTTCGATTCAATTGCTGGTTCAAAAAACGAAAGCTGTGCTTCAGCTTCTTTACTTTTTTTAGCACTCGCTATTTCGATTTCCCCATTTGCTACCACTACTGAAGTAGTGCTCGGCTTATCAGACTCAAATTGCTGTAATAATTCGTTAGCTCTTTGAATTAAATCATTTGGAAGATCTGCAAGCTGTGCAACATGAATACCATAACTTTTATCTGCTGCACCCTCTTTAATTTTGTGCAAAAATACAACTTTTCCATTTTGCTCTATAGCACTTACATGTACATTTTTCAACTGATGCAAGCTATTTTCTAATGTCGTTAATTCATGATAATGGGTTGAAAATAGTGTTTTAGCACCGATTTTTTCATGTATATACTCTATAATCGCTTGTGCTAATGCCATACCATCATAGGTTGAAGTACCTCTACCTATTTCATCGAATAAAATTAAACTATTTTGTGTTGCATGCGCGATGGCATGATTCGCTTCTAGCATTTCCACCATAAAGGTACTTTGACCAGAGATCAAATCATCCGCTGCACCTATTCGAGTAAAAATTTGATCAAAAATAGGTAACTCTGCTCGTTCAGCCGGTACAAAACATCCGATTTGAGCAAGCACTGCCATTAAAGCGACTTGTCTCATATACGTACTTTTACCTGACATATTTGGCCCTGTTATTAAGAGCATTTCTCTTTCCGTATTCATAAAGCAGTCGTTAGGTACATATTGTTGTTTTTGCATAACTTTTTCAACGACCGGATGTCGGCCTTCGACAATATGAATTTTACGATCATCTGAAAATAATGGTTTTGTATAATGACGATTTTCACTAACTGTTGCAAAGCATTGAAGAACATCGAGACTGCTTATACACTTTGCTAAAGCCTGAAGTCGTGGAATATATTCTTTTACATGTTCTCGAATCGTAGTAAAAATAGAATATTCAAGCTCGACCATTTTTTCTTCAGCTTCCAATATTAACGACTCTTTTTCCTTTAATTCCGGAGTGATGTATCTCTCGGCATTCGTTAATGTTTGTTTTCTCTCATATCTTCCTTCTTCAAGTAAATGAATATTAGCCTTCGTTACTTCGATATAATATCCAAATACACGATTGTATCCAATTTTTAATGATTTAATGCCTGTCAAATCACGCTCTTGCTTTTCTAATGAAGCTATCCAAGTTTTCCCGTTTCGACTAGCATCTCGATATTCATCTAATTGTTGATCATAACCATCTTTAATCATATTTCCTTCTTTAATTGCTAAAGGAGGATTCTCTAAAAGAGATTGTTCCAGAAGATCCGCTACTTCTTCACACGGATCTAGTTGTTCAATAATCTCTTGTAGTTTTGAGTTATTCATCTCTGCCAGAATGTTTATAATATGAGGTACTTGCTGTAATGATTTTTTTAACGCTATTAAATCACGTGCATTCACATTTCCGAATGCTACTCTTCCAGAAAGTCTTTCTAAATCATAAACTTCCTTTAGACTTTCTCTTAATTCCTGACGATTAAAATAATTTTCGAGTAATACTTCAACAATACCATGTCGATTTGCAATACTCTCTTTTGACAGCAACGGTCGATCAATCCATTGCTTTAACATTCTAGCTCCCATGGCTGTTTTTGTTTCATCTAACAGCCATAATAATGAACCATTTTTTCCTTTTGAACGGATCGTTTCCGTTAATTCAAGATTTCTTTTTGAATGATAATCTATTTTTAAGTAATGATCTGTTTCATAGGTTACTGTAGGTTGTATATGGTCCAAACTGCGCTTTTGCGTTTTGAACAAATAATGAAGAAGTCGAGAAGTTGTAATGATCAGTTTTTCTTGATTTAATTCAGTCGTAATCTTTTGAATGTCCTCATTCATAAAAATGTCATCTTCCATTGAAAAGACAATTTGATGTCTTTCTTTTAACTGATCTCTTAATTCTTCTGGAAATTCATTAGAAATAACTACTTCCTTTGCAGCTAACGCTGTTACTTCATTTAAAACATCCTGAAATGAATTTGATAGAAGAGTTACTTTGTTCTCACCTGTAGAAAGATCTGCAAACGCAAATCCGAATGTATGATCCTCAAATAACGTAATGGATGTTACATAATTATTCTCTTTTTCATCTATACCACGTCCTTGCATAACTGTACCTGGCGTTACTAGTTGCACGACTTCACGTCTAACTACGCCTTTTGCTTGTCGCGGGTCTTCTACTTGTTCACAGATGGCTACTTTAAAGCCTTTTTCAATTAATGTATCAATATAATTAGCAGCAGAGTGATAAGGAACACCGCACATCGGAATTTTTTCCTCAGTGCCACCCTCTCTACTAGTCAATGTAATTTCTAATTCTTGTGATGCTTTAATTGCATCGTCAAAAAACATCTCATAAAAATCGCCTAAACGAAAAAATAAAAAGGCATCTTGATAATCTGCCTTCACCTGCAAATATTGCATAATCATTGGCGTATAAGTGGCCATACCTTTTCAAAACCTTTCCAACATTAGAATCAACATCACTCATTATATCATTTTATAAGAGAGATTATAAGAAAAACCGTCACTGGTCCTTTTTGGTTTTACCTTACCTTTAAAAAACATTTTATCTAAAAACTTTTGCTTGCTATAATTTGATATCAATCAAAAAGGAGACATGCGGCAGCAATTAGCCCAGCCTTCTTTGGAGGAGTGGGGTACTCCTCTAATAAGGTCTAGCTTATTGCCGAGCATGGCAAGTGAAAGGTTAGACAGAAGAAAAACCGTCACTGGTCCTTTTTGGTTTTACCTTACCTTTTAAAAAACATTTTATCTAAAAACTTTTGCTTGCTATAATTTGATATCAATCAAAAAGGAGACATGCATCAGCAATTAGGTTTAATTGTTAGAAATAAAAAAACTAGGAAGGTTCCTCCCTAGTTGTGTAACAACTTCTATTATTGTTCAACAATGAAATCTGGATTAATTTCTTCAAATTCTTCTTCATC
This sequence comes from Bacillus massilioanorexius, assembly GCF_902374955.1. Taxonomy (GTDB): domain Bacteria; phylum Bacillota; class Bacilli; order Bacillales; family DSM-1321; genus Bacillus_AD; species Bacillus_AD massilioanorexius. Next base: position 23,672 of record NZ_CABKRX010000084.1, read on the forward strand.
TACATCATTGTACCAATCGTCGTCGTTACATTGCCCATTTGGACTTACTGCAACACATACTTTTGTTTCTCCAATTACTTCTACGAAAAATTCTTTTTCTACTTCTACATCTATTTTTTGCCCATCAGCTAATATACACGCTTCAATGCAATTTGGTTGTTGAACCACTTTAACGATAATTTCACGATCATCATGGCAATCTACATCACGATATTTTAAATTTACCGAGTCAGTGTATTGTACTTTTTCTGTCTTAACACCAGTTTTCGTATTTTTATTGTACGAATACCAAATGCTTACATCATAGCTTCCACTGATTTGTATTTTTTTGCCAACCTTTTTAGCTGTGTAATGATGATTGATAATCCAACAACCAAGAATGCTGGAAGGATGATGATCAGGACAAATGGTTTCATTGGACTTTGTAAATTTACGTCCTTTTGCCACCACAGCCTTCGTAATAATTTCTCTAAAGTGTGACATGTAGCGTACCCTCCTCATTCAGTTTCATTTCATCCTATGCGGGTTAAATGACTAGTGTGATAATATTTTAATTCAACAAGATTATTAGGCATTTTTTATAATTCATTGTATGCACATTATATCTGTATGTGCTTTTCCAACTTAAAAAGGCGTCATTAATCCTTGATAAATAAACTGGAACGGAAGTCAACTAATACTCACTGCTAGTTTATATACAACAAAGTTAAAGGAATGAACACTTTAATTAACTTGATTCGTAATTTCGAAAATAGCTACTTACACCCAAAATATAAGAGAATTAAATAATGTAAGTCCAACGAAAACAAAACCAACAAATCCTGCTCCGATCCCATTGATCGTTGAAAAAAGGATAAAAGGAGATAAAAGGAATGCGAACATTATAAACAAAGCCTTAATACCCCCATTTAATTAGAAAACTAATCGCTTATTCTTCTCTGTGGCTCGTTAACTATTGTTTTTTACTTTTACTAAATAACGAAACTAATAACACGAAAGTTGCAAAAGTCATTTTCACAGATTATAACAATAACCTTTTAGAAAAGAATCTAAATAAAAAGAACTCCTAAGCTTTAATGACGAAAGCTTAGGAGACTCGATTTTACGGTCCAATCAACCGAACTCTTTATCCACCAATTTTTTGAACGTATTAAAAAAAATACCTTTTTGAAAGCAGCCTTTCAATAAGATTGTTGTTAACTCTGTACGATTTTTATTAGAATTCACTTCATCAGTGTTAGCGAGATAAATATTTGCTAGCTTCTCTAACACTTAATTTATCAAGTGTATGCTGTTCTAAGAAAGCTATTACCCAATCTTTATTTGTTTTGGAATATTCCCTTAGTGCCCAACCAATCGCTTTATTTACGAAGAATTCCTTCGTATTTGTATTTGATGTAATTGCCTTTGCTAAAAAGGTAGTATCTGTTTGTTCTTTAAATTTCAACTGACAAATTATCGAAACACGCTTTAACCAAATGTTTTCTGCACGAATCCAAGTTTCAACTTCTTCTTTCACATTTGGAAATTTTAAAAACAAATACCCGACAATTGGATTGATGGCATCCACTGAATCCCACCATGAATTAGTCGTTATCAGCCACTTAACTCGCAATAAATCATTTTCGTTAAGCTTCGCTTTCATCGCATCCAAATATGTTATAGCTAGATAATGAAGCTCTCGGTAGGGTTGTTTATAGCATTCCTCTATAAAAGCCCAATCTATCTTGACATCCTGTTTTTTTTCCTTTATAAACTCTTTATTTAAAATCGTTCTTTCAGGTTTTTGAATACCTAAAAACAAGAAATGATTTTTCATATACGCTGCCATTTGAATCGCTTTTTCTTCATTTTTAGCATCCTTATACCTTTGAAATATATCCATTATGGTTTAACACCTCACTTATTATTAAACATTATTGCCTATTGGGGGTATAGATTGCATTCTGCTCCCACGATGCCTATATCCCGCTCTCCAATCGCGCACTATTTTTTCCCTTAGACAATCACATTGATAAATAACCATCTTTTAGAAAATAGCCTTAAGAAAAGAGGATGCCCTTTAAGACATCCCCTTTTCTCATTATGAGCAACTATTTTTAGAGCTATTTTTTATTTGTGCACCTGTTTCCCCACGTAAGATATCTCCACCAGTTGATTCAACAATTAAATCCGTAACTTTATTAGATATAGCTGAGGATACTAATTGTAAAAGTTCATTCACATCAACCTGAGATTGTTTAAACTCTTGCACTACTGGTATTTCACTTATTTGCTCTTCAATTGCTGTTATTTTATCTTGTACTTGCTTATACGCTTTTTCTTTTCCGTAATGTTCAAAGTTGATAGATTGTTTTTGCAAACTTTTAAGACTTGCTATTAATTCACGTACTTTTTGATTTTCATGAATTTGTGCTTCAGCTTTCTTGAAGAAATTTACCTCTTCAGTTTCAGCCATCATTGCTGCAAGTTCTTCCGCCTTTTGAATAAGATCGTCTTTTGTATAATTTGCCACTCTTATTTCACCTCTATCGTTTGATCCACCATTTCTCCGTTTAATGACCAAGTTTTTGCATCTGTAATTTTGACCTTAACAATTGTTCCAATCGCAGATTTTGGCCCTTTGAAGTTTACCAGCTTGCTTTTCTTTGTATATCCCGCTAAAACATCTGGATTCTTCTTACTTTCCCCTTCAACTAACACTTCAACAGTTTTTCCTAGATATGATTTCATTTTTTCAGCACTGATTTCATTAACTACTGCATTTAAACGTTGTAAGCGTTGTTTCTTGACCTCCATAGGTACGTTATCTTTCATCTTAGCAGCAGGTGTTCCTTCTCGAGGTGAATAAATATACGTATAAGCCGTGTCAAACCCTACTTGTTTATATAATGAAAGTGTTTCTTCGAATTGTTCTTCTGTCTCGTTTGGATATCCAACAATAATATCAGTCGTTAACGACAGATTTGGAATCGCCGCTTTAATTTTATCTACTAGTTCTAAATATTGTTCACGATTATATTTACGAGCCATAATTTTTAATACTTCAGAGCTTCCTGATTGTACTGGAAGATGAATGTGATCAACCAAATTGCCACCTTTTGCTAATACCTCAATAAGATGATCATCAAAATCACGAGGATGACTCGTTGTAAAGCGTATACGAGGAATATCAATTTTTCTGATTTCGTCCATTAGGTCTCCTAATCGATACTCAATGTCGGTAAAATCTTTACCATAAGCATTCACATTTTGACCTAATAATGTGATTTCTTGATATCCTTGTGCTGCTAAATGGCGTACTTCTTGAATAATTTCTTCTGGACGTCGACTTCTTTCTTTACCACGTGTATAAGGAACGATACAATACGTACAGAATTTATCGCAGCCGTACATGATGTTTACCCAAGCTTTAATGTTCCCTTTGCGTACCTTAGGAAGATTTTCAATAACATCTCCTTCTTTAGACCAAACTTCAATCACCATTTCTTTTGATAGATACGCTTCTTGTAAAATATTTGGCAAACGATGAATATTATGTGTACCAAAAATCATATCTACGAAATGATGCTTCTGAAGAATTCGATTAACTACTGATTCCTCTTGAGACATACATCCACATACACCTATTAATAGGTCCGGCTTTTCCATTTTTAATGGTTTTAAATGACCAAGCTCCCCAAATACTTTGTTTTCTGCATTTTCTCGAATCGCACAAGTATTTAACAAAATAACATTTGCTTCCTTAACATCTTCAGTCGGCTCATATCCTAATGCCATAAAAATTCCCGCCATCACTTCTGTATCATGCTCATTCATTTGACAGCCATATGTGCGGATTAAGAATTTACGTCCTTGACCCATTCCTCTAAATTGTTCAGAAATAGTAAAGTCACTATGATATTGTACGGCTTCTTTCCCACGTTTTTTTGCATCTTTTAGAGATGGTGCTACATAGGTTTTCTCAAAATATTTGCTATAATCCTTTTCGGATTTTTTGTCCGCTGGATTTTGAGTGGTTACTTGTTGAGATTGTTCACGTTGTTTTTCATTCATACGCTAATCTCCTTTCTTTCATATTTATACTCTTTTTATTGAATTGTTTTATATACCACATAAACCAAATAATGTATATAAAAGCTTTATACACATTACAATAGTATAAAGCTTTTAAGGGCATTAAACAATAGTCGCTCCTTTGTCCTATATAAGATTCATAGAAAAAATAAAAGACAGTCACACTTTTGCCTTTTATTTCCTATTCATATAAGAATGTATATTTTAGCAAATCAACTTATTTCATTTAGGCTGTTTTTTACATACTTTGTTGCCTCAGGATGCCCGCTTTCCTCGGAGTTGGTGGTGAGCATTTTCAGCACATAGCCCCTGGAGCCAACTCCCCTGTTGGAGTCTCAATCTTACTCTCCCATTATAAAATCTTTTAGAAAGAGTCTTCTTATAAAATGATAGCCCATTCAATCAAGTATTCGGATTATTAATTTTTGGTATGAGATTTCTCCTATTAAGTTACAACTAAAAATGATATTATTCTTTCATACTTTTCAATCTATTAAAAAACATATCAGATTATGTCATACCGTAAAATAGATTGTAAGAAAGCGGGTGTAGAGTTATGAATACATATGAGACTTTATTATTTGATGTCGATGATACATTACTAGACTTTGGTGCAGCAGAAAAAAATGCGTTACGTTTGCTGTTTCAAGAACAACAAATTCCATTAACTATAGAAATCGAACAGCGTTATAGAACACTAAATCAAGAACTTTGGGCTCGTTTTGAACAAGGCAAAATACAACGTGATGAAGTAGTTAACACACGTTTTTCAACACTGTTTAAAGAATACGACAAGCATGTAGACGGATATTTCTTCGAGCAAAAATATCGTTATTACTTAAATGAAGGAAATCAGTTAATAAATGGAGCATTCGAACTAATAAAAAACTTACACTGTTCATATGATTTATATATTGTCACGAACGGAGTTTCAACAACTCAGTATAAACGACTTAAAGATTCAGGATTATTCCCGATGTTCAAAGATATTTTTGTGTCAGAAGATATTGGCTATCAAAAGCCTATGAAAGAATATTTCGATTATGTAATAGAGCATATACCCAATTTTACAATTGAAAAAGCATTAATTATTGGTGACTCGCTAACATCTGATATAAAAGGTGGCCATTTAGCAGGTATAGATACTTGCTGGTACAATCCAAAAAGAGGTGCTAGTCATAGTAACATACAGCCGAACTATCAAATACATCAACTAGATGATCTTTATACCATTTTAGGTCAATGAAATAGTATTTTTCATGTAAAAAATACTATTTTACAAAAAAGTAGTTAAAAATTCATTCATCAAAGAATTAATACGTTTAGTAGGCTACCTCAAATGATATTTAATCACATATGAGATAGCCTCTCTTCAAATTAAATCAGTTTTAATTCTTTACCTACTTTTTCAAAAGCGTCTAACGCAAGTTGAAGTTGTTGTTTTGTATGCTGAACTGTTACAATTGTCCGAATACGAGCCTTACCCTTAGCAACAGTTGGAAATACAATTCCTTGAGCAAACACACCATACTGTTTTAATCGGTTGGAAAACTGTAAAGCTAGCGCTTCATCCCCTAAGATAATCGGTATAATAGGTGTTTGACTAGCCCCAGTATTAAAGCCAAGCTGATGTAGTCCTTTTTTAAAGAAAGTAGTTTTTTCCCATAGCTGATCTATAAGATATGGTTCATCCAACAAAACATTAATCGCTTCCATACACGCCATTGTAACGGCAGGTGGATGCGATGTACTAAATAGAAATGGTCTTCCTCTCTGTATCAAATAATCAATCAAAGAGTGACTGCTTGCTACATACCCTCCTAACACCCCGATTGCTTTACTTAAAGTCCCAACTTGAATATGAACTTTCCCATCTAGACCAAAATGATTAACTGTACCACGCCCATTATTCCCCAACAGACCCGATGCATGAGCATCATCTACCATTACCATAGCATCATATTTTTCCGCCAATAAAACAATCTGAGGCAATGGTGTAATATTTCCATCCATTGAAAAGACACCATCTGTAACAATTAACCTCTTACGATATTGAGTGGATTGCTGTAAGATTCTTTCCAAGTTCTGCATATCGACATGTTTATATACTTTTCTTGCAGCTTTTGATAAACGAATTCCATCAATAATCGAGGCGTGATTTAGTTCATCAGAGATAATCACATCTTCTGAAGTGAGTATAGTTGATAATATAGCTTGATTCGTTGAAAAACCTGATTGAAAAACTAGGGCAGCCTCTGTATGCTTAAAATGAGCTAATTTTCGTTCTAAATCTTCATGTATCGATAAGGTACCCGCAATCGTTCTAACAGAGCCCGTTCCCACCCCATACTTTTCTATAGCTAGAATAGCTGCTTTCTTTAACCGAGGATGCGATGTTAATCCTAAATAATTATTTGAAGATAGTTGAATGAATTCTCGTTGATTAATCTTAACGATAGAATCCTGTTGAGATTGGAGAGGCTCAATTTCTCGAAAAACTCCCTTCCCCTTCATCTCATCTATTTCAGTTTGTAAATAATCGAACTCGATCATTGCTTATCTCCTCCTTATTTCCCTATCTAAGGATATAAAATAACCTTCCCACAATTACCTGATAGCATTAAATCAAATCCCTTTTTAAATTCTTCCAAAGGATACGAATGAGTTAGCAATGGGAGAACATCCACTTGTTTTGATCTTATTAAACGTGAAACTTGATTCCATGTTTTAAATAATAATCGGCCTGTAATACCTTGTACGTTCAGTCCTTTAAATACAATTTGATTTGTAATATCTAATGCTACTGGCTCTTCAGGCAAGCTCAAAATCGAAACTCTTCCACCATTCGCCACCATCTCAAACCCTTGTTTGATAGCTTGTGGATGACCACTCATTTCACAAATAACATCTACTCCTTGATTATGCGTGATTTGTTCGGCCTTTTGTACGGCATCCACAGTTAAACTATTAATTAAACTTGTAGCGCCCATCTGTTTTGCTAATTGCAGTCTATATTCATTCACATCAATAGCCAATATTTGAGATGCACCTGCTGCCTTACTTATAGCTATTGCCATTAAACCAATTGGACCACACCCAATGATAGCAACTGATTTTCCGACAATTTCACCAGTAAGTACCGTATGTGCAGCATTTCCCATCGGCTCTTGAATGGATGCCACTTCAAACGTTAAATCTTTCGGGTTTTTCCAAACATTCTGTTCAGGAACTGCAATATATTCTGCAAAACATCCTGGTTGATCGACTCCAATGATTTTAGTATTACGGCATATATGTCCTAGACCTTCGAGACATTGAAGACAGTTATGACAAATGATATGGGTTTCTGCCGATACATGATCACCGACCGACACTGATGACACACTACTTCCTATCTCAATTACTACACCAGAAAATTCATGCCCAAATATATATGGCGGTTTAACACGCTTGTTTGCCCATTGATCCCATTTGTAAATATGAACATCTGTCCCGCAAATCGAAGTAGCTTTAACTCTAATAAGAACCTCATTTTTTTTTATGATTGGTATGTTTACATACTCTAGACTAGCCCCAAAACCTCTATGATGCTTCACAAGCGCCTTCATTTTTCCCTCCAAGGTGAACACACCTCTCTTTCCATAAATATATCTATATAAATAGTTTATTTTTTATAACAGATATATTTACTTAGCTGTACGTTTATCGTGTACAAATGATAACGAGAAAAAAATTTATTTTTTTCTTCATTAGTCTTAACCAATCTCAATAGAGATTTGTCGAACCATTATATATACACATTTTTTGATTTCTAGGTACTAGCCTTTTCATCTTGTCCGCGGATTACATACATTACATTGAACTTACTTTTAAGGAGAGTGTTTATAAATGGGAAAAGGTGAAAGCAGTTCAAGACGTAGAGAAAGTAGCTCAAGACGTAGAAACAGACGTTCAGAAAGCAGTGATTGCTTCAGACGTGAACGTAGATTCTGTAGACGTGTAAGAAATTGCCGTTGCTTCGAATCTAGCTCATTCCGTAGACATCGTCGTCGTAATGAGAGTAACAATTTTAATCGCGGTTGCGGTTGTAGAAGAAGATGCTGCGGTGGATTTGGCGGAGGATTCTTCTTTTAAGATCCATTCATAAATAGATCCTTCTATTTTTTGTGATCGACTTAAAAAGCCTCATGGACTATTTCCATGAGGCTTTTTATTATCTGTTATTTATATAGATTACATAAACTCCGCTACTAGCTTATCAAAGCTTTCTTGACTTAACTCGAGGCTTGATTTTGCTAATGCCTCTTCTCCATAACCAGGTACTAATTCTTGATACGATTTACGCTCATTATTTTGATAAATAATACCTGTAACTAGACCATCATGCTCCATTAATGTTTGCATGGCTTGCTCACGATTAGTAGGATCATAGTCTTCTATAGTAGCTAATTTTGTTAAATTTTCTTTGAACCAATCATACGTGTTAATTTTATTATAGGTCACACAAGGACTAAATACGTTAATTAATGAAAATCCTTTATGATTGATTCCAGCTTCTATTATACTAGTTAAATCTTTTAAATCTGTTGAGAAGCTTTGAGCAACAAATGTTGCACCCGCAGAAATCGCTAGTTCCATTGGTGAAATCGCTTGTTCAATTGAACCTTGTGGTGTTGATTTCGTTTTAAAACCAGCAGCTGAACGAGGTGATGTTTGCCCTTTTGTTAATCCATAAATTTGATTATCCATAACAATATACGTAATATCAATATTTCTACGGATGGCATGAACGGTATGTCCCATACCAATAGCAAAACCATCGCCGTCTCCGCCTGATGCAATGACTGTTAATTCACGGTTTGCCATTTTCACACCTTGAGCAATTGGTAGTGAACGGCCATGAATACTATGAAATCCATAAGATTTGATATATCCAGAAATACGTCCAGAACAGCCAATACCCGAAATAACGGCTAATTGTTCAGGCTCTAATCCGACATTAGCTGCCGCACGTTGAATAGCTGCTTGAACAGAAAAGTCTCCACAACCAGGACACCAGTTTGGTTTTACATTATTACGAAAATCTTTAAATGTAGCCATATCAGAACAACTCCTTGCATTTTGAATGAATTTCATGTGGTAAAAACGGGTTACCATCATACTTTAGAATGCTCTTAATTTTATCGACATGGCCTAAATTCATTTTTATAATATTTGCTAATTGTCCAGTAGCATTATTCTCAACGACTACAACTTTCTTAGCCGAAGTTACAAGTGGTAGCATTTCCTCAATAGGGAATGGATGAATTAAACGCATATGCGCATGGTTCACCTTCAAGCCATCCTCTTCTAAACGGGTAATACCCTCCTCGATTACTCCACGAGTAGAGTTAAAACCAACAATTAACAAGTCTGCTTCTTCATGTTTTGCATATTTATGAACCGGATTAGGAAATGAAATGTTTTTAATCTTTCTCATTCTCTTATCCATTTGAGCAACACGATTTGTTGCTGCTTCAGAAGGTTTACCAGTTTCATCATGCTCTACACCTGTAACATGATGGATTCCATTTAACATACCAGGAATGACCCTAGGTGAAACTCCATCTTCTGTTACTTCATAGCGTTTAAAATATCCGTCCACTTCTGGTAATTCACCTTGTACAAGTTTACCACGACGAATCTCTACTTTATTTATATCTAAAGGCTGTACAGTTTGTTTCCCTAACGATAACTGTAAATCAGACAAAACAATAACAGGTACTTGATATTCCTCAGCTAAATTAAATGCTTCAGCCGTATCATAAAAAGCTTCCTCTACTGTACTTGGAGCCATAACAATCTTAGGAATTTCACCATGTGTTCCATATATCATTGCCATTAAATCCGATTGCTCTTGCTTTGTAGGAAGACCAGTAGAAGGGCCTCCACGTTGTGTATCAACGATAACAAGTGGTGTTTCTGTTATTCCAGACAATCCGATTGCTTCCATCTTTAAGGATAATCCTGGGCCTGCAGACGCTGTAATTGTTCTCACACCTGCATAGTTAGCTCCTATTGCCATAGTTACGGCTGCAATTTCATCTTCTGTTTGAATAACAGTACCACCAACTGCCGGTAGTTTTTTGATTAAATACTCCATAATTTCTGAAGCTGGAGTAATCGGGTAAGCTGCCATAAAACGGCAACCACCAGCTAGAGCTCCTAGAGCAATAGCATCATTACCAATCATAAATAGGCGTTGTTTTCCATCGCCTTTTTCCAATTGTAATGAACCTACATTTTGACCTAGCTCATTTACCATATATTCATAGCCTGCTTGAATAGCATCTAAGTTCTTTTTAACTACTTGTTCTCCCTTACGACCAAAGATTTCTTCTACAACTTCTTCAAAAATAGAAATATCTAAACCTAATATTGCGGAAGAAGCACCGATCGCTACCATATTCTTCATTAATGATGTACCTAATTCAGTAGCTATTTCAGAAAACGGAACACTATACATCACAGCCTTAGAATCTTCAGGGCACTGTGGCTTTATTTTAGAATCTGCAATAATGATCCCTTTTTCATGCAGTTCTTTGTAATTCAATTCAATTGTTTCTTGGTCAAAGGCGACAAGAATATCTAAGTCATCTGATACAGAACGAGTTTGTACAGTGCTTACACGGATTTTGTTATTTGTGTGTCCACCCTTTATTCGTGAAGAAAAATGGCGATATCCATATAAATAATATCCTAAACGATTTAAAGCTATACAAAAAATTTCTCCTGTACTTTCAATACCTTCACCTTGCTGCCCTCCAACTTTCCACGAAAGTTGATTGATCATTACTTACACCCCTTTAGTCACACTATAAATGGAAACTTATCTTGGATTATCTAGTACTCTCTCAATAAACTAGAATACAATTTTTTTATAATATTAAGACATTTCGAAGCGATCCTACAGCGAGATGTACTAAACGACTTTAATTCTAGCCTTAACAATGAAAAAATGCAAGCCTCTCAACACATTAAATACAGAAAACAGAAAGAATTTTTCAATAATTCGTATGATTTGATTGATAAACCCATTATATCTTGAACAAAGGAGATTATACTTTGAGAAAGGTTGTCCCAAAAGCCTTCACTAACATCGGTTATCCTTTTTAAAACATGATTTTCTACAAAATAAAGAGGCTTACCAAAAGTTTTACTTTTAGATTGCCTCTTCTTTACATTCTCTCTGTTTAACGTGGTTCCACTATAAGCTTTATAGCAGTTCTTTCTTCGCCATCAATCATTATGTCTGTAAAAGCAGGAATACATATCAAGTCCACTCCACTAGGTGCCACAAATCCTCTTGCAATTGCTACTGCCTTAACGGCCTGATTTAACGCCCCTGCTCCGATTGCCTGAATCTCAGCGGCTCCTCTTTCACGTAGGACACCCGCAAGTGCGCCTGCTACAGAATTGGGATTAGATTTTGCTGAAACCTTTAATATTTCCATTCCTAGCTCCTCCTTGTGTATTTCCTTCTCCATCGTCTTACGATGATGTGACAAATATATTACTTCCATTGCTACTATATTCAACATTTGTCCTAGTTATTACAAATTTATATAAGAGGTTTTCTTTCCTTAGGACAGTTTTCAACTAATCGTAACACAGCTGTTTGTTTCTAGGAGAAGAAAATCCTAATCTCCTAAGTAATTAACCATAGATATATCAGGTTAGCCTATACCCAAAAAAGAGCATCCCCTAAAATAGGAAGATACTCTCTCAACTAATATGATATTTTAGCGCTTATTCAAAAAATGGATGGTCTTCATTAATAATCAACGGCTGAATTTTCTTAGCTACTCCACTTTTTTCATCAATATCAATAAGTACTGCACTTAACTGTGCTCGCCCATCTTTAGGCACAGTAAAACGCGCAGGCATACTGTTTAAGAACTTTTGAATAATCGGCTCCCTAGTCATTCCTAAAATCCCATCATAAGGACCTGTCATACCAACGTCAGTCATATAAGCTGTTCCCTTCGGTAAGATACGATAGTCAGCTGTTTGAACATGTGTATGCGTACCAATTACAGCAGAAACCTTCCCATCTAAAAACCAAGCTAGAGCTTGTTTTTCACTTGTTGCTTCAGCATGAAAGTCTACAAATATGATTGGTGTTACTTTTCTAGCCTCTTCTACTAACTGCTCCGCTTTAACAAACGGACAATCTAATGGCGGCATAAAAGTTCTTCCTTGCAAATTGATAACAGCAACTTGAAGAGCATTCCATCTTATATAAGTAATTCCTGTCCCTGGTGCTCCTTCTGGAAAATTAGCTGGTCTTACTAAATTATTCGCATCCTCAATAAATTCAAAAATCTCTTTATGATCCCAAGCATGATTACCTAGTGTTACTGCATTTGCTCCAGAGCTTAAAAACTGACGATAAATTTTTTCTGTAATTCCTCTTCCAGCTGCTGCATTTTCACCATTTATTATCACGATATGTGGTTTATATTTGTCTTTTAGTTTTGGTAAATATTCTTCCACCATATCTCTACCTGGAGAACCTACAACATCTCCAACAAATAGTAATTTCATTTTATAACCCTTTCTACTTTCAAAAAATACGTTCTTTTAGACTTTGAAAATTATAGCATATAATATTGTTTCATTTAAACAATTAGTCAAAACAAACATTTACTTACTACTTTATTATACCCAAATAAGAAAGAAGAGGGACCCTAAAAGTATGTCTTTTAGGATTCCCTCTTCTATTACACTCTATTTTGCATATTCTACAGCTCGAGTTTCTCGAATAACAGTTACCTTAATATGTCCAGGGTAATCTAATTCTTTTTCAATACGCTTACGTATATCTCTCGCTAAACGATGAGCCTCTAAATCATCAATTTGTTCTGGTTTAACCATAATACGAACTTCACGGCCAGCCTGAATCGCAAATGATTTTTCAACACCATCATATGACTCTGAAATTTCTTCAAGTTTCTCTAAACGACGAATATAATTTTCAAGAGTTTCACTTCTTGCTCCAGGTCTTGCTGCAGATAAAGCATCCGCTGCTGCTACTAGAACTGCAATTATCGATGTTGGTTCTGTATCACCGTGATGCGAAGCAATACTGTTAATGACAACAGGATTTTCCTTATACTTAGTGGCAAGTTCAACACCAATTTCAACATGGCTTCCTTCCACTTCATGGTCAATAGCTTTACCAATATCGTGAAGCAAACCAGCTCTTCTAGCAAGCATTTCATCTTCACCTAATTCAGCAGCAAGTAATCCTGATAAGAAGGCAACTTCCATAGAATGTTTTAGAACATTTTGTCCATAACTTGTTCGGAATTTCAAACGTCCAAGAATCTTAATTAAGTCTGGATGTAATCCATGAACCCCAACTTCAAAAGTTGTTTGTTCTCCAATTTCACGGATATGCTCATCAACTTCTCTTCTCGCTTTATCCACCATTTCTTCAATACGTGCCGGATGGATACGACCATCTTGTACTAATTTCTCAAGTGCTAATCTTGCTGTTTCACGTCTGATTGGATCAAATCCAGATAAAATAACTGCTTCAGGTGTATCATCTATGATTAAATCAATACCTGTAAGCGTTTCAAGTGTTCTTATATTACGGCCTTCGCGGCCAATAATACGTCCCTTCATTTCATCATTTGGCAGAGTAACAACAGATACTGTTGTTTCAGCTACATGATCAGCCGCACATCTTTGGATAGCAAGTGAAAGAATTTCTTTTGCTTTCTTATCAGAATCTTCTTTCGCACGGTTTTCATTTTCTTTAATCATAATAGCAATATCATGTGATAGTTCCTTTTCAACACGATCCAGAATAATGGCTTTTGCTTCTTCTCTTGTTAAGCTAGAAATTCGTTCAAGCTCTGTTTGTTGCAGACGAACCATATCGTCCACTTTGCTTTCCTTCTCTTCAATATGCTGTTGTTTTTGGTTAAGAGAATAATCTCTTTTCTCTAAAGCGGATTCACGTTTATCAAGAGTATCGCTTTTTCGATCAAGATTCTCTTCTTTTTGCAATAATCGATTTTCTTGTTTTTGTAATTCAGATCTTCGTTCACGAATGTCACTTTCAGCATCAGTTCGAAGTTTATGGATTTCATCCTTGGCTTCAATAAGGGCTTCTTTTTTAAGAGCTTCACTTTCTCTAATGCCATCTTCAATGATACGTTCTGCTTCATTCTTTGCCCCTGCTATTTTGTTTTCAGATAATTTCTTGAATACAAAATAACTAACAACTGCACCGACGAACAGAGCAAGCAAAATGGAGATGATAATAATAATTAGATCCATCTTTTCACCTCCTCTTGCTATGAAATTATTTTTAATCATGTCATGTCGGCATGTACATTGTTACTTTTCTTCAATATACAGCACATAGGCTTTTTTTTTTACAAATGTTAAATTTAAAAACATGTAAAATATACATATTAATTGTATAGGTGCAAATTTGGGTTGTCAAGGGGTTGTACCTTTGGGCGCCTATGAATTTTCAGACATTGGTACCATTCAGCCCATACATGTTAACGTACAGTCCTTTTCCAGCTATAGGAAACCACATATTTAAATGACCATAACCTATATTCAACTTTCACAAAGTCAGTATACAACTCCTAATCCTAATATATTATGGTGAAATACCCTTAAAAAGATAAAAAGACTTAGCATTCTAAAGAGTGCTAAGTCTTTTTATATTGCTTATTCTTCTAGAAAATCCATTTCTTCCTGAGCCGAATCTTCTTCTGGAGCAACATGTTCTCCATCTAACTGATAGTGATCACGTATTTTCTTCATAATTTCTGTACGAATAGCATCGTTTTCTTTTAAGAAAAGTTTAGCATTTTCTCTACCTTGACCTAAACGTTCATCATTATAAGAATACCATGCCCCACTCTTAAGGATAATATCAAGATCAGAAGCCATATCAACAATTTCTCCTTCACGAGATATTCCTTCTCCATACATAATATCCACTTCTGCTACACGGAATGGTGGCGCAACTTTATTCTTTACAACTTTAATTTTAGTTTTATTCCCTACAATGTCATTGCCTTGTTTCAATTGCTCTGCACGACGTACTTCTAAACGGACCGTTGAATAGAATTTCAACGCTCGTCCTCCTGGTGTTGTTTCAGGATTTCCAAACATAACTCCTACTTTTTCACGGATTTGGTTGATGAAAATAGCAATTGTATTTGATTTATTAATAGCTCCAGATAACTTACGTAGTGCTTGAGACATTAAACGTGCTTGTAAGCCTACATGAGAATCTCCCATATCTCCTTCAATTTCTGCTTTAGGAACTAAAGCAGCAACTGAGTCAATTACAATAATATCAATTGCACCGCTTCGTACAAGTGCTTCAGCAATTTCTAAAGCTTGCTCTCCAGTATCCGGTTGTGATAACAATAATTCATCAATATTCACACCCAACTTTTGAGCATAAACTGGATCTAAAGCATGCTCAGCATCAATAAAAGCTGCTTGTCCACCAGATGCTTGTACTTCAGCTATCGCATGTAATGCTACAGTTGTTTTACCTGAACTTTCAGGACCATACACTTCAATAATACGACCTCTTGGATATCCACCAACCCCAAGCGCTACATCTAAAGCTAACGAACCACTAGGAACTGCAGAAATTCTGCGGTCAGATTGTTCTCCTAGTTTCATAATGGAACCTTTACCGAATTGTTTTTCAATTTGTTTCAAAGCCATTTCTAAGGCTGCTTGACGATCACTCACTAGAGTTCCCCCTTTTAAATACATGCTAATATCTATTCATTAAAGCGTACTGCTTCTTTGTTTGTTAATAACTATATTTACTATATACTTTTTTCTTTCGTTTGACAAGTAAAAAGCGAACATTTATTCGCTTAATTTCATTGTTAATTTTTCTCTAAAACTTTCATTTTACTTATGTAAATTTTTTTTAATCACAATTCGTTAAGAAAATACCTTTATAAAAAAATAGAAGGTATCTATCAAATATAACGTAAATTGATAAACACCTTCTATTTTAAAATGATATCTAAAACTTCTATTCATGACTTTGTAAGCTTTGTAGAATAATATGACAGCCATTTTTAAAACTTATTACTCTATTAACCTGTCTGCTTCTCTGTAGTTGTAGCTTAACTACTTTTGTAGTAAATTTCGAACTAGACAAGCCAATATAAACAGTGCCCACTGGTTTACCTTCAAGTGGTTCTGGTCCTGCAACACCAGTAAAGCTAATTCCAATATCAGTACCTAGTAAAGAACGTACTTGTTCAGCCATTTCTTTTGCACATTGTTCACTCACTGCGCCATATTTTTCAATCGTTTCTTTGTTTACTTTTAAGACATTTATTTTTGCCTCATTACTATAGCTAACAATTCCACCTTTAAATATTTGGCTCGCACCTGATATTGTCGTTAATTCCTCTTGAAACATACCACCTGTTAAACTTTCTGCACTAGCAATTGTAAGACCTTTAGAAGTTAACAGCTTCACAACTTCTTTCATTAAAGACGTATCATCTTTTCCATAACAAAATTGCCCAACTCGTTGATTAATCTTTTCTTCTACTTCATCAATCATTCTATCAGCCTCATCAACTGAAGAGTGTTTAGCTGTTATTCTTAACGTAACTTCTCCATCAGAAGCTAAGGGAGCAATTGTAGGGTTAGATTGTTCATCTAATAAATCTTCAACAACTGTTTCCAAATATGCTTCACCAATACCAAAAAATCGAAGAACTCGAGAATGAATTCTTTCAATCGTATTCATTTTATCTACTAATGCAGGAATCCCATATGTCGAAAACATCGGTTCCATTTCAGACGGTGGTCCAGGTAAAAGCATATATGTATGACTAGGAGATGAGTATATCATTCCAGGGGCCATTCCGTGATCATTCACTAAAACATGAGAACCGTCCAAAACAAGCGCTTGCTTTTTATTGTTCTCCGTAACAGGTCTTCCCGTTTTTGCAAAATAAGCAGAGATGCTAGCTAACGCATGCTCATCCATAACTAACTGAGTATTTAAATGAGCTGCAATCGCTTCTTTTGTTAAATCATCTTTTGTTGGTCCGAGTCCGCCAGTAAAGATAACAATCTGAGAACGCTTCTCTGCTATTTCAATTGCACTCTTTAAGCGAGACGAATTATCGCCAACTACTGTATGAAAAAAAACATTTACCCCTATTTCGGCAAGCTGTCTAGAAATGTAACGAGCATTACTATTCACGATTTGTCCAAGTAATAGCTCAGAGCCGACAGCAATAATCTCTGCATTCATCTAAAAACTCCCCCGTGTTTATTTAGAATTTTTAAATACATCTTTATTAATAGCGAAGTATTCCCAACCAGACCATATGGTAAAGAACATAGAAACCCATAATGCAATTGTTGCAAATGGAATAGAGATTAATTCAAATGGTAAGTTATGCAGAAGTAAAGCAGATACGGCTATGATTTGGGTCCAAGTTTTAATTTTCCCTAACATATTTGCAGCTACAACTTCACCTGTTCCTGCAAGAATTAATCGTAATCCTGTAACTGCAAATTCACGGCTTATAATGACAATAACAATCCATGATGCAGCAAGCTGTAACTCTACTAACACAATTAAAGCTGATGATACTAATAATTTATCCGCTAACGGATCTAAAAACTTTCCAAGATTTGTAACAAGATTATACTTCCTAGCATAATGCCCATCGATCCAATCAGTTACTGAAGCAACGATGAAAATCAATGCACCAACTAAATGTTCAATAGGAAGATACTCACTACCAATTTTTAAATCTCCCCAATGAAAGTCAACCAGCATAAAAATTAGAAATACTGGGATTAAACATATTCTCGATACCGTTATTTTATTAGGTAAATTCAAAACAAAAACCTCCAGATGAAAAACTTCTTTAATATATACTATATTCTATGTTACCCAAAATGAAAAGACGAAGAACCCGGCTATGCCGAGCTCTTGATTGAAGACTAAAAGGTAAGAACTTTCTAGTCTTCATTATTAACTAAAATTACTCTGTTTTTGAAAAGTTAATGGTAATATTTTGATTAACTCTTTCAGTAGGAGAAATGGCATAAGTTAATTGCTCATCATTAATATATATAGTCGTTCCTGCTGTATTACCAATTACTAGCTCTGCCTTTGTTTCATTTGTTAAGTCAATTTCTTGATTATCATTTTGTTTCATTAGACCTTGAAACATAGATTTACCATTAGCGTTCTTAACATTTACCCAAGTATCAGCACTAGCAACTAACTTTAATTTAAATACATCTGTATCTTTTAATTCATACGTAGAAAATTTACCGGAAGAATTAACTACTGATACAGTTTGTTTAACATCATTATTTTGCTCTTTATCTTGATCATTCTCTTGATCTTGATCATTCTTGTCGCCATTATCTTGAGCCTTATCTTTGTCTTTTGATGCTTCACCATCTTTTAAAGGAGAATTTTTTTCTGATTCAACGGTAATCTGGTCACTTCCAGTATCAGACTTTTTCTCTCCATCTGTTTGTATATTTTTAGAAACAAGCACCCAAATTAAAACTGCCGCTCCGATAACGAAAACAGCTACTAATATTTTCGGTAAAAGATCTAGTACTTTAGATTGAGTAGGAGAGATAGTTCTCTTTGACTGCACTCTTGATAGTTGCTCTGGTAACTCATCTTCTCTAACTGCTGGAACATCACTCTTAAATTGTTCAAAAATTTCCTCTGGCTCAATTCCAACAGCCTCAGCATACTGCTTAATAAAGGCACGCACATAAAATTTACCTGGCATCATTGCGTAATCGCCTTTTTCTATACCAATTAAATATCTTTTTTGAATTTTCGTTAATTGCTGTAAATCATCTAAACTAAGACCTTTCTCTTCACGTGCAGCTTTTAACGTTTTTCCTAATTCCGTCATTTATAACACCTTCTATACTTTAGAAATCAAAGGAGCCAAAATCTGATCCCCCAAATAAATCATTTTGATGTACAACTTCATATGTAATTTCTTCTTCTGGATTATTTCTTAACTCGATAATATAATCAAAGTCATCCATCGTATATTCTGAATTTCTCACAAATGCATCAGGATGTTCGATCACTTTAACTGAATTAAGTCTCATAATTTCTCTAACAAGTTGCCAATGCTTTTCATTAGCCGATCTTGTAGAAACAATTCCGTCTATAATAAATAGATTGTTTTCATTATATTCATCTTCTATAAGCTGGCTTCTAATTGTTTGCTTCAATAGCGTTGAAGAAACAAATAACCATCGTTTATTGGCACAAACACTTGCTGCTACAATAGATTCTGTTTTTCCAACTCGAGGCATACCACGAATCCCAATCATCTTATGTCCATCTTGTTTAAATAATTCAGCCATAAAATCGACTAATAATCCTAATTCACTTCTAACAAAGCGAAAAGTTTTTTTGTCGTCAGCGTCTCGTTGAATATATTGTCCATGCCTAACAGCTAATCGATCTAACATCTTAGGCTCACGAATCTTAATTACTTTTATCGTATCCATCGTAGATAGTATTGATTCTAAACGTTCAATATTTTTACTGTCATTAGCCTTTAATAGTAATCCTCTTCGACCTTCATCAACACCGTTAATTGTAACTATGTTTATGGATAACATACCTAGAAGAGAAGAAATATCACCTAATATCCCCGGTCGATTTTTCTGAATTTCATACTCGAAATACCATTCTTTTCGATCCATTTGAAAAATCCCCGCCCCTCAAGACAAAATTCAACAATTTTATACTAGCATCTATAATAATAAATGATTTACCCTTAATATTAAAGGGAAAACATCATAAAAAATTATGAGTTTGCCTATTTTCTTATCTTTCTTTGCTTTTCAATCACAATTTCCCACACTTTTTTTCATAAAGGCCCTATTATACGTAATTGCCGACTTTTAAAAAGAAAAATTCGCGGAAACTCCCGTAGGTGTTTTATACTCGAAAGCAAACGGAGGATTTCTTAACCTATCTCTTTAAACAAAATTTGTTACCCATTAATAAGAAATTGAAAATGCATCCAGGATGCTCACTTTCTTGCATAATGACGATAAGAGTCTTTCTTGTCGTACTTAACACTTCGTTTGAATCTCAACGCAACTTTCAAAAAAATAGGATGCCAAAAAGTTTCCTTTTGTTTGGCATCCTCTAGCAATTGAAATCCTCAGTTAGTCATCTAAATAATTCAGAAAGATCCCATACTAACTGATGTTAATAGAAGTATTGTTATGAACATTAATTTTCACTATATTTCCATCATGAGTTTGAATTACTAACCATTTTCACCATTACATTCGCTATAGCATGCTTTTCTTCATCGGAGGCAACAGACCATAGTTCTGCGAGAATTTTTTCTTGATCATTTTTGGGTTGAACTTGCTTTGATAAATAATCTCCAATTTCAAAAGCAAGTTCAGAAATAACACCTTTAGAAAGCCCTTCAGCCTCAGCTGTATGCAGACGATCTCCCAAAAAGTCTTTCCATTGCTCCCAATTATCTAAAATGGACATTCATATCACCCTTTCTTATTATATAAATTGTGTATGAATGACCTCTTCTATACTGACAATTTATCCCGTTCAAATTATCACTTAGACTTTTCGTTAAAAATAATTTAAGGAATTGTAATAGGAATGGTTTCACATTAGGTGTACCATCCTCCGTTTACTTTTAAAATATGCCCTGTAATATACGATGCACGATCAGATAGTAAATAGGCAATGCTGTCAGCTATTTCTTTTGGCTCAGCAAGTCTTCCTATAGGAATTTCATCCGTCAGCTCAAACTTTTCTTCTTCAGTTAGATTGGCCACCATCGGGGTATTCACTATCCCTGGAGAAACAGCATTCACACGCACGCCCATAAGAGCTAATTCTTTACTTAATGCCTTAACAAAGGAGTTTTGACCACCTTTAAGCATGCTATATAGAACTTCACAAGAAGCACCTGTATCTCCCCATATAGACGTAACAGCAACAATTGAAGAAGAAGCGTTTCGTGTTAATTTCGAAGTTAGCTTTTGTACGATTAAGTATGGACTAGTTAAATGAAGCTGAATCATTTCTTGCATCGTATCGAGATCGACATCAGAAACTAGTCCATAATGCGCTTTTCCACTATTTAACACTATACTATTAAGAGAAAATATATTCGAACATAATCGCTCTACTCCCTCCATCGTACTTAAATCAGCTTGAATAGGAATAACTTCAATATCATACTCTTCTAAAGCTTGAATGAGATCCCGAATACCTAGTTCGTTCCTATTATAATGTATGTATAGTGAATAACCTTGTTTTGCAAGTTCAATAGCCGTTGCACTACCTATTGCTCCACTTGCTCCTGTTATAAGTACAAATTCTTTCCTCACTTCATTTCCCCTCATTTCATATAAAAGAGGCATCTTCTTAACAAGTACGATTATAGTACCTTTAAGTCAGCCTCTTCTAGAAAACTGTAATCAGTCTCAATTTTCTTATAGTTTTTTTACCCCAAAAAACTAAATGGTTACTTCAATTCACTTCTTCGGTACGACCTGACATATAGTCATTCGTTCTTCAGAGATTAAATCTGTGGCTACTTGTTTCAAATCTTGTAACGAAATACTTTCGAGTACAGGTACAACATCAAAAAGACTCGTTTCTAAAAAGGCATATCGAGTGAACGAATTGGCAATGTATTCTGGAGAGTTAAGAGAACGTAAAAAGGAACCGATTTTCTTTTTCTTTGTTCTTTCTAACAGTTCTTCAGAGAAGCCTTCTCCTGTTTTCATTTTAAGAAGATAAGCAATAATCTTATCAGCTAATTCATCAGGATTTTCAGTATCTCCACCAATCATAGCAAATCCAAAATCTTTTTCTTGCGTATAATCGAAAGAAAAAGATCCATCAATTAAACCTTGAGAATATAATTCTTCATACATAAGAGAGCTTTTTCCAAATAATAAATCCAGTAGTAAATTTATTGTTAATTCATTCTTTAACATCTCTCGACCTGTTTGATGGAGCTGAGCCGCTTTTATTCCAACTAAACATTTCGATATTTGAACATTCATTGGTAAAATTTCTTTTTTCTTATATACACTGTCGGGTTCTTGCTCGAACTGTCTCTTAATTTCCGAAGCCTGATCGAAGCTTTTACTTAGTTGATTTTCTCTTATTAAGCTCATCGTTTGAACAGGATCTACAGAGCCGACAATAAACAATAGCATATTACTTGGATGATAGAACGTTTCATAGCACTCATAAAGTAAATCCTTTGTAATTTGATCGATACTTTCAACAGTACCTGCAATGTCTATTTTCACTGGATGATTCTCATACATATTCGCAATAGTTCCAAAATACAAGCGCCAATCTGGATTATCGTCATACATATTTATTTCCTGACCAATAATTCCTTTTTCCTTTTCAACAGACTTCTCTGTAAAATAAGGTTCTTGAACGAAGTTAATTAAAGTCGTTAAATTTTCTTCAAATCTAGATGTACTAGAGAATAAGTAAGCCGTTCTCGTAAAGGATGTAAAAGCATTAGCTGATGCTCCTTGCTTAGAAAACAGCTGAAATACATCACCATCTTCTTTTTCGAATAATTTGTGCTCTAAAAAATGGGCGATTCCATCTGGAACTTTCTTGACTTCATTCTTTCCAAAGGGGTGGAACCAATTATCAATTGATCCATATTTGGTCGTAAAAGTCGAAAATGTTTTATTAAATTCCTTTTTCGGTAAAATATACACTTCTAAACCATTTTCTTGTTTTTCATAATATAGAACTTCATCAATTTGAGCATATTTTATGGTTTTCATTATTGAGACACCTCCGATCCTGTCAAAAAGTATATGGTGTCAAGTTGAATATGTTTACCCACCTGGACAATATCATCTTTATTTACTTTTTTAACTTCCTCTAACCATGTATGAATACTAATATTTTTAGGTGAGATGACATTGTGATACAATACTTCAACCAACCCTATCGCACTATCAATTGTTTCAAGTAGTTGATTTTCGATAACTGCTTTAGTTTGATTAATAATCTCTTCCGAAAAATCTCCTTTTTTCATTGCTTCCATTTGCTCTTCGATAATCGTAATAGTCTTTTTATAATTTTCCGATTGAATGCCTGAAATAACCATCAATAATCCTTTATGACTTTCTATACGAGAAGCAGCAAAATAAGCTAAACTATTTTTTTCACGTACTTCCATAAACAATTTAGAGTGTGCAAAACCACCGAAAATCCCATTAAAAACTTGGAGAGGAAAATAAAGCTCATCTCCATAAACAATTCCCGTTCTATAACCAATATTTAATTTTCCTTGATTGACATCTTGCTTTTCTACGATTTCTTTCACTTTTATATCGGCTGCTGGTCTTTCAAATGGTTGTTGATTTGGATTACGTTTTGATAATGAAATAAATTGATCACAAATTGTTTCCACCTGCTGGCGATCAATATCACCTACCACATATAAATCTAATTCATCTGTTTCCATTGCATGCTGATAATAATCATATAAGGAACGTGACGTAATTTCGTTTACTTGCTCGATTGTTCCATTTACTTCTAATCCGTATGGCTCATCATTACACATCTCTTCTACAAGTCTAACGGAAGAATATTTCATTTTATCATCATTCAGAGATTGAATTCTTTGTTTTAATGCTCTTTTTTCTTGGTCAAAAGACTTTTGCTGGAATGAATCATTCTCCGTATTTGGATTAAAAAGAATTTCCGTTAGTAATTCCATCCCTTTAGTCAGTAGAGATTCACTCTCAGACAAAAATTTCTCATTAGCTATTTCTATCGTGAATGTGATAATATGATATTCACCTTTTTTTCCTACATTAGCATATAAGGTAGCACCATATAAATCTTCTAAGTAAGACCTTAAAGCGGTCGTTGTCGGAAATTTCCCACAACTACTTTGCATTACATGTGGTAAAAGTGCACGAAAAGCAACTGTATCTTTGGTCAAAGGTGCTTTCATTTTCCAGACTATTGTATTCGTTTTATATTTATGTGTGGGAACAATATGAATATTATAACCCTCTTTTTCTATGACAACTTGATTTTCTTGGGACATTTTTGAACCCCCTCGCTTTATGTAATTAGGCAGTACAATAATTATTGTAGCTAATCCATAAAAAAATAAACATCTACTTAAAATATACCTATTTCAGAAATAATCATGCAACAAATTTTAAGAAAAACCATTAACTATACCATTTTTCTCTAAAGTTGTTACAAATTTATATGTAGAGAGTCTAGGTGGAATTATACCCCTAGATGCTTTCATTCAATGATAAAAACGCCCTACACAAACGCGTGTAGGGCATAGGAGGAAACTTATCTGCTTCCTTTAATATAAGGCTCACCAGAAGCTTTCGGTGCAACTGCGCGACCAATAAATCCTGTTAGAGCAATAATTGTTAATACGTATGGTGCAACTGTTAAGTAGAAAGAAGGCAGATCTTTAAAGAACGGAAGTTGCGCCCCTACTATACTTAAACTATTCGCTAATCCAAAGAATAGTGCGGCACCTAACGCACCAAGTGGATGCCATTTACCAAAAATCATAGCTGCTAATGCCATGAAACCTTGACCATTAATTGTTGCATGACTAAAATCTAGTGTTACAGTTGTTGCATGGATACCACCACCGATACCAGCAAGGGCTCCAGAAATAACAACACTTAGGTAACGAATTTTTGAAACATTTACTCCCATTGTATCAGCAGCCATAGGATGCTCCCCTACAGCACGAATTCTTAGACCAAATGGAGTTTTAAATAGGACATACCAAGCAATAAATGGAATAATTAAAGCAATATATGCGATAGCGTATTGATGAGAAAAGAAGATATCTCCAATCACCGGAATTTTGCTTAATATAGGAATATCAATTTTACTAAAAGTCTGTTGGATAAAGTCTGTTTGACCTTTTCCATCATATAAAAGTTTTACTAAGAATAAACATAAACCTGTTGCTAGAAAGTTAATAGCAACACCACTTACAACTTGATTTGCACGGAAAGTAATAGAAGCTACTGCATGCAAAAGTGAAAATACCATACCCACTACCATTGAAACTAACATAGCAACCCAAGGTGTTAAACCACCCAATTGGTCAGCAAATGTTAAATTGAAAACGATAGAAGTGAATGCTCCAAATACCATTAATCCTTCAAGTCCGATGTTTACAACACCTGAACGTTCTGAGAAAACTCCACCTAATGCAGTAAAAATAAGAGGAGCAGCTAAAGCAATCATAGAAGGAACTACAATTTGCAGGATTTCAACTATACTCACTTATTTCGCCCCCTTACGATTTTTTCGTTCTAAAAACATACGAATAGCATAGCTTGATGCAACAAAGAAAATAATTAACGCAATAACAATATCAACTAATTCTAGCGGAACACCAGCTTCAAATGGCATATTGATTGCACCCATTTTCAAAGCACCGAATAATGTTCCAGCAAGAACAATACCAATTCCAATATTTCCTCCAAGTAAGGCAACAGCAATACCGTCAAAACCTACGCCTGTAAATCCACCTTTAATTGCTGCATATTCAAATGTTCCAAGCCCTTCCATCGCACCTGCAAGTCCTGCAAACGCACCTGAAATAGCCATTGATAGAATAATATTTTTATTAACGTTCATACCAGCATAACGTGACGCTTCATCATTAAAACCAACTGATCGCAGTTCAAATCCTGTTTTTGTTTTTTCTAAGATGAACCACATTAAGAAAGCACCGAATAGAGCTAACAATATTCCCCAATGAACACGTGAGTAATCCGTTAAGCTTTCAAGCCATGGTGAACGTAGAGATGCCGTACTAGCAATATTCTCTGTTTTGTCTTTATGATCCGTTAACACATTTACAATTAAAAAGTTCGTTAAGTGTAATGCAATATAGTTCATCATAATGGTTACAATTACTTCATGTACACGGAATTTCGCTTTTAACAATCCTGGTATAAAAGCCCAAAAAGCACCTGCAACAACAGCAGCTATAATCGCTAAAGGTAAATGAATGATTTTTGGTAAATCAAAGGCAGTACCAACCCAAACGGCAGCTAACCAACCCACAATTAACTGACCTTCAACCCCAATGTTAAATAATCCTGTTCTAAAAGCGAATGCTACAGCTATACCAGCTAAAATTAAAGGGGTGATTTGACGAATGGTTTCTCCAATGTAAAAAGACTCTCCAAATACACCTGAGATCAGAGCAGAATATCCTTCAATTGGATTATAACCACTAATTAACATAATAATAGCACCAGCTATTAATCCTAATAATACCGCTATAACGGGTACTAAAATATTGACCATACGTTTAGACATGGTTTAAATCCCCCGCTTCCTTACGTTTACTACCTGCCATCAATAGTCCAAGTTCTTGTTCTGTTGTTTCTTTAGGATCAACGATATCAACGATTTGGCCTTCGTACATAACTGCAATTCGATCACTAACATTCATAATCTCTTCTAATTCAAATGAAACAAGTAAAACAGCTTTTCCATTATCGCGTTGTTCAATTAATTTTTTATGAATAAATTCGATTGCCCCTACATCTAATCCACGTGTTGGTTGTGCTGCAATCAATAAATCTGGATTTCTATCAATCTCTCTACCGATAATTGCTTTCTGTTGATTTCCACCCGAAAGAGCTCTTGCCAATGTTTTCTCACTTGGCGTACGAACATCGTATTCAGCTATTAATTCTTTAGCCTTCTTCTCAATCACTTTATCATTTAAGATTCCATATTGAGAATAAGGTTTTTGATAATACGTTTGTAAAACCATATTTTCACTCATTGAAAAATCTAATACTAATCCATGCTTATGGCGATCTTGTGGAATATGACCTAAACCTGATTCTGTTACTTTTCGTGGTGTAAGTTTCGTAATATCTTTATCGTTTAATTTAATCGATCCAGATTCAATTTTCTTTAAACCTGTTATAGCTTCAATTAACTCCGATTGACCATTACCATCTACCCCTGCAATACCAACTATTTCTCCTGCTCTCACGGTTAGATTTAAATTATTTACAGCCACGACGTTTCGTGTATCTTTCACAACTAAATTTTGAATTGAAAGAACTTCTTGTTTTGGCTGAGATTCAACTTTTTCTGTGGTAAACACTACTTCTCGTCCAACCATTAAACTAGCAAGATGATCTGGATTTGTATCAGAAACATTTACTGTTCCGATTCCTTTACCCTTACGTATAACTGTAACACGATCACAAACTTCCATAATTTCTTTAAGCTTATGTGTGATAAGAATAATGGATTTTCCTTCAGCAATTAATTTTTTCATTATGGAGATTAATTCTTTAATTTCTTGAGGTGTTAATACCGCTGTAGGTTCATCAAAGATTAATATTTCTGCTCCACGATATAACGTTTTTAAAATCTCTACTCTTTGTTGCATACCGACAGAAATATCTGCAATCTTTGCATTAGGATCTACTTGTAAACCATATTGTTCAGAGATTCTTCGAACTTCCTCACTAGCTTCTTTAAGTTTAATTTTTCCTAGTTCAGTCGGCTCTTTACCTAAAATAATATTCTCCGTAACTGATAGTGTATCAACAAGCATAAAATGCTGATGCACCATTCCAATTCCTAAATCATTTGCAATATTAGGATTTGTTATCTTAACTTCTTCTCCTCTTACTCGTATCTGCCCTTTTTCTGGCTGATATAAGCCGAAAAGTACATTCATTAAAGTAGACTTCCCTGCACCATTTTCACCTAATAATGCATGAATTTCACCTTTTTTCAATTGCACTGTAATATCATCATTAGCTACAATACCCGGAAATTCCTTTCTGATATTTAGCATTTCTATTACATACTCCACTATTTTCACTCCCTTGTGTACAACGCAAGTTAAATTCACATACCTTTTTACTTTATTGTAAATATCTTGCTTTTTTAGAAAAATCAAAGGAAAACTTGTAAGAAGTCTTACAACTTAGAACCTTTCATTTAATTTTTCTATTGCTCTGCTTCAACCGTCTATTATAACTAGAGCCTATAAGGGCATCCTATCAAAAATCTCTTAACCTAATAAACTTTCTTTATTTTACAAAACTCTCTCCTAATCAGTAATTGAAGGAATACCACAAGAACGGCATTCCTTCAATTGTTGTAAATATATTAGAATTTCATTTTTTTCAATTCATCACGAGTTGATGGTACTTCTACTTCACCATTTTTAATTTTCTCTGTCCACTCACCAACTACTTTAAGAGTGTCTGCAGAAAGATTTCCACCAGATTCAGAGACAGAAACTGCATTTTCACCAAGACCATATTGGATTTCTTCTCCACCAGGGAATTTTCCATCTTTAGCTTTTGTAGCTAAGTCTTTAACAGCGATATCTACACGTTTAACCATTGAAGTAAGAGTGATTGTTGTATCTGTTCCAGGAACTTTACCTTCTTCAACTTGGTCACGGTCAACACCGATAACCCATACGTTAGCATTTGGATCTTTTTGCTTTCTCTCTTTAGCAGCTGTAAATACACCATTACCTGTACCACCTGAAGCGTGGTAGATTACGTCTACACCTTGAGAGTACATAGCGTTAGCAATTTCTTTACCAAGTTCTGGTTTACCAAAGTCACCAGCGTATTGAACTTTAACTTCTGCATCAGGTTTTACAGATTTAACACCTGCTACGAATCCTGCTTCAAATTTATTAATTAGAGCTCCATCAACTCCACCAACGAAACCAATTTTATTTGATTTTGTTGTAAGTGCAGCAGCAACACCAACTAGGAAAGAACCTTCATGTTCTTTAAATGTAATACTTGCTACGTTTGG
This sequence comes from Bacillus massilioanorexius, assembly GCF_902374955.1. Classification (GTDB taxonomy): domain Bacteria; phylum Bacillota; class Bacilli; order Bacillales; family DSM-1321; genus Bacillus_AD; species Bacillus_AD massilioanorexius. The sequence goes on from NZ_CABKRX010000084.1 coordinate 52,689, forward strand.
TTGGTCAATTACTGAATCAACAATTGCAAATTTAGAATTTGGTTGTTGTTTTGCAACTTCTTCAACTGCAGGTTGTAATAGGTAACCAATACCGTAGATTAAATCAAATTTATTACGAACAAGGGTATTTAAATGTGGCACGTAATCTTGATCACCAGTTGATTGTAGGTACTCATATCCGCCTTTACCCTTTTCCATTCCATTTTCTTTACCAAATGCTTGAAGACCTTCCCAAGCAGATTGGTTGAATGACTTATCGTCAACTCCACCAACGTCTGTAACCATCGCTACTGAAAAATGTTTCTTATCAGCATCTCCAGACCCAGCATTTTCTTTTTTGTCATCGCTTTTACCACATGCTCCAAGCATTGTACCAGCAGCCAATACTAGAGATAGCGCTAACCCCATTTTACGCTTTTTCAAGGTAAAACCTCCTAATATATGTTTTTGATTAGTAGAACTCAACTTACTATACTCTTTTTCTTAATACATGAAAGCTAAATTTATTAGACTTAAAATAATTAAGTGAATATAGGACTGGGCGATCATTTTCATCATAATGCATTTGTTTCAGTACCAGCAAAGCGGTATCTGTTTCACATTGTAGAAGTGGTGAAATCTTCTCATGGTATCCGATAGGTTCTATTTGTGATACTGCGTATGTAACTTTAATTGATGAATAGCTCTCTAAAAAATTGAAAAGAGATTCTTGGTGCAAGTATCCATCAGGCAAATGTTTTTTCAAAATTTTATCAAGGCAGTACACAACAGGTTCATCATTTGCAGTACGAAGCCTTTCAATTACTACAAGAGAATCATCTTCTTGACAATGAAATAAACGCATCGTTTCGTCCGAAGGAGGCTGAGTAGTTGAACTCAAAAAAATTGTACCAGGTTTCATGCCAGCTTGTTCAATCATAGACGTCACACTAGAAAGTTGTTCAATACCTGAACTAAACATCGGTTTAGAATTGATGAACGTTCCAACACCGTGCTTGCGAATGATCACATGCTCCTCCTCTAAGATACGTAATGCCTCTCTTAGAGTTGCTCTGCTAACACCTAACTGTTTAGCCAACTCAAATTCCGATGGTAGTTTTTCCTTTTCTGTGTATACTCCGTCTTCTATATCTTTTTTTATTTTTTCAATAACTTGAAGATATAGATGACGATGATCTAATTTTATTGACATGATGTTACCCCCAAAACAATTACACCTAAGACTTCAGACCTCAGATGTGTGATCTTCCTACTAATCGTTTATAGATTATCATTTTTTAAAAAATAAATAAATAGTCTAAACTGAAATTTTGAAGAAACAATGAAATTCTTATACTTTTTTTCAAACATTAGTCATTATTACCTATAAAAATCCATTCGTTTCTTCAAAAACATTACGAATGTTTTACATTTTGTTCAAATTGCTCTTTATCTACTAATACAGACCGAGGCTTACTACCTTCATAAGGTCCTACAATACCTCTAGCTTCCATTTCATCAATTAATCGTGCTGCACGTGAGTAACCAATTCTAAATCTTCTTTGTAGCATAGAAACTGAGGCCGTTTCCATTTCAATGACTAACTGAACAGCAGAATCATATAAGGCATCTTCTACTTCTCCTTTAACTTCTCCTGCTTCATCTGGAATCATATCTTCATGATATTGAGCTTGTTGTTGTGATATCACAAAGGCTACAATATCCTCTACTTCTTGATCAGATAAGAACGCTCCTTGAACCCTAATTGGTTTAGATGCACCTACAGGTAAAAATAGCATGTCTCCTCTACCTAACAATTTCTCCGCACCACCCATGTCCAATATTGTTCTAGAATCTGTCATGGATGAAACACTAAATGCTATACGTGAAGGAATATTTGCTTTAATAACACCCGTAATTACATCTACAGAAGGTCTTTGTGTGGCTATGATTAAATGAATACCTGCAGCACGAGCCATTTGTGCTAGTCTCGTAATAGCATCTTCTACATCGGAAGATGCAACCATCATTAAATCAGCCAACTCATCTACTATGACAACAATAAAAGGTAAGGAAGATTGCTTCTCTTCATTTTCCATATTATGAAGTCTTATATAATCATTGTAGCCTTCGATATTTCTAGTCCCAGTATGGGCAAATAGTTCATAACGTCTTTCCATTTCATTTACAACTTTTTTCAACGCCTGTGAGGCTTTTTTTGCATCTGTGACAACAGGCGCTAATAAATGAGGAATCCCATTATACATATTCAATTCTACCATTTTAGGATCAATCATCATTAATTTCACTTCATGCGGCTTTGCATTTGTTAGAATGCTTGTAATAATTCCGTTTATACAAACTGATTTTCCTGAGCCTGTTGCCCCAGCTACCAACAAGTGAGGCATTTTGTTTAGCTCAGCCATTACAGCATTTCCATATACATCTTTTCCAAGTCCAATTAATAATTTTGATTGATGCTTATTCGCTGGTTTGGATTCAAGAACCTCTCTTAATGAGACCATAGCCACTTCTGAATTTGGCACTTCAATACCAATAGCAGAAATACCAGGTATAGGAGCCTCAATACGAATTCCTTTAGCTGCTAATGCTAAAGCAATATCATCAGATAAGCTGACAATTTTACTCACCTTTACACCTGCCCCAGGAACAACGATATACTTTGTAACCGATGGACCACATTGACCTTCTTTCACATTGACATCCACGCCAAAACTTTCAAATGTTTCTTGTAATTTCATAATATTTTTTTCTATGCGCTTGTTTTCGTTTGACTGATCCGTTTTTTTAGCGGAACGTAATAACGTTAGAGGGGGTAACTCATAGTCCGTATTGTCAGTATCTACAAAGTTCATCGTTTCAATAGGATAGTGTTCGACAGCACTCATATCTTCTTGATTATTCGAAGTCCGCTGTAAGATTATTTTAATGTCACTAGATTCTTCTACTTCATTCGGCTCATTAGGTTTACTTTTTACGTTTGATTCATTCGCTTGATCGTAGATATTTTCAGCATATGATCTTATGATTGGTGTATTACTAGATTCTATGTATTCTTCTTCATTTTGATGCGGTTCGTCTAGATTTTGTTTTTCTTTTTTAGGCTTCTTCTTCTCACTATTCTCTTTTTTATTCTTTAATTCTTTAACATCTTGAACAAAGGCACGCCACTGCTTTCCAAGAAATGTCGCAAGGCTTGTCATGGTTTTTGAGAATACATCACCAAATGTTCTACCAGTTAGTAAAATGATTCCTACTATAATACAAATAAAAGCTGCTATTTTTGCGCCTGCTTCAGCGAATAGAAAATTGAAAGTAGCAAATAGAATTGCCCCAAACATTCCGCCACCTAAATCACTAGAAGTTACTTTCCCTGTGGCTTCCAGCCAAAAAAGTTCCCATGTATTAAGCAAAACACTAGGCTTTGCAAATGGACCACCTTCAGATAATAAATCAAATAAGGTAACATGACTTAATAAAAGGATGCTTGCAATAATTAAATATATCCCTATAAGCTGTCTAGTTAATAAATATGGTAGAGCTCTTTTCACCATAAAATATAACCCTAGTAAAAGAATACCTACTAGCAATATAATGCTCCATTCCCCCATAAAAAACCGAGAAAATAAAGATAATGCATGGCCGAAAGCTCCTAATTGAGCAATGGCAATAATAGACAATCCAACTAAGATAATACCTATAATTTCAAATTGTAACGTTTTCTTTAATGCGGTAGAGCTTTTGCTCTTTCTTCTTCTTTTTCTTTTTGCCATTTTTTCACCCAAACTTTCTAATAAAACTATTGCTACTTATCTTCAAACATGAAAATGACAACATAATGATAAAGAAAAGCACAAGCTCCTTTCTAACCCCAACTAGCAGAATGTAAGCCATCCAGAAAATTATGAACGGATTGACTTAAAAACTTAAAGGGTCTATGGCACTGGAGTTAAACATCGAACTAGTCCCCAAATTATATGCTTTCTTATCTTATGAAAAAGGTTATAACCTAGTTAAAGCAGCCTTACCGGCTGCTTATTTCATTTTGTCCAAAAATTTTATACTTTGTATTCTATTCGTATTATAACATGAAATAGGTCACTGGTTGAACTCGAAGTTGGACGCCACTATACAACTTCCCGGCTGAAATTCACTATTCAAATAGTCATTTGGATCTGTACTAGAGATTTGAACAATCCGATATCGACTAGTAGAAGTACGTTCAGCTGTAACTAAAACACCCTTATAATAAAAGCTTTCATATTGATTATAGCTGTTTTCATCTGCTGGAAAAACCGATTCTTGAGGCATGATAGTATACAATATCATTGCAATTCACCCTCAATAGGATTATTCGTTTTCCTTTCTTCTATCAGACTGTTTAGCTTTCGCATTGCCTCACCTACACCTCCTACACCATCTATCAACCCTATTTCAACAGCATCTTTCCCTACCACATTTGTACCTATATCTCGCGTTAAATTCCCTTTAGCAAACATCAGCTCTTTAAAATCTTCCTCAGAAATATTACTATGCTTTGTTACAAAATGAATCACTCTATCCTGCATTTTGTCCAAGTATTCAAAGGTCTGTGGGACTCCAATGACTAACCCCGTTAATCGAATAGGATGAATCGTCATGGTAGCCGTTTCAGCAATAAAGCTATGGCTACAGCTAACCGCGATAGGCACCCCAATCGAATGACCTCCACCTAGCACAATGGAAACAGACGGTTTCGACAAAGATGCTAACATTTCAGCTAATGCAAGACCTGCTTCCACATCTCCGCCTACTGTATTTAATATAACGAGTAAACCTTCTATTTTTGGATTTTGTTCAATCGCTACAATTTGAGGAATGACATGCTCGTATTTCGTAGTTTTATTTTGTGGTGGCAATGCCATATGGCCTTCTATCTGACCAATAATAGTCAAACAGTGAATTTTCGAATCTGACATTTGTGGAATATTGGTTTGCCCTAATTGTTGTATTTTATCTATTAAAGACGGTCCTTTCTCTTCTTGTTTCTCATTATCTTGTGAAGAAAAGCTTTGGTTGTTATTCATCAATAGTCCCCTTTCAAGTATATAAATTTAGTATGAACGGAGGCTCTAGTCTTCATTCTTAAATAACCGGACCTATAACGAGAAAAAATAAAGGTGTTTTCTAAAAATATTACTTTTAGAAAACACCTTCTAAATTATTATTTGATATTAGATTTCCATAATAATCGGTAAGATCATAGGTCTTCTTTTTGTCGCTTCATATAAATGTGAATTTAAAGATTCACGAATATCTTGCTTCAGACTTGACCAATCAAAGTTACTTGAATTAACATTTTTTTCTACAGCTTCTCTTACAATACCAACTGCATTTTCAATTAATTTTTCAGACTCTCTTACATATACAAAGCCTCTTGTAATAATTTCTGGACCAGAAACAATTGACTTCGTCGCTTTATCCAGTGTAACTACAACAATTAGTATTCCATCTTGTGAAAGAAGACGACGATCTCGAAGAACAATGTTTCCAACATCTCCAATACCAATCCCATCTATCAGTATATTTCCTGCAGTAACTTTACTTGAAATCCTCGCTTTTCCATTTGATATCTCAGCCACGTCGCCATTTTCAGCGATAATAATATTTTCATCTGGAATACCACTTTCTTTTGCTAATTTACTATGAGCAATTAACATACGATATTCACCATGAATTGGCATGATAAATTTTGGTTTTAATAAATTCATCATCATTTTTAATTCATCTTGACTCCCATGACCTGGAACGTAAACAGTACGCTTTCCACCAATCACATTTACTCCAGCGCGGTACAATAAATCTATGGCTTTTGAAAGCGAAAGCTCACCACCTCGAACTGGGGAAGCTGCTATCATCACTGCGTCTTTTTCTTTTATAGTAATTTGTTTATGATTTCGTTTAGCCATTCTTTCTAATGCTGAGATTGGCTCTCCTTTAGCTCCTGCTGTCAATATAACGATTTGGCTATCATCATATTGGTTTGCCTCAGCTATCGGAATAACAATGTCATCTTCTACGATAATATTGCCAGTCTGGATACACAATTCGTATATTTGTTTCATTTCATTTCCAACAATGGCAACTTTTCTTTTGCTTTTACTCGCAGCATTCACAGTATGTTGAATCGTATTAATATTAGTTGCAAATGAGGCAATGATTACTTTTCCTTCAATCGCTTGAAAAACATCAATCATTTCCTTTTCAACCAAAAACTCTGAAGCTGTATAGCCTGGCTTTTCTGCGCCAGTACTATCTGATAATAATAAAAGAACGCCTTCTTCACCAATTCTGGCCATTTTTCCGATATCTGCCGCGTATAACTTAGAAGCTGCTTGATCAAATTTAAAATCTCCAGTATAGACAATGCATCCTTCCTCTGTATGCAAGCAAACACCAAGTGAACCAGGAATACTATGATTTGTTTTAAAGAAAGATATCATAACATCTTGGAAATGCAATTCACTTTCATTTGTTACTTCTACAAAATCAACTTTTCCTTTATACTTGTTTTCTTTTAATCTTAATTTAATTAATTCTATACTTAATTGTGTCCCATAAATAGGAACATTCACGTAATTTAAAATATACGGTAATGCACCTATATGATCTTCATGGCCATGACTAATAAAAATCCCCTGAATTTTTTCTTTGTTCTCTAATAAATATGTTACATCAGGAATTACTACATCTATTCCTAGCATCTCATCTTCTGGAAACATCAAACCTGCATCCAAAACAAAAATTTGATTATAAACTTCTATTGCATACATGTTTTTTCCGAGTTCTCCTTGTCCACCAAGAGAGACAACTTTAATATTACTAATCTGTTTATTTTTCACGTGTTTTCCTCCTAATATAAAACCGCTCCGTACAATCGAAATTATGTCTATTATACAGTATGTAAAATTTATATATCAACCATTTAATAATGTGAACAAATTTACTAATTATGAAATTCTTAAAATTCATGCATAGTTTATCATAAAAAAACATGTTCAACTTTTTTCAGTATATCTCGTTATATTTACGAAATACTCACGAAAAACTACTGAAACAGATTCTTTTATTAATATAAAATATTACAATAATTTTTTCCCATTCTGCTCTATCTTCCACACTAGCTGTGCAAACTTTGTAGCCTATTAAAAAAGCGTGAAAATAAGTTGAATTTTGTTACAGGATGCTCGCTTTCCGTGAGCGAGAGATAAGTATCCCCAGCACATACATAGTACCTGTGGAATGAATTTTAACTATCTCACTACAGTCCTTAGCTACGCTTCAATCCACTGCCTTTTTATCTCACTAATTTTATACACCTTATGTATGATGAATCACCAATCTTCTAGAAAACAGCCTGAACAAAATACGAAAAAAAGTAGATCGTCAAAAGTAATACTCTTGACGATCTACCTTAATTGACTGTGTTCATTTTCAATTGTTGATTACAACTTCAATCCGTCTGCTTTTCCACATGAGTCTCAAGGATTTCCGCCTATTCATCTCTATTAAAATCAAAATTGAATCTTACTTATGAATAATACTGCTTAATACTTCTCTCTCTTCTGATGTTAAAGGTACCAAAGGTAAACGAACAGACCCTACATCAATTCCTTTCATCTGCAATGCTGTTTTTACTGGAGCTGGGCTTGGTGCCATAAACATTGCATTCATGATTGGAACTACTTTTTGGTGCAGATGAGCTGCTTTCGTTAAATCCCCCATATAAAAGGCCTCTATCATCTCTTGCATCTCATTACCAATGATATGGGAAGCTACTGAAACTACTCCTGTAGCTCCAATAGATAGCATCGGAAGGGTTAAATAATCATCACCACTATAAAGCATAAAATCATCAGCTGTACGAGATATAATTTCTGTTGCAGAAGCAAAATCACTTGTTGCTTCTTTAATGGCTACAATATTTGGAATCTCTGATAGCTTCACTACTGTATCAGGGTGGATTTTAACAACAGATCTTCCTGGAATATTGTATAGCATGACTGGTAATGTCGTACTTTCAGCAATTGCTTTAAAATGCTCATATAAACCAGCTTGATTAGGCTTATTATAATAAGGTGCCACCGCTAAAATGGCATCTACTCCTATTTTCTCTGCTTTTTTTGTTAATTCGATTGACCCATACGTATTGTTACTTCCAGTTCCCGCTATGATAGGAATACGCTTGTCAGCCACTTTTACAACATGTTGAAAAAGCGCTAATTTTTCTTCAGTTGAAAGAGTTGGAGATTCCCCAGTTGTACCAGATACAACAATAGAATCTGTTCCATTTTCAATTAAATAGTTGACTAACTTTGTTATTTTTACAAAATCAATATTCCCTTTATGGTCAAATGGCGTTACCATTGCCGTTGAAACTTTTCCGAAAGAAATCATACTTTCACTCCTAATTTTTGTTGTTGAGAGTGTTTTCTCTTATAAATGGGCTTCATCATATTCAACATGAAGTTCAAATGCATCATGTAATGCATTTACTGCTTCTGCTAAATGTTCCTCTCTTACTAATACCCAGATAGTCGTATGACTATCTGCAGCTTGCAAAATGCTAATACCTTTTTCGGATAATGCTGTTACGATTTTTGCAGTAACGCCTGGTACACCAGCAATTCCTGCACCAACAACTGAAACTTTTGCACAATTTCTAACAATCATTGGTTCATAACCGATATTTTCAAGAACAGAAATCGCTCGATCTGTCATTTCCTCATTTACCGTATAAACAACACCATTTGGCGAAATGTTGATAAAATCAACACTTATGGATGCATTCGCCATTGCTTGAAATACGTCTGTTTGCAAATTATATTGATCTTTTTTTGCATTTACACGAATTTGTGAAATTTTATTTAAATGAGCAATCCCTGTTACTAAACGGTCGCTTATATCACTACCTCGCGATTCTCGATGTACTGAGGTAACAAGTGTACCCAATCCATCACTATATGTTGAGCGAATTCGAATAGGTACTTTGGCTGCCATAGCTATTTCAACAGCACGAGGATGAATCACCTTAGCTCCTTGATAGGCCATATTACAAACTTCATTGTAGGTAACAACTGATAGTGCCCTTGCATTTTCGGCAATACGAGGGTCAGCTGTCATAATACCTTCTACATCTGTAAAGATATCAACCCATTGTGCTTGCAGGGCAGCTCCAATAGCAGCAGCTGACGTATCACTACCACCTCTTCCTATCGTTGTGATATCTCCATTTCTCGTAACACCTTGGAAACCTGCAACGACTACAACGTCATAATCCTCAAGCTCTTTTACAATTCTATCACATTTCATGTCGATAATTTTTGCATTTGTATGATCATTATTCGTACGGAAACCAGCTTGAGCACCTGTATATGCAGTTGCATTAATTCCATGTTGAAGGAGCATATTTGCAAAAACGACAGAAGATATTGTTTCACCCACAGATAGCAATAAATCCTGCTCTCTTTTTGAAATTTTACTCTTAGAACCATCTACTAAAGATAATAAAGTATCTGTTGCATAAGGATCACCTTTTCTACCCATTGCTGATACAACAACTACTACTTTATAGCCATCCTTAACTGCTTTTTCAATATGTTTTCTAGCATGTGCACGGCTTTCTTCATCCTTTACTGATGTACCGCCAAACTTCTGTACGATTATATCCATTGTTACACCTCAAATGAACTCAGCCTTTCATGGAAAAGAAAGGCTGAGTCTAATAATTATAGATATAGTTATTTTAATGAAACTAATTCTAGTTTTATAAGACTTTCAGCAATTTGAACAGAATTCCAAGCTGCTCCTTTTAAAAGATTATCAGAAACCACCCACATATGGAAGCCTTTATCCTCATCTAAATCTTTTCTAATTCTTCCAACAAATACGTCATTTTTCCCTACGCAAGCTGCTGGCATTGGATATAGCTGTTCTTCTGGTTGATCTTGTAAAACTACACCTGGTGCATCCGCTAATAATGCTTTAATATCTGAAACTGAAACACCTGATTTATCTACTTCAATATAAAGTGATTCAGAATGACCTGTTTGAACAGGGATTCTAACACATGTAGCAGCTACAGGCAATTCAGGTAGATGCATAATTTTCTTCGTTTCATTAATCATTTTCATTTCTTCATAGGTAAAACCATTATCTTGGAACTTGTCAATTTGCGGAATCGCATTAAAAGCAATTTGATAATGTTTCTCGTCAGATTTTACTGGTAAAATTTGCGGATTTATTTCTTCAGCATTTAAAATTTGTTGAGTTTGCTGTTCTAATTCTTCAATCGCAGCTGCGCCCGAACCTGAAACTGCTTGATAAGTTGACACTAAAACTTTGTTTAAGCCATAAGCTTGACGAAGTGGCTCTAGAGCAACGACCATTTGAATTGTAGAACAGTTAGGGTTAGCAATAATACCATTATGTTTTTTCAGGTCTTCTTCATTAACTTCTGGTACTACTAATGGAACATTTTCATCCATTCTAAATGCACTTGTATTATCTACAACAATTGCTCCGCGCTTAGCGGCTTCAGGTGCTAATTGTAAAGAAACACTTCCTCCTGCACTGAATAAAGCGATATCAACTCCCTCAAAAGATTCTGGTTTTGCCTCTTGAACTGTATATTCTGAACCCTTAAATTCAATTTTACTTCCAGCAGAGCGTGAAGAAGATAAAAGAGTTAATTGCTTTATTGGAAAATTTCTTTTCTCTAATGTTTTCAACATTTGTTGTCCAACTGCTCCAGTTGCTCCTACTACTGCTACATGTAATCCTTTAATCTCTTTCACCAATCCATACCCCATTTCTATCCTTTTAGCAATCATTTTTATTTAATATAAGTAGAAATAAAATTGATTCCTGCTTATATAACTACTTTGAATATACACTATATACGTTTGATTTTAACATATTAAAACATAAAAGAAAGAAAAGAATTTTCTTTCTTTTATTTCTTACATCATGCTATTCTTTATATATTATTAGGATTGACGGAATTTTTCAATAATTACCGGCTGGATTTGTTCACGATTAAGTGCCGCCTCAATTGTTTCTTTTATTAAAGACATTTGTGCAACCATAGATTTGGGTTTATTTTGAGGATCATCTTGCCCATATGGAATAAAATATATATCTTTTGCTGCCATTAACTTCATTAAATTAACTCCATTTAATCCTAATGCATCATTAGTAGATATACCTAATACCACTGGACGATAATTTCTTAATGTTGCTTTAGCCGCCATTAATACAGGTGAATCCGTTAAGGCATTGGCAAACTTACTCATAGAATTACCTGTTAAAGGAGCAATTACCATACAGTCTAGTGGCATCTTAGGACCTAACGGTTCTGCCTTCACAATACTATCAACAATAGGGTGACCCGTAATAGAAACAAAGCGTTCTACCCACTCTTCGCCCTTACCAAATCGAGTATTCGTATTCGTTACAGTATGAGTTACTATAGGAATAACTTCTGCTCCTTCATTCACGAGTTTTTCAATCTCGGGAAAAACAATATCATAAGTACAATGAGATCCTGTTACACCAAATCCAATTCTTTTTCCTTGTAAACTCATTTGTCTTTCCCCTTTCGTATCTTGTAATCCTCTTGCAGTAATTGAGAAAGTACATTCGCTAGTATTTTTCCCGCTGTTTTTGGTGCAACAATCCCAGGTAAACCAGGAGCTAACAATGCTTTTATTCCCCTTTTTTCAGCATATCGAAAATCCGTACCACCCGGTTTTGATGCTAGATCAATAATTAACGTGTGAGCTGGCATACCCGCAATCACCTTTGCTGTTATAATTTGAATAGGAATCGTATTAATACAAATATCAGCATCATTTACTGCATCTGTTAAATACTCTAAATAAAATGGCTCTAGTCCCATTTCTGTTATTCTTGCAATATGTTCACTTTTTCTAGCTCCAACTTTCACTTTTGCACCTAAAGATTGAAACGCGCGAGCGACACTCATTCCTGTTCTTCCAAGCCCTAAAACAACAACACGACTACCATGTATCGTGAAATCTGTATGTTGTATGGCCATCATGATTGTTCCTTCAACTGTTGGTATACTGTTATAGATTGCAACATCATTTCTTTCAAATAATTGAACTAATTTACGGTTTGTCTTTTTCGTGATCGAATCTAAATATTTATTACTAATCCCTGAATATATAACGCAATGAGGCATAGTTTTAGATAAAACCTCGCTTGTCAAAACAACCGTCTCATTCGAAAAAATCGTTTCGATTTTTCCTTCTGAATTCGTACCAGGTACAGGTAAAATAATGGCATCAATTTCTGAAAAATCTATTTCATCTAATTTTTCCTTTACCGCACCAGAAAAAGCATGATCAAGCTGTTCAAAACCAATTAATGATATTTTGGCATCTTGCTCAATTAAATTTTTTATGACCTCAAGCTGTCTAGCATCCCCGCCAATTACAGCAATTTGCATACCTGTAAGCACAACCTATCACCTACTTTGAAAGCAATTTTAATCGTAACATTTCAATACTTAAAGTTTTCATAATCAAATCAAGCTTTATAGGAAGTATCCTCTATCTTAATAAGAAGATAATGTCCTTAATGAGAGTTGCTCACTCAATCTACAAAGCTTTTCAGACATAAAAACATAATTCATTTTTTCTATCTCATATTATGAATCGTTTGGGTAATAGGTGAATGCCAATTAAGAAAAGCGTTTGTCCTTTAATTTCATTATAAAAATCATCTATAAAGAATGTGTCCATTTGTGACTTCATCCAATGGAATAGATACATAGCTCTATATCCTCATTTGCGGATGTTGAAAATTATCTTAACCCGATACAATAAAAAAACGTCCCTTAATGAGACGTTTATTCTTACTCTTCTATTCGCCTTTATTTTCATACTGTGAATCAGGGATATCAATGATAATCATATCCGCCCCAATCTTTTTTATATGTCGCCATGGAACTCTTGTTTCATTGCCATTCCGCTTAAATCCAAACCATTTCACTGATGGAATGATAAGTGCCAATATTTGTCCGTGTTCATTAATTTCTAAATCAGTCTGACCTAATACACCTAATCGTTCTGCACGTTTTACATCAACGATTTCCTTACCACTTAATTCACTTAATCTCATCAATGCAGTCACCTCTTTATTTTGTCCTATTCTATACATATAAGACAAATCAACAACTTAGAAGTAATTCTTGAATAAAAAGACTGTTTTCCCATTGTTTGTTTCCTATGAACAAGTGGCTCATATAAGTAAAGTTGGATTCTGCTTCAAGATGTTCACTTTCCTCTTTAATCTACCTTTATATGCTGGTCTGGCTTTATCCACTAAAAAACTAAGATCTTTTTTGGTAAATAGCTCTTCCCTTTTTTTGTCTTTCATTAAAGAAAGAATTGGAATATAAGAAAAAGGGTGTTCCCAATAACTTTCTTTTTGAGACACCCTTTTGCATTTATTCTCCTTGAGGACTAATATAAGCCATAGCGAATTCATCTTTGAAGACTTTATTAGTAATTTCAGCAACTGTTTCTTCAGATACCGCATCAATCAATTCTACAATTTCATCTAATGATCGATGCATTCCAAGCATTAGTTCATTTTTACCATTTCGACTCATACGACTATTCGTACTTTCTAAACTAAGCATTAGATTTCCTTTTAATTGTTCTTTGCTGTTTTTTAATTCTTTAGAAGTGATTCCTTCTGCTTTAAAAGTAGCAATTGTATTCTGAATCGTTTCAAATAGGATATCCATTTGATTTGCTCCAGTACCACCGTAGATTGTTACAAGACCGCTATCTTGATAACCTGAATGATACGAATAAACAGAATATGCTAATCCTCTTTGCTCACGGACCTCTTGGAACAAACGACTGCTCATACTTCCACCAAGTATATTGTTCATAACAATTAGGCTATAAGCATCAGGATGTCCTATTGGCAAACCTTCATAACCTAAGCATAAATGTGCTTGTTCGGTATCTTTTTTACGGTTTAATCTATTCGTATGAAATAATGGTTTATCTTGTTCTTTACTTCTATTTTTACCACGCTCAAAATTTCCGAAAAGCTTTTCCACTTCTTTAATAAAGCTTTCATCAACATTTCCAGCAATACTGATAACAAGACGATCTGGCGTATACATATCATGAACATATTGCTTTAATGTATCACTAGTAAAAGTAGATAATGTTTGTTCCGTACCTAAAATTGGATAGGCTAGAGGATTTTTTTCATAAACTGCTTTACTTAGTAAATCATGAACAATATCATCTGGTGTGTCTTCATACATTTTAATTTCTTCAAACACTACATTTTTTTCTTTATTTAACTCTTCTGAATCAAAAGTTGAGTTAAAGTACATATCCCCTAAAACATCAAGTGCATACTTTGCATGATTGTCTAGCACTTTTGCATAGTAACAAGTATATTCTTTTGAAGTAAAGGCGTTTACTTGTCCACCAATGCTATCAAAGCTCTCTGCGATCTCTTTTGCACTTCTTGTTGTCGTTCCTTTAAAAAACATATGCTCAAGAAAATGTGAAACACCATTATTTGTTTCATTTTCATTTACAGAACCTGCTTTAATCCATAATCCAATAGCTACTGATCGTACTGTTGGAATATTTTCTAATACAATTCTTACTCCATTTTGGCATGTGTATTTTTTTATCAAAATAGTTCCTCCCTATTTCTTGATGCTTTATTCAGAGTCTTAGTCCAAACTAACATACTTTACTATGTATCACATATTACTGCATGATTCTTTCTTCACTTAATGCTTCCGAAACGGTTGTAATATGAAGCTTCTTATTTTTCATATTAACGATTAATGTTTCTAAAGATTTCGTCGTAGATTCGGTAGGATGCATTAGCACAAATGCTCCATTATGAATTTTATGTAATACTCTTTCGGTTAAAACACTTGGTGAAGGCTTCTGCCAATCAATCGTATCTACACTCCACATTATTGTATCCATTTTAAACTCGTCGGCAATTGAAATCGTCTCATCTCGAAACGCACCACTTGGTGGGGCAAACAGTTTACACTGTACTCCTGTAACAGCTTTAATAATATCATTTGTTTGTTGGATTTCTTTTCGTATTAATGATGCCGACAATGTCTTCATATTCGGATGAGAATATGAATGGTTTCCAATTTCATGACCTGATTCTTCAATCATTTTTGCCAATTCTGGATTATTCTTTGTCCATTTTCCCTCAAGAAAAAAAGTTGCCTTCACTTGATGTTTTTTTAATATCGATAGCATTTGTGGGATATACTCATTTCCCCATGCAACATTTATTAAAAAGGAAACGACTGGTTTCTCAGGATGTGCACGATAGATGGGGGCAGCTTGTAACTGATCTATATGAAGCTTAGGTGGTATTTGTTTAAAAATTAATTTTTTTTCATCAAATTTACCATCTTTTCTCATTACTTTATATGAAGAATGTATATCTACTTTTAAGCCATTATAACCAGGTACAGTTTTCCACACTGAATCTATCATAGCATCTTTTGGCTCAACTTCATATTTCTTCGCCTTTTCTTGAATTTCTTCGTAAAGTAGATCTTGGTTCTTTGTAACTGTTACTGCTTCACTTTTTAATTTAGTTACATATTGATTGATATTCGGAGACTGCACCATTATCCATGATACCGTTCCAATAGTGCATATCGCAATAATATGTTTGAAATTTTTCCGCATTTTCTATTTCCTCCATTTATAAAACTGAATGCTTTTGTTATAGCATTTGTCATTTTTCCTTATACAAAACATGCTTTGTACAGTTTTATGAATATTTTGGAGTGTATAGAAGTAAATCTCAGTAACAAAGAATATATTATTTTTTCTTAGTAAAAGATTCATTTACTATATAAAGTAAAAATAAACTGATAGCAAATAAAGCTTCCGTTGAATTAGAAACCGAAATCGTCTCCATCTTTTCATCGAGTATATGAACAATAAAAAACACACCTTGAAATTCTAACAAAGCCTCAATGATAAACGCTTGTTTTACTGTTAAACCAATATGTATGAAAAATGATTTAACAACAAAAAGAATGCCTTCATATATCGTGCTAATAACTAGTAATAGTAGCAAAAACACTATCACATTTTGAAATGAAGAATAATAAAATCCGAAAAAAGAAAGAAAACCCAAGTATATTACACCAATGAAACATATAGCTAAAACAAATAAAATCACTAAAAGTACAATGCATCCAATCTTTCCAAGTTTATTTTCGGGTAAAAGCGGTTCTTTTAAATTTTTCTCAGGCATATTCAAATCACTCTCCCTAGACTTGAACAAAATACCATAATTATAGTATTTAGTCTTTCCCTTAAAAAGAAACTGCTCTCTTATTTCTTACACATAATGTTATGAGAGATAAAAGAGAAAAAGACTATTCCAGACCCCATAGTATTGTCAAAACTCTGTAACTTATGGCTTATATAATTGAGACTCAGGGTATCATTTGTCTATTCCTATCACCACAAAAAATAGCATATGGCTATAGCCATATGCTTACTTAAAGCAAGATTATCTCATTTGCTCTGCTTCTTTTTGCTCTTTAAGAACTGCTTTACGAGAAAGATTCACTCTTCCTTGCTTGTCCACTTCTGTTACTTTTACAAGGATTTCATCTCCAAGTGATACAACATCTTCAGTTTTACCAACACGTTCCTCTGCAAGTTCAGAAATGTGTACTAAACCGTCTTTTCCACTAAAAATTTCAACAAATGCACCAAATTTTTCAATGCGTTTTACTTTACCTAAATATGTTCTTCCTACTTCTACTTCACGAACAAGATCTTCAATGATTTGTTTTGCTCTTTGATTGCCATCTTCATCAGTAGATGCAATGAAAATTGTACCATCTTGTTCAATATCAATTTTAACGCCTGTTTCTTCGATAATTTTATTAATTTGCTTACCGCTCGGTCCAATAACATCACGAATTTTATCTGGGTTAATTGACATCATCAAGATTTTTGGAGCATATTTCGATAATGCTGTTCTTGGCTTATCAAGCGTTTTTAGCATAGATTCTAAAATATGCATTCTACCAGCTTTTGCTTGTTGAAGTGCCTCTTCTAAAATCTCTCTTGAAAGACCGTCTATTTTAATATCCATTTGAAGTGCTGTTACACCTTTTGCTGTACCAGCAACTTTAAAGTCCATATCTCCAAGGTGATCTTCCATACCTTGAATATCTGTAAGAATTGTGTAATGCTCATCTTTCTTAACAAGCCCCATTGCAATACCAGCTACAGGTGCTTTAATTGGTACACCAGCATCCATCATGGCAAGTGTACTCGCACAAATACTTGCTTGAGAAGTTGAACCATTTGATTCAAGTACTTCAGATACCAGACGTACTGTATAAGGAAATTCTTTTTCAGAAGGAATAACAGGTTCTAAAGCTCTTTCTCCTAATGCACCATGTCCAATTTCTCGTCGACCAGGTCCACGTTGGAATCCAGTTTCACCTACACTAAAGTGAGGGAAGTTATAATGATGCATAAAGCGTTTAGATTCTTCTACTCCCAATCCATCAAGAATTTGCACATCGCCTAGGGCACCTAATGTACAAATTGATAGAGCTTGAGTTTGTCCTCGTGTAAATAATCCTGAACCATGAGTACGCGGAAGAAGTCCTGTTTCTGAAGATAGCGGACGAATCTCATCTGGTTTTCTTCCATCTGGACGTACTTTTTCTTCCGTAATTAAACGTCTCACTTCATTCTTCACAAGCTTACCTAAGATTTCTTTTACTTGCTTAACCGTTTCTTCTTCTGCTTCTTGCTCTTCATAATGAGCAACAACTCGAGCCTTCACTTCATTAATAGCATCTTCACGAGCATGTTTTTCTTGAACTTGAACAGCCTTATTAATATCTTCCTCGCACATTGCTGTTACTTCCGCTAAAAGATCAGCGTCTAATTCATATAAAACAATTTCACGATTTTCTTTTCCTACTTCAGCCATAATTTCTTCTTGGAACGCGATAAGCTTTTTGATTTCTTCATGACCGAACATAATAGCTTCAAGCATTACTTCTTCAGGTACTTCATTAGCTCCTGCTTCAACCATATTGATTGCATCTTTTGTACCAGCAACAGTTAAATTAATATCGCTTTTTTCCATTTGTTCAACAGTTGGATTAATAATGAATTCATTATCAATTCTACCAACTACTACACCAGCAATAGGTCCCTCAAAAGGAATATCAGATACACATAATGCTAAAGATGATCCGAACATCGCAGCCATCTCAGAAGAACAATCTTGATCAACACTCATAACCGTACTAACAACTTGTACTTCATTACGGAATCCATCAGCAAATAATGGACGAATTGGGCGATCAATTAATCGGCTCGCTAATACAGCTTTCTCACTTGGACGTCCTTCACGTTTGATGAAGCCTCCAGGAATTTTACCTACCGCATATAATCTTTCTTCATAGTTTACTGTTAAAGGAAAAAAGTCTACTGATTTTGCATCCTTAGAAGCAGTTGCAGCAGTAAGTACAGCCGTATCGCCATAACGGATAAGTGCTGCTCCACTAGCTTGTTTTGCTAATTGTCCAATTTCAACTGATAGCTGACGACCAGCCCAATCTATGGAAAATATTTTTTTCGTTTGATCCATAATGTTAAAAACCCCTCTCTACAATCTATATACGAGAATTAATAAATTTATTTAATTAAACATCTAATTCATGTATGTAAAAGCTCAAAATATAATTCACACTAATTTTATTATGCACGAAAAAATGCATCATTAACAGTATAAAAAGAAATATGTATACTATTTTTAAAAACTTATTTCGTATTGTTTAATAATCTTGTTCATGAAGCCTAGCATCGCTCATAATCTGACTTCCTAAACAATCATAGGATTTGAAGCGATAATTAAACTTTCGTATTAAAATTTATAATAAACTTTCTTCACTTACAAGAAAAAAGACGGGAAAAATCCCGCTTTTTTTAAATGGGTAATCCCCATCTTTTTTAAAGGAATGACATTACCTTTAAAAATTATCGACGTAAGCCAAGTTTGTTAATTAGTTCGCGGTAACGAGCAACATCCTTGTTACGTAGGTAAGTTTGTAGGTTACGACGCTTACCAACCATTTTTAATAGACCACGACGAGAGTGGTGATCTTTTTTATGAGTACGTAAGTGCTCATTTAAAGCGTTGATTTCTGCAGTTAAAACTGCGATTTGAACTTCAGGAGATCCTGTATCGTTCGCATGAGTTTTGTATTCTGCGATAATTTCGTTTTTGCGTTCTTGTGAGATTGCCATTAATCTTTCACCTCTTAATTTTTTTAAAATCCCCATTTGCTGAGCATAGCGTCGGTGACTCGACTAGCCAAGCATAGGTTCATTTTTCATACGTTTTATATATTACTCTGATTTTGAATAAAAAGCAAGTCTATTAAGCATTCATTTCAAAATAGTTTTGTGCTTCTAACTTATCTTTAGATATTTGTGCTATAAGTTCATCTAAAGAAGCGAATTTTTTTTCACTACGCAATCTAAGATGCCATTCAATCGAGATTCTCTCATCATAAATAACAGAATCAAAATCAAAAATATGGACTTCTATAGATGGCTTATCTGGTTGTTCATTGTGAAATGTAGGTTTGTAACCAATATTACAAATCCCATTATATGTTTTGTCGTTTATCTTTACCTTAACTGCATAAACACCTGTTGAAGGAATAATATATTCATCATCTAAAAGTGTATTTGCTGTTGGAAAACCTAATTGTCTACCACGTTTTTCCCCATGAATAACAATACCTCTTGATACATAATAGCGACCTGTCAATAATCTAAAATCCTCAACAGCGCCTTGATGTAAACTTGATCTAATTCTCGATGAACTGATTTTCTCATTTTGCAGGCTCACTTTAGGAATAATAGTTTGCCCAAATATACCTCTTGAATGGAATGGTAAGGTTTCCATCGTTCCTTTTCCTAATCTTCCATAAGAATAATCAAAACCAGCTGTTACATGTTTAACATGTAACGAAATCAAGTACTGATCAACGAATTGTTGAGGAAGAAGTGAAGCAAATTCTTCTGTAAAATTAGCAACAAATAAATAGTCTACTCCTAATTCTTCAACTAATTTTATTTTATCCTCCAAAGGAGAAATGTAATGAACCTTCTGATCACTTCTAAGAACAGCGAGTGGATGTGGATAAAAAGTCATAACGGCTGATTTCCATCCATTAGCTTTTGCAATATCTATCGCTGTATGTATCACTTTTTGATGTCCCCCATGCACACCATCAAAAAAGCCAAGAGCGATGGATAATGGAGGGAAATCATCTTGCTGATATGTATGAGGATAATCTAGTTTGATTACTTTCAATTCCTTCTCCTCTTTCTAAAAAAGCTGTTCTCTCTTTCATGTTAAACTTGTACGTAATACCTTTACAGGTTTAATTACATTCTTTTTGTTTTCCGGTATTTTATAAATAGCTATAGCAATATTATTATACATTAAAACAAAAGGCTCTTCTAGTTCAAGGTTTTTATTTCCAGGATTAGCCAACGCCAGGCCATTTACCACTTTTCTTGCTTGATCATAACGCAAATCTATTTTCGGTAAATGTGTTAAACCATATTCTAAAGGCTTCAGTAGTTCCATTTGGCGATTCTCTTCTGCATACTGCTCAATTTGCTCAAATGTATAACAATCTTCTAGCGTAAAGCTTGACGATTGAATTCGAACTAAATGAGACATATGAGCTGGATATCCTAATTCTTCTCCAATCATAACAGCAAGTGTCCGAATATATGTACCTTTTGAACAACTTACTCTAAAACGAAATGAAACGTTTTCCCCTGAAAATTCATTTCGATCATCAAGTAATGTCATGCTATAAATCTTTACATTTCTTTTTGGACGTTCAACTTCTATCCCTGCACGAGCATATTCGTAAAGTTTTTTCCCATTTACCTTTACAGCCGAATACATAGGTGGAGTTTGAACAAGCTCACCTTCGAATTTATGAAGAACCTGCAAAATTTCTGCTCTAGTGAAACGTTTAGTACCTTTCACTTCATCAACGAGTTCACCACTACTATCTTCTGTCGTTGTTGAGAAACCAATTGTAACTTCGCCTTCATAACTTTTTCCGGCATCTGTAATATATTCAGCTATTTTGGTCGCTCTTCCAACACAAATTGGCAAAACTCCCGTAACATCTGGATCTAATGTACCCGTATGGCCCACTTTTTTTGTTTTTAATAATTTTCTTAATTTGAAAACGCAATCATGTGAGGTCATGCCTTTTGGTTTGAGTAAAGGTAGAATTCCTTCCATATTAAACACTCCAAATATGAGAATAAAAGGCTGACTTCATATGATATCCTCATATATGAGAATAGGAAATCACATGTTTGAAGTCAGCCTATTTGTTAATATCAAAATATATAATTTTAGAACTGAATATTGTCTAGCTTCAACGTCTTCTTTAAGACTTAGAACGTTCTGCTTTTCTTAATTCACTTCTAGCATGTAGAAATTCTTCTTACATGTAGTTTACTCTTCGTTTTTCTGATCGTCTTGATCTGCATGTATTTGGTGAATTAAATTTTCAATGCGATGACCGTATTCAAGCGATTCATCCCATTCAAAAGTAATTTCAGGCGTTATACGTAAACGGATTCTCTTGCCAATTTCAGAACGAATAAATCCCTTTGCTTTTGCAAGACCGATTAATGTATTTTCCTTTTGTTCTTCATTTCCAAGCACTGATACATAGACAGTAGCTTGTTGAAGATCTCCTGTAACACGAACATCCGTTACAGTTACAAAACCGATTCTTGGATCTTTTAACTTACGTCCAATAATTTCGGTTAATTCTTTTTTCATTTGTTCACCAACACGATTTGCACGAAGGCTCATATTATCACCTCGTTTTTGTTAAAACCATTGAAAATCTGTAATAGTACGTTCAATCTCAGGAAACGAATCAACAAATTTCAATGCTCTTTGTAACTCTTTTTCTGTAGCTACTTGTGAGGCAGACACCGCCACTATAGCAATCTTTGTCCTTTGCCATAAATCTTGGTAATCAACCTCAGCAACAGCAATATTATACTTTTGCATAAGTCTTGAAAGTATACGTTGCAAGACTGCTCTTTTTTCTTTTAAAGAGTGTGCATCATAAATAATTGCTTCAAATTCTACACAACCGATCATTTACGTTCGATTTCTTCCATTACGAACGCTTCAATTACGTCGCCTTCTTTAATGTCATTGTAGTTTTTAATTGTAATACCACACTCATAACCTTGAGCAACTTCTTTAGCATCGTCTTTGAAACGTTTTAATGCATCAATTTCTCCTTCAAAGATTACTACTCCTTGACGAATTAATCGGATGCTACTATCACGTGTGATTTTTCCATCCGTAACATATGAACCAGCAATTGTTCCTACTTTAGAAACTTTAAATGTAGTACGAACTTCTGCTTGTCCGATTACTTTCTCTTCGTACTCAGGATCAAGCATACCTTTCATTGCTGACTCAATTTCTTCTATTACTTTATAAATGATACTGTATAAACGAACATCTACTTGTTCAGATTCTGCAGCACGTTTAGCATTTACATCTGGACGTACATTAAATCCGATAACAATCGCGTTAGACGCTGTTGCTAACATAATATCGTATTCCGTAATAGCACCTACACCGCTATGAATAATTTTAACTTTAACACCTTCAACATCGATCTTTTGAAGAGATGCTGCAAGTGCTTCAGCCGAACCTTGAACATCTGCTTTTACAATAAGGTTAATTTCTTTCATTTCACCTTGTTTCATTTGTTCAAATAAATTATCAAGTGTAACAACGGCTTTTTCATTACGTTGGGATTGAACCTGTTGTTGTGAACGAGCTTCCCCAACTTGACGCGCAGTTTTCTCATCTTTAAATACAACAAATAAATCTCCAGCTTGTGGAACTTCATTCAAACCTGTAATTTCAACAGGTGTTGATGGACCTGCCTCTTTTACACGACGGCCCATATCATTAACCATCGCACGTACACGACCAAATGTTGTACCTACAACAATTGGATCTCCAACTCTTAAAGTACCATTCTGTACAAGCAATGTTGCTACTGCTCCACGGCCTTTATCAAGCTGCGCTTCAATTACAGAACCTGTTGCAAGCTTTTTCGAATTTGCTTTTAATTCTTCAACTTCACTTACAAGTAGAATCATTTCAAGCAACTCATCAATTCCTTCACCTTTTTTCGCTGACATTGGAACGAAGATTGTATCCCCACCCCAAGCTTCAGGTACAAGACCATGTTCAGTTAATTCTTGCATAACACGATCAGGGTTAGCCGCTTCTTTATCCATTTTATTAACAGCAATAATAATAGGAACCTCTGCAGCTTTAGCATGATTAATAGCCTCAACTGTTTGTGGCATTACACCATCATCCGCTGCTACAACGATGATTGCAATATCCGTAACCTTAGCACCACGAGCACGCATTGTTGTAAAAGCAGCGTGACCAGGAGTATCAAGGAAAGTGATTTTTTTATCGTTTACATCAACTTGGTATGCCCCAATATGTTGCGTAATTCCACCAGCTTCGCCTTCAGTTACCTTTGTATTACGAATTGAATCAAGCAATGTTGTTTTACCGTGGTCAACGTGACCCATGATTGTTACAACAGCTGGACGTTCTTCATTATTTTCAGTAGCTTCTTCTTCACTTGCAGTATAAGCTTCTAAATCTGTCATATCGATTTTGATTTCTTCTTCTACTTCTACACCATAATCTGTACAAATCAATTCGATTGCATCTTTATCTAAGCTTTGGTTAATTGTTGCCATAATACCTAGCAAGAATAATTTTTTTATGATTTCAGAAGGCTCACGATGAAGTTTTTTTGCTAACTCGCCAACAGTTAATGACTCAGAAAATGTAATTTTAGCTGGTAGCTCTTTCTCTTTTCTTGGAGTGTGCATTTGTGGCGCTTTGTTACCATTATTATTTTGCTTTTTATTATTTTTGTTTTGTTTTTTCCCTTTATTAAAAGGTGTTTGTCCTCCACCAGGCTTTTTATTTCCACCAACAGGAGGTTTCTTCTTAATTTTTTGTTTTGATACACTGTTTTCAACATGACGATCTTCATATTTATTTTCCACTATATTATCATCTGCTTTAACTTGTTGATTTTTAGCTACATTATTATTTGATTTTTTTTCTTCCTTTTTAGGTTGGAAGGCTTGATCTAGTTTTTGTACAGTCGGATCTTCAATTGTTGCCATATGATTGGATACCTCTATATTCATTTCTTTTAGCTTTTGAATTATTTCTTTACTTGATACGTTATGTTTTTTCGCGTATTCATACACACGTACTTTTGACATACGTTTCACCCCCGTATAAATTAATGCAACAACGTCTTCAGTTTTTCAGCAAACCCCTCATCAAGTACTGCTAATACGACACGATGGTCTTTACCAATTGCATGTCCTAGCTGCTCTCTACTTTCTACTCTTGCTAGAGGCACGTTATAATAGCTGCATTTATCGGTTATCTTCTTTTCGGTATTAGAGGAAGCATCTTTAGACAAAAGAACCAATTTTGCCTTACCATTCCGAACTTCTTTAACAACAAGTTCTTCTCCTGATATCACTTTTCTTGCTCTATTAGCTAAACCTAACAGTGACGACCAACGTGGCTGATTCATTTGTTTATAGCTTCTCCTTTTCGACTAATCGAAGTAATTCTTCATAAAGACTTGGATCTATTGCCGCGTCTAACTGTCGAGCTAATACATCTTTTTTCTGGGCTGTGAGAATAGCTTCTTTATTTAGAGAAATGTATGCTCCGCGACCTGATTTCTTTCCGGTTGGATCGATTGATACTTCTCCTTCTTTAGAACGTACAATTCGTATCATTTCTTTTTTAGGCTTCATTTCACCAGAAGCAATACATTTACGTAAAGGTATTTTTTTTCGAGTTGACATCTGAAATCACCTCAATTAATCGATCTCTTCTTCGTCATATAAATCATCATAACTTGAGTCAATACTAGCTTGGCTTAATAAAGCCTCTTCTTCATGAACTGGGTAAATCCCAGCTTCTCTTGCATCTGTTTCACTCTTAATATCAATTTTCCAATTTGTCAGTTTGGCAGCTAATCGCGCATTTTGACCTCTTTTTCCAATTGCTAGTGATAATTGATAATCAGGAACAACGACAGTTGTTGCTTTTTCTTCTTTATTCACAATTACTTCCAAAACTTTAGAAGGACTAAGAGCATTAGCAACAAACTCTACGGGATCTTCTGACCATTTTACAATATCAATTTTTTCACCTTTTAATTCATTCACGATTACTTGAACACGTTGGCCTTTTTGACCAACACAAGCACCTACTGGATCTACGTTTGGCTCATCTGTGTGTACAGAGATTTTTGAACGATCACCAGCTTCACGAGCTACTGACTTAATTTCCACAGTACCATCAAATATTTCTGGTACTTCCGTTTCAAACAAACGTTTTAATAATCCAGGATGAGTTCTAGATACAAAAACTTGAGGACCTTTTGAAGTCTTCTCTACTTTCGTTATAAAAACTTTGATACGATCATGTGGTTTATATTGTTCATTAGGCATTTGCTCGCTTACAGGTAATAAAGCTTCTATTTTGCCTAAGCTAACATAAATGTAACGTGTATCTACTCGTTGAACAATTCCATTCATGATGTCTTCTTCACGATCGATAAATTCAGAGTAAATAATTCCTCTTTCAGCTTCACGTACACGTTGAGTTACAACTTGTTTTGCTGTTTGAGCGGCAATTCGCCCAAAATCTTTTGGAGTTACCTCTAACTCAACAACATCTTCCACTGCATAGTTTGGATTAATTCTTCTTGCATCTTCTAAAGAGATTTCTAGGCGAGAATCAAATACTTGATCTACTACATCTTTACGAGCAAGTACTCTCATTGTTCCTGTTCCAAGGTTCAAATCCACTCTCACGTTCTGTGCTTGGTTGAAGTTTCTTTTATAAGCAGAAACAAGCGCTGCTTCAATTGCTTCAACTATAACATCTCTTGAGATACCTTTTTCTTTTTCTAAAAGAACTAGCGCATCCACTAATTCACTGCTCATTACTTAATCCCCCTTAATCGGCGTTTTCTTATTATTTATGAAAAAACTACAGCTAATCTTGCTTTAGCAATCTTTTCAGTTGGAATAACAATTTCTTTTGTTCTTGTCTTAATCTTAATAGACAAAGTTACTTCTTTCTCATTATACTCAAGTAGCTTTCCTTCAAATTCCTTACTACCTTCTATTGGTTCATATGTTTTAATATTGACATGTTTACCAACAGCTTTGAGAAAATCTTGCTCTTTTTTCAATGGTCTTTCAGCACCTGGTGAAGAAACCTCTAAAAAGTAGTTTTGTGTTATTGGATCTACTTCATCTAGTTTCACACTAAGTTTTTCACTTACAACACCACATTCTTCAATATCGACTCCAGTTTCCTTATCTATAAAAACACGTAAAAACCAATCTTTACCTTCTTTTACATATTCAACGTCAACTAGTTCTAATTTTTCTTCTTCCAAAATATCGACTAAAAGTTCTTCGACAATTTCGGTAACTTTTTTGCTCATAATATCCCTCCTATTCAATTGAAGTATCTTTTTACTGTCTCTATTGGGAATAAAGACATAGAGACAAGACCTTTACCTAACTTGTAAAGTATCTTAGGGTAGCATTATGGTCTTGGGTTTGCTCTAACTAATACCAGTATTTACTTAAATGAGATTAGTTTCACAATATGTAAAAAGAACATACTACTCTTTATGTTTTCACAGAAAGGTTGTTCATACTCTTAAGATCTTCATCATGGCAAAAATGTATGAATACAATAGGAAAGAGTGGGTTTCCCCACTCTTGGCATGTGTCTCTTCATCAGTAATTCTATTTAAAATATAACACAATATTTAGCTTTGTGCAAATGAAGGTCGTGATTCGCCATATGAATAGACAAATTTTCACAGAACTTTAAGAAAAGCGTCTTGATTAGCCCTGACCGGCATAAGACGATTCAACTAGAAGGTTAATCTATAACCTTCTAGTTGATTTGGCTTATAACCTTGAAGGACCGGCGCTTGCGCTAGACAATAAACGAGGTCTAAAATTATATACATTTTTATCTTTTAGAACAAGGAAAGTTGATTTTGATCAGGTAATGAATCCAAACATCCTTGCTTATCCAAGTAATCTAAAATTGTTTTAGAAACCTTACCACGTTTTTGTAAATCTTCTTTAGAAAGGAATTCCCCTTCATCTCTTGAATTAACAATATTAATGGCAACGTTTGTACCTAATCCTGGTACTGAATTAAATGGTGGTATAAGCGTATTACCTTCGATGATAAATTCCGATGCCTGCGATTTATATAAATCAACTTTTTGGAACGAATATCCACGCTCACACATTTCTAATGCAAGTTCAAGTACAGTTAACGTATTTTTCTCTTTAGGGGAAGCTTCTAAGCCTTTAGCGTTTATTTCCTCAATAACGGCTCTAATCGCCATCGATCCCCTAGACATAGCCTCAATATCAAAATCATCTGCACGTACTGTAAAATACGCAGCATAGTACAACAAAGGATGGTGAACCTTAAAGTAGGCAATACGAACAGCCATCAATACATATGCAGCAGCATGGGCTTTTGGGAACATGTATTTGATCTTTTTACAAGAGTCGATATACCATTCAGGCACTTCGTTTTTTCTCATTTCTGCTTCAAACTCTTCAGATAAACCTTTACCCTTACGTACAGATTCCATAATTTTAAAAGCCAGAGATGGGTCAAGGCCCTGATAAATTAAATAAACCATAATATCATCACGACAACCTATAACTTCACTCAGATTACAAATATTATTATGAATCAGTTCTTGGGCATTTCCTAACCAAACATCCGTACCATGTGATAATCCTGAGATTTGGACAAGTTCAGAAAAAGTAGTCGGTTTAGTATCTTCTAGCATCTGTCTTACAAATCGTGTACCGAATTCAGGAATACCTAAGGTTCCTGTTTTACACATAATTTGTTCCTCTGTTACACCAAGTGATTCTGTTCCACTAAATATCTTCATGACTTCTGGATCATCCGTTGGAATCGTTTTAGGATCTATTCCACTTAAATCCTGAAGCATACGAATAACGGTCGGATCATCGTGTCCAAGTATATCTAGTTTTAGGACATTATCATGGATGGAATGGAAATCGAAATGTGTCGTTTTCCACTCAGCCGTTTGGCTATCAGCAGGGAACTGAATAGGAGAAAAATCAAAGATATCCATATAATCTGGTACAACGATAATACCACCTGGATGTTGTCCAGTCGTACGCTTAACTCCGGTACAACCAGCTACCAATCGATCTACTTCTGCAGAGCGAATATGGAGATTATTATCACTTGCATAACCTTTAACATATCCATAAGCCGTCTTTTCAGCTACCGTTCCAATTGTTCCTGCACGGTAAACGTAATCTTCACCAAATAGTACTTTTGTATAATTATGAGCTTGTGGTTGATACTCACCAGAAAAGTTCAAATCGATATCAGGTACTTTGTCTCCTTTAAAACCAAGGAAAGTTTCAAAGGGGATATCATGCCCATCTTTCTTAAAAGGTGTTGTACATTTAGGACAATCTTTATCAGGCAAATCAAACCCTGAACCTACTGATCCATCATCAAAGAACTCTGAATGCTTACAATTCGGACATACATAATGCGGAGGCAATGGATTAACCTCAGTTATTTCCGTCATCGTTGCAACAAACGATGACCCTACCGAACCACGGGAACCTACTAGATAGCCATCGTCCAATGACTTTTTAACTAGCTTATGAGATATCAAATAGATTACGGCAAATCCATGCCCTATAATACTTTTCAACTCTTTTTCAAGTCTTGCCTCTACAATCTCTGGAAGCTGATCACCATAAATCTTCCTAGCCATAGCATAAGACATTTGACGCATCTCATCCTCAGCACCTTCAATTTTAGGTGTATATAGATCGTCTTTGATTGGTTTAATAACATCAATCATATCTGCTATTTTATTGGTATTTGTAATAACAATTTCCTCAGCAACCTCTTTTCCTAAAAAAGAAAAGCAAGAAAGCATTTCATCTGTTGTACGGAAATGGACATTTGGTAACTTATGTCTATTTAGCGGATTCGCGCCACCTTGAGAACCTACTAGTATTTTTCGATATATTTTATCATTTGGATGTAAATAATGAACATTTCCTGTTGCTACTACTGGCTTTCCGAGCTTTTTCCCAAGCTTAACGATATTTAAAATAATTCCTTCTAATGATTTTTGATCGCGAACATATTCCATTTCAATTAAATGGGCATATACTTCAGGAGGCATTACTTCTAGATAATCGTAGAACTCAGCAATCTTTTCTACCTCTTCCGGACTTTTTTGCATCATTCCTTCAAATACTTCACCTTTATCACAAGCTGAACCTACGATGATTCCTTCTCGATATTTCTGAAGTAATGATCGTGGAATTCTAGGAACACGATAGAAATAGTTAATATGTGCAAATGAAACTAATTTAAATAAGTTTTTCAATCCCAAATCATTTTGCGCTAATAGAATACAGTGATATGGTCTTGAACGTTGATAAGCCTTACCTTCACCCATATGCTCATTGAACTCATCATGGTAAACAATGCCTTTTTCTGTAGCATCTTTTAGCATTTTAATCAATAAATGACCTGTAGCTTCAGCATCATAAATAGCACGGTGATGTTGCGTTAAATTAATATCGAATTTTTTTGCTAATGTATTAAGACGATGATTTTTTAATTGAGGATATAGAAAACGTCCAAGCTCTAATGTATCAATGACAGGATTAGACGCTTTTTCAAAACCAATTTTTTTGTATCCTACATTTAAAAAACCCATATCAAAGCTTGCATTATGGGCAACAAGAATAGCATCCTCTGTCCAATCTTTGAAACGTTTTAATACTTCAGAGACTTCTGGTGCATTCCGTACCATATCATCAGTTATTCCAGTTAAATCAATAGTCGTAGCGGATAATGGATGATGTGGGTTAGCAAATGATTCAAACGTATCAATTATCTCACCGTTACGAACCTTAACTGCTGCCAATTCTATGATTGTATCGTAAACAGCAGAGAGACCTGTCGTTTCTACGTCAAATACTACATACGTATCATCTTCTAGTAAACGATGAGCAGGATTATACGCGATAGGTACACCATCATCTACTAAGTTAGCTTCTAATCCATATAATATTTTAATATCATTTTTCTTCCCAGCCCCATATGCTTCTGGAAAGGATTGTACAACTGCATGATCGGTAATAGCAACTGCTTTATGACCCCATTTCTTAGCTTGCGACACTAAGTCGGAAACAGAACTAACTGCATCCATTTGACTCATTGGAGTATGAAGATGAAGCTCAACTCTTTTGTCATCAGCCTTATCTATTCTCTGAGGTGCTTTCATTTCATTTAGATCATTTGCCATCATAACTAAATCACGTACAAATGTATCATTTTGAATACTACCTTGCGCCCTCATCCACATACCTTTTTTAACAGATGACAGTATTGCGGCATCCTCTTTATCACGAGAAAACATTTTTACTTGAATAGAGCTTGTATAGTCTGTCATTTTCAAAGTAAGTAACGTTCTTCCACTTCTAAGTTCTTTTGTTTCAGCAAAAAATACGTATCCTTCAACTGCTATTCTTCTTTCTTCATCAACAATTTCTTCCATTCGTTTAAAATCAGCATCATCTTTAATGGTATAACCAATCTTAATCGGTCCTTCATGTTGAGGTGCTGCTGAAGTATCACTATCTTTTTTCTGCATTTCAACCACAGCTGCTTGCGCTTTCTCTTGGTCTTCTTTTTGCTTAGCCTTAAGAAATTCAGTGTATTCTTCAGTTGAAGCTGAAATCTCGGTATCTAAAGTTA
The DNA here is from genome assembly GCF_902374955.1 of Bacillus massilioanorexius. GTDB lineage: Bacteria > Bacillota > Bacilli > Bacillales > DSM-1321 > Bacillus_AD > Bacillus_AD massilioanorexius. The sequence goes on from NZ_CABKRX010000084.1 coordinate 83,814, forward strand.
ATTTTGGAAATCCATAGGATTCATACACGGATGATATAAGAGTAGAATATTTATTTTTAAGTTGACCCGCTTCTGCTTCATTTCGCGCTTTGACAACTAATTTATTCCCTATTACTTTTGGGATTTGTTCATTTAACAAGGAAAGGAGTGCTGGTGATACGCCATCTAGCTCAGAAAGACAACTCGTCCAATAATCCTTAATCATGTCTTCTGTAACCTGAGGATTTCTTACCGACATCGTATATGTTACTTCAGCGATATGAGAAAATGTTTTGATAAGGCGTGTTCCAAAAGTTGTTTGTACATTATTTGGAATAATATTATCCAACAAAAATTGAAAATGCCATTTTTTTTCAGATCGTTCAATAAATAGCTTCGTAATTTCTGCATTAGCAAAATACTTAACTAATGCATCTTCTGTAAGCTGTAATTGTTGGAGTAAGAGTTGAAATTTCTCTCTTCCGTTATTCGGATTCTGTTCCAACTTCCTAACCTCCTTCATTTTTATTTCCTTAAAACCATGCTTCTACAACGGAAACTCTCATTTCATAATGTAAAAACACTAAGTGCGAGATAAACCTTCGAGAAAAGTCGTGGCTAATTTAATTAATCACCAGTTAAATGTCTTACTTACGACTGTTTCACTATATAACCAGACGTTATTATACCACATTCAAATGAAATTAGAAAAACCCTACTGACCCTTTACTTTTGTCAAAAACATTCACATGAAGAAAGCTACTTTTCACACGTAGTATTAGGGTTTCATTTTGTTGATTTCGTTTTTTCAGAAGACAAATATCCGATTCCAATACACAAAAGAGACTGATCCGTTTTACATTTATCTACTTAACGGATCAGTCATATAATCATACTATTCTATTCCAGTAACAACAAAGTATTATGCTAAAATATTTGCGATTACTTCAGATAATTCATCTACGTGAACTTCTACAGATTCACCTGTTTTACGGTTCTTCACTTCAACAACTGACTCTTCAGCTCTTTTCCCAACAGTTACACGGACAGGTAACCCCATTAAATCTGAATCATTAAATTTAACGCCTGGACGTTCTTGACGATCATCTAATAAAACATCGTAACCTTGTTTTTTCAATGAATCATAAAGTTCTAGAGCTAAAGTTGCTTGAGCTTCATTTTTCACATTTACAGGAATAACATGAACATGGAAAGGAGTTAGTTGTTTCGGCCATACTAAACCTTTCTCATCATTATATTGTTCAGCAGCTGCAGACAATGTTCTAGAAACTCCAATTCCATAACAACCCATTATCATAGGCTGACTTCGTCCATTTTCGTCTAAGAAGTTAGCTCCCATAGCTTCACTATATCTTGTACCTAGTTTAAAGACATGTCCAACCTCAATACCTTTTGCAAATTTAATGATTCCTTTACCATCTGGAGAAGCATCTCCTTCTTGAATAAAGCGAATATCTGTATATTGATCTACTTTAAAATCACGACCAGGGTTTACATTAATAAAATGCATACCTTCTTCATTAGCTCCACAAACCCCATTAACGATGCTAGCTACAGCATTGTCTGCAATTATTTCAAGATTTGTCACACCTACAGGTCCTAAAGATCCAATTGCACAACCTAAAGCCACTTGTGTTTCCTCAGGTGAAGCTAATTCTACTACTGATGCTTCAAATAGGTTTTTCAGTTTAATATCATTTACTTCATGATCGCCACGAACAAGAACAACGACATGTTTTTCGTCAATTTTGAAAAGTAGTGTTTTGATACAAGAAGTAGCATCTACATTTAAGAAAGATGTAATATCTTCAATGCTCTTTTGACTTGGAGTAGATACTTTTTCAAGTTCTTTTAATGCTTCAGAACTTTTTTCGTACGTAGCCATTACAGGAGCCATTTCGATATTAGCTGCGTAATCTGATGTATCACTATAAGCTATTGTATCCTCACCAATTTCAGAAAGAACCATAAATTCATGAGTGTCCTTACCACCCATTGCACCACTATCTGCAATTACGGCACGGAAATTCAAACCACATCTTGTGAATACATTTTGATACGCTTGAAATAAATCATTATATACTTCGTCTAAGCTTTCTGGAGTACTATGGAAAGAATAAGCATCTTTCATAACAAATTCTCTTCCTCGTAATAATCCAAAACGCGGTCTCTTTTCGTCACGGAATTTAGTTTGAATTTGATATAAAGTCAATGGGAGCTTTTTGTATGATGACAATTCGTCTCTCACTAAGCTTGTCACAACCTCTTCATGTGTTGGTCCTAAAGCAAACTCACGATTATGACGATCTTTCATACGCATTAATTCAGGTCCATATGAAAACCAGCGACCAGATTCTTGCCATAATTCAGCTTGTTGTAAAGAAGGCATTAAGATTTCATTTGCACCTGTAGCATCCATTTCTTCTCGTACAATTTCTTCGATTTTCTTTAACACTTTTTTACCAAGTGGTAAATAGCTATATACACCACTTGCTGTTTGACGAATATAACCTGCTCTTAACAGTAAACGATGGCTTGTAACTTCTGCATCTGCAGGTACTTCTCTTAAAGTAGGAATAAACATTTTTGATTGTTTCATCTTTAAACACCTCATTAGCTACATCTAAACTTAAATTTATAGTAGACTTTCCTCATTTATTTATTTCTTTAAAAAAAGAAGAAGCAAAGCTTAACAGTGCCTTTGCCCCTAGCTTTTTTTATTTTATCATACTACCGTTATTATTGAAGGAAAAAACGTTGAATATCATTCCATGTCACAACAAGCATGAGCAACATGAGTAGGGCAAAGCCAATAAAATGTACCATGCCTTCTTTTTGACGATCAAGAGGTTTTCCTCTTACTGCTTCAACTGCGAAGAATAATAATCTTCCACCATCCATTGCTGGTATTGGTAATAGGTTCATAATCCCAAGATTAATACTTAATACCCCAGCCCATTTCATCAATGTTAGTATACCAGATTTCGCCACTTCTTCCGTTGTCACATAAATACCTACTGGTCCTGAAAGCATATCAATCGAAAATTGACCTGTTACTAATTGACCTAGCATGTAAAAAATTTGTTTAATCCAAAAATAGGTTTCGGTAAATCCATATGTAAAAATCTGACCAATTGACTTCTCCATAGGTTGATAAACGCCAATGACACCGATTTTTTTCATATTTCCGTTTTGATCTTCTCGTTCGATTTCTTTTGGTGTAACAGGAAATTCTAATGTTTTCCCATCTCTTTCAACGACAAATTGAATTTCTTCACCAGGATGTTTCTGTATTTCTTCCTGAACATCCGTCCAAGAAGAAACCTCGGCTCCATCAATCGATTGAATTTCATCTCCAGCTTTTAAACCAGCTGCAATTGCCGCACCATCCTCCGTAAGCTTACCTAAGCGGGCATCATCAACAGCTACACCTTGAATTCCAGCAATCACTGCAAATATAACAATTGCAAAAATAAAATTCATCATAGGACCAGCAAAAATAGCCATAGCTCTTTGACCTAATGTCTTAGAAGCAAATTGACGATTATATGGTGCAATTTGATTTTCTATACCATCTTGTACAATAACTGCCTCTGGATGAATCTCAAAGGACTGAATGATTTGATCTTCTTCTTCTTCATAGCCTCTTAAAGTAAGTCTATGTTCTAAATCAATGTCTTCGACTTCTATCACTTTTATGTCACGATATTTGTCTTTATTATTTAAAATAATTTTATTGACTTTACCTTCAGAATCGAATTTTAAACCAATTCGATATCCCGGTTTTATTTCAATTGATTCTGGGTCTTCACCTGCCATTCGAACAAATCCACCAATTGGAAGTAAACGAATGGTATAAACCGTTTCATTCTTTTTAAAAGAAAAGATTTTAGGTCCAAAACCAATAGCGAATTCTCTACAGAGAATACCAGCTCTTTTAGCAAAAATTAAATGTCCTAATTCATGAACGAAAACGAGAGCTCCAAATATAATGATAAATGAAACAACTGTTTGTATTGTTTGCACGTATCCACCACCTCTATTTTACGAATAACTGAATTTGATTCCTAGTTTCGCTATCGACTTGTTGAATTGTTTCTAAATCCGGATTGACCAAGACTGTATGCTTAGCCATAGCAGTATAGATTAAGCTTTCAATTTCTAAAAATGATATTTTTCCTTGTAAGAACATAGCTACAGCAACCTCATTAGCCGCATTAAGAACTGTCGGCATAGTTCCTCCTGTTTTTCCAGCCTCATATGCATATTGCAAGCACGGGAAGCGTTCAAAACTCATTTTTTTGAAATGCAGTGTAGCAATTTTCGCCAGATCCAAACGTTCTTTTGTAGCATTCTTTAATCGATCTGGATACATTAATGCATAAGAAATCGGTCCTCTCATATCAGGTGTTCCAAGCTGACCCATTATACTTCCATCGTGAAACTCGATCATAGAGTGAATAATGCTCTCTTTATGCATTAATACTGAAATTTTATCATAATCCATATTGAATAACCAATGTGCCTCAATAACCTCAAGACCTTTATTCATCATTGTAGCTGAATCTATTGTTATTTTAGCACCCATTGACCAATTTGGGTGATTTAGTGCTTGCTCAACTGTTACTTCTTTAAGTTGTTCCCTTGTATAGTCTCGAAAACTTCCACCAGATGCTGTAATGATTAATCGTTCAATATTTTTCTCTTGTTCACCTTGCAACGCTTGAAAAATAGCAGAATGTTCACTATCAACCGGAAAAATTCGAACACCATTTTCTTTGGCAGCTGCCATGACAATATGTCCAGCTGTTACCAATGTTTCTTTGTTAGCAAGAGCAATATCTTTCTTTGCTTGAATAGCTTTAAGTGTTGGATATAATCCTACACTCCCAATGACAGCCGTAACAACTATTTCACTACTTGGATATACAGCTACCTCTACTAATCCATCATCTCCATATGTAAATGAAGTAGATGGATACACTGATTTTAACTCCTCATAATCTTCTTTATTTTTAACCGAAACAAGTGAAGGAGAAAATTCTTCAATAAACTGTTTAGTTAATAGTATGTTTGATCCTGCTGAAAAAGCTACTACTTCAAATAGATCACGATTATTTCTGACAACATCTAAAGTTTGTGTACCAATCGAACCTGTTGCCCCTAAAATACTAATTTTCTTCATCATTTAATCCCCCATTCATTGCTTGTCAGTTAGTAATCATCTTAAATTAAGTGGATTAAGTGAAGAATAGGAAAAACAAAAAGCCAGCTGTCTGTACGATCTAAAATCCCTCCATGACCTGGTAGCAAGTTTCCTGAATCTTTCACACCATAATGACGCTTAAATGCAGATTGTACTAAATCACCTAGCTGACCAAAAATAGCAATTACCACACTCATAAGCAGTAGTTTAACTAAATTTTCATCAATCGACGTGAATATTGAAAATAATAATGCTACTAATAACGCTGCACAAACTCCACCTAAAGCACCTTCAATTGTCTTATTCGGACTAATCTCTGGCCAAAGCTTATTCTTTCCTATAGCTCTTCCGATGAAATATGCCCCTGAATCTGTTGCCCATAACGTGAACAATACAAAGAAGACATAAAATAATCCATCTGCTCTCGTTTCCATTATGTAGTAAAAGCCCATCGCTACATATAAAACAGATATAAGCACAAAACCAACGTCATCAAATGTAAAACGATTTTTTGAAGTAACAGTGTATATTAATAATAATACTGCGCCAATCATGAAAGTAGTCGTTTTAGTTATGCTGAAATCTTCCAAAATAGAGGAGTAGACAGTTGGAATTAGTAATATCCATAGCATTAAAAATCCAATGATACTTGATGGCGATATCGCAGATATTTTATGCATTTTAAATAATTCATGTAACCCTATTGTTGCCATTAAAAACATCAATATAACGAATGGAAAATTACCATATACTACAATCGGTAAAAAGACTGCAGCCGCTATAACAGCTGTAATAATTCGTTGCTTCATAATTTATTAAATCCTCACCTTCCATTAGTACCGTTCTAATCCTTGATTGATTTCAAAGTAGAAAGTTTTCCTAACTAATCGATAACTATTTGTCCTATTAAACAAAAGATGAATCACACTTTTATTCATAATATAGAGCTAAAAAACACAATTCATTTATGTAATGTTCGGCCAGAAATGATCTATCGGCCAAACTATCATACTCTATTATAGACCACCATATCTTCTAGAACGAGTTTGATACACTTCAATTGCCTTTAGAAAATCTTTCTCAGTAAAATCAGGCCATAGTACATCAGTAAAATAAAATTCTGTATAAGCTAATTGCCATAGCATAAAATTACTTAATCTTATTTCACCACTTGTTCGGATTAACAAGTCGGGATCTTTCAATTGATTTGACATTAAATAGGATGAAAATAACTCTTCCGTAATTTGCTCTTCAGATGTTTCTCCACTCTTTACATCGCTTACTAATTTTTGAATACCCAATACCATCTCTGCTCGACTTCCGTAGTTAAAAGCTAAATTTAATATTAAACCATCATTATTAATGGTATCAAGCATTGCCTGCTTTACAGCTTTTTTGGTATGGGGAGGAAGGTTCTCTACATCGCCCATAATTGTAACTTTTACATTTTCTGAAATTAATTCAGGCAAAAAGGTATCTAGAAATTCAACTGGTAGCTTCATTAAATAATCTACTTCTTTTAATGGTCTTTTCCAGTTTTCAGTTGAGAATGCATATAAAGTTAACGTCTTCACCCCTAAATGATTAGCGATTTTCGTCATATTACGAACTACATTCATTCCTTCTTTATGACCTGCTATACGAGGAAGTGCACGCTTTTTCGCCCAGCGTCCATTACCATCCATAATAATGGCAATATGTTCGGGTATTTCAGCTTGCATTATACGTTCCATGCTAATATCGTTTATATTAACAGAAGCATCTTTTTTAAACCAACGCTTCCAAATTGCTTTCATATCTAAGTCCTCCAATAGGTTCCTTCTAGTAAAGTTTAATGAATCCACTTAATAATATCAGAAAATCAGAAAATATCCTATCGGTAATATGAAATCCATATGTATTGTTTAACATAAATTATGATAAAATAACTATTTTAATCTATTTCTAATATTGCGATTTTTAGAAAAAACTTCACCATTTTATTTACAAATGAAAAATAACTTTTTCATTTGTAAGAAATAAAGTTGTTTCACGATATAAGACAAACTTCTTTATTTTGTTTAGCTGACTATTAACAGTCGCTTATTGTTACAAAAAAAGGAGTGTCCCAAAAGCAATGCTTTCGTAGACACCCCCCTGCTGCACTTTTATTCCGCTTTTATCGGTAATAAATTTTCCCTTTAAACGAAACTTGAAGTTTATAGAAAAAGCCGGCTTTTTACAAAACCTCATGTTTATCTTTTATACTGACATGATTTCTTTTTCTTTTTCCTTCGCTACATCATCGATCTTTACGATATGAGCATCCGTAATTTTTTGAATATCATCTGAATAACCACGTAGCTCATCCTCAGTGATTTCGTTATTTTTCTCTAGTTTTTTAAGATCATCATTTCCATCACGACGGATATTTCGAACAGCCACTTTTGATTCTTCAGCTTCTTTTTTTACAAGCTTAACTAATTCCTTACGGCGTTCTTCTGTTAAAGCTGGGATTGCTATACGAATGATTGAACCATCATTGGATGGATTTAATCCAAGATCTGATTTCAAGATAGCTTTTTCAATTTCACCTAACACTGTTTTATCATAAGGTTGAATAACTAAAAGACGAGCTTCAGGAACTGAAATTCCAGCCAGCTGATTAATAGGAGTTGGAGCTCCATAATAATCTACAGTCACTTTATCTAGAATAGAAGCATTTGCTCTTCCAGCTCGAATTGTTGCTAATTCTCTTGACAGTGATTGCACTGCTTTATCCATACGTTCTTTAGTAGAAGCGATTACTTGCTTTGCCATATTATTTCCCCCTAACTGTTGTTCCAATTGTTTCACCCATTACAGCACGTTTGATATTTCCTTGCTCCATAATAGAGAAAACAATTAGTGGAATGTCATTATCCATACATAAAGAAGATGCAGTTGTATCCATAACTTCTAAACCTTCTTTTAAAACATCTAAATATGATAATTGATCATATTTAATTGCATTATCATCTTTACGAGGGTCCGCATTATACACGCCATCAACATTATTTTTAGCCATTAGAATAACATCGGCTTCAATTTCTGCTGCTCTTAATGCCGCAGTTGTATCGGTAGAGAAGTATGGATTACCAGTACCTGCCGCGAATATCACAACACGTTTCTTTTCTAAGTGACGTACTGCTCTTCTTCTGATATAAGGTTCTGCTACTTGTCTCATTTCTATTGAAGTTTGAACGCGAGTTTCAATACCCAAGTTTTCTAAACTGTCTTGTAATGCTAGAGAGTTCATAACTGTTGCTAACATACCCATATAGTCTGCTGTCGTACGATCCATGCCCATTTCGCTGCCAATTTTACCTCTCCAAATATTTCCGCCACCAACGACTACAGCAACTTCCACATCTAGTTCAGCAATTTCTTTCACTTGCTCAGCAATAGACTTAATAATAGCTGGATTAATACCAAAACCTTCTTCTCCAGCTAATGCTTCTCCACTTAATTTCAATACAACTCGATTATATTTAGCGCTACTCATGAGAACCTCCAACTTTCAATCTCCTTAACATAGCATGAAAAGGAACTTATATTATAGACTTCTTTTCTTCAAAAAATAGGGAACACAATGTGTCCCCTATTAAATCGCCAATAATAAGAAAAGTATGCAAACCAGGTTTAGATAATAATCCAAATCCCATGTTACAATTTCTTATTTAAAAACAAACTATAGATTAGCCTTTTTTAACTTGGCTCATTACTTCTTCTGCAAAGTTATCTTCACGTTTTTCAATTCCTTCTCCTACTTCAAAACGAGTGAAGCTAGTTAGCTTACCACCAGTAGTAGCGATGAATTGACCAACTTTTTGATCTGGATTTTTAACGAAAGCTTGGTCTAATACGCAAATTTCTTCGAAGAATTTACCAAGACGACCTTCAACCATTTTTGCAACGATTTTTTCAGGCTTACCTTCGTTTAGAGCTTGTTCAGTTAATACTTTACGCTCTCTTTCAATTTCTTCTTCAGTAACTGCATCACGAGAAATGTAAAGAGGTTTTAATGCAGCGATATGCATAGCAACATCTTTAGCTGCAGCTTCGTCAGTAGATCCTTCAAGAACAGTTAGAACTCCGATACGTCCACCCATGTGTAAGTATCCACCAAATGCATCAGCATCTGATTTAGTAGCAATTGCAAAGCGACGTAAAGTTAATTTTTCACCAATTTTAGCGATTGCTTCATTGATGTGTGCTTCAACAGTTGCACCATTATCCATAGTTTGAGCTAGAGCTTCTTCTACAGATGCAGGTTTTTTAGCTAGAAGATGAGCAGCAAGTTCTTTTACCAAAACTTGGAACCCTTCGTTTTTAGCAACGAAGTCAGTTTCAGAGTTTACTTCTAAGATAACTGCTTCATTTCCTTCAACTTGAATATAAGTTAAACCTTCAGCAGCGATACGGTCACCTTTTTTAGCAGCTTTAGCGATACCTTTTTCACGAAGGTAGTCGATTGCAGCTTCCATGTTACCATCAGTTTCAGTTAGTGCTTTTTTGCAGTCCATCATTCCAGCACCAGTTTTTTCACGAAGTTCTTTTACCATTTGAGCAGTAATAGCCATTATGGAGGGCCTCCTTTATAATTATGTACGTCTAAGCCTTAAAATAGGTTCATGTACAGTTGGATTTTTGGAAGTCATATCTACAATAATGTAGAGGATTCATTCCTTTTCATTTTACCAATATATGATGTAATCATATATTTTGCTTAAGTTACTTTCCTTAAAAAAAGGTGATAAAAGGCATTATCCTCTTATCACCTTTTTGTTAGCTATACTTAAGCTTGTTCCTCAGCAACAGGTGCTTCAGAAAGGTCTTCACCTTGTTTAACTTCAAGAATTGCATCAGCAATTTTAGCAGTTAATAATTTAACAGCACGAATCGCATCATCGTTAGCAGGAATTACATAATCAATTTCATCTGGATCACAGTTAGTATCAACGATACCTACTAATGGGATGTTTAATTTATGTGCTTCTGCAACAGCAATACGCTCTTTACGAGGGTCGATTACGAAAATTGCATCAGGAAGACCCTTCATGTCTTTAATTCCGCCTAGGAATTTTTCTAAACGTTCTTGCTCTTTTTTAAGTTGGATAACTTCTTTTTTAGGAAGAACTTCGAAAGTTCCGTTTTCTTCCATTTTTTCGATATCTTTAAGACGTGCAATACGCTTTTGGATTGTTTCAAAGTTTGTTAAAGTACCACCTAACCAACGTTGGTTTACATAGTATTGACCAGCGCGGATTGCTTCTTCTTTAACTGAATCTTGAGCTTGTTTTTTAGTACCAACGAAAAGAACAGTACCACCGTTAGCAGCTACTTCTTTAACGAAGTTATAAGCTTCTTCGATTTTTCTTACTGTTTTTTGTAGGTCAATGATATAAATACCATTACGCTCCATGAAGATATATTTCTTCATTTTTGGGTTCCAACGACGAGTTTGGTGTCCGAAATGTACACCAGCTTCAAGCAATTGTTTCATTGAAATTACTGACATGTTTGTTTCCTCCTAGGTTTTATTTTCCTCCGTTCAACTCATCTTCATTCAAAAACTGTTTCCAGCACCTATCGAATGAATCCTTGAACGTGTGTATTAACACCATGAAATAATATAGCATAGCCTTCTATGATAATCAAGAGATTTTATGAATGAAATTTTAGTAAAAGTTCAATTTCCGTTTTTCCCTTTTTTAACTTTTTAGCAATTTCCTCTACATTATAGCCATCCTTTTTCAATTGTAATACCTGATCTTCAACTTTTTCTTCTTTTTGTCGATTATGCAACGTTAATTGTTCTTGAAATGTGTTTTTAAATGATTTATCAGCGAATTGGTCGCTGTTAACTTTCAACTCTTGATTTCTATTACTCATTTCTATGCGATCTTGAACTCCCTCAGCAGTTGCAATTAAGCTACTTTCTCTTTTTTCTTCCTGCATTGTATTTGCTTTATACGCTGAAGTAGCCCATTTTTTAGAAGGCTTTACAACAATTTTTTTATTTTCTTGATTGGAATTTTCAACATAGTGTTTGCCATCTGTTACATCCTGAATGGAAGGCTTTTCTCTTTCTTGTTTACTAGGCTGAAGCACTTTATCCCGGTCTTTTAAATATGTAAAAGCAGATAGAATTTTCTCATTTTCTTCCTTCATTTCAAGTATATACGCATGTAATGTATCATCAAGCTCCATTTGTAGCTTCTCAATCTTTTTTTCGGTTTCTACAAACCTATTTTGTCTTAAATATAATGTAATTATGGTAATAATACTGATGCAATGTAAAATTAAACTGATGATAATAATAGCTGTTATCATATGTACCTCTATCCAGAAAAGTCAATTGTGTTTCCTTTATAAGGATGTACCACTTTTACTATCTTTTCTTCTTGTTTATTCTCTTTATGATTGTTTCCATTCATATCCTTACCTTGTGAGTTTCCTTCGTATGGAGATTCCTCATCTTCCTTAAGGTGCAGCTTATCCTTTTGTTCATATTTCATTACTGACTTTTCTTGTTTTTCAACTTCCTTTTGCATTTCATGTGCTGCTAAATCATGAGCAATTTGGCTTCTTTGTTGGATTTGTTCTTGCATTTTCCCAGCATCTTGCGTCCTTGGAAGAGCAACTTGCATTTCAATTGCCTTTAAACTCATTAGTATCCCCCTTATCCCTTATAAAGGAATAGAAACAATCTCACCGTGATCCATATATATTTTCACAGAACGCATATTATTTTGAATAGGTTTCGAATATTTTCCAAAGTATATTTGGGTATTCGGAAATATTTCACCCGTTGCTTTTAAATAAGGAATTTCATTTTTTGAACTTTCTTCTCTAATATCATTCAATTGCTCTTGTAATTCAGCTAACTTTTCATTAAGAGAATTAACAGTTATATTCTGTTTATCCAATAATAAACTTTCTTGACTTGTTAGTGTACCATTAGCAATTAACCTGTTATTCAATCGCGTAGATAATGTTTTTAATTTATGTAAAGATTCTTCTATTTCGTTCATTTGCTTTATTATCTTATTTTCTTCATCCATATGATTATTCGGTTGACCAATAAAAAGCAAAGTTTGCATATAATGATAATTTCCAATATCAGCAGCTTCTACATGTTTGAATGCTGTTATTTTTCCTCCTATAATATGACCTTTTCGACATATTACACTCCCACTACATTCAATTTGACTGTGCAAAATGGAAGAATCCACCACTATCTCTTGGCCAGCCTTACAATTAGCTTGATTCAAATAGCTTGATTGTATGCCAACGCCCGCTTCTACATAACCACGATTTGCTCCTGCTATACCTCCAGAAATAGCGATTGAACCACCAGCAATCAATTCAGCACCTTCAACAAGTCCATCTACTCTAATATCTCCACCAGCTTTAATTGTATATCCTGATGGAACATTGCCATGAATAATAACATTACCTATAAAATCAATATTACCTGTTTTCAAGTCCAAATCACCGTCTACTTCAAAAACAGGAAACACATTAATCGTATTGGGTTTTATTGATATTTGTCCATCAATGGTAGCGAAAACATTATTTAAATGATAGATGACATTTTTTCCTGGTCGTAAAGTTAATGGTCGACCATTTTTAGCTGGGATTGGTATACCGTATACACTTTTACCTGGAATTCCAATTGTTGGTTGGACTATTTCAGCAAGAAGTTGACCACTCTTGACAGAATTAATTTTCATAACATTTTTTAGGTTAAAAGCTTTGTTTCCCACATCTGACTCTGGTTCTTTTTCTACAACAGCTTTATTAATCAAATATCCACTAGTCCCATTTTGCGGAAGAATCCCTTCCGCAACTACGATGGGATAATCCATTTCTAAAGGGTGACTAATAATGCATTCTATAGCCTCTGCTTTCAATCCAAAAACGATTTTTCTCTCGCGTAAAAAATCCAGAAAATCTTCTTTACTAATCTGAAAATCTGTTGGAATATCATCTCTTAGTGAAACTGTAGCTTCAAGCTGATCTTTTGAAACAAAAACTTCAAAGAATGAGTTCATTCGATTTGCCCCCTCATATAATAAAGACGCAAACGCCTATTATACTTTTCTTATGAATGATATCAAAATCCTAAAAATAAATTTTACCATTGATTAAAAGCGAATCATTATGATCTTCATATTCAAAGTGAACATTTCTACTATATAAGGAACTATAGTAAAAGAATCCAGACAGTTGAATAAATCAATCTAACCTTTTTTATATGAACTAAATAATTTTTGTTAATGTATTTCTCAATTTAAATATTGCCTTCGAATGAATTTGCGAGATTCTTGAAGTTGACAAACACATAATTTGTCCTATTTCTGTCAGAGTTAATTCCTCTTTATAAAAAAGCTGAAGCACAAGCTGTTCGTTCTCGTTTAAAGTAGAAATTACTTTTGCTAACTCTTCATATAACTCTTCACGAATAAGACTTTCCTCAGGGGATATAGATTTATCATCCTTAAAATAAAACCCTGCGCCTTCTTTATCTTCATGCTCGATAGGATTTTCATCAACAGAAATGATAGTTGCAAAAAAATTCTCATTCAAAGTAGCAACAACTTCATTCGGCGAAATATTTAATTCCAAAGCTATTTCTTCTGGTGTTACATTTCTCATTTTGATTTGTTCTAATTTTTCAATAACATTTTCAATTTTCTTTGTTTTTTCTCTTGCGCTTCTTGGTAGCCAATCTTCTTTTCTTAACCCATCTAATATCGTTCCTCTAATTCGAAAAGAAGCATATGTATCAAACTTTAAATCTCTATTAGGATCAAATCTCTCTATCGCATTAAAAAGACCCATCATCCCTAAACTCCGCAAATCATCTCTACTTACATTCTTAGGTAAGCCAACTGCAATACGCTGTACATGATAAGAAACGAGAGGCATATATTTTTTCGCTAAAAAATCTCCTGCTTGTGAATCTTTCGTTTCAATCCATTGTTGCCACTGCTGCATTTCTTCCTCATACGTTACTTGAGACATATTCGTCCTCCTTACCACCCAAGTTGAATTTTCACTAAGAATTTCAAAGTAATACTAAAGGTCGTGATTCTATTATCAATATGACATAACATTTTCATGAAATTTCAAAAAAAGCCAACAATCTATGTAACATTATTGACTGCTAATCTTTTAACAGTTCTTTCACATAAGTGGTAACAGTCTCAATTTTTTCTTCTTGCAATATGTCATTACTAGGTTGTTTAATCTCGTTCTCTTCTTCATCTTGATGAAATTTCTTATATATAATAGAATCATTATCTACATTCTCATCTTTTATAGCTAAGGAAAATAACCATCAAAAAATATAAGTGAAAATATAAAAGATTATAAATGCAAATAACGATTGTAGTAAATTTTCTATTATGTTTCTTGTCGATAAAGATGTAGTAAAAAATAAAATAAATCCAATTAATCCAAATATAATGTTGATTTTATATGAACCTACCATTATATTTCTTTCACTCCTTTATTAACTGTTCTAATTAATAAAAGACCTGTCTTCGGATTAAATTCAATCGTTCTACCATTATTTCCTCCGCAATCTTCAGCAACGAGTTCAATACCAAGTTGGTTCAAAACTCTTTTCACAGCCTCTACATTACGGGGACCAATCCTCATTAAATCACTACCCGTTGAAAACTGGAACATTTGTGCCCCACCAGCTATTTTAGCTTTTAAAGAGCATGGCATAACTCCTTCTTTTACTAGTTGATCCGCTAAGACCTTTATACCTGTATCTGCATATTTTGCTGTATTTAATTGTCCCTCTTTTGCAAGAACTGAATCTGGAAGCATAACGTGTACCATTCCTGCAATTTCTTTACGTAAATCATACAAAACAACCCCAACACAAGATCCTAACCCAGCTGTTCTTATAACACTTGGAGTACGAACAATATTCATATCCGCAATTCCGACCTTAACAATTTTTATGCTATCAAGCATCTATTGGAATCCCCAAAGCAGAAAAAATCGTTTGAAAAGATTGCGGGTCAGGTAATAAAAAGAAGTGTCCAGTTACACTGTTAATATCATAATCATTCTCACTTAATTCTGTCTCTATTACGATGGCATAATCACTAACTTGAGATAATTCTAATAATCCGAAACTTATTACTGCACCAGCCATTTCAATAGATAATGCTGGAACAGACGGATATAAATTCAACTTTGTGAAATCGGATAAGGAAGATAGATAAGATCCCGATAAAATATTGCCAACCTCTTGAAGTGCTGAAAGTGCAAGCTCCGACAAAGGTGGTCTATCAAAGCAAAAATCTGTATCTCCAGTCATTTGGATTATGTAATCTGTTGCTTGTTCAAGCGATAATACAAAGAACATACTGCCAGGAGCATCGCCTTCAATTCTTAAAAACACACAAGCTACAACATTATCTGCACCACCAGTTAGTTCTATCATTTCATCAAATGAAACGATTCTAACATTGGGTACATTCATTTCTATTTTTTTATTTAATAATGTTGATAAAGCTGTAGCGGCATGACCAGCACCTATATTTCCTATTTCCTTAAGAATATCAAGATGTATTGTTCGAATATCCTTAATAAAAGACATAATTACAAATCATCTCCACGTCGCTCAGATAGTCCTTCGGGATTTAATACTTTTTCTAGATCAATTAATATTAGAAGCCTTTTGTCCACTTTAGCAACGCCAGTTATAAACTCAGCTTCCTCTGTTCCTACAACTTCTGGCTGAGGTTCGATATCTTCACTCTTTATATCAATTACATCATTAGCTGCATCCACAATTAATCCTACTTCTAAATCTTCAATTGTTACAATTATGATTCTTGTTTGTTCTGCATATTCAATTTCTTCTAATTCAAAACGGGTTCGTAAATCAATAATAGGCGTTACAACACCTCTTAAATTTATTACTCCTTTAATAAAATTGACTGTATTCGGCACTCGTGTAATATGTTCAATTTTCTCTATTGCTCGCACATGATTGACTGAAATTGCATATTCTTTTTCTTTTAATTGAAATACAATTACTTTCATATCGGATACTCCAATTGATTGAGTCATTTTAACTCTCCCCTCACATGAGATGTACTATTAATTTTGAATAGCACATTATTTAATTAACGCATTACAATCAATAATTAAGGCTACCTGTCCATCACCTAAAATGGTCGCACCTGAAATTGCAAATACAGAAGTCAAATAATTCCCTAACGATTTAAGAACAATTTCTTGCTGACCAATAAACGAATCTACTATTAGGCCAGCCATTTTATCACCTTTTCTTACAATAACAACAGATAGGTATTCTTCCTCTTGGTGAGTAACTGGAACATCAAAAATTGTGCTTAAATCTAATAAAGGTACAACTTTTCCTCTGAAATCAATCACTCTTTGATTATGAGCATTTAACACATCTGCTTTCTTAACGATTGCTGTTTCTATAATAGAAGAAAGTGGTATAGCAAATTTCTCTTGTTGAATTTCAACTAGCATAACGGAAATAATAGATAGTGTTAAAGGTAATTGGATTGAAAAAATGCTCCCTTGTCCTTCTTTTGAATCAATTGATATTGACCCACCTAATGATTCAATTGTATTTTTAACTACATCAAGACCAACTCCACGCCCTGATACGTCTGAAATTTTATCTGCAGTAGAAAAACCAGATGCTAATATTAGTTCATACACTTGACGATCACTTAGAGTTGCCGCTGCTACTTCTGTAACAATTCCTTTTTCAATTGCCTTCTTTAATACTTTTTGACGACTAATGCCAGCACCATCATCTTCAATTTCAATAAAGACGTGATTTCCACTATGGTACGCTTTTAATATAACCGTACCCTCTTCTTTTTTCTCGTTTTTCAAACGAACTTCCGGAGTCTCTATGCCATGATCCAGGGCATTTCTAAGAAGATGCACAAGTGGATCACCTATTTCATCGATTACTGTACGATCTAATTCAGTTTCAGCACCAATAATCTGTAAGTTGATTTTTTTATTAAGATCTCTAGCCAATTGTCTTACCATTCTTGGAAAACGATTAAATACAGTTTCAACTGGTACCATCCGCATGTTTAGAATAATATTTTGCAAATCACCAGAAATTCTAGACATCCTTTCCACTGTTTCATGTAGTTCTTGATTGTCTAAATCCTTTGAAATTTGCTCTAATCTACCACGATCAATGACTAATTCTTCAAACAAATTCATTAAAATATCAAGCCGTTCAATGTTAACACGAATCGTTTTATTTAGATTAGCCGTTTTAGCTCCCTGCTTTGAAGTTGAAGACACTTCTTTTTTAGTTTCTTGCTCAGCTGGCTTTTGATCAATCTCTTCCTCAAGAATAACTTCCTGATTATCTTCTGAATTTTGGTCTGCATTTTTTATAGCTTCTAATGAAATTGGATTCATGATGACATTTTGTATTTCTGATATTTTCATAATATGTTGTTGAATCACATCGACTGATTCTTTAGTAATAAAAGTTAATGTGAATTCTGAATCAAACTTTTCTTCTTCTAACTGTTCCGCAGGTGGATAAGATTTAATCACTTCACCTAGCTTCTCTAATACTTCAAAAACCATGAACACTCTAGCGGCTTTTAACACACAATCTTCTCTTATGTAAACTGTTATTTCATAGCTTGAAAAACCTTGTTCCTGCGATTGTTCAAGTACCGTAATGTCAAATTCATCATATGTACTTTTAAAGCTTTGAGCTTCATTTTCTTTCGCAACAGACGCTGAAACTTCTTCAGCTGCGGTTTTTACTATTGGAGATTCTCCCTTTTCAATTGCAAGTAATTTATTTACAACTTCAGACACGTCTCTTTTTCCATCTCCACCAGAAGCAATATTCATTACCATCTCTTCCAAATGATCCGTTGCATCGAATACAACATCTAATACTTCTGAAGAAACTGAAAGTTTATGATTTCTAATTGCATCAAGAACATTTTCCATTTTATGAGTAAGATTTGCTAAATCCTCATAGCCCATAGTAGCTGACATTCCTTTAAGCGTATGAGCAGATCTGAAAATCTCATTAACGATTTTCAAATCCTCAGGGTTTTTCTCCAACTCTAATAACTGTTCGTTACAGGTTTGTAAGTGTTCCTTACTCTCTTCAATGAACACTTCTAAATATTGATTCATATCCATATAGCAGCACCCCTCAATGTTTAGCAATATTTATTAATTGCATGTGCGATATTTTCAACATCTTCCACAACGTCAACCAAATTTGTAGCAATAGCGGCCTTTGGCATGCCAAAAACAATTGAACTCGCTTCTGATTCAGCAATACACACTACTTTTTGCTTACTCTTTAAAGCAATCAGACCTTTTGAACCATCATTCCCCATTCCTGTCATAATGACAGCAATTGTAGAATAGTCACTTAATTTGCTTATGGATTCAAACATTACATCAACAGATGGACGATGACCGTTTCTTACGTCACTGTGATCTAAATGAATCGCTAACTGGTTTCCACTTCTTAACACTTTCAAATGAAAACCACCTGGAGCAATATAAGCTGTTCCATTTTGGATAATTTCACCATCTTCAGCTTCTTTTACAGAAATTTCACATAAATGATCTAAGCGATTAGCCAATGATTTAGTGAAGCCAGCAGGCATATGCTGAACAATTAATATTGGCAAACCAAAAGTACCAGGTATATTTGTAAGCACAGACTGCAAAGCCCTTGGCCCACCAGTAGAAGTACCAATTGCAACAATTTTTTTTGATTTTTTTAAAGCTTGCACAGGTGATAAAGACTCATTTTTGTATTCCATATTTTTCTTTGTTGGTTCCATTTTACTATAAATTGTGTTATTTAACAGTGTTGCTTTGTTAATTAATGTAGATTTTTGCAATAATTTAATATCTGTTTTACCTGCAGCTACTATTTTCTCAATTAATTCTTCTTTAATTTTGTGAAGATCTAGAGAAATAGTCCCTGATGGTTTAGCAACAAAATCAAACGCGCCTTTTTGCATAGCAAAAAAGGTATTTTCTGCGCCTTGTTTTGTCGAACTCGAAAGCATAATAACTGGAACCGGACATTCCTTCATAATTATTTGTAACGCTTCTAGCCCATTTAATATTGGCATTTCAATATCCATTGTAACTACGTCAGGCTTCCATACTTTAATTTTGTCAATTGCATCCTTACCATTTCTCGCAATACCCAGAACTTCAATTCGATGATCTTCTTCAATAAAACTTGTTATGAGTTTTCTCATAAATGCTGAATCTTCTACAATAAGAACTTTAATTTTTTCCATAGGATTAGCCCCCTATCCTTTAATGAAAAAATGTTTCAATTTATTAATAAAATGATTTTTCTTTGCAAAAGACTGTTGAAGAAAAGTGTTGCTTAAATAATTGGCTGTTAATTGATGCATAGCAATACTTATATCTGCCTTAGGACTATTCACCATAAAAGGTGATTGTGTTACTACTGCTTTGAAAACTGCTTTACTATCAGGTAGAAAGCCTAAAGGGACAATTTCTTTCTTAATAAATTTTCTCAAAGTAGTTTGTAAACGAGATATAGTTTCATTTCCCTGTTTATTCGTATTTACCCTATTACAAACAAGAATAATCGGAAGTCCACCATTCTGAAAATGCAAATATTTTATGATGGAATAGGCGTCCATTATAGACGTTGGTTCCGGTGTTGTAATAGTAATAATCTCATCTACACACATGATAAACTTTGTAGACTCTGGAGATATTCCAGCTCCTAAATCAAAAATAATATAATCATAGTCTAAAACAAGATTAGACAATTCACTCATAAACCGATCAAACTGCAGAGTACTCATCGAAAAAAGATTAGTTAATCCAGTACCACCACTTATGTAAGATATATTTTCTGGACCTTTGGTAATAATAGTCTCCAAAGTAGTATTCTTCTGAAAAAAATCTACAATAGAATAAGTAGCTGTATTTCCTAATAAAATGTCGATATTCCCCATACCGATGTCCATATCAAAAAGTAATACTTTCTTTCCTTTTTGAGCTAAAGAAATAGCAAAGTTTAAAGAAAAATTAGACTTACCCACTCCACCCTTTCCACTTATAATCGCTATAGTTTTTGCTTGATGA
The DNA here is from genome assembly GCF_902374955.1 of Bacillus massilioanorexius. GTDB lineage: Bacteria > Bacillota > Bacilli > Bacillales > DSM-1321 > Bacillus_AD > Bacillus_AD massilioanorexius. The sequence goes on from NZ_CABKRX010000084.1 coordinate 104,206, forward strand.
TTTATTCGCTCTTTTTTTAATTGAATCCTTAGTTGTTCAGCTTGATCATTCATAACTATTTTCTCCAAGAATCGCTTGAATGATCCTACCAGGTGTAGCTTTTATCATATCATCCGGTACATTTTGGCCATTTGTGATAAAGGCAGTTTGGACTTTATAACGTTCCATCATGTTGTACATCGCACCATAACTCGATGTTTCATCCATTTTTGTGAAAATGAAATGGGAAATAGGAATTAATGAAAACTGTTCATATATATCTTCCATATCTCGTTGTTTACTAGTTAAAGATAATACGAGATAGGTTTCCATATCAGCGTCAAAGGAAATAATCTTTTGAAGTTCTTCAACATACTCTTTATTTCGAAAATTTCGTCCTGCAGTATCAATAAACACTAAATCATAATGAGCAAACCGAGTAGCAGCTTGCTTAAAATCTTCTACATTATAAGCAACTTCGATAGGAACATTTAATATTTTGGCATATGTTTTCAATTGATCAATCGCTGCTATACGATAAGTATCAGTAGTAATAAAAGCTATTTTTTTCTGATACTTTAATGCATTTTCAGCAGCTAATTTAGCCAAGGTGGTTGTCTTGCCCACTCCTGTTGGTCCTACTACATTCACAAATTTTTTCTGAAACAATGATGTTGATTCTACTTTTAATTTAGAAAGTAAAAAATCCTTCGTTATCTTCACACATTCGTCATAAGACTTTTGCTCTGCACGTTCAGCAAAAACAGCTTCAAGATCTGAAATAATACCTTTTGAAATTTCCTGCTGTTCGAGAAGCTGAACGACTTTCTGCTCAACTTCACTTAAATTGGCCTGATTATTGATATTTAAACCTCTAATAATTTTTTTAATTCTGTAATTTCTTTTAAAACTTCCCGCTGTGTTTGATCCTCTTCTTTTGTGAATTTTGAAGGATTTAATGACTCTATATTCCTATTATTTTGAAAAGCTGTCGTTTTAGGTTTCTCCTTTTTAATAGGCATTTGTTCCATTCCTGTTTGCGGATCTATGGCAGCTATTACTTCGATATTACGTTTTTTAAAAAAGCCTAGAAACCCACCAGTGTAAAATACTTTCGAATTTAAAATAACAGCATCGTTTCCTAGTTCCGCTCGAACTTGCTTCATCGCTTCATTCATTGTTGCTGCTTGATATTTTTTTATTTTCATTAGCTAACGTTCACCACACCTACACTTTGAATTTCTACTTCTGCTTCTAATTCGTTATATGACAAAATTGGTACTTGAGGAAAATACCTTTCTGTTAATTGTCTGACATACATTCTAACCGCCGGAGAGCATAAGACAACAGGTGCTTGCTCCATAACAGCTACCTCTTCTAATTTAGTAGCTAATGATGTCAGTATTTCTTGTGTATCGTTTGGATCCATCGATAAAAAATTACCATGTTCTGTTTGTTGTACACTATCAGCTATCATTTTTTCTACTTTTCCAGAAACCGTTATCACCTTTAATGAACTTTCTCCATTTAAATATTGCTGAGTAATTTGTCTAGCTAAATTCTGACGAACATATTCAGTTAAAAGATCTGTATCAGAAGACAACTTTCCATAATCCGCCAAAGTTTCGAAAATTACCGGTAAATTCCGAATAGAAATTTTTTCTTTTAATAATTTAGCTAATACTTTTTGAATTTCTCCAACAGACAATGGATTTGGTGTTACTTCTTCTACTAAAATCGGAGATGTTTCATTTAAATGATCAATTAGTTGTTTTGTTTCCTGTCTACCGATCAGTATATGCGCATTCGCTTTAATCACTTCTGTTATATGAGTTGATACAACACTTGGAGGATCGACTACAGTATATCCTAACATTTCTGCTTGTTCTTTCATCTCTTCAGTAATCCACTTTGCTGGAAGCCCAAAAGATGGTTCAATCGTGTCTATTCCTTCAATTTGATCATCATCAGTACCTGGACTCATTGCTAAATAATGATCTAATAGAAGCTCACCTCTAGCTAACTCATTCCCTTTAATTTTCAAGCGATATTCATTTGGGTTTAATTGAATATTATCTCGAATTCTCACTACAGGTATAACCAAACCCATTTCAATTGCTAATTGTCTACGAATCATCACAACCCGATCTAATAAGTCTCCACCTTGGTTCGTGTCAGCGAGTGGTATTAATCCATATCCAAACTCAAACTCAATTGGATCTACACTTAATAAATTCACAACACTATCAGGACTCTTCATTTCATCTGTCTGCAATTCTTCCTCAATAGTTTGAAGCTCTTCTTCATCTTGAACTGGTGTACGACTAATCATATAACCACCACCAATTAATAGTGCAGCGATTGGTAAAGTATAAATATTACTAATTGGTGTTAATAAGCCTAATAAAGCAATTGTTCCGCCAGTAACATACATCATTTTGGGATAAGCAAATAATTGTGACGTGATATCTGATCCAAGATTTCCGTTTGATGCTGCTCTTGTTACTGTAATACCAGTTGCTGTTGAAATTAAAAGAGCTGGTACTTGTGTTACGATCCCATCACCAACTGTTAAAAGTGTAAAATGTGTTGCAGCTTCTCCAAAACTTAAATCCAGCTGCGTTACACCAATAATGATCCCAAAAATTAAGTTGATTAATACAATAATAATCCCAGCAATAGCATCTCCTTTTACAAACTTACTGGCACCATCCATTGATCCATAAAAATCCGCTTCTCTTCCAATCTTTTCACGACGTTCTCTTGCTTCTTTTTCAGAAATTAAACCTGCATTCATATCTGCATCTATACTCATCTGTTTCCCAGGCATTGCATCTAGTGTAAATCGAGCAGCTACCTCGGAAACACGTTCAGAACCTTTAGTAATAACAATAAATTGAATGATTACCAAAATCAGAAACACTACCATGCCGACAAGGACATTCCCACCTACTACAAATGTACCAAATGTTTCTACAACTCCACCTGCTTCTCCATGAGTTAAAATAGAACGTGTTGTAGACACATTTAGTCCCAAACGAAATAACGTTAATAGTAATAATAACGAAGGAAAAATAGAAAACTCTAATGGCTCTTTCATGTTCATCGTAGTTAGTAGTACAGTAAGCGCAAGAGAAATATTACATAGAATGAGAATACTTAATAACCATGTAGGTAACGGAATAATTAACATGGCTACAATCATTATGACACTTATTAAAACAGACAAATCTCTTGCTGACATAAAATTCTCTCCTAACAACCTAGTAATTAGTAAAACTAGCTTTAAATTTTTCCTTTAGTTTTATAAACAAAGGCAAGAATCTCAGCCACCGCTTTAAAAAACTCTTCTGGGATTACTTGTCCAATTTCTGTTTGGTCATATAACGCTCTAGCTAATGGGCGATTTTCTACTGTTATCACATTATTTTCTTTCGCAACATATTTTATTTTCTGGGCAATAAAATCGACACCCTTTGCAACAACATATGGTGCATCACTTTTACTTTCATCATATTTAATAGCTATGGCAAAATGGGTAGGGTTCGTTATGACTACATCGGCATGAGGAACTTCAGCCATCATTCTTTGCATAGCCATCTCACGCTGTCTTTGCTTAATTTTCGATTTAATAAGCGGGTCTCCTTCAGTGTTTTTATACTCATCTTTAATATCCTGTTTCGACATTCGAATACTTTTTTCAAAATCATATTTTTGATAAAAATAATCAAGTATTGCAATAATAAATAATACCAAAGAAGAAAAGAAGCCTACTTTAACTGTAATATCAGCCAATGTTGCTAAAGCTGCACCTACTGATTTCTGCGAGAGAATTAGGATTTCGTCCAATCTAGACCATATAACCAAAAACGCTACAAAACCTACTAAAGATATTTTTAAAATTGACTTAAACAATTCAACAATTGCTCTCAATGAAAAAATTCTCTTGAAACCAGAAATTGGATTGATCTTATTTAATTTAAACTGAATTGTTTCTGTGGAAAACAAAACACCAACTTGCATATAATTCGCAATAACTCCACCAACCATTGTGGCAAGCATAATAGGCAAAAGAAAGGTTGCTGCTTTCTCAGCCATTGTAATAAAAATTATATGTATATTTTTTTCAGATAATGGTAAAAGCATATATTGTTCAAATGTCATTGTATAAATTTCCAAAGCAATGTTTTTTAAATAGCCACCTAAAAGTGTTAATACTCCAAAGCTAGCAAACAAGACAAAAGCTGTATTAATATCCTGACTTTTTGCTACTTGCCCTTTTTTTCTGGCATCTTGTCTTTTTTTAGGAGTTGCTTTTTCTGTCTTTTCACCCGAAAAAAATTGTAAATCAAGCGAAAGCCATTCCATCTATGCTCCTCCCATCCATTCCATTAGCCCTCTCATTGTTACAAGCGTATATTCAAACAAATGACCAACTACTGTCATCATAACTGCCATGACAATGAGGAGCACAACAAAGCTAACAGCTATTTTTATTGGAATCCCTACCACGAAAATATTTAGTTGTGGAACGGTACGAGCAAGTATCCCTAAAGCTACGTCAACAATAAATAAACTTCCAACAACTGGAACGGACATTTGAAAAGCTATAACAAAAGCTTGATTAAAACTTTTTATAATAAATTCTAACAAACCTTCTTTTCCAAAATTCACAAACAACTGATCGATCGGTATAAATTGATAGCTATTAAAGATTCCATCCAATAATAAATGATGACCATTTGTAGCTAACAAAAACAATAAAGCAAATGTATATAAATATTGACCAACCAAAGGACTTTGAACACCTGTTTGAGGGTCAATAACGTTTGCAATAGCAAATCCCATCTGAAAATCAATGAATCCTCCTGCTATTTGAATAGCAGTTAATATCATAAAAGCTGTAAAACCTATCATTAATCCAACTAATGCTTCTTTAAGAATTAAAATGAAATATGTATAGTCGAAGTCAAGAGTTGGAATATCAATGGTATAATACATAATCCAAGCCAAAAAAAAGCTTAAACCAATGCGATGCATGGCTGGAACTGTTTTATACGAAAATATCGGCATCGTTACAAAAAAAGAAGTAACTCGTACTAAAATTAATAGAAAACCTGCAAAGGATGGAACTAAATTTTCCATATTATTAACCAACAAACCTATTTAAATTTGAAAATATTTCAGTTGCATACGACACCATCCGTGATAGCATCCAAGGGCCGAAGAAAATTAAACCTATTAGTACAGCCACAATCTTTGGAACAAAAGCTAAAGTTTGTTCCTGAATTTGGGTTGTTGCTTGAAAAATACTAACTAGTAGACCGACACCCAACGCCAACAATAGTAAGGGAGCACTAATAATGATAATCGTATAAACTCCTTTTTCTGCTACATTAATTACAAATTCTGGACTCATATTTTTTCACCAACTAAAAACTTTGTAGTAAAGATTTTACAACTAAATACCAACCATCAACTAAAACAAATAATAATATTTTAAAAGGTAACGAAATCATAACAGGCGGCAACATCATCATCCCCATGGACATTAATACACTCGCCACAATCATATCAATCACTAGAAAAGGTATAAAAATCATAAATCCAATTTGAAAAGCTGTTTTCATTTCACTAATTGCAAAAGCTGGTACAAGTGCAGTTAATGGAATGTCTTTAATGCTCTCAGGCCTTTCCATCTCAGCATATGAAAGAAATAATTCTAAATCTTTTTGCCTTGTATGTTTACTCATAAACTCTTTAAAAGGAAGGGAACCTGCTTCATACGCTTGTTCTAAGTTTATTTCTTCTTTAAATAAAGGCGTTAGTGCCTTATCATTCACCTCTTGAAATGTCGGAGCCATTATGAAAAATGTCATAAATAATGCTATTCCTATTAATACTTGTGTGGGAGGCATCTGTTGTGTTGCTAGCGATGTTCTCACAAACCCTAAAACAATTATAATTCTAGTAAAACAAGTCATTAGGATTAGTATGCTAGGCGCTAATGATAATACTGTAAAGACTATTAACATTTTTACTGACGTCGAGACATTAGAAGGATCGCTGCTATTAAAAAACTCCATCACTTCATTCATTGTCAGATTTCACCTTCTTCTGTACTTCATCGCTCAGTTTTTTTCGACTATTAGACATTTCCTCAAGCTGCTTTTTAAAATGTGTCATAAATGTACTATTATCGCTTTGCTTTTCACCATATTTATTTAGTGTTTTAGAAAATTTAGCAGTAACTGATGTTGTTTCAGTCTGACCATTGAAACTTTCCATTAATGAAGCGATTTCATCTTCATTCTCTATTTCTCCGAGTAGTTGAACATCATCCCCAACACCAACAATATACACGGAATTACCAATCTTCACGAGCTGAATAGACTTATTGTTTCCTAAGTTTGTTCCACCTAAGTTTTTAATATAGCTTCCTTTCTGATAAGCTCTACTCTTTTTATTAATAAACTTCAGTAGAAAATATAGAAGAGCTAGAACAAAAATAAACGCAGCAATCATACGAATAAAATCCATAAATGAAAAAGTTGATGAGGTTGATTCAGTTGAAGTCAATGATGATTGCTCGTCTTGTTTTGCTTGTTTTTTCTCATCTTCTTTACTTTGTTGTTCGGTATCCTTAATTTCTTTGTTTTTATTTCCAATAACTTCATTTACCATTGCATCTGAATTTTCCGCATAACCAACACTACACAATGAAAAAATCAGAAATATAGTTAAACAACTTGCCTTACACAGCTTTGATAGTAACGTCAATAGTACCTACACCTTCTTACTGCAAAAAAATAATATTTGAAAAGTTAGCCTCTCAAAAGTGATAAAAATCACTTTTGAGTCAGCCACTTACTAAATTTCAACTAACTTAATGCTTTGTTAATAGCTTCTAAAACACGATCTGCCTGAAATGGTTTTACAATAAAGTCTCTTGCTCCAGCCTGAATAGCATCAATTACCATTGCTTGTTGACCCATAGCTGAACACATGATAATTTTTGCTGCTGGATTGATTTTTTTAATTTCCTTTAATGCCGTTATTCCATCCATTTCTGGCATAGTAATGTCCATTGTAACTAAATCAGGTTGTATTTCTTTATATTTTTCAACGGCTTGCATTCCATCTGCTGCTTCACCAACAATATCAAATCCATTTTTCGATAAAATATCCTTTATCATCATTCTCATAAATGCAGCGTCGTCTACAATTAAAATCTTATGTGCCATTAAAAACTTACCTCCAAATATTAACGTAATTTTTTCAATCGATCGCTTTGACTCAAAATATCGGTTACACGAACACCAAAGTTTTCATCAATAACAACAACTTCGCCTTTTGCAATTAAACGATTATTAACAAGAATGTCAACTGGTTCACCTGCTAATTTATCTAGTTCAATAATAGATCCACTAGCCAATTCTAAGATTTCTTTTATAGAGCGATCTGTTCTTCCTAATTCAACAGTCACTTGTAAAGGTATATCAAGTAACATATCTAAATTTTTCGCCTCTGATTCTTGTAAATGATAAGGTTCAAAGCTTGAAAAATTCGCTGGTTGAACATTAACAGACTGACTTGGCTGCGTAAATTGAGTACCAAAATATTGTGGTCCATTATTTGGTGCTTGTGTTTGCATTGGTATTGGTTGCTGTTGATACATCATTTGTTGCTGTTGTTGTAATTGTTGTTGCTGCTGTTCTATGAAACTTTCTTGTAGTGGAATATTAGCTTGTCCGAAACCACTTTCATAATCATTCGTTTGAACGGAACGATCTTGAACTACATCAACTGTTTTCTTCTCTTCAATTTTTGAGTCAGAAGTTGATGCATTCATCAGCTCGTTAACTAGTTCCTTCGAAAACTTAACTGGTAGAAGTTGCATAATATTTGAATCAATTAAGTTTCCAATTTTCAATCGAAAAGATATTTTCACCAAATAATTATCAGGTGGAATGACTTCTTCTCCTTCTCCTGTTTGTATATTTAATAAATCAATGCTAGGAGGAGAAATATCTACCTTTTTTCTAAATACAGTTGACATTGATGTAGCCGCAGACCCCATCATTTGATTCATTGCTTCCTGTACAGCACTTAATTGAATATCACCTAATAATTCTGGAGGATTCAACCCATCGCCACCAAGCATTAAATCTGCGATAATAGCTGCATCAGTTTGTTTAATAACTAGTAAATTCACTCCAGAGAAGCCATCTGTATATGTTACTTGGATAGCTACATATGGATGTGAAAATTCACGTTGAAGATCCTCACGATCCACTAAAGATAATGTAGGTGTCGTAATTTCGACTTTTTGACTTAATAAAGTCGACAAAGCCGTTGCTGAACTTCCAAAAGAAATATTGCCAATTTCCCCTAAAGTATCTTGTTCCATAATACTTAAATAATCATCAATAAGAGGAGGGGTGTCTACTCCATGGTCATCATCTTCATCTGTACCTTTTAATAATGCGTCAATTTCATCTTGAGATAACATATCTTCACTTATCATCATTCTCTTCTCCCCCCTTAACAGTATCTAAAATTTGAATGGCCATTTTTTTACCAACCTTACCAGGTTGACCAACAAATTTAGGAATATCTCCTACTTTTATTGTAAAAGGCTGATTCAAATGAGTATTCAATTCTATAACATCGCCTAAATCTAATGATAGAAAATCTTGAATGGATATTTCTGTAGAGCCTAATTCGGCTACCATTGGAATACTTGCACTTTTCACTCTTTGTTCTAATAACACTATTTCTTGCTGTGATCTTTCTTTTTTGATTGTTTGCATCCATAAATGGACAGAAAGCTTAGGAATAATAGGTTCTAAAACGACATGCGGTATGCATATATTCATCATTCCAGATGCTTCACCAATTTGCGTGTTAAAAGATATGACAATAACCGTTTCATTTGGAGATGCCATTTGTAAAAATTGTGGATTAACTTCAAATTCCGTTAATGTTGGTTCTATTTCTGCTATAGTAGACCATGCTTCTTGCAAATTTTCAAAGCTTCGTTCAAACAAATTAGACATAATTTTCGTTTCAATTTCCGTTAAACTATCAACCTTATTTACACTAGCTCCCCTACCTCCCAACACACGATCCATCATCGCATAAGCAATATTAGGGTTAACTTCCATGACAATTCTACCATCTAACGGTGGGACTTCGAATACGTTCAAAATTGTCATTTTCGGTATAGATCGGATAAATTCTTCATAAGGTATTTGATCAACGGATGCAACTGAAATTTGTACATAAGTTCGAAGTTGGGCAGAAAAAAATGTCGTTAATAAACGAGCAAAATTTTCATGAATTCGCGTTAAACTTCTAATTTGATCTTTTGAAAAACGCAAAGCTCTTTTAAAATCATAAACTTTAACTCTCTTCTCTGTATCTTCTTTCTTTAATTCATCTGCATCCATTTCACCTGTCGATAAAGCTGACAGTAAAGCATCAATTTCATTTTGTGATAAAATTTCACCAGACAAGCATAGTCACCCCCATTTATCACTTATATATAGTTAGCACTGCAAATTACTCTATTGGATAATACTGGAGGTAATATATACCTTTTCTATTTTTCCGTCTTGCATAATGCTGTTAAATCTTGATTTTAGTTTTCCTTGCAATTTTTCTTGTCCTTGTTTTCCTTGAATTTGTTCAGCTTTAAGTTCTGAAAGCTCCGAGATAATAATATTATTTACTTGAAAATTTCTCTTTTCTAATTCTTTTTTAGCTGAGTTACTATCTGTTTGAATCATAAAAGCTATTTTTATGAATCCGTCATCAGCAAGATTTGTTGTAATTTCAGGTACTTCCACAGAAGCTTTAATAATGTGATCAATTGAATTATCATTACTATTACTAAAAGCAAAACTACCATCAGATTTTAACACAATAACTAAGGCAATGACTCCCACTAAAGTGATTGACACTAACATAATAAGCATTATGCTTAATAACTTATTCTTCTTCATCTAATCCCACCACCATTTCCTCGCGACTAAGTATCCTAATAGATTTATAATAAGTATGTATTGCTTGCAAGATTTCTTTCTGTGACTCACGAACGATATATTTTTTACCGTTTGTCAGTGTGATTGTTGTATCCGGATTACTTTCCACTAATTCAATATATAAAGCATTAATACAATAACTTTTTCCATTTAATCGAGTTACTTCTATCATAAGATGGAGAGCTGAGAAAAGGATTCCCAGCTCCTCCCCTCCCTTATCTTATCTTTTTAAATTAACTAGTTCTTGCAAGATTTCATCAGATGTTGTAATAATACGAGTATTTGCTTGAAATCCACGTTGTGCAACAATCATCTCTGTAAATTCTTCCGATAAATCAACGTTGGACATTTCCAGCATAGATGATTCGATAGTTCCTAGACTTGCTCTAGCTTCCTCAGAAACATCTGCTTCTCCTGAATTGGTTGTACTCTTATATAAGTTATTGCCTACTTTTTGAAGCCCACCAGTATTTGCAAATTTAGCTAGCCCAATTTTTTGGTCAGTGTTTAAAGTTACTCCGTCTTCTTCTAAATAAGTTACAGTTCCATCTGTACCTATAGAAAGATCTTTAGCTGTTATTGGTATATTAATCTTATTAAAATCCGAAGTTAATACATATAATCCATCAGCTGTTACCAAGTCACCATTATTATCTAAATAAAAATTACCTGCACGAGTATAACTAGCATTATCTCCACCTTCAGCCCCAACAATAAAGTATCCATCTCCCGAAATTGCTAAATCTAGCGTTCTCCCAGTAGATTGTAAGTTACCACCTGTATGGACTGTGTCAATGGCAGATAATTGAGAACCTAATCCAACTTGTTTTGGATTGACGCCTCCACGAGATCCATCATCTCTTGGCCCTGTAGCTCCGCTCATATTTTGACTAATCATGTCCTTAAATACAACACGTCCTTTCTTAAAACCAAAAGTATTAACATTAGCAATATTATTACCTATTACATCTAATTTAGTTTGAAAGTTTCTTAATCCACTAATTCCAGAGTACATCGAACGTAGCATAATTTATCTCCTTTCATTATGGAACGCCTCAATCATTCGGCGCTCCAAGGCCTCCTATAAAGGTCCAGCCTTTAATCTATTAATATTGTTCCATTGATATTGGTAAATATTTGTTTTGATGCTTCATGCCTATCCATTGCCGTCACTACTACATTATTTTTAGCACTAACAATTAAAGCTGATTGGTCCGTTAGTACAAGAGCATCCTTGACACCCATTTGCTTTGCTTCACATACCTTATTTTCAATCTTTGACCAAGTGTCTGATGGAATATCTATCCCTCGTTGCATTAGGCGCATTTGCGCATGCTTACTTAATACTAAAGATGAATTTGTTTGTTGAATACTTTCTTGTAAAGCTGAAGCAAATTTCCCTTTAACAGACGAACTAATATTACTAGTCGTACTACCAGTAGCTTTTGGTAATATAGGAGCGGTGTGAAATGTATGAAAATTGGTTTTCATCAAATATCACTCCTTTAGTACTTTAATACTTCATCGAACATCTCATTTATTATCAACTTCATCTTTTGTACCTGGAAGGGATACTTCAGATATATTCCCAGGTTCAAGCTTTGTACCATCCTCTAGAATAAAAATAGCTGTGCCATCTTTAAATTGAACGGTTTTAATGATACCCGTACCTTCTTCAATAACTTTGTTTCCTTCATCATCAACTTTATCTGTAACTCTATGCCAAGTTACCTCCTTACCAACAAATTCACTATATGCGATTAATTGATTCTGCTGTTGTACTAACGCCAAGCGATCAAAGGATGCTGCCATATTAGTCATTTGCTCTAATGAAGAAAACTGTGCCATTTGTGCAATAAAATCTTTATCTTCCATAGGATTCATTGGATCTTGATTTTGTAACTGAGTCATTAATATTTTTAAAAACGCATCCTTACCTAAATAATCTCCATTTGAAGTTCGTTTTTGGGTTTGATTATTAGCTAAATACAAATTTGGATCAAGACTCGCACCAGTTGTTGCCATAAAAAATTCACCTACACTTCCGCTTCAATAATCGCTTGTTCAAATTGATCTAGAAAATCTTTTGCTTCATCTTCTTCCAACTTTGCTTCTTGTTGCTGCTGTTGATTCGATTGCTGACCTGATTCTCGTTGCAACTGTCTTTCTTGTGGCATGTTTTGAAATTGTTGTGATATCTCTAACTTATCAACTGTTAGATTTTGATTGGCAAAGGCTTGTCTAAGTCCTTGCATTTGAGTCTCTAATAACTCTTTTGCTTTACTGTTAGATGCAACAATTTTCGCAAACATAACCCCATCGCGCTGAATAAGTTCAATCCGCAAAGATCCTAAATGCTCTGGATTTAATTTAACAAATAACTTCTGTACACCATTCGCATTGGTCAATTGAGCTTTGCTTAATATACTTTCGAAGGATTTAATCAATTGTTCTTGATTAACCCCTCCTTTAGAAGTAGACCCTTGCAAAGTTAATACAAATTGCTCCAACTTAGACATGTTCATAAATGGATTACTAGAAACAGATGATTCCCCTAGAGTACTCATCCCCTTAACATTTTGATGATCCCCGTTTGTATTTGTAGAACTTGCATAGGAATTTGTCCTTGCATTTTGCGAAGATTGCTGTTGGGCTCCTAATTGTCGAGAAAGAATTTGCTCCATTGATATTTTTTCTTTTGAACTTGTAGATAAAAGGCTATTTAATTTATTGACTATTTTTTCTATCGATTGCTTTAATGAATCTAACTTTTGAAGTTGTTCATCTGTTAAATCTAATTGATTTTTCATCAATAAATGGATCTTTCCTAATAGTAAAATAGAATCTGAATTATTAAATTGAAATTTAGCTAGATTTGGATCCTGACTCATTTTTTGAATAAGAACATCTAATTTTTGCAAAAAGTCTGGATTTTCAATCACCTCATTCGGAACTTGATAAATAGCTAATAAGGAAGCAACCATATCCTCAATGCTTGTTAAATCCTTATTTCCGTTCAGTTTATCACTCAATTCCGTTAATATTTGTTTCAGCAATGGATGATCCTGTAGAGATTCAGTACTAACAAGCATTTCATCTGCTAACTTTTGTCCCTCTTCTAAGTCCGAAATATCATCCAAATTAAAAAATTCCAATAGTTTCGCTATTTTTTGACTTTGTTCATCACTTAAATTCAAAGAAGTATCAACAGGCTCTTTTGATTGTGTTATTGAATTAGATAAGATACTCCCAAATAGAGCATTAGATTTTGTATTACCAACTTCACTGGTTCTCACTTGTCCTGTTCCAGATTGAGCTCCTGCTAACATCATCACATTCATTAATTTTTCACCTCCTTTCAAATAAACATTTCATATCAATATAATTGTACTTAAAACAAAATCATCTAATGTTTCATTTAAATTCATCAAGGCTGTGTACTAGTCGCTTTACTTTCTACTGTTAACTTTTTTGTTAATCTAGCCGCATCCGCTGTTTCCATTTTTTCCAAAATTGCAGCTAATGTATCAGCTTTCACATTCGCTAGTATTTTAACAGCCTCTTCATCCTTTAAAGAAGCAAGGATAGGTGCTGCTTTCTTAGGTGACATTGTTTCATATGTTCGAATAATATCTTTTAAAGTTCGTTTATCATCATTTTGAACAGCTTGTAACTCTTTTATTTGTTCTTCTAATCGCTGCTTCTCGATGTCATTTTTTTGTTTTTCCTTATCACGAGTTTCGATAATTCCTTCTAACTTAGCAACTTGAGCCTCATTATCCTTCAGTTCACCTTCTAAATCGATGATTCTAGCCTGTAAATCCTTGTTAGCTGACTCATTATCATCTTTAAAGAAGCTAGAGATCACTGGTATTTTACTCCCAACTTCTTTAGACCATTGAAATACATTTACTCCTGCAACTGTAGATATAATTAACGCTATCAAAACCGTAAAAAACACTGGAATAACCATTGCAAATAAAAACCATTGAAATTTGTTGTATGGCTTTTCTTCCATTTGATTGTCTATATCTTTTAACTTTTTCCCCATACAATCACCTAGTTTTCTTTACTCAAAAAGGACTGGATTGAAATATCATCCATTTGATTATTTTCATGTACTTTCATTAATTGAACGTGCTTTTCATAATCTTTTTCTTTTATTTTTTCAAACTTTTTAACTTCCATATTTTTTTCTATTAAAATATTTTGTAATGCATTCATTCTTTCACGAGCTTGAATAACATCTTTTTGACATTGAGTAATCATTTTCTCTAAACTATCCATAAATGATTGATGATGTCTTAAATCTAGGACTGATAGTCCTTCTGCTAATTTTTCTTGTTGAAAGCTCTGTAATGTCTCTTTTTTCTTTAACAGCTTATATAACTTTTCAGCCACTTGTTCAAAATTTTTTACGGCTCTATTATATTTCGAATGAATATCTTGTTTTTCTTTTTCACGGATCGTTAGTATTTTTTCAAACTTAAAGTGATAGTTCATCATACTATTCATCACTTCCTATTAAACTAATTAAACGTTCTACACCATCTTCCATACTTACCGCCTCGTCAGTAGCTTGCTTTAAAAATGAAATCATTTCAGGATGTTTTTGAATGGCTTCATCAATTTCTTTAGAAGTACCACGCTTATATGCACCGATATTAATAAGATCTTCATTATCTATGTATTTAGCTAGCATTTCACGAAATTTTTCAGCACTCTTCACATGTTCTTTTGGTACAATATGATTCATCAATCGAGAGATGCTTTTTAACACATTGACTGCTGGATACTGCCCTTTATTTGCAAGACTACGATCCATTACGAAATGTCCATCTAAAATCCCACGTACAGTATCAGCAATCGGTTCATTCATATCATCGCCGTCAACAAGAACGGTGTAAAATGCTGTTATAGTGCCCAAATTATTCGTTCCGGTTCTTTCTAGAAGTTTAGGTAAGGTCGCAAATACAGAAGGTGTATATCCTTTAGTTGTAGGCGGTTCACCAACAGCTAATCCAATTTCTCTTTGCGCCATCGCAACCCTTGTGACCGAATCCATCATCAACATGACATTCATGCCTTTATCACGAAAGTATTCAGCAATAGCTGTTGCTGTATACGCTCCTTTTATTCTCATCAGCGCAGGTTGATCAGAAGTCGCGACAACAACTATAGATCGTGCTAGCCCTTCTGGACCTAAATCTCTTTCAATAAATTCCCGCACTTCTCTCCCTCGTTCGCCAATAAGACCAATCACGTTAATTTCTGCTGTCGTGTTTCGGGCAATCATTCCAAGAAGTGTACTCTTCCCTACTCCACTTCCTGCAAAAATTCCTACCCTTTGGCCTTTTCCAACTGTTAATAAACTATCTATCAGTCTTACACCAACTTCAATACTTTCATCAATAGGTGGTCTTTGCATAGGATTAGGAGGAACTCGTTCGGTTCCAACTGTTGCTAATCCTTTTGGCAAACTAGAACCATCTAAAGGAAAACCTAAAGGGTCTACCACACTCCCAATCAACGCTGACCCAACCTTAATTTCTAAAGGGCGCATTGTTGCTTCTACAATACATCCTGATGATATTTCATTTACTTCTGTATAAGGCATTAAAATAACATTTTCATCTTTAAAACCAACCACTTCCGCGCGAATCATTTTCTTTTGATTTTTTATCCCGACATGTATATAACAAACATCACCAATAGAGCTTTCAGGTCCTTGAGATTCTATCATTAGTCCTACCACTCTTTTTACCCGTCCATATCTTTTAAAAATGTCTAAATCGTTAATTAAAGGTAATAATTGGTCTGCTTTCAATGAATTATTCCCCTTCCAGTAACTCAAACAATTTTTCTTTGACTTCATACAGTTGACTATCTATGCTAGCGTCAATTCTTCCACTTGGTGTTTCAATCATACAACTAGTTGGAGTTAAGTTATCATCTGGAAAGATAAAAAACTCTGTTTCTTTTGGAAAAATACTTAACAGCTCTTCTTTATAAGAAAGGACAGTTTCATATTGAGTCGGATGGACTCTTAATTGCACTTCTTGATATTCTCTTGCTTCTTTAATTGCGCCTTTAACCAATTGGACAAAAGCTTCATTATTAGACTCTAATTCTTGATTGATAATTTTCTCTGAAACTCGTAAAGCCAACTCTAAAATGGTATGTTCTGATGACTGAATATAATGTTGATAATCTTTTTTTGCTAGCTCTACAACTTGTTTTGCCATTTCTAGTTTTTCTTGTTGTTCATCGTAGCCTTGTTTCTTACCAACATTAAATCCTTCATCATAGCCGATTTGCTTTGCTTCCTCTTCAGCCTTAATTCTTTCTACTTCAAACCATTGATTTTTAGCTACTTCTACCTGTTGCATAATTGCTTCTGCATTATTACGCGCATTAATAATAATAATCTCCGCTTCGGATTGAGCCTTTTGATATATTGCTTCAATTTCTTCATAACTTGGTACAGTCTCTTGCACTTCTTCAGACTGAGAATCTATTTTTTTTAAAGGGATGATATGTATTGTTTTTTTACTAGTTTTCTCGCTATTAGTCCATGAAGACTTAATAATTCTAGACAATAATATCATCTCCTCCACCACGTGCTACCACGATTTCACCAAGCTCTTCTAGTCTTCTAATAACTGCTACAATTCTTGATTGTGCTTCTTCTACATCGCGTAAACGTACTGGACCCATATATTCCATTTCCTCCATGAATGTATCGACCATTCGTTTGGACATATTTTTAAAGACAATCGTTTTAACTTCTTCACTAGCAACTTTAAGAGCCAATCTAAGATCTTCATTATCTGAGTCACGAATAACTCTTTGGATAGCTCTACCATCAAGAGTAACGATATCCTCAAAGACAAACATTCTCTTTTTAATTTCTTCTGCTAGCTCAGGATCTTGAATTTCTAATGCATCCAGTATTGTTCTTTCTGTTGATCGGTCAACACCATTTAACACATCAACCACTGCTTCTATTCCACCCGTTAATGTATAATCTTGCGTTACTGTTGCTGACAGCTTTCTTTCAAGTATTTGTTCGACCTCGTTAATGATTTCTGGAGATGTACTATCCATTATCGCAATTCTTCGTGCAATATCTGCTTGTACCTCCTGTGGTAATTCAGATAATATTTGACCTGCTTGAGATGGCTCCAAATATGACAATATTAAAGCAATCGTTTGCGGATGTTCATTTTGAATAAAATTCAAAATTTGAGCTGGATCCGCTTTTCGGGCAAAATCAAATGGCCTTACCTGCAGTGAAGATGTCAAGCGATTAATAATAATTGAAGCCTGCTCTGCACCAAGGGCTTTTTCTAATACTTCCTTCGCATACCCTATACCGCCTTGTGTTATATAGTCTTGAGCTAATGCAATGTTATGAAATTCTTCTAATATACCTTCTTTTTCAGCAGCATCTACTTTTCTGACACTTGAGATTTCTAAGGTAAGCCTTTCTATCTCTTCTTCAGATAAATGCTTATATACTGATGCTGATACATCCGGACCTAAGGAAATGAGTAGGATGGCTGCTTTTTGTCTCCCTGTAAGTCCACCTTTGTTCTCTCTTTTTGACAACACCATTTCCTCCTAGTCTTCTGATAACCACGTTCTGAGTAACTTAGCAAACTCATCTGGTTTTTCTTTAGCTAATTTTTCAAGTTGTTTTCTTTTTAATGTGCCTTCTGTTTCTTGTTCGTCATTGACATCTGGTACGTCAAAATCAATTGACTCTTTAAACTCCATTTCCTCTACTTCTTCATTTCGACGCTTTCTTGCTCGGATGAGAAGAATTATCACAACAATTAATAGTAGGAGTAATACTGCACCAATGATATATACCCAAACTGGTATAGATATTTTTTCATTATCAGCAAAATCCACTTTACCATTAAACTTCTGAACTGAAACCGCAATTTTACTTTGAATATCTTCATCAGTTAATTGTTCTGGTACAGAGTCCTTGTTAATAGTAGTTCTTACGATTGTTCCTAATATTTTTGTAATATCATCCATTCTTTCTTGCGGTAATGAATTCGGATCATCAGCTGTTGGTGGTTCGACCATTACTTGAATTCCTAGGTCGCGAACCTTATATGGGCTTTCAACGATTTCTTTACGAATTCTATTCACTTCATTATTAATTGTTTCTTCTACTTTTTCATAATCTCCATTACCATTAGAACCTTCTAAATATTGAGTACCTAATGAATCTGATGGATCTTCTGCTTCAGGAACTCCACCTACTGCATCTCCATTTCCTGTGAACGTTTCAGTCAATTTCTGCGCACTAATTGCAATTCCTTCCATATTCTCTTCATCAACTGGTGTTACTAATTTTTCCTCACGATTCTCTTGAGAAAAATCGATATCTGTAGTTACAGAAACAGCAACTTTATCTCTCCCCATTATCGTTCCAAGCATCGATTGAACCTGTCTTTGTATATCACGTTCGATTTCTTTTTTTATAGCAAATTGATCAGAAATAGATGTACCATTTTTCAATGTATCTCCATTTTCTAGATCAAAATACTCAAAATACTGATTCATGATTACGATATTTTCTGTTGGAAGATTAGGTAAGCTTTTCGATACTAAGTGATAGAGTGCTTTTATTTGTTCATCTTTAAATTTATAGCCAGGCTTCGTATCCAAAACAATTGACGCAGAAGCTTGTTCATCATTTTGACTTACAAAGACACCTTTTTCAGGTAATGAAATCATTACCTTCGCATCATTAACCCCTTCAATTCCTTTTATTAAATTAGCTAACTCCGTTTGCATAGAATCTAACTTCATAACGTTAAATTCATTATCAGTCATACCGATTCCAGCATTTTTACTAAAAAATGAATAGTCTATATTTCCGGATTCAGGGATCCCCTCGGCTGCTAATTCTACTAATAATGTATCTACTTTTTCTTTAGGTACAAGAATCGTTTTCCCAGCATCTGTGATTTCATAGGTTATTTTTCTTCCCTCTAAATTTTCTTTAATTGTCCCAATTTCAGATGGTGATAAATCTGAATATAACGGAACTAAATTAGGTCTTGTCGCAAACCATGAGGTAGCAGCAATTAAAACAATTGTCAAAACTGTCGACCCAATCATTATAAACTGTTGTTTTTTAGTCCTAGAAGACCAAAAATCCACTGTCTTATTCTTGATATTTACCAATTTTTCATTCATCATGATCCCCCGGACATTTCGTTTTCGTATGTAGGCTTTTGGATTATTCCAATTGTTTTTTTAGGAAAAGATGAATGTTTACACTTGCATTCTCATAATTTCTTGATATGCTTCTACAGCTTTGTTTCGTACTTCCATAGTTGTCTGTAGCATTATACTTGCTTTTTGAGCCGTTATTAACACGTTATGTAAATCTACATTTTCTCCCCTTGCCATCTTCTCTGTTAAATTATCTGATTGAATTTGAGCAGCATTTACATTTTCAATCGACTCTTTTAAAAATGTGCTGAATTTTTTTTGTGATTCAGCTGGTGATGCCGAAACCCGATTATCAGACGAATAATTTATTCCTCCTAAGCTACTAGGAGTTAAATTTATTGGATTCATATTTCATTCCCCTACCTATTTCCCAATTTCAAGTGCTTTCATCATCATGCTTTTTTCAGCATTAAATACTGTTACATTCGCTTCATAAGATCTTGTTGCACTCATATAATCAACCGTTTCTCTAAGTGGGTCAACATTAGGCATTGCGACATAACCGTCATCATTCGCATCAACATGATCAGGATCATACACTAATTCAAATGGCGTTTTATCTTGTACAATTTTTGAAACCTTAACTCCTTCACTAGCTGAACTACTCTTGCCCATCGCGGTGTTCAAGAAGCTTGTAAATCCTGAATTTTTCGGCTGCATAACAACCATCTTTCTTTGATAAGGCACCCATTCACCGTTTACATATTTTCCTCTAGTCGTATCAACATTTGCCATATTAGATGATATAACATCCATTCGTAACCTTTGCGCAGTAAGTGCAGAGGCGGTATTATTCATACTTTGAAACATAGTCATTTTTACTTACCTCCTCGAATTACATTTTCAAGTGATTTGAATTTGCTATTGATTCTATCCGTTACTGCGTTGTAATATATTTGATTCGTTGCCAAATCGCTCATTTCTTTATCCACATCTACACTATTACCATTATGATTATACGAAACGTTATTTTTCACATAAACACTAGTTCCATTTTTCTGTGAATTAAATTCATAATGTCTTTGGTCCGTTCTATAAGCAGATATTGAACTTTGCAATTCTCCTTCGAACACTTGCTTAAAGTTGACATCTTTTGCTTTATAGTTTGGCGTATCACTATTTGCAATATTGTCAGATATCACTTTTTGTTTTGTTGAGGAATAATTTAAGGCACTTTCTAATGTCGAAATCGCACCTGAGAAAAAGGACATGATTCTTCACCCCTATAAATTTTGCTGTTTTGTCGAAATACCAACTATTTTGCTTTTAATAATATGTATGACTATAACTGCTTTTTGACTATTTAATCATTTGTAAATAGTATAAATTCACCTATTTACAATAAGAAAATAACCTTATTTATGTAATTATAAAAAATGTATAAAAATAACGAATTCCCACAAAACATGTCGATAAGTACATAATAATGAAAATTTATAAAAAAATCGGCATACTAAATACCTATTTTATTATATTATATTCAATACCATCTTTAAAGAAAAAACAGTAATATTCTAACTAAACAGTTTTTTGCCTAAAAAAACAGTAAAATAGCCTATATTTTACACTATTTTCATAATAAATATAATGTTTGTTACATAAAAAAATATATTCTAACAAAATATAACAATAGGTAAAAAGAATCGTTTTTTGGTAATTTTTTTATCATTTTTTAAAATTTTTATAATTATGATATATGTATCTTTAATC
>NZ_CABKRX010000085.1 GCF_902374955.1 Bacillus massilioanorexius
TTTTTATAGGATGTTTTCGTAAACATCCTTTCCTATTAATATAATGTAAGTATAGGTTGAATTCTGCTCTAGGATGCTCATTCTCCGCAGGGTCGGTGTTTCATTCTTAATTCGCTTCTATTCATTTCTATACTATAATTCAATATCTGCGGAATAAATAGAATGAATTTTCCTATTATCATCTTCAACTAACAATACACCCTCATTTGTAATACCTAGGGCTTTACCGATTATCTTATTTTGTGCTGTCGTAGCTGTGATTCGTTTACCAACACTTATCGCATAATTTTCCCATAATGTCTTAATAGGTGAAAAACCAGCTTGCTTATACAATTCATACAACTGTTCTAGATGTTTCAATACCGAGCAAATGATTATTTCTCTTGAATGAATTTGATTTGTTTCAATTTGAAGTGAAGTCGCAATATCTCGCAATTCTTCTGGGAAATCTTCACTTTTTTGATTTACATTTATTCCGATACCGATAACAATTGAATGTATTCCATCAGCCTCAGCCTGCATTTCCGTTAAAATTCCAGTCATTTTTTTTCCTGAAATAAGAATATCATTCGGCCATTTTATTCTTGCTTGTGCTCCTGTCGTTTCAATAATCGCTTTTGTGACTGCTACAGCTGTCATTAATGTTAGTTGAGGCGCTTGTTGAATTGGAATATTTGGTTTTAAAATCACACTCATCCAAATTCCAGTTCCTTTCGGTGAATACCATTGTCTTGCTAAACGACCTCTACCTAAAGTTTGCTCATCTGCAATGACAATTGTTCCTTCCACAGCACCTTTATTGGCTAAATCATTGGCGATTCTTTGTGTTGATTCTACTGTTTCCAAATGATGAATTTGTTGCCCTAAAGTATTGGTTTGCAAATGCAAACGAATACTATCTGATGACATTTTTTCAGGAATCGTTAATAATCGGTAGCCTTTCCTACGTACGGCCTCTAATTCATATCCTTCCTTGCGCAAATCTTCAATATGCTTCCAAACAGCCGTTCTAGAAGCACCCGTTAATTCAGCAATTTTTTGCCCAGAAATAAATTCTTCTCCCGCTTGTGAAAAAGCATCTAGTAGTTTCTTTCTTATATGAGATTGCATCGTTGAACCTCCAAATGAATAGCTTCTTTCTCATTAGCTATCTCTTCATTTAGTACTTTTTCAATAATAATTTGTAAGGCTTCTTTAATCCAAGGTCCCTTTGTTTTAGTTGTCCACTGCATTAAATCTGTACCAGAAATCGCTAATTGTGAACGGTTGTAAATTGGTAAAGAAGACCATATCGATTTGGATTTTTGAATCTGATTTTCAGGTATTTCATGTTGTAACAAACATTGTACCCGAATTGCACTGATAATACATTCTATTCCTGATTCAAAAATCTCCATTTTATTTGTAAACTGATTGCGATTTATCACGTTGACGATTGACTTAATATCGCGAATTTGCTTTATCGGTAGCTTCCACAATCGAAGGAAAGACTCGACTTCATCCGTATCAATTAAGATAGACATAATCATTGCCCATTTTTCATTCAATGTCTTAAGCTTAGATAAATCATATTCAGAAATAATCTTTAATTGGTTTAATTTTTCTTTACAGCCTGGTAAATAGGCAAACAATCCAGTTTCTATTAATAATTGTATAGCTAACTGAACTTTAGAACCTTTTAAGAGCTTTTCAAACTCCATCGTTATCCGCTCTACTGAAATATTTTCTAACAACGATTTATTATCACTTAATGCTTTAATGACTTGTTCTGAACAAGTAAAAGATAATTGACTAACAAAACGCAATGCCCTCATCATGCGTAAGGCGTCTTCTGTAAAGCGATCATTAGGATTTCCTACTGTTTGGATTATTCCATTTTCAATATCTTTTTGTCCGTTAAAGGGGTCTATAATCCTACCATTGGCATTCATAGCAATTGCATTCATGGTAAAATCTCGCCGTTGTAAATCATCCTTTAAAGATCGAATAAAACGAACCTCTTTCGGTTTACGATAATCGATATATTCACTTTCAACGCGGTATGTGGTAATTTCATATGATTGGCCTTGTTCTAATACCATAACTGTCCCGTGCTGAATGCCCACGTTAATGGTCTTAGGAAAAATCGCTTTAATTTCTTCAGGAGTAGCTGAAGTCGCAATATCAACATCATGTATATCTCTATGCAAAATATCATCTCGAACTGAACCACCAACAAAGACCGCTTCAAATCCATGCTGCTCTATTTTTTTTAATAATGGTAAAGCTTCCTCAAAAAGTTGGTTCATCTTTTGTTCCTTTCTGTTCCAGATAACAAATTTTCATAGATTTCTTCATATTGAGCAATGATATTAGCTGATTGAAATTTATGGTGTACACCCTGCAAGCAGGCATCTGAAAACTGTGAATGTAGTTCTGTATCATTTAACAGCTTAACAGCATGATTTGCAATATCCTCAATATCACCTAGCTCACAAATATAACCCGTTTCACCATGATCAATTACTTCAGGTATTCCTCCTATGTTTGTCCCAATACATGGCACGCCACAAGCCATAGCTTCTAATAATACGAGCCCAAAGCTTTCTTTTTCCGACAATAATAACATTAAATCACTAATATTATATAGTTCCTGAACATTATCTTGCTTCCCAAGGAAAAGAACATGCTCTTTTAAATCTAGCTGATCTACTAATTCACAAATAACGCTCATTTCAGGACCATCTCCAACTAGCAATAACTTAGAATCGACTTGTTGATGAACCATTTGGAATACACGGATAATATCTTGAACCCTTTTTACTTCCCGAAAATTAGATACATGTATGAGTATCTTTGAATCAGTTATACCCAAATCCTCTTTAAGAGAACCACTTGACTGTTTTTTATACACTCTTTCGTCAATGAAATTATAAACCGTATGAATCTCTTGTTTTGGATGAATCAATTCAACAGTTTCCTCGACTAATGAATCTGATACCGCGGTAACATAATCTGATTTTTCTATCCCAAACTTTAAAAGTACTTGTAATGAATGTTCTAAACCTAATACGGTAATATCTGTTCCATGCAATGTTGTTACAACCTTAACATCACGATCTACCATCTGTTTGGCTAGAATAGCACAAACTGCATGAGGAATCGCATAATGGGCATGTAATATATCAAGCTTCTCACGATTCACAACGTCTGCTATTTTACTAGCAAGTGATAAATCATATGGAGGATAGTGAAATACTGAATAATGATTTACATCAACGGCATGAAAGAAGATTCTCGGATGAATTTTTTTCAATCGAAAAGGCATAGAACTAGAAATAAAATGTATGTTATGCCCTTTATCTGCCAATAATCTTCCTAATTCTGTTGCAACTACTCCAGAGCCTCCAACAGACGGATAACAAATAATACCAATATTTAAACTCATCACATTCCTCCTATTAAATCATCAGATATTAAAATGGGCTTATTACAGAAAAATCCCTCTGCATATGTGACCCCAACTTCTTTGCCAATCATTTTTTCGCGGGCAACAATGCTATCAATATAATCATCAACAAGAGGTGTTTTAAATTGAGTTTTAGAATTTTCGAATTGGCTATTGTATGCCTTCAAGCTATCTATTTTATCTTCTATATGTTCACTTATATCCACTGCAAAATCCGGCTTATGAAAACCATTAATCATATAGTAATAAAAGGATGCCACTCGATGTGGTGCTAATTCATTCTCATCCTTATACTTCCTTACACCTGCCGAAAAACAAGCTTCTTCCACAAGCTTCGCACAATTCCCATGATCTGGATGACGATCAACTGTATACGGTACGAACACCACTTTCGGCTTATACTTTCTAATGATAGATACAATTCGTCTAATATATTCCTCGTTCATGAATAAGCCGCGATCAGGCAAAAAGGCGTTTATTCTTTCATTTACACCTAGTATATGAGAAGCCTTATTTGCTTCTACTATTCTTGTTTCTACCGTTCCATTTGATGACATTTCTGCTTGTGTTAAATCACAAATCACAATTTTCTTTCCGTTCTCGGCGAATTTGGCAATCGTACCTCCCATACCAATTTCTACATCGTCCGCATGGGCTCCGAAAGCCAAGATGTCTATCTCATAATGCATTTTCTTCTCACCTTACTTAATATTCTTTTCTCCAATCAATATTTCCTGCTTCTAAACCTCGAATAAGGACTTCTGCTGTTCCCATATTTGTAGCTAATGGAATTTTATATACATCACACAATCTGACTAATGCAGTCACATCAGGTTCGTGAGGCTGAGCAGTTAACGGATCCCTAAAAAAGAAAACGAGATCCATTTCATCGTTCGCAATACGTGCTCCTATTTGTTGATCCCCACCAAGTGGTCCTGATTGAAAACGCTCAATGTTTAAACCTGTTGCTTCCATAATTTTTGTTCCTGTTGTACCTGTTGCAAATAGAGTGTGTTTCTCAAAAATAGATAAATATGCTGTAACAAAACCAACTAAATCTTCTTTTTTTTGATCATGTGCAATTAGAGCAATATTCATTTGTATGCCACTCCTATTCGATAATATTTTCTAGTCCATATACAAGTGCATCTAATTTCATAACGTTCTCTACAGCCATTTTAACACCAGACATAAAAGAAGTACGATTATATGAATCGTGACGAATCGTTAAAGTTTGACCATCAGCCCCAAACATCACTTGTTGATGTGCAATTAATCCCGGTAATCGTACACTATGTATATGCATTCCATCAACATTTGCACCCCTAGCGCCTTTAATTGTTTCTTTTTCTTCTGGATGACCTTGTTCCTTAGATTCACGTACTTTTGAAATCATCTCAGCAGTTTTCACGGCTGTTCCAGAAGGAGCATCTAATTTTTGATCATGGTGCAACTCAATAATTTCAACATCATTAAAGTACTTAGCAGCCATTTCTGAGAATTTCATCATTAATATAGCACCAAGTGCAAA
This sequence comes from Bacillus massilioanorexius, assembly GCF_902374955.1. GTDB lineage: Bacteria > Bacillota > Bacilli > Bacillales > DSM-1321 > Bacillus_AD > Bacillus_AD massilioanorexius. The sequence goes on from NZ_CABKRX010000085.1 coordinate 4,980, forward strand.
ATTTGGTGCGATAATACAGCCTAAACCTGTATTTTTACACATATCCTCTAATTTCTTTAAATCTCCAGATGAAAATCCTGTTGTACCAACCACAGGTCGAACTCCATTTTCTAAAGCCGCTACCGTGTGCTGCATACCATACTCTGGAGTTGTTAAATCTATTAACACATCTGCTTTTACCTGCTGAAAGCATTCATTGATATCCGTATAAATTGGAGCTGAAATGGATTGGAAATCACTACAATCCTTTAAATTTCCTCCATTATTTTTTCGGTCAATAACTGCTACTAACTCAAAATGCTCCGTTTGATTAACAAGAAATACAGCTTCTTTTCCCATTCTTCCACGTGGACCAGCTACAACAATTTTTATTTTTTCCATACTATTTCTGCCCCTTTTCATCTTCAATTCTTGTCCATCGATTATTGTCTCGCGTATAAAACTTCTTCATTACCAAATCATGTGCTTCTTCCAAGTCAATATTTAAAGAATTAGCAAAACAAATTAATACAAATAACATATCTCCTAATTCCTCTTTTATTTCCTTTTCTTCTTCACTTTTTTTCTTTGGCTTTTCACCATAGTAATGATTTACTTCACGCGCTAGTTCTCCTAGCTCTTCTGACATCCTTGCTAACATTGCTAGCGGACTAAAATAGCCTTCTTTAAATTGACCTATGTATTGATCGACTTCTTCCTGCAAATGCTTCATGCTTTTTGGCATCTATCCATCATCCTTTATCTCGTTCAAACTGACGCTAATACTCCCTTTCCAACCACAAATATTCATAGAAGTTTCCGTTAGAAATAAGCATCAGAAAAAACCTGATTGATTCAACTAACCATTAGTGAGGGATAAAAAACCTACTAATAGAAGTTTCACTTTATTAAAAACCATAATATCACTATTATAACAAAAGTTCGCTTTAACATATCTCCTCAAAGATTAAATTGATATAATTTACCTTTAAACTGTCATCCAAATACATAGATTTACATCCTTAAATAAACGACTCCCATTCGTTCATGGTGTACTATTAATTGCAATAATAGAAGCCTAAATAATAAATAGTCTGATGGAAATATGTATATGCGATTTGCCTTTGTATTCTCTTATCTTATATAATTATGAGCGCAGTGAAGAACTGTCTACTGGAGGTCATACATATGTCATTTCAATTAAAGATTAAAAACATATTTTTCATTTTATTGGGTGCTGGAATTTTCGGTTTTGGTCTTGTCCATTTCAATATGCAAAATCATTTAGCCGAAGGTGGTTTCACTGGAATAACGCTGATACTATACCAATTGTGGGGTATCAATCCTTCCTACTCCAACATCTTTTTGAATTTACCTTTATTTTTCATTGGATGGAAGTTTTTAGGGAGAACTTCATTTATATACACCATCATCGGGACTGTGGGGCTTTCCGTATGGTTATGGATTTTTGAAAGATACCAATTTAACATTCCACTTGAAAATGATTTAATGCTTGTCTCTTTATTTGCAGGTGCCTTTATCGGGGTTGGTTTAGGGATTATATTCCGTTATGGTGGTACAACAGGTGGGGTAGATATTATCGCACGTCTTGTCCAAAAGTACGTAGGTTGGAATATGGGCAGAACGATGTTTATGTTTGATGCTGTCGTAATCACACTATCTTTACTAACTTATTTATCATACAGACAAGGTATGTATACACTAATTGCTGTTTTTATTGGAGCCAGACTGATCGATTTTATGCAAGAAGGAGCCTATACTGCTAGGGGTGCTATGATCATCAGTGAAAAAAACAACGAAATTGCCGACGTGATTATGAAAGAGATGGAACGAGGTGTAACTGTTCTTAAAGGTTATGGTTCTTACTCAAAAAAAGATCGAGAAGTACTTTATTGCGTAGTGGGTAAAAACGAAATTGTACGATTAAAAAATGCTATTACCTCTGTAGATCCACACGCTTTCGTTTCGGTTAGTGTTGTCCATGACGTTTTAGGTGAAGGATTTACACATGACGAAAATAAAAACCCAATTCAAAGATAAAGGCTGTTTTCGCATACTTTGTAGACTATAAATAAGTAGTGAATATAGGCAGTGAGTATCCTCAGCACATAAGCGCTTATGTGGTCTCACCTATCCCACTGCTCTAGCAGGCGTCTCACACCTTATGTTCCATTCAACTTTTTTATAAGCATAGGGGCTGTCCATAAGTGATTATTAAAAATCACTTATGGACAGCCCTTTTTTTAATATAGCAGCAATTCCAACGATTCACACTTCCAGAAAACTAATCATTCCTTGTCATTCCTGTGTAAATCAAAATTAATCGCACCAGCTCTAAAACAGCTACTGCAGCCGCTGCAACATAAGTTAAAGCTGCTGCATTTAAGACGCTTTTTGTTTCTTTTTCTTCTTCATTTCTGATGATTCCGAGCGCAACAACTTGGTCCATAGCACGGCTTGAGGCATTAAACTCTACTGGTAATGTAACAACTTGAAATAATACAGCTGCAAGCATAAAGAAAATACCTAATAACATGAAACTTGGAATAGTAGCAATTATACCAATTAGAATAAACACCCATGAAAGATTAGAACCAATATTTGCAATTGGAACTAATGAATGTCTAAACCGAAGGAAAGCATATTCTTGTTGATCTTGAATAGCATGACCAACTTCATGTGCGGAAACAGCTGTTGATGCTAATGAATGACCATGATAATTTGCTGATGAAAGTCGAACAACTTTGGATCTAGGATCGTAGTGATCACTTAAGTATCCCCTTGTTTCTTCAATTCGCACATTATACAAACCATTATCATCTAGAATTCTTCTGGCAACCTCTGCACCTGTCATTGCGGTAGATGAAGGAACTTTAGAATACTTATTATACGTCGATTTAACTTTCATTTGAGCATATATTGGAATTAAAACGATAAGCGCTAAATAAATGAAATAATTACTCATATCAGCCTCCAAATAAACGATTTCTTCCATTCAACTTATATTCATAATCCCCCAGAAATGATCGTTTCATTCTATTCTCTCTTCTTTATGGATTGTTTCGCTCCTCTATATTTTCTCCAACCAACGTAAGATAATGTACCAATTATAATGCTACCGGTTGAAATGATTACCCACCATAAGGAAGGGTCTGCTTCATCTTCTTTCATCTCTTCGAATATCGTTTTCATGTCATTTTGTAACACTTCTATATCTTTTACGCTTGTACTATTTTCAAACACCTGAGGTCGATAGTGATCTAAATATTGAAACTTAGAATCAATTTTTTGGATCGTTTCTTCTGACAAATCCACTTTCAAACTATAATAAATTAAATCATAATCAACGAGTAAGTTATTTAATTCATTATTAAAGCTTTGCGAATTTTGATCACTAACCGCTTTTTTTGTTTCACTGAATGCAGACATCATTCTCTCTTCCATTTCAGTCCATAAAGGCTGATACTGTGAATATATTGCATCGACAACCAATCGTAGTTTTGTTACAGCATTAACCTTATAATCGTGTGTAACATTTTCATTTTCTAAAGCTTTTACTGCCTCATCATACGCTGCCGTTACAATTCTACGCTCGTCCACATGTAAGTTAGCTATATTTGAATCTGAAAGCAAAAACTGGTCTGAAAAGCTATTTAAAATCGTTATACTATCTCCGTACCTTTTTAATTTAGTCATTTGTAGAGCTTCATCAGTTTTCCCAACTAGCTTGTCTTTATTCGAAGAGGTTACAGCACTTGTTGACGTTACCAAAGAAAAAAACAATAAAACCAATATGACTGTTACTTTATTAAACATACTCTTGTCCCTCCTCTATTCATATTACATATATGAGAGAAGAGATAAGAGTAGACCAAGCTCGTAGATAAAAATTACAATGCCAGTCTCCAGCGAGGACGTTTCATTCCAAAATAATAGCATAACAATATTGAAACGATACTTAACCAAAAAGTAAAATATCCGATTTCATTCATATAAATGGACAAGTCTCCATATATCGGCATTTGTCCAAATACATAGTCAATGATTTCATTATGTAAAGTAAATACTGCAGCAACTACAATATGCCAAATCTTAATCCGATAGAAAGGCGCGTATAATAAGCCTTGAATAGCCATAGCTAAATGAGAAGCAATCAACATATAACCCGTTGGATGTAAATCTCCAGAAACCAATAATGTTAATACATTCATGACAACAGCCCATATACCATATTTAAATAGTGATATTAAAGCCAATGCTTCAAATAATCCCCAATTCTTCTTCAAAAACCAACCAATAATGGCTATAACAAAAAACAAGCAAGCTGTTGGACTATCTGGTACAAACGGAATGAAGATTGTCTTTGTTTCAGCTAGTTGACCACCATACCAAATGTATCCATATATAGTCCCGAAAATATTAATAATCAATAATAATACAATAAAGGCTCTATTTCTGAGCATTGCATATAAGATATTCATTTTAAATTATCCCTTCTTTCGTTATAAAAATAGATTAGGTGAAACAATGTTTTTTATGTACCGTTCTATCATACAATCCACACTATGAAAAGCCAACATTTTCTAATTAATTATAATTAGTACATAATCTCAAGAAAACGATTAAATCATTGAATACAATAGTAACTTTTGATCTTTTTACAGAATCAAAAAAAGAGTGAATATCACCATCATATTCACTCTTCCCATTATGTTATTTTATTGTTTCAAGCTCCGAAAGTACACCATCTTCCATATGAACAACACGATCACACACATCTAGCATTCTTAAGTCATGTGTTACCATGATTGCTGCTTTGTTACTTCGTTTTACTTCATCAGAGAGCATTTTAACAACTTCTCTTCCTCTTTCTGAATCTAAACTCGCCGTAGGCTCATCAGCCAATATAATCTCAGGGTCATTCATCATTGCTCTAGCGATAGCAACACGTTGCTTTTCACCACCTGATAGCTTTTCAGGATATTGATCTTTTCGATGACTTAACCCTAAATGAGCTAATAAATCATCTGCACGCTCAGCCATTACTTTTTTTGATTGATTTGATGAAAGTTCACCGATTAATAGTAACTGATCTCTTACAGTTAAATACGGAATTAAATTAGCTGACTGAAAAATAAATCCTATCTTCTCAAGTCTTATTTTATTCAATTCTTGTTCCGTTAAATTACCAATCTGAGCATCACCTATTTGAATTTTCCCACTTGTAGGTGATAAAAGGGCGCCTGCAATAGACAGCAATGTACTTTTACCTGAACCAGATGGTCCAACAATAGCAACAAATTCTCCTGCCTTCACATTTAAATTGATATCTTTTAAAACAGGATACGTTTTATTTCCATCATTAAATTCTTTCGTAATATGTTCTAATATTAGTTTGTCTTTCATTATGCTACCCTCCCAATCGCATCAAGTGCATCCACTTTTGCTACTCGATATAACGAAACTAGCGATCCTATAATCGCTACTGATAAAAATAGAACCGAACAAGTTATTACCAACTGATAACTAATGTCAAAAGGCATGGAACTTGGGAGTAAATACGATAAACCATAAGTAAAGACAATACTGATGATTAAACTAATAACAGATAAGAAAATCACCTGTGAAATAATAGCTCGAGCAAGATAGCTAAACTTTGCTCCTATTGCTTTTAAGACTCCGAATTGATTCATTTTTTGAATTGTAATGACATAAAAGAAAACTGCTAATACAAATGCTGCAATAATAAACAAAAAGGCAATCATCATTAACAGTGAACCTTGTTCTTCTGAATAACCAGGAATACCTGTAAGAGATGCATCTTTACTTAACACTTCAATTCCTGTCACTGTCTTTTCAATATTATTGGCAGTATCTTTATCAACTGATAATGCAACAGCATTCATCACAGAAGAACCATCGAAGCTTCTTTTCGTCTTTTGAATTTCTTCCCATGTCTTATAATTCATAAAAACGACTGGAGTATGACTGAACGACTGATTTTTTGTAAACCCAATTACTTTTAATTTTTTACCAGTCATCTCATCTTGTATGATGTCTCCTATTTTTACTCCCTCATCTTGTAATGATTGATCCACCACGACGGAATCATTTGTCGTTTGATTAAATGCTTTTCCGTTTGAAACTGAAGGCATTAAGCGCTCTTTTGGATTAACCGCAAAAAAAGTGACATCCATTTTATTACTTCCATTTAGAACCGTAGTCATTCCAATGCCAATAGGTGTTGCATCTTTTGATAAAGATTGGATATTTTCTACTTGTTCATTAGAAAGTAATGATCTTGTTAAACGTTGGTCTGCTTCTTTTTGTAGTACTAAATAATTCGCATCCAACCTTTTAATTGATGATGCGTTATCTGAAGCTAGCCCATTTGCTAAACCTGAAACAAACAATACTAACCAAGCAATTAAGACCATGATTAAGCCAATCATAAAATATCTTAATTTAGCGTGTTTCATTTCTCTTAATGCTAAAAACATCTTTCATTCATCTCCGTTCTTTTCATTCATACTGTATTAATCAAATGATGTTATTAGAAAAGGTGGTTTGTAATAATTCTTTATTAACTTTTCTAACTTGATTACAGTATAAGAGTTTACTATGAACAGCATATGAACAAATCATTACGTAGTATTAAGAAAGAAAAACACACGCACCTTCCTATAAAAAACAAGGTTGGAGCCACTGGAGTTTCGCATCTTCCAATCCAATCAACCTTGTTACGCTAAACGTATTTAGCAACAACAAACTTTTAGAAAACAGAGGATAAAATGTAGATTACACTCAATCAAGAGGTAAATAAATATGAAATATAGATCCTTTTCCTATTTGACTTTCCACGATGATCTGACCGTTGTGTAAATCTATAATTTCTTTTGAAATAGCTAATCCGAGTCCCGAACTATTGCTTTCCCCACCTCTGTTACGAGCTTTATCAACCTTATAAAAACGATTAAAAATTTGAGACTGATTCTCTTCAGAAATACCAATACCTGTATCTTTAAATTCAATATGACATTGGTTCTTCTGTTCTCTAATCGTAATGGAAATAGAACCTCCATTGTCTGTATATTTAATACTATTAGTTAATATATTCGTCCAAACTTGATGCAGTAATTTCTGATCCCCTAAAATTATAGTAGATGGCAAGTCCAAGTCAATGGCTAAATCTTTTTCTCGCCAACTCCATTCTGTCATAAAAACAATTTGCTTAATTTGTTCTGCTACATCAAATGAACTTTTTTCTAATATCGTATCTTCCTTGTCCAAAGAAGCTAATAGTAGTAACTGTTTACTAAGTTGTGACATTCTTGTACTTTCATTTTCAATAATTTTTAAATATTTTTGACGTTGTTCAAAAGTCACTTCCTCTGTTTGCAATGTTTGTGCAAATCCTTTAATTGAAGCAAGTGGCGATTGAATTTCATGCGAAACATTAGATACGAATTCTTGTCTCATTTCCTCTAGTTGACTCAATCCTTTTGCCATTTCAGAAAAATTATTCGCTAATACACCGATTTCATCTTTTCGAGAAACATGTAATTGTATATCATACTTTCCTTTTGCAATTTTCTTTGTAGCTTCAGTTAATTTGGTAATAGGCTTGACAATATAACGAGTACTAATGGTAATTAATCCAAAGCTAATTATGGCTGTTATGACCATTAATAGAGCAAAAAAGATTCTAAGTTCTCCAAATTGAACCTCTGTATCAGGCCGAACAAAAACTGCATATTGTTGATTGTGGATTTTTACAGGTACACCGATTGAATTATTAATATCATTGTCAAAGAATCCGGTAATAAAAGCACTTGTAGGAAACGCTGCCACTCCATGATAAATCTCTCCGTCTAACACCTGATCAATGACATCAATATCTAAATCATTTTTCCGATATTGTCCACCATAATTTGTTTCGTTCCCTAATTCATCAACCATGAATATCTGATATCCTAGATCCCCGATATTATGTAAGTAATTCCCGACATTAACCTCAGGATTTTTTTCATAAAAGTCTACTATATCCAGAGCCATTTTGGTAATCTTCTTATCATTTCTAGGCTTTAATTTATATTGGTAATAGGCATTTGAAATTAAAAATGCTAATAAACTACTACTTATCATGACAACAAACGTCGTAACGAGAATACGTAAATATAGTGTTTTCACTTATTTACTACCTCCAATTTATAGCCAACACCTCGTACTGTTGCAATTGAAAAACCGGAATTTCGATTAGCAAAACGTTCTCTTAGCCTTTTGATGTGAACATCAACAGTTCGAACGTCACCCTCAAAATCTGCTCCCCAAACAAGTTGAATTAGTTCATCTCGTGAAAAAACCCGGTCTGGATAACTTGCTAACTGAGACAACAACTCAAATTCTTTCATCGGAAGCATAAATAGTTTCCCTTCACATTGCACCTCATAGCTTCTTCTATCAATGGTTGTATTTCCTAGTATTATTTTTTCTGCATTCACCATTTGATAGCGTCGTAATAAAGCTTTTATACGAAATAACAATTCTTTTGGCTCAAATGGCTTTGTTAAATAATCATCTGTTCCAACTGCATATCCTTTCTCTTTATCCACCAATTGGTCCTTCGCAGTTAATAGAATAACCGGAATATCATAAAACTTTCTTATTTCTTGGCATAATTGAAAACCATCAATGTTCGGCATCATTACATCAACGACAGCAAGATGGATTTGTTTTTCCGTTAATAATTGAGAGGCTTCCTTTCCATCTTTCGCTTCAAAAACAGTATATCCAGCCCCTTGCAAATAGTGTTTAACTAATACTCTTATATTCGTATCATCATCTGCAATTAAAATGTTGATCATAGATGATTGCAACTCCTTTTTTCAATAAGTTTTAAATTCATCATTTCGATTAGATTATATCAATTTCAGTTGAACTTTGTGAAATATTCTCTTGAAACAAGAATACATGATACGAACGAATTTGTCCCTCTTTGTCAAGATTACAATCCACTCCAAAGCGCTCGCTTTCAGAGGGGAGATTGGTAAGCCTCCTCGGTGAAAGCGAGCTTCTCGAGCCGTACTCTTCAATCAAGTAACTTATCTAAAACAACGATTTATAGAAAGCAACCCAAAAAAGAAGGTATCCAAAAAGATAACAATGATGGACACCTTCTTACATTTTATCTAATTTTTATGTTTCCCTTTACTAAAACAAATCCATATCCAATGGCGATAACAAAACTTAAGGGCCTCCGAAAAATGTTAAAAATCACTTTTCAGATAGCCCCAATCTCTTTATTCTGCTTCTAATTTAGATATGAATTCTGAGAGTTGAGTTAACTCTTCATCAGTACCTTTGAAAATACCAGCAGGCATTGTTTTAATTCCTTCTTTAGCAATTTTAGCTACTTCTTCTGGTGATAGGCCTGTACCAGATAATTTCGGTGCAGCAGCTCCACCTTCTAAGTTACCTCCGTGACAGCTAATACAACCTTGAGCTTCGTAAACTTTGTAACCAGGATCTTCTTTATCAATCTCTGGACCTAAAACAATAGCTCCTTGTTTCTTAGCTGCATCCCAATCATGTTGAGCAACCGATGCCCAAGTTAAATAAAAAATACTTATTACCGCTAATAACATCATACCTGTTGCGATTGGACGCTTTGATGGTCGTCTCTCAGGTCCTCTATCAATGAATGGAGCAAGCATAAGCGCCCCAAAAGCTAGACCCGGAAGAACAATTGTACCCACTACATTATAATGACCAGAAGCATATGAATATTTTAAAAGTTGATATAAGAACAGAAAGTACCAGTCTGGAAGTGGAATATACCCTGAAGCAGCTGGGTCTGCCATTTTTTCTAACGGTGGTTCATGTGCAACTGTTAAACATAAGAATCCTACTAAGAAAACCGCACCTACCATCCATTCTTTTAAAAGAAAGTTTGGCCAAAATGCTTCTGTTTTCCCAGGGTATTCTGAATAATCTTTTGGAATATTGGGTTTTCTCACTGCAGAAACACGTGAGTCACCAACGAATTTCATACCTTTTCCACGATGCATCGAAAAAATCCCTCCTTTTTTATTCGAAAAAATTAGTATTTTCTAATAATTAAACCTGAAAAGATTATAGAGGACCTGAAATACCTTGTTTTCGAATCATTAAGAAGTGAACGGCAACTAAGGTGAGTAATGCCGCTGGTAAGAAGAATACATGGATAGCGAAGAAACGAGTTAGTGTTTGCGCACCAACTATTGATCCATCACCAGCTAGTAATATCTTGATTTGTTCCCCTATAAGTGGAACAGAACCAGCTATATTCAAACCAACTTTTGTTGCGAATAGCGCTTTCATATCCCAAGGTAATAAATATCCAGTAAAACCAAGACCTAACATAATAAAGAAAATTAATACCCCAACAATCCAGTTGAGTTCACGTGGTTTCTTGTAAGCACCTTGGAAGAAAACACGTAAGGTATGTAAAAACATCATAACTATAACTAAACTGGCTCCCCAATGGTGCATCCCACGGACAATTTGTCCAAATGCTACTTCATTTTGTAAATAATATACAGATTCCCAAGCGTTTTTTATATCTGGTACATAATACATTGTTAAAAACATACCAGATAATATTTGAATAACCGTTACAAAAAATGTTAATCCTCCGAAACAATATACAAATGCTGAAAAATGATGGGCAGGATTTACATGTTCTGGAACTTCATGATCGGCTATATCTCGCCATAATGGCGTAATTTCAATACGCTCGTCAACCCAATCATAGATTTTGTTTAACAATGATTACGCCCCCTTAACTGGATTTGGCTTAATAGTGCCTAGATTTAAAATTCCATCTTTCACCTTAACCTCATAAACATCAAGTGGTCCCAATGGCGGTGTATTCGGAACGTTTTTACCATTTTTCTCATACAAACCAAAGTGACAATTACAGAAGAAGCGATTTGGATTATTCTTGTCCGTATTCCAATCGACTACACAACCTAAATGTTTACAGATTGGTGATAGTGCTACAATTTCACCTTTGTCATCTTTAAACACCCATGCAATCCTAGTTTCTTCAGAGTCATACCAACCATCCTTTTGTTCGACCGTAAAGCTGACTTTTTGTGGCTCTTCCGTCAGTTCGCTTTCTTTTACCTTTGTTGGAACAAAGCTACCATCTGATCCGCCTTTTAACACTGGATCCACTGCGAATCTCACCATTGGCATAATCATCCCAGCAGCCATGAAACCGCCTACACCAGTTAGTGTGTAGTTAAGGAATTGACGTCTAGAAACACGCTGTTTGCTCATAAAATTTCCCCCCCTCTATCAATATAGCTGAGTCCAATGGACATTATATAAGGAACAAATCTATAAAACTAAGACATACCAATAATATCCTAATATGGAAATAAGGTCAATATTCCAATAGCTCAAGTAATGGCAAAAATGTGTCATATATCCAAAATTACCAAATTATTTAATTCTCCATTTTTCAATAATTGTGTTTAACATATTCTTCACTTGTTCTTCCATCATTGGCTTTTTATACTTTTCTTCTAAATGCTCCAAAGGAATCGATGTTGACCAAAGAATACTTTCATTTAATTCATCATTTACATTCATCTGTCCATCTGCAGTTAGGAAGAATATATGAGAGAATTTTTCTTCTTGAAGAATACGCTTCCATTTTATTAATAGTTCTGTTTTTTCTTGTTTCTCCCAATTTAAGTTATACATAATAGAAGGAAGAAGCATGACTCTACCTTTAAATTGTTTTTCAATTTCATTGGATAGTATAGTTATATATTCAGATGTTGATGCACTTTGCTTGATTCCCTCAGAAAAACTTATACCAACTAAAGGAACTAAAGCTGTATCCACATACTCTCTCGCTCCATCAAACATTTCAATGTCTTTCGCAATCCACTTCATATTGTTCCACCCCTAAATTATTGTATAAACAATACAATAATAACATTTTTCTCCATTTGTAGATATTAAGAAAAAAGGAACTTTATTGATTGATAAAAAGACCGAGATTATCTTAGGGTATTGAACGAAGAAGAGTTTCGACAAAACAAAAAAGACTATCTCAAAGAATTTACCTTCGGATAGTCTTTTTGATTAATTGTTTTGCAATTTATTTAATGCCTCTGTCAATGATAGAAAAGCTTCATAGTCGTGACGATCAAGTGCATCATCAATTTGTTTTAAAAGTTTTGCTCTTTGGAATGAAGAAAGTGATTCTTCTAGTACTTGTTCAGCAATAATCTTATCTTTCTCATTGTTTACCCCATTGATTGGAACAAATGGATTTTTCTCAAGGACTGCCGCATATTGATAAGAAGAATAAGCTGATCGGAAATGTAATGTAATGAAAATATCTTCTTCTCGATTCAAGCGAATATCGTGAAATGATTTTTCTGCATCTGTTGTCATAATATTTGACTTGTAAAATTTAAAAGGTGGTTCGTCTACACAATGAGTTGCCATTACTAAGCCTCTAGGACAGAATTGGGCATCCTCTACAAAATGGACCTTTTTCATTAATTGGTCATGACTCATTAAATAATTTAAAATCCAAACACATTCACGTCTTTTTAATTGATAATGATTTAAAAACCAACGAATAAACTCTTTTTTCTCGTTTACAGTAACAGGGGCAGCCATCAAAATTCCCTCCTCTGTTGCTTATTTTTGGTTCACAATAGTGAAGCATCCCTTTTCTAATTTACTTATTTTATGTTTCTAAAAATTAGAACTACATTTATTCACTTTTAAATGTTTACTCATTTTGAAGCTTATCTAAAATGGATAAATATTCTTCATTCCAAGGGCTCAATAAAAGTAGCTTATTAAATTGTTCTACTGCTAACTTCGTATTTCCTTCTTCTAATAAAAAATATCCATATTCATGTAAAAAATCTTCATCCTGATTAAACGCTTCATATGCTTCTGTATAATATTTGTTTGCTTCCTCATAATTCTCTAATTCATTATGACAAGTAGCTAATAACCAATCGAATTGAGGGTCATTTTCCCCGAACTCCATTACGCTATTAATCGTTTCAATACAATCTTCATGACGATTCATTTGAATTAAATATTTTGATAAAGTTATACTCGCTTCTAAATACCCTGGATCAATCGCTATTGCTTCTCTAAAGTAGTTTTCTGCTTGATCTTGCTCATTTAATTTAAGTGCCAATTTACCAGCTTTAAAGTATAGCTCCTTATTAAATTCGTCTTGTTTAATTCCTTCCTTTAATATAGAGAATGCAGTTTCGTACTCTCCTAGCTGTTCGTGAGAGGCAGCTAAATAAAAATAAAGGGAATGAAATTCATGGTCCATTGCTTTCAATTTCATTAATTGATCAATCGCCGTCTTATAATGTCCCGCTTGGTACGCAGTCAAACCATATTGAAACAATGTGTTGAGTTCAACTTTATGTTCTAAGCTTTTTTCATAAAATGGTAGTGCCTCTTCAAATTGCCCTAAATTACTATAAGCTTCTGCTATTCTCTGATGAATGGAGATATTAGCAATTTCTTCTTGTTCGTTAAGTACAGTTTGATAATATTGTATAGCTTCTTGAAAGCTTCCTTGTACATAACACTGTTCACCTAATGCAAAATCAATTAGAATTTCATCTGGATAGATTTTTTTGGCTTCGAGTAATTTTTTGTATGCAACCTCATCCAAGCCATTAAGTCCATATAAATCTGCTTCTAACAATAATGCACTTGCATAGAGTGGATCATCTTTTTTGACTTTTTGAACAAGTTCTAGTGCTTCATCTTCTTTATCAAGCTCTATGCATATTTCAGCTAATGACAATAATAGCTCTCCTTCATTAGGATGCGAAATTAGCAAATGTTCGTATAGCTCAAATGCTTGTTCCAAAAACCCTATTTCAGATAGTTTTTCAGCTAAGACAAAAATATCTTCTTCAAAACCACTGTTTTGTATTGTATGTATATGTTGATATGCTTCTTCTAATTCTCCATTATTAATTTTTTCTATTACTTTTTCTATACTGATCATAATATTCCTTCCTGTCATACTAACAAAAATATTTATTGAAAATAACCTGGTACTTTTATCTTTAATTCCTTCCCTGTAAAAGATGGAAATGTAACAAGATTTCCAACACGAATGACTTCATTTTTAAAAATAGTAAGTTCTATTTTATCATAATATGTTTCTTCATTATAAATTAAACATTTCTGATTCATTTCCTTTATTAAATTGTACGACACTTCTCCACCACTACGAATAATTCCTTTAAAAGGATATACCCCCATTTTTTTTAATTCATCTTTTGATAAAGATCGATGGTAAGAGAATGGCAGAGAAAAATGTGATATTTTTTCTCGAGATAAAAGTTGTCTCCATAGTCGAAGCTGATGTTCATCACTTTCTAGAAATTGTGGAATAAAAACTAATCGATAAGGAAAAATCGCGTCTTTTATCCAACTCCACGATATTTGCTTAATTTCACTAACATCCTTAATTGTGATGATAACAGCTGAAATGGAATGCTTTCTACAATATCTTACAACCTCCTGTTTCATCATCGATTGAGGGATTCTAAGAACAATTACATAATCAAGAGGGAATCCCTTTAATAATTCTCTTGCTTCTTCTACATTTGAATGTAACTGATAAACAAACTGAACATCAATAGGAAAAACCACTGTAGTAGCTCCAAGCAGCACTACTTCTTTCGCATATTCTATCCCATCATTTTTCCATTGTTCTATATTACCTAAAACAGTTTCACTAGCAATCATAATGTGCTTGTCCAAATGAAGACGAATAAATTTCATACGATCAACATTTGTATCTCGGCTATAAATAGTATTATTCTTTACAACTAGATTTGTCACATGCATATTGGCGTTTTCATAAAGAGCGATTTTCTCAATAATATAAGACAAGCCAATCACATCCCTGTGGTTTTAAGTCAATGTATGAGAAAAATCGGACAAATATGATAGCAAATCTAATCTATATTATATATAATTTTTTATCTTTAACCTAGATTAATAAATTCACAATGATTTACACTTCATAAAAAAAGGCAGTCTAAAAGGGATTTCCAATCCCTTTTAGACGCCTCTACACTTCATATGGAATTATTTAAATGTTATGTTTATGTATACTTACTTTTTAATAAAAGCTGATGTATCGTGTTTTATCTTTCGTATACTAATGTTGTCATTGAATAAGTAGCAAGTATAGACTGAGTTCAATTCCATTCTAGGATACTTTCTTTCCACGAGGTAGGAGGTGAGCTTCCTCGGCACATTGTGCCTGTAGGATCTCACCTTTCCTCTTCTCCCCCAGAAGTCTCGCTCCTTATAATTTTTTGAGTTAACCACTGTTTTATGAAAAATCTATCAAGATTTCCTATTTGCCGATTTCAATAACTAGACAGCAATTACTGAATTAACTGATGAAGATGTTCAAAAAAAGTTGGATACGATACTGCTACTGCATCAGCATTTTCGAGAGTAACTTCGCCGTCTGCAATCAATGCAGCTATTGCTAGCATCATGCCAATACGATGATCTCCATAACTATTAACCTTACCACCTGAAATCTTTGTCTTACCTTGAATAATCATGCCATCTTCTGTTGCAACTATATTCGCTCCTAGCCTTGATAACTCAGCTACTACTGTATCAATACGATTCGTTTCTTTCACCTTGAGTTCCTTCGCATCTGAAATAACCGTAGTTCCTTCTGCTTGTGTAGCCATTAAAGCAATAACTGGTAACTCATCTATGAGTCTTGGTATGATATCGCCTTTGATTTCAATACCCTTTAATTCTGAAGTAGAAATCGTAACATCGCCATAAGGTTCAGCAGGATGACTCTCGGGATTCACCTCAATTGTTATATTGGCACCCATTTCTTTCAAAACATCAATTATTCCTGTTCTTGTTTTATTTAATCCTACATTTTTTAAAACTACACTACTGTTTGGCACAATAGCTCCAGCTACTAAGAAAAAAGCTGCCGAGGATATATCACCAGGTACAATCACATTTGTTGCTGTTAATGTTTGATTGCCTCGTAACTTAATTTCATTTTCTTTACTTTCAATATCTACTCCAAACATCTGTAACATTGTTTCTGTATGATTTCTTGTTTTTGTAGGTTCAACAACAATAGTTGTTCCATCTGCCTGTAATCCAGCTAGTAAAATAGCCGATTTTACTTGTGCACTAGCAACAGGTAATTCATATGTAATACCTTGTAAACTACCACCACGTACACTTAAAGGAGTATACTTACCATTTTCTCTTCCATCAATTTTCGCATTCATAAGACGTAATGGATTTACAACTCTTGTCATTGGTCTTTTAGCGATTGAATCATCACCAACTAATACACTATGAAATGGTAATCCAGCTAATATACCCATCATTAAACGGATAGTAGTTCCACTATTTCCAACATCTAATAGTTCATTAGATTCATGTAAGCCATTAAAGCCTTTACCTTCTATAGTGACATTTGTTCCGTCTCGTTTTATGTCTACACCCATCTTTTTAAAACACTCAATCGTGCTTAAACAATCTTCGCCTTCTAGAAAGTTATGAATAGTTGTAGTTCCTTCTGCAATGGAACCAAACATAACAGAGCGATGTGAAATTGATTTGTCACCCGGAATTTCTACTGTACCCTTTAACGACTGTACATTTGTTATTAACTGCTTATTCGTCATAAGATAATCCTCACTATTCATCTACATAATATAAACACCAAAATTTGTTTTCTTTTCTAAACATTCCTCTGCTAGCTTACGATCGCCTTCAGATTGAAACGATATAACAAGAACACCATATAGTTCTTCTCTTGTCTCTAAAATACGGATATTGGTTAAGCTTATTCTTTCCTCTGCTAAATATCCAACCACCTCAGCAATCACACCTGGATAGTCTGGTACATCAACATACAAATCATAAAATGCTGGAATAGCACCTTGAGAACGTATTGGTAGTTCATCTCGAAATTCTTTTGCCTTCGAGAAAAAATCAAAAATATGTTGACTATCATTATTATAAATGTAACTTTTTACTTCTTCCATCTCTTTTATCCACTCATTCATTAGCGAGAGCAATACTTCTCGATTGTGAAGCAGAATATCCCTCCACATCTCTGGACTACTAGAAGCAATACGTGTCACGTCTCGAAAGCCACCAGCCGCCAGACGAGTAACTAAATTATTCTCTAAATTGGATTTATAAGCACTTTGTACAAGACCAGCAGCAATGATATGTGGAAAATGACTAATTACCCCAGTAAGTTGATCATGTTCCTCTGGTGTTACAACGAGAAAATGTGCTTTTGTTCCCCGTAACCACGCCTTTAGCATTGCAATTTGCTTTTCTTCCACTTGTTCTGTAGGTGTTAATAAGTAAAAGGCATTCTCAAATAAATGTGTTTTGGCTGCTGCAGGACCTGTTTTATGTGAACCAGCCATTGGATGACCGCCAATGAAAGTTACTCCTCTTTCCATTAACTTAGCAGCCGCTTTTGTAATTTTTGTTTTTGTACTTCCCACATCTGTTACAATCGTATTTTCTTTTAGATGAAAAGTCGCTAATTGCGATAACAATTCTTCTGTTTGTTTCACCGGTGTTCCAATAATGATTAAATCAGCATTTTCCGCACATTCCTGTATAGACTCACATGTTTTATCGATAATCCCTAATGCTTTAGAAAGTTGTAAACTACTATCATTAATATCAAACCCAGAAATAATCGTATCAGGATGAGTATTTTTAATAGCTAAAGCAACTGATCCTCCTATAAGACCTAGACCAATTACGAATACATTACCTCGCAAACTCACTCTCCCCTTTAACGATTCATTTTTTGTGTAGGAGCTTTCTTTTCTAAAAAGAAACCTCTTAACTGCTGAATAATGCCTTCATTCTGTTCCTTCGTTCCAATGGTTATTCTTACAAATGTAGGGAATCCTAACGCTTTACCACTACGAATAATGTATCCCTTGCCCATTAAATATTGAAAAACCTCATCACTATCAACTTGAACATCTATTAAAATAAAATTAGCTTGAGAAGGATAGTAAAATAGTTGTTGTTCTCTACAAAAATCATAGAATTGCTCCATACCTTGACGATTATTTATTTTACAGTTCTCAATAAATTCTTGATCTTCTAATGCACTCGCTGCTGCAAATTGCGCAAGTGTATTCACATTAAACGGTTCTCTGACTGGCTCTAATTTCGATATCACTTCACTATTTGATATGCCATAACCAACTCTAAAGCTGGCCATTCCATATATTTTAGAAAAAGTGTGAAGAACAATTATATTCTGATATTTTTCAAGTAATGTTGAAGTATGATAATAATCATCAGCCACTACATACTCAGCGTAGGCCTCATCCAACACTACTAATACATCTGTAGGAACTGCATCTAGAAATGAAATTAAATCATTTTCTTTAATATATACACCCGTTGGATTATTCGGTGTACAAATCCATACTACTGCTGTATTTTCATCTATGGCTGAAAGCATCGCTAGTAAATCATGATTACCATCCTTTAAAGGAATCTCTCTAATTTCAGCTCCCTCAACAATTGCATTATGCTTATACTGTGAAAAAGTTGGAGTTGCCATAACTGTATTTACACCGGGTTTAAGCAAACTTCTAGCTATAATATTAATAATTTCATCTGAACCATTCCCTAGAATAAACTGCTCCTTTGTGAATCCTTTTTCCTTAGATAAAGCTTCTTTTAGAACGTTTGCACTTCCATCAGGATAAAGTTCAAATCTTCGTGTCATTTTATCTAAAGTTTCAGTTACTTTTTGTGAGTAACCGAATGGATTTTCATTACTTGCAAGCTTAACTACAGAATTTAATCCGAATTCTTTTTTTACTTGGTCAATTGTTCGGCCAGGTTGATAAGCTTTTAAATTTAATATAGTATTTTTCCATTTCATCCCACTCGCCCCAATCTTTTATCACATTAAAGTATTAAAGTTTTCTTTATTATAGCATAATTTTATCAATATGAAAGATACATCTCTTGATTTTCCACTTTTGTCATCGCATATTCCTCATTTAGAACAAAAGGGGCTACCAAAAGCATGTGCTTTTGAAACAGCCCCTTCATACGTGTTTTCATCCTTTAACTTAAGTTAAATTGATTTATTTATACGAGACAAGTCCGGTCGTAAAACCTTAGCTCCTTTAAGATAGACATGCTCGATTTCTTTTTGACCTTTATCCGTATTCCAGTGCAACATGATTCTTATACAATTTTCAAGCGCGTTTTCCACTGGAATTTCCCTAAAACACATGACTGGTACATAAGTCCATCCTTCTAATCTTCGAAGAGCTTTAGCAGGAAATGTTGCTGTTAATTCCTCTGTAACAGATATAATGACAGAACATACTGTTTCCGGTTCTATCCCATTCTTACTAACCATTTCACGAAGAAGTTCTTCAGTATGGTCAATGATTTCTCGTTCGTTGTTTTGCACCACAGTAGTAGCTCCTCGAACTCCTCTCGTCATTTCCTCTCCTCCAATTGTTCAGAATAAAAGTGCAAACGCCTTGCATGTATGGAACAATAGCTAAGTTAACACCCATGTGATCTAAATGCTTTAACCTTCTCAGCAGACATTTTATCCCACTAGAGAAGCTAGAAGTTAGACTAATCTTCGTAAATTTCCTAAATAGATGATACACAAAAATCATTATTATTTTCTAAAAGACTAAAAATTCTATTAATCGCTATTTTAATTAAAATATTTTCTTAATGATTCCAATATAACTTCATCATCAACTAATATTCTATTTGGTTTACCTATAGCATCTAATACAACAAAAGTTGTTTCGTTACCCGTTGTTTTTTTATCTTTTTTCATGCTACACAATAAATCCTCAAAATTACAGTTCGGAAGGTTTGTTTCGTAGCCTAAATGCTCCACCCAATTTTCAAAGCTCTTAACATCGAATTGTAATTGAGCCTTGTCCACACTTAATTTCAGAGCAAATATCATTCCAATTAACACAGCTTCACCATGTGTAATTTTACCATAGCCTACATTTGCTTCAATTGCATGCCCTAATGTATGTCCAAAATTCAAATACTCACGTATTCCCGTTTCTCTTTCATCTTCCTTTACAATAGCTGCCTTTATCGCAATCCCTCTTTCCACTACGTAAGATAACACTTCAGCTTGTAGATCTTTTAGACTTTTTATCTCTTGTAACATCCATTGATAGAAGGAATCGTCCTGAATTAATGCATGCTTAATAGCTTCAGCAAATCCTGAACGTATCTCCTTTTCAGGCAAGCTTTGTAAAAGACTTAAATCATAAAACACTGCTTCTGGTTGATGAAAAGCACCGACCATATTTTTCCCTAGCTTATGATTGATGGCAACCTTACCTCCAACTGCACTATCATGCGCTAAAAGAGTTGTAGGTATTTGAATAAAACGAATCCCTCTCATGAAGGTTGCTGCAACAAATCCAGCTAAATCTCCAACTGCTCCACCACCTAAAGCCAATATTAATGATTTTCGATTAACATTATGCTCTAACCCATCTTGGTGACATTGTTCAAATACAGCAAAGGTTTTGGCAAATTCACCAGATGGAACAATACTTACGACTAATTCATTAAAAGATGGTGCTAAAATACTCTTCAAATGTTCTAAGTACAATTCTGATACAGTTTGATCAGAAATAATCCATATTTTCGATACAGGGTCTAAAGAAGATTGGATATAAATTGGCAGTTCCTTTAATATGTCGCTACCGATTATAACAGGATAAGTTTTGGATGTTGTCTCAATCGTTAGCTTTTTCATATTTTAAAACTCCTTTAATTTTTCTCTATATTGTTCAATATATTCAACAAGGCCGTTAAATGTATCACTAGGGAATTGCTCAATTATGGCATTCGCCAATTCCCATGCAACTACAGCTTCAGCTACAACCGCTGCTGCTGGCACAGCACAGCTATCAGAACGTTCAATACTAGCTGTAAATACTTCCTTCGTATTAATATCTACACTTTTTAAAGGTTTATATAAAGTTGGAATAGGCTTCATTACACCTTTAATAACAATTGGCATACCAGTAGTCATACCACCCTCAATACCACCAAGACGGTTGGTTAGACGATAATATCCTTTTTCCTTACTCCATGCAATCTCATCGTGAACTTCACTGCCAAAGCGGTCAGCAGCCTCGAAGCCCATACCTATTTCTACACCTTTAAAAGCATTTATACTTAAAATTGCCGCTGCTAGCTTAGCATCAATTTTGCGATCATAATGCACATAACTTCCAACCCCTGCTGGCATTCCTTCAACTATAACCTCGACAATCCCACCAATTGAGTCACCATTTGCTTTAGCGTCATCAATTGCCGCCATCATTTTTTTTTCAGCTTCTGGATCAAGACACCGTACAGGAGATTCCTCAGTAATTCTCTGTAATTCCTGCATACTTTCAAATGATGTAGAAGAAGCTTCAATACCACCAATTTTACGTACATGTGAACCAATTTCTATGCTTAAGTGTGATAATAGAGTTTTAGCCAATGCTCCTGCAGCGACTCGAACTGTTGTTTCTCGTGCTGATGAACGTTCTAATACGTTACGTAAATCACGATGCCCATACTTTAATCCACCATTTAAATCTGCATGACCAGGTCGTGGTCTAGAAATAGTTCTAGAAATGTTCTCCGCTTCTTCTTCACTAATCGGTTCAATACCCATAATTTTTGTCCAATGTTTCCAATCATTATTTTCAACAACTAAACATATAGGTGATCCTAAAGTTCTTCCGTGTCTTACTCCGGCTGTAATATTTACAGTATCTTTTTCAATAACCATTCTTCTTCCACGACCGTGTCCCTTTTGACGACGGGCTAGTTGTTGATTAATATCATCAGCCGTTATAGGCATTCCTGCAGGTAAACCCTCAATAATCGTTGTTAGTTGAGGTCCATGTGACTCTCCAGATGTTAAATAACGCAATCTCTTCATCCCCTTTTTAGCACTTTAAAGCTTTTATGTAACAATATATCATAAACAAGCTGGTATGTAATATAAAACGAAAAAATTATCCAATAATATGAATTACATTTTTCTATAAAAGAAAGTATCTTCCACTTCAAATTGATATTTTGTCGCACTAAATATTTGCTCTGTACTTCCTACAAAGAAAATTCCGCCTTTTCGCATCGACTGACTGAATTTCTCGTATAACATATCTTTAGCCTCTTCCGTAAAGTAAATAAGCACATTTCTGCAAACAACTAGATCAAAATTCTTCTCATATGAATCAGCCAATAGATTATGCTTCTTAAATGTAACGGTGTTTTTAATCTTATCATGAAGACGATAATACTCACCCTCTTTATCAAAATGCTTCTTTTTGATATCAACAGGCATTTCATTTAATGCCCTTTCATGATATACTCCCATTTTCGCTCGAGCAATGACATTTTCATCAATATCAGTAGCTAAGATTGAAATATTTGATAAAGGTAAGTGCTGAGATAGTATTAGCGCCAATGTGTAAGGTTCCTCTCCAGTAGAGCAAGCTGCACTCCATACTTTTAAACGTGAGTTTTCTTTCAATAATTGTGGCATGATTTTATTATTCAAAATTTCCCATCTCTTAGCATTTCGATAAAATTCAGATACATTAATGGTCATTCGATCTAAAAATTCATTCAATCCTTCTTTATTTGTTGAAATAAATTGGTAGTATTCATAAAAGTTTTTAAACCTTTTTTTTTCATACAATGATGTTAATCGTCTCTTCATCTGCGCTTCTTTATATAATTGCAGATCTATTCCTGTTAATCCTTTTACCTTAATAGCAAATTCACGATATTCATTAGACATAAATCAATCCCTGCTCCCTATTACTATGCTATAACATTTCTAATTAGCAAATCTAACTCATCATAGCTTTAATATGTTTTAATTTTCAATTAATTGTCTTGTAATTAAATTGTACTAGTATATGTCGCAAAACTCTACAAAAGGTTTTATAGAAATAATAATTTATACTTTATAGTGTATTAGATAAGCTCTAAAGAGGCTAGTCCTTTCTAAATAGAATATGTAAAGATAATTATTGATAATAAAAGCTATTTTCGCTTTGCTACCACCTATGGACAAGTGGGGATTATAGCTTGAATTCCCCTCCTCGATACCCGTTTCCTTCCACATGAGTCCCACTGTTCTATCAATACACTTCCTCTCAAACAAGTTATCATCACCAACTTATTTAGAAATAATAACAATTAGAAAACTGCCACAAAAAAAGACCTACAACAAAAGTGTAGGTCTTAACTATTATTTTCTAATTCAAATCAATTAATAAACCCATTCATTAATTAATTTTGTATAATTAACTAATTCTTCTTGTTTAAAGAATAAACCGATTTCACGCTCAGCGCTTTCAGGTGAATCAGAACCGTGGATAATATTTTTACCTACAGTAGCTGCGTAATCTCCTCTAATTGTACCAGGAGCTGCATCTTTCGGATTAGTTGCTCCCATCATACTACGAGCTGTAGAAATTACGTTTTCACCTTCCCAAACCATAGCAAATACTGGTCCAGAAGTAATAAATTCTACTAACTCTCCGAAGAAAGGACGCTCTTTATGTTCACCATAATGTTGCTCTGCTAATTCGTTTGAGATTTGCATTAATTTAGCCCCTACTAATTGGAAGCCTTTTCTTTCAAAACGTGCAACTATATCTCCAATTAATTGACGTTGAACGCCATCAGGTTTAACCATTAAAAAAGTTTTCTCCATGTTAACTCCACTCCTATAAGTATGTGATTTAAGCTTATTTAATTTACAAGCCAAAAAAATAGTAACATTGATTGAGAAAATTAGCAACTGTCACAAAATTAAATATCAGAATTTTCGTTTACCAATAAACTTGGCAATATCATGTAATCCTTTTCTAGCTCTAATATTTGGTAAGCCCTCTAGTTCTTCAAAAGCCTTTTTAAGATATCGATCACTAATTGCAATAGACTGTTCAATTGCTCCACATTTTTTAATACTCTCGATAATTGGCTTTAATTCCTTTGGATCAATTCCTTCGTGGACGGTTTCGATTTGTTTCTTTAATTCTGGATTCTGCATAGCAAATAAAACCGGCATGGTAATATTCCCCTGTCTTAAGTCACTGCCCGCAGGTTTTCCCAGCACTTTTTCTGAAGCTGTAAAATCTAAAATATCATCGATGATTTGATAGGACATACCCACATAATATCCAAAACGATATAACTTTTTATGTATTTCTTCCTCTACACCAGAAGCAATTCCACCTAATTGACAGCTTGAAGCAATTAATAGCGCTGTTTTTCTTTTAATTCTTCTAAAGTATACTCGTACATTTTGTTCGAAATTGTATTTATCTCGAATTTGTTCTACTTCCCCTAAACAAACCTCAACTATTGTTTTCGCTAACAGTTGATGTAGAGCTGGAATTTTTAATTCTGTAATAAGCTCAAAAGACCTAGCAAAAATGTAATCTCCTGTATACATCGCTACTGAATTATTCCATTTTGCCTGGATAGTAGGCGCACCACGACGAGTTGCCGCCTCATCAATAACATCATCATGAACTAGTGATGCCATATGTATAAGCTCTAATGCAACTGCCACTTTTTTTATTACATGAATATCATATTCCCCAAACTTTGCAGCTAACAACACAAAAACTGGGCGTATACGTTTTCCACCTGCTTGTAATAAATGTAAACAAGCCTCTTGTAAAAGGGGATCTTCTGCTTTAATACTTATTTCTAATTCTTTTTCAATTGTCTGTAAATCACCATTTAAAAAAGAGGATAACATTTTATATTTCATACATTCCACCCAGCTCTATATTCATCTAAAGAATTCATATCATTTCTTAAATCCATAATGGGTAGCAGCCACCCCACCAGTATGCGATTTATACTTTACATTTTCAAATCCAGCCTTTTTAAACATTTCCGCTAATTCTTTCATTCCTGGAAACTCTCTTGCAGATTCTTGTAACCAAGAATACTCTTTATAGCTTTTGGCGAATAATTTTCCAAATAGCGGCATGATATATTTAAAGTAAAAATAGTAGCCTTGTCTAAATCCAAATAAAGTGGGTTGGGACGTCTCAAGACAGACAGCCATTCCACCAGGCTTTAGTACACGATTCATTTCTTCAAGAGTTTTCATATAATCTGGTACATTCCGTAAACCAAATCCTATTGTTACATAATCAAAAGAATTATCTTCAAATGGTAGGCTCATTGCATTTCCATGAATAAGCTCAACTTGATTTAAATGAAGCTTCTTTACTTTTTCTTCTCCAACAGAAAGCATATTTTTGCTAAAATCCAAGCCAGTCACATGCCCTTTTGGCCCTACCGCATTAGCTAATGCAATCGTCCAATCTCCAGTCCCACAACATACATCTAAAGCCTTCGTTCCTGGTTGTACTTGCATAATTTTCATCGTTTCGTTACGCCATTTTACATGTTGTTGAAAACTTATGACAGAATTCATTTTATCGTAGTTCGTTGAAATATTTTCAAATACATCATGTACTTTTTCTTCTTTTGACTGTGTCATTTTTTACCCTTCTTCCACAAATGAGTTAGCTGTTAATCCGTCTTCAGCAAGAGTTGTTTTGAATATACTTGATAGGCTTACATCATGAGGAAATAACAACTTTAACTCGTTTACACATGTATCTCTTAATGCTTTAATTTGTATATCGATATATTCTATTAATTGAATTGTTTCACTTTGTGTTAAATCAGCCATATCTTTTGAATATCTAATTTTGGAGAATCCATTACATAGTAGAGACTTGTTACCATTTTTTACGGTTGCATATTCTTTTTGTAAACGATGTAGCAACAAATAATCTTCTATGAAATGTTTATATTTTTGTGAACCAAAGCATTCTTCTACTTTTACAATTAAAGAAGACTCAATCACTTTTACCGTATTAAGCATATCTTCAACTGTAGCAAACTGGTTTTGAATATATATGATTTTCTTTTCATTAATCTCTTTAATTCCTTCGGCTAATGATCGAATTAAATCAATTCTTTCAAATTGAGAGAGTATGTAATAGTATAAACCGCTGTAATAATCCCCTGCTAATATAGTTAATTGACGTTGTTTCAACACTTCTGGATCTTCTAGTTTCTTTGAAGATGAAACCTCATCATGAATATCAAGTGCCGTTTGAACTAGCATTGTTGCTGTTATGTATTGATCTCTTTCTTCATCCGTAATTTTTAATTCTTGTAATAGTAAAATAAGCAATAATATCTTTTTTTCTTCAATCACAGGCTCTTTTAAAAATCGACGAAGATAAGGATGATACGCTTTTGAAATAATGTGACTTTTTATATCCTTGCTATAATTATATATATTTTCCACTATCAATCACCCTTATTTCCTTAAAGTAAAAAGTATAAACATTGAATCTAAATGAACATCACTTTACGTAATGCCACAATCTACATCACCATATAGAATAACACAAATATTATAACATAAAAAATATTGATAATCTTTGTTTGGTATTTACTTCCCAAGTAATCCCATTAACTCAAAACTAGCCAGTTTCTCACTAGTTCCATTTTCCTATATTGATTCATAAGAAATTCTCCATCTGCTTTAAGCACGTAACGATATACTTAAAAGCGGAAGATTGAGCAACAGGATCAGCTATTCCATAAAAATTCTTTTTGACACGAAAATAGCAGGTTTCCCCTGCTTATTTTCGTGTACTTTCAACCTCTCCAAATGGAGTATATATTTGAGCATTTCCGCGCACTTTTATAGCTGAAGTATGTTCAGTGAATTGTGCAATCATCACTTCACCATCATCTAGTTTTTCAGAATGATGGAACCTAGTATCTGAACCTCTTGTAAGTCCAATTACATTCACTCCATCTTCTTTTGCTTTAATAATAATATACTCCGAATTTTTTTCTGCCACTACACTTACCTCTTTTCGTAATCATTCATACTAATTTTTTATCAAAGATAATACTTCTGCTCTTGATCTAGAATCTGTAGCAAAAATCCCACGAACGGCAGAGGTTATTGTTTTAGCACCAGGTTTTTTTACACCTCTCATCGTCATACACATATGTTCAGCTTCTACCACTACCATTACGCCATGTGGGTCTAAACTTTCTAAAATACTGTCAGCAACCGTCGATGTAATGCGTTCTTGAAGCTGAGGTCTTTTAGCAACTGCTTCTACAGCTCTTGCTAATTTACTTAAGCCAGTTACTCTACCATTTCTAGGAATGTAAGCAACATGAGCAGTTCCGTAGAAAGGTACTAAGTGATGTTCACATACTGAATAAAATGGAATATCTTTTACTAAAACTAGTTCTTCATGCTCCTCACCAAAAACGGTCTGAAAATATTCTTTTGGATCTTGTTTAAGTCCAGAGAAGATTTCTTCATACATTCTAGCAACCCTTTTAGGAGTATCTAGCAATCCCTCTCTATTTGGATCTTCTCCCACCGCTTCTAATATCATTTTAACAGCTTCTTCTATTTTTGAATGATTGATTTTCTCCAACTGATTCTTCCCCCAATATGATTATTCTGAATAATTTTTCCACAACATTTAAGATAAAAGTTTTCTACATAATAACTACTTTTATACTGTTATTGGCCGGAAATATAATACATATATCTTAACACATTTATAAAAATACATTAAACTGATTTGTCCAATATCTACTAGCATTTTTTAACCAAATATAAATTATAAATAGTCCAATTAGAAAATCGCAAGCTCCTAATTCCAACTTTCCCTATTATTTCTTATGTAACATGTATTATAAAAGGATATCAGCAAAAGTAATACTTTTGAGAATACCCTTTTTCTGAATAATTTCGTTTATACATTTATTAGTAGTAACGCTACTCCTAATGGCCATCCATACTCAGTCATGAAGGCTTTATAAGCAAAAATAGCTGTAATACCGAATATCACTAAAAAGAAATGCGAATAAACCTTTTTATCTCCATGATTATAGAAATGCATAGCTACTACAATCCAAAATGCACCGTACGTTGCGAAAATCACTCCTAGAAACTGCCTAGTCGCTGGATCTGCTCAAATATCAAAAAAACATAATGCGAATGCTGTGAACAACTGACAAAAACCACCAAATACTAAAGCGATATTAGCCAAAGATCTCGATACCTTTTGCATGTCACTATTTTTACTTACCCCTATCCCTAATTGCTCCAAGCCGAACACGAAAACGGTTACAATCAAAGCAAACACACCAATAGCTTCTGGATTTACATCATTCAACAAAAAAATTCCCCTATTTAGTAAAGTTTCAAATATCCCCAATAAAACTTTTGAATCAAAAGATAGCAGCAACTTCTCCATAGTTTAATAGGAAATTCGACAAAAAGAAACAAAATATTCCAAGATTTTATCTACTGATAAAGATTTTTTGCTGATAGAACAGAATATCTTGAGGTAAAAGAACAACGATTCTTATACCACTGCACAAAGCAAAAAAACTTGTGTGATCTGCAAGAAGCTAGAAAGACTACTAGTAAAAAATATAAAAAGTCCTCACGAAAACTATTATAGTCTTGAATCTCACCATAGTTTTCTTTATATTTCATTCAAATAAAAACAACCTTCAATTTATGTTTACACATAAATTAAAGGTTGTTTTCTTTAGAGCGAATCATGATAATTTATCATCATCATCTCACTCATACATATTTGGTTAATATGTAGATTATTTTACAGCATCTTTAAGTGCTTTTCCTGGTTTGAATGCAGGAACTTTGCTAGCAGCGATTTCGATCTCTTCCCCAGTTTGTGGGTTACGACCTTTACGTGCAGCGCGTTCACGTACTTCAAAATTACCAAATCCGATAAGTTGAACTTTATCACCAGATTTTAAAGCATCTAGAATAGTATCAAAAACAGCATCAACAGCTTTCGTTGCATCTTTCTTTGAAAGCTCGCTAGCTTCTGCAACTGCATTAATTAGTTCTGTTTTGTTCATGCCATTCACCTCCTCCCAAAGGGAATTTCATTTTCAACATTCGTAAAACTCTGTATACATGTTGTACAATGAAGGTTTATTATTTATAAATTTATAATAACTTTTGAACATACAACTACTTCAAAAGCAGTCTTTATCCTACTCTATCTTACAGAAGAAATCAAGTATAATAACGAGAAATGTATGAACGAAAAGCTAAAATACTAAAGTGAAACCGAAGAATGGCAACCGCTTAACTCGTTTACTGTAAGTAGATTATCATAATCATTTAGCGTTATCAAGAGAATTCAATAAATAATGGTAATCTTTTAGCGAATTGTTGCATATTATTTGAATTTTAAGCATTTACTTGCCATTTTTCCCATAAATACAACATATAAACCCGATTGGATTAATATTTTGTGACTAAAAATGCAAGTACATAACAATCTACCTTATTTTTTAAAAATACGCAATGAAATTTGTTAAATTGCTCAGAAAAATTAACATTTATTAAGGCTTTGATATCCGTTGATGGTGATATTTAACAAGCAATAATTAAGCGAAAATCCGTGAGACTCCTACGAAAGAAGTGAGAAAGTTTTGCAAGCACTATGTATGATGTGACCGGATTAAAACCATTTTCAACAATGAAATATAGCACAGACTTTATTAAAAATACAATGGTTTTTATTGGCTACTTTTCCTGTATAAGAATCGATAAAGAAGCTCGAAAAACTCCAACATAACGCTTTACATTTACAAAAAACATAATACACATAAAAAAACTGACTTACACATGTAAGACAGTCTTTTTTTATATAAAATTTTAGGATTATTTTCATTAAAGAATTATAGCAATTAATCCACCTGAACCTTCATTAATGATTCTTTCCAACGTCTCTTTTAGTTTATATCGAGCATTTTCTGGCATTAATGAAAGCTTCGCTTGGATACCTTCCCTAACAAGACTGCTTAAACTTCTTCCGAAAATATCTGAGTTCCAAATAGATAATGGATCATCCTCAAAATCCTGCATTAAATAACGTACAAGCTCTTCACTTTGCTTTTCAGTTCCGATAATTGGAGCAAACTCTGACTGCACATCCACTTTAATCATATGAATGGATGGAGCGACCGCTTTTAGCCTAACACCAAATCTCGGACCTTGGCGAATAATTTCCGGCTCATCTAAACTCATATCAACTAATGATGGTGCTGCAATTCCATAACCTGTTTGCTTTACCATTTTTAACGCATCTGATATTTGATCATATTCAGCCTTTGCATGGGAGAAATCTTGCATTAGTTCTAACAAATGATCTTTCCCTCTAATTTCTACACCTACAATTTCCTTCAAAATGGAGTCATATAATTCATCAGGAGCGTATAAATCAATTTCTGCTATTCCCTGCCCCATTTCCATTCCTGCTAGACTAGCATCCTCTATGAATTCAAAGTCTTTAAATTGTTGAACGACACGATCAACATCTCGAAGTCTTTTAATATCTTTTACCGTCTCTTTTACAGCTTCCTGATAGCTTTCTCTTAACCAATGATTATCGCGTAATACCATTACCCAACTAGGTAAATTCACATTTACTTCTAATACTGGAAACTCAAAGAGAGCTTCTCTTAGAACATTCAAAACATCTGACTCACGCATACTCTCAACACTCATTGCAAGTGCAGGAATATTATATTTTTCTTGAAGCTTATTTCTGAGAGCTTCTGTATCTGGGTGAAATGGTTGAACAGAATTAACCACTATAATAAATGGTTTACCAACCTCTTTTAATTCTTCTATTACACGTTCTTCGGCCTCCAAGTAATCCCGTCGTGGAATTTCACCTATAGTACCATCCGTTGTTACAACAACTCCTATTGTCGAATGATCTTGTATTACTTTTCTTGTTCCAATTTCTGCTGCCTCATGAAACGGAATCGCTTCTTCATACCATGGTGTATTAATCATTCTAGGTCCATTCTCATCTTCATACCCTTTTGCGCCAGGAACAGTATATCCAACACAATCTACAAGACGTATGTTAACTTCTAAGCCTTCATCAACTTTTACGCTAGCAGCAGAATTAGGAACGAATTTCGGTTCAGTCGTCATGATTGTTTTACCTGCTGCACTTTGAGGTAGTTCATCCAAAGCTCTTTGACGATCTGATTCATTATCCATATTTGGAATAACAACTAGTTCCATAAACTTTTTTATAAAGGTTGATTTACCTGTGCGAACTGCTCCCACCACACCTAAATAGATGTCACCGCCAGTCCTTTCAGCTATATCTTTGAAAATATCTACTTTTTCCACGAGATTCCCTCCCGATTATTAGAGTGCTTGGGATATAAAATCCAAATTTTGAGATTTATACACTATATATCTATGATGTTGTCCTATGAAAATATGCTATAAAATTAAACTCACCCTTCCTTTTTTCAATTTTTTTATCGAGCCAGCATTTGCGTAATTTTCAATTTGTCTTTCAGAGCTTGTCAAAATATGATGCTAAAGCACTGACTAATATGGTGCGAATCATTTTTCCTACAAAAAAACCCCTCTCCTACAATATATTTTGTAAGAGAAGGGTTATTCCTATTTTGTCATAAAAACCGGTCTATTGTTTTCATCTACAGTATAAGGCAATGAAAAGGCTGGAACAAAAGGAGAATCATCCGTAAGTTTTTTACGTATGTCCTCTCCCTCTGTTAACTTATCTTTCCCTTCAACTGCTTTGACTAAATCTGGTGTATAATCTACAAAAAGCTTACCTTTAGTGTCAATAACAATAGACAATTGACTTTCAGAATATGGACTATCAACTACTGGCTGCTCTTTATAGCCAATTTTTTTATAATCTAATGTATACACGTCTGTATGAAGCTGTTCTTTAAATGGAGGATATGTATGTTCATCACGAAACATGGACAATCTTAAATTATAATCTTGTATTGTTTCTGCGATACGAAGATCATATATTTTAACTGTTGGATTTGTTTCAACATCAATTAGTACATATTGAAAAACTCCACCACTTTCAAAGGCATTGCCAGGTGGATCGGGCAAATATTTCTCTAAACGTTTAAAATCTATCGGATATTTTTGATAAATATCTACAGTAGTATCTTGATTTTTTATTGGTAATAAGCCATTTTGGTCTTTTCTAAATTGATTAACTGCACTCTGAACGGTTTGTATTTGACTATCCAGCGGTACTCGATTTTCTGATTTTTCACTTTGCGGATACATACAACCAGATAAAGAAATTAATAAAATACAACTCACAAAAATAAGTAATTGTTTTCTGCTCATATCTTCTGCCCCATTTTATTCGTTTATCGGTCCACTAAACACGACTATAAAAATAATAAATCCAGCCAAAATCATTAATGTATAGGCTATAATCGCCGTAATCACTTTGAAAAATCCCTTTAATTTATATCGACTGAAATAAATGGAAACTAAAGAAAAACTCATAAAAAACATGGCTGCAAATGAAATCCACATTTTCTGTAATCCCGGTGTCATTCCTCTCCACTCCCCCTTCATTTGATGAAATAAGTGTTAATTCCCACTTTTTCTTACTTTTCTAGTATTTTTTTACACTTTTTTATTATAGTACAACCCCACTATTTTAAGGAATGAAAAATTAATATTTTCTGATTATTAAGCAAAGAAATGTCCATTTTCCGAAAATTTCTAATGAAATTTGTAGTTTTTTTGAATATAGAGTGAATGATGACAGGAAGAAATATAAAGGAGAAACGACAAATAAAAAAGAGGGGACGGAAAGCTAGCTTTCAAGTACCCTCTTTTTGACTAAATTACCCATTATAGGTTTATGAGTCTTGTATATTACAATGCATTGTATGATAAATCCCTAAGAATCGTATCATCATATGCCTATTTTTAAAGGAAATAATTAAATATTATTTTGAAGCTTCTAAAATATTGACTAGATCGTCCATTTCAGATTTTTTATCTCTTGACATAAGAGAATCAACCGCATCTTTAACATTACCATTCTCAAATAGAACGCCGTATAATGCTGCTGTAATTGGCATCTTCACATGATATTTTTCTGCTAATTGGTAAGCTGCTTTAGTTGTACGCACTCCTTCAACAACCATACCCATATTGTTTAAAACATCTTCAAGCTTTTGTCCTTTTCCTAGCATATTTCCAGCTCGCCAATTTCGTGAATGCACACTTGTACATGTAACAATAAGATCACCAACACCAGTAAGTCCTGCAAATGTTAAAGGATTTGCACCCATTACAGTACCTAATCTAGCTATTTCAGTTAATCCTCTTGTCATTAAAGCAGCTTTAGCATTATCACCATAGCCTAATCCGTCTGTAATACCTGCGGCCAATGCAATGATATTTTTTAACGCTGCTCCAATTTCAACACCAATAATATCAGAGTTCGTATAAACACGGAAATTTTGGTTTATAAACAAGTCCTGCACTTGTTCAGCAGCTGCCATATTTTTCGAAGAAACGGTAACTGTTGTAGGATGTCTTAAACTCACTTCTTCAGCATGACTTGGCCCTGATAAAACAACAACATCTGTAATAATTTTTGGATCTGCATCTTGTTCAATCATTTCAGAAATACGCATTAACGTATCCGGTTCAATTCCTTTACTAACATGAACAACTGTTAGCGGCTGTTTTGAAGTTGAACTAATCTTCTTTACTACTTCTCTAATCGCCTTTGTAGGAACCGCTAGAATAAGTGTCTTAACACCCTCTAATGCCGCCGCAAGATCAGTATATCCAATTACACTTTCAGGAAGAAGAATTTCAGGTAAGTACGTCTTATTTGTATGACTACTATTTATTTCATCGATTTGTGCTTGATGATTACCCCATAATCTTACATCGTGCCCGTTATCTGCAAGAACCATTGCTAAAGCTGTTCCCCAACTACCTGCTCCTGCAACTGCCACTTTTTGATGCTTTTCCATGCTTATCCCTACTTTCTTATTTTCTTTTTCTTGCAAAAATCTTAATCGGTGTTCCTTCGAAATCGAAAGCTTCACGAATTCGATTTTCAAGGAATCTTGAATAAGAGAAATGTAATAATTCAGGATCATTAACAAAGACAACAAAGACAGGCGGTTTAACTGCTACTTGAGTTGTATAATAAATTTTTAATCTTTGTCCTTTATGTGTAGGTGTCGGGTTCATAGCCACTGCATCCATAATTACTTCATTTAGGATGTTCGTTTGAACTCGTAATGAGTGATTTTCGCTAACACGATCAATAATTGGCATTACAGAATGAATACGTTTTTTTGTTAAAGCTGACAAAAAGACGATTGGAGCATAATCTAAGAACAAGAAATGTTCACGAATATTTGTTTCAAATTCTTTCATTGTCTTCTCATCTTTTTCGATAGCATCCCATTTATTCACAACAATAATAACACCACGACCAGCCTCATGAGCATAGCCTGCGATTTTCTTATCTTGTTCACGAATACCTTCTTCTGCATTTAAAACAACTAAAACAACATCCGATCTTTCAATCGCACGTAATGCACGTAGTACACTGTACTTTTCTGTACTTTCGTACACTTTACCTTTCTTTCTCATACCAGCCGTATCAATGATGACATACTCTTTTCCGTTATATTTATAAGGTGAGTCAATGGCATCTCTAGTGGTCCCTTCAACATCACTAACAATTACTCGTTCCTTACCTAGTAAAGCGTTAACTAATGATGATTTACCAACGTTTGGTCTTCCAATTAATGAAAACTTAATAACGCCCTCATCATACTCTTGTCCATTATTTTTTGGAAAGTGCTTGGCTGCTTCATCAAGCAAATCTCCTAGTCCAAGTCCATGAGTTCCTGAGATTGGGAATGGTTCACCAAATCCTAGTGCATAGAAATCATAGATTTGATCCCTCATTTCCGGATTGTCAACTTTATTTACCGCCAAAACGACTGGTTTTTTTGAACGGAAGAGAATTTTTGCTACCTCTTCATCTGCTCCTGTAACCCCTTCTCTCCCATTAGTCATGAAAATGATTACATCTGCTTCATCAATTGCAATTTCAGCTTGTTGACGAATTTGCTCTAAGAAAGGCTCATCTCCTAGATCTATTCCACCTGTGTCAATAATATTAAAATCATGAGTAAGCCACTCGCCTGAACTATAAATTCGGTCTCTCGTTACTCCAGGAATATCTTCGACAATCGATACTCGT
This sequence comes from Bacillus massilioanorexius, assembly GCF_902374955.1. Taxonomy (GTDB): domain Bacteria; phylum Bacillota; class Bacilli; order Bacillales; family DSM-1321; genus Bacillus_AD; species Bacillus_AD massilioanorexius. The sequence continues at coordinate 40,316 of NZ_CABKRX010000085.1, forward strand.
TCTCCTACAATACGATTAAAAATAGTAGATTTTCCGACATTAGGTCTTCCTACTATCGCAATAACTGGTTTCGGCATTATCATCACCCTTTCTTGTAATTTCCCACTATGAGAATAATGCTTTATATTTGTTTGCTTTTCGTTTTACCCTTATAAAGTATCTAGTAAATATTTTAATCAAATTCTTCATTACTGCAAAACAACCCTTCTTAAAATAAGAAGGGTGCAACTATCCTATAGTACCAAATTTTCTTCTATCCAACAATATGCGTTCATTAATGCTTCACAATGATGTACACATCTTCACTCAATTTATGTGCAATTCCATCAAGAATCGCCTCTAAATTTGCTCCAAAAGTATTCATTTCTTCTATTGTATCACAGTAAAACACTGATGGGGCGAAGGGAACCTTTTCTTTATTCGTTGTGACAGCTGCTAAAATATATTTTTCTAAGACCATCTTATAGAATTCCTTTCTCATCAGCGTCAATTTTACTTGGCAATCGAATAGCATTTTCTAAAGTAGGTACATTTCCAATTACTTTTATTGCCTTTTCAATATTTTTTTCTTGAGGCAAAATAAAAACCGCCACTCTCCCATCGTCTAAATCTCTTTTAGCCAAAGGAACAAGTGCTGGAGTACCTGAATCTCTATATACCCCTAGCGCCACCGCTGTATCATGCAGAATAGCCTGTCTTTGACCCAAATTCGCAATTGTTGTCCGCACATTAAAATTTTTCGGTTTTAAAATAAAACCCATACCATAACGTAATATTTCTTCTTGACGATCAGGTAAACCAATATTCATAATATAAATATTGTCTACATATAAGCCAGCACCATCAAATCTCGGCTCCATATATTCAATGTCCACAATGTCTTTTAAAGTAGAACCTGACATTAATACTTTACTTAAAATAATGCATATAACACCAGTAATAATAGCTGCCCATATATTAAAAAACAAATACACCGCTGTAGTAATCATTGACGTAAAAATAACTAAATAGTTTCTTCCTTCAAAAGCAATTGCAATTCCTTCAATGTATGTATTACCTCGTTTTACAAGTTCATATTGATCAAGCCCAGTCAATGTGTTTCTTTCCATATTCCGTACTTCTCTAAATTGTGAGGCTGCAACAGTTAGAAAGGTGATAGCAGTATATTCCTTTAATAAAAGCGCAGGTACAACTATACTTCCTAATCCAGCAGCTATGACTCCAAGCGCCAAATGAATAATCTTCCCATGAAGATAAGTAGGATATTGACGATAATCACTCTTTAGCATAGACAGTCTAGTAATAACTCCAGTGATTCCCCCTACTACAATTGGTAAAAAATAGTCATCCATCTTTTATACCTCTTTCTTATGAGAATATTTATTAGGTTCGCTAAAGTATTTCCCTAATTCCTCAACCTTTTTCCAAACAAATAGCATACATAAAACTATAGCTACTTGATCTAACCAATTTAACGAAAACATAGAGTACAATAAGGCCGATTGTTGATGCACAATAAAAATTAAAACATCACTAATTACCATTCCCATAATTAGGCACATCATACGCTCTTGATTTGGTTTAATTAAGATAACCGCTAAATAGGTAAAAATAATAAATATACACCAGGAAGGAACCCACAAAAACCATAATGGTTCCAAAGAAAAAAGTAACTCATAACTTGCTCTACAAAGGGCCATAATAAAAGCAGCAAAGATAATATATATTTGTCTCATAAATGTTGCCTTAGCCATGTAGTAGCATGTAATGGTCATCATATAGAAAATGGTTATATTGATGTCTAGCTCCCCAAATGGGACTGCATACTGCGAAAGGAAAATAACAATTAATAAATGACAAATAAACGAGCTACGAGAAGAAGAACTCGAAAAAAAGGCATAAATAATAATAAATATCCAACTAATCCATATAAACAATAGTCCGTCCATACTGATAACTCCTTTCATCTCACAGTATCGACACTATTACATTGAATCAAACTAACTCATTTATTTTTCTGAAAATCAGAAATAAACGTTTAGGGAGGTGACATAAGTGGGAAGAGATCGTCAAGAAAAAAAATTAAAACAAAGTAGAAGAGTAGAATCAGACAGAGACCAATCGCTACATTATGACGGAGCTACTAGACTAGATACACCCGAAGAAGCAAGAAAACTAAATCAACATAACTAAAAAAACCGTTACCGGTCCTTTGATTTTTAGTTATCTATGAAGTAACTCTTCTTTTATAAATAACACTATACATCAATGATTGATTTTCCAATCTAAAAGGAGACATGTAGTCAGATCTTATTGGAAGTCGGGGTTTGACTTCTGAAAAGAGATGGATTATTTCCGAACATAGGTATAAGGCTAGATATTGAATAGCCTTAATCAACGGTTAAATACGCCACTTCTTGTGGCAACAGCGTTGTGACCTACATCCAGTAGGCCTCCGACCAACATAAGATGAGCTATCCAAAAGTTTGCCTTTTGATCGAGGTGCTTGACACATTAACAATAAAAAAGATAGCTGTCCTAAAAGTTTGCTTTTAAGTCAACTATCTTTTTTCATTTTAAGTTTCTTTGCTTAATCCACTGTAATGTATCTCCAGTAATGACTTTCTCAACCGTAGAAAGTTCATCTATTCGTTTTACGCCAAGAGCTGTCATAACCATTGACAATTCTTGTTGTATAATGTTAATTTCATCGATTAATGTTTGCAAACCAAATTCTTTATATTTTTTCAATAAATGTCCTGCAACGCCTACTCCTTTTGCTCCAAGAGAAAGACATTTAGCAACATCCAAACCATTCTGAATGCCCCCGGAAGCTAAAACATGCATGTTTGGTACATGTGTTGCTTCAATAATGGATGCTGAGGTTGTAATTCCCCAAGAATTAAAAAAATCTAACAATCTGCTTCGACGTTCATTTTCTATAGCAGCAAAGTTCGTTCCTCCAGATCCACTAATATCAACACATGTCACACCGACACTTGCTAAAGTAGTGACAGTCTCTTTACTCATTCCAAATCCAACTTCTTTTACTATAACTGGCACTGACACCTGGGAACATATTTCTTCTATTTTGTGTAAAACATTTCGAAAATCTCGATCTCCCTCAGGCATAACTAATTCTTGAATCACATTAAGATGAATTTGTAGAGCATTAGCTTCAATCATATCAATTGCTCTTTTCGCCTCATCAACAGTAGCTTCTCCACCGATATTTCCCATGATAAAACCTTGAGGATTCTCTTTACGGACAACTTGATACGTCGACTTTTGATTTTCATCCCTCAACGCTGACATTTGCGAACCGACTGACATGGCAATGCCACTTTCTCTCGCTGCAATTGCGATATCACGATTAATCATTTCCGTTTCTATTCCGCCTCCGCCAGTCATCGCGTTTATAAAAATAGGTGAACTTAAAGAAAGTTCACCTATTTTTAATTCAAGGTTTACATCATCAAGAGCTATTTGAGGTAAGCTTCTATGAACAAAGGTAATATCATCTAATCCAGTAGTTCTATTTTGTCCTGTTTTTAATGCATATTCGATATGTTCTAACTTACGACTTATTCTTGACAATATTAATCACCAAATTATTTATTAAAATTTTTCAATTGATCTCCAATTACATCACTAAATTGGAATCCTGTTGTCTCTTCAGGAAGTTCATAAGAATCATCTTCTGCAGAATCTTCTAGAAGCTCTTTTATACTTAAAGACAGTCTATGCTCATCTTCATGAACATCTAAAACTTTAACTTGCACTTGTTCACCAACACTTAATACTTCATGCGGTGTACCAATGTGTTTGTTTGCAATTTGAGAAATATGAACAAGTCCTTCTACACCTGGGAAAATTTCAACAAATGCTCCGAATGATACTAGTCTCTTCACTGTACCATCAAGAACTGCACCCTTTGGAGCTTTCTCAGCGATATTTACCCAAGGTCCAGGAAGAGTTTCTTTAATTGATAATGAAATTCTTTCATTATTACGATCAACAGAAAGAACTTTAACTTTTACCTCGTCACCTTCTTTAACTACGTCAGAAGGTTTGTTTACATGTTCATGTGATAGCTGAGATACGTGAACTAAACCATCTACTCCACCTATATCAACAAATGCACCAAAGTCAGTTAATCTTTGAACAGTACCTGTTAATACTTGACCATCTTGAATTTCATCAAGTCTATGTTGTTTAGTTCTATTTTTATCATCTTGAACAACTGCACGATGTGATAAAATGATACGGTTTGAATCTTGATCAATTTCTACAATTTTAAATTTCATTGTTTTTCCAAGATAATCAGAAAAATCTTCTACAAAATAATCTTCTACTAGTGAAGCAGGGACAAAGCCTCTTACTCCTATATCAACTACTAAACCACCTTTAACAATTTCTTTTACTTCAGCATCAAATACTTCGCCTGCTTCAAATTGTTTATTCAGTGATTCCCAAGCTTTTTTAGCATCTACTTTTCTTTTTGAGAGGATTAAGCTTTCTTCTTCCACTTTAGTAACTTCTAGTTCCAGTTCGTCACCCTCAGAAACAGCATCTGCTGCTTTCTCAATATGCAAACTACTAAGTTCACTAATTGGAATAATACCGTCACATTTACTGTTTTGAACATCTACAATTACTTGTTTATCTTCAACCTTTGTAACGATTCCTTTTACTGTGTCGCCCACTTTAAAGTCTTTTACTTCATATTCTTCTTCAATCATATGTACTCCTCCTTACCCATGACTGCTGAAAGTGTTATTATTTACTTTTCGTTTTATAGAAGAAAAGCAAAAACACGATAGCTACCAGATTTTATTCGGAATAAACATCCTCTAAATAAAACTCTTATACTTTAGAACATTTGTCAAGTAATCTGCCTTATTTATATTGTTGAATAAGCATTGAAATATTTTCCATAATGATATCTGTTACTTCCTCAGCAGATAATCGCTTATCCTCTTTCTTATAAAGAGAGAAATCAATTGGTTTACCATATACAACTTTCAACTTCTTAAAACGCTTATACGGTCCAATGATCGCACATGGTACGACAGCTGCATCTGTTCTCATAGCAAAAAATCCTGCACCAGCCATACCTTTACCTAACGTACCATCTTTACTTCTTGTGCCTTCAGGAAATAATCCTAAAACTTTTCCTTCTTTTAAAACATTTATCCCTTTTCTTAAAGCCTCACGATCACTCATACCTCTCTTTACAGGAAACGCATTTAAATGAGGTAATAGATGTTTAAGTATCGGTGCAGAAAAAAGTTCTTCCTTAGCCATAAAATGCACAGGTCTTGGTGCATTTATACCTACTACTGGTGGATCTAGTGCATCAATATGGTTAGAACATAGGAGAACTCCTCCCTCTTTCGGAAAGTCTTCCTTACCAATGACCTCAAATCGATAGATTGGCTTTAAAACAGAATATACGACTGTTTTAGCAAATGGATATAAGTTCATTTTACAAAGCCCTTTCTTTAATTAAAGATATAATTTCATTTGCCACCTCTTGAATGCTTAATGAAGTCGTATCAATTTCAATAGCATCATCCGCTTTTTTTAACGGTGCTACTTCTCTTTCAGAATCAAACTTATCACGAGCAGCAATTTCTTCTTTTAATGTTTGTAAATCAGAAGGAAATCCTTTTGAGATATTTTCACTATGTCTTCTTTGAGCTCTTTCATCAACGCTAGCAATCATAAAGATTTTCAATTCTGCTGAAGGAAGAACATGTGTCCCAATATCTCTTCCATCCATTACTATTCCACCTTTAGCTGCTAGTTCCTGCTGAATTTTAACCATTTCTTTTCTGACTAATGAATGCTTAGCTACAGCTGAAACATTATTTGTAACTTCAGCAGTTCGAATTTTTTCGGTAACGTTCTCTCCATCTAAAAAGACCAATTGTCCATTTGGACTAGGTTGTAAAATTAATGAACTTTTCAAAAGCATTTCATATAAATCATCTTCATTGTTAACATCTATATTGTTTTGAATAGCCTTTAATGTTAATGCACGGTACATAGCCCCCGTATCAACATATACATATGAGAAATGTTCCGCTACTATTTTTGCAACAGTACTTTTACCTGCTGCTGCAGGACCATCAATAGCTACTGAAATTTTTTTATCCATATTTCCTCCTGTAAATACAAATCGATCGTATAAGTAAATCACACACGCCTCAACTATGCGGTAAATTAGCTAAGCATTGGATGTAATAGTAATAATACCCTACGCAACATATAAAAAGAATATTAGTAGGCAATGTGTATAGAAACTAGACATATATCTAATTTGAGCATTTATACTTTCTGATCTTAAAATAATCAATCAATGTCTATTTTACCATAAATTCGAAACAACTACAGTTCGACCTTTTATAAAAAAAGGGCAGCTTAAAAAGTAATCTTTTATTACTTTTTAAACGCCCTTATACTTTGCCTGATATTCGTTTACGCTACTCAATGATTTCATTCATTATTCCGTACTTAAGACACTTCATTTCATATACTCACAATAAAATGAGGCAAAATCATCAAATGCTTTACTAAATGAAAAGAATCATTATCTACTGTTGTTTTGTAACACATCCACTATACGATCATAATTATTGAAGTAGACTCCTTCATATTTTGCTAACTTTTTAAGCTCAAGAAATGAGTCTTCACGATGAAATACTACCTGAAAAAACAATAAAAATATCGCTTGAATAACAAGTAACTTAATAATAATTCCTTCTATTCTTTTCATAACTCCCACCATTTTTTATCTCACATTATAGGCAAATGATGTTTTTTTATACATTATTTCGATTTTCTAATTGTTTTTCAAAACAAAATCGAATGATTATTTGTCTATCACTATCTGAAATATCAGTGAATTTGATTGAAGCAATGTTTTTAGTACTCCCTTCTCTCTCTATCAATCTCACAAACCGACTTTTTATATTTAAATATTGAATAATTCCAGATTTCAACGGAAGAGCTAACCAAGTATTGATAGATGAATCAGGTGATAGCGTGATATCTTTAGGAATTAGAATCGCTGTACCACCTGCACTTATATCTTCCGTTACAGTTGTAAAAGGTGTAAATTCCATATTAGAACTATGAATAGCAGCATCAATAGTTGTTTCAATCCTAACAAATTCTCTTCGTTGAATCTTAATGAAATCATCCTCATCAGGCTTCTTTAATCTAACCATTGGTATCGTTCCTTTTACTTTTCCTAATACTTCAGTAAAAAAACATATGCTGTGCCATCTGGACTAACGTAAGTTACCTTAAAATGCTTTCCATCTGCTACATATACAGTTTTATTAGTTGATAAATTAATTGGAAAATCAATGAAAACAGAATGACTATTGATATCTAAAATTTTTGTTTTAAATTTTTCTGACTGATTTGTAAGTTTTTCTTCTAGTACTAAACTATCCCCTATTTTCATGAACAATCACCATACTCCCACTTTTATGAAATATACGAATTAATAAATTACTTATATTATGACAGAATACCTATAAAAGAGAAAGACTCAAATAGCTTTAAGATATAAGAACTCTTACCATATACCTATTTTTTGTTATAAAATAAACAAAAAGCACCCAAAAGTATACAAATATTACTTTTGAATGCCTTTTTCTTAGCTAAATAGTATTATCATAAGACGGCTCAGCTTCATCCATTTTTTCTACCATTTCTTCATCTAAATTATCTGCATTAATAAAAATGCGATACGTATCATTTCCAAGTACACCTAAAAACTCATAACAAAGAATTTCATCACCTAGATCATTAGTAATAATCGCTAATCGATTTTCCATTACTTTTACTTTTGGATTTATTTTTTTCTTCGCTTCTTCCATTGATTTTTCAGGTTTTTTTAATTGTCTATTCTTATCTGTTTGTAAATACTCTTCTGCCGAATAGCCAATAATAGAACCTGTATCTAAAGCTACTTTTACTTTTATAGAATCCGTATATATTCTTATTCCATTTTCAACTTGAACAAAGTTAAAAATGGCAACAGAATCATATTGTGAGCTCTCAAACATCTCCATTGATTTATAATTTTGTTTATCTAAGAATAGTTTTGCTTTTTTCTCAGCGTCATTTAGACTAATTTTAGCTTCCTTTACTTCTCGATTATTCATAAATATAATAGGATAACCAACAACTTTCGTTAAGTCTAATGTCGCATAATTATTGGATTTAGTATCTTTAATATCTACAGTATAAAACTCAAAATCTGATCCTGCTCGATTTTCTTTCACTGAAAATTTTGCAGTTTTATCATATGAGACAAACTTTTTAGCAATTTCAATTGCTTCTTCTTTAGAAATCTCTTTACCTTTAATATAACGATATTTCTGATCTTTTTGCCTATGAGAAACATGTGTTGGACCTAACTGTGAAGCTTCTGAAAATCCATTTACTTTATTTTCTACTGTTTTAAAACCATCAATAATGGAATTATCCTTCGCTTCATCACCTGATGCTAATGCTAATTCAACATCCATCCATCGTAAATTATTCTTCATTACTGTGTTCTGAACTTTTCTCAATTCATTTTGAATATCACCTGATTGAGCATATAATTGCTGCAATAGTTTATATTCTTGATCAGAAAGAGGTTCCTTCTCTAAATCTCTTACCGCTGCTTTATAGGTAAAATCACCAATTTCATCTAGAAACTCTTCTGTTTTATTAAAAGGTAGTAAAGCTAACGGTAACTGTCCAACGTCATTTTGAGCTTCAGATGTTACCCTCCACACATCCGTTAATGCCGGTGATAATGATCTTCTTGAATTCATCGCTAATGTAGTACCTAATTTGTCATTTAATAAATCAACTTGATAGGTTAAATCATGAAAGGCGCGCTGATAATTATTTTCCGCTTGAACAAGGATCGCGTTTTTTTCTCGATGCTCTTGATAACCCCAATATGCAGTTCCAGCTACACCAATAGCCAAGACGGCTATGATAATACCTCTTATCATTTCTCTGCTCCTTTCTATTCACAGAATATATGTTTACCAATTTTTTTGATTTGTGGACGTGACCAAATCCACTTACTAGTAGCTGTTTCCGGATTAAAATAATAGGTCGCATTACCTGATGGATCCATCCCATTAATCGCGTCAATAACAGCTTTCCTAGCAGTTTCATTAGGTGTAAGGTTAATTTGTCCATCTGCAACAGCAGTAAAGGCAAGAGGTTCAAATATGATACCAGAGACTGTATTAGGGAACGAAGGGCTTTCCAGACGATTTAAAATGACAGCTGCAACAGCAACTTGTCCCTCGTACGGCTCTCCTCGTGCTTCTCCATATACAGCTTGTGCTAATAAATTAATATCATTATTTGAAAAACCATTAGGCACATTGCCTGTTTTTGTCTTTTGCGTATTAGTATTCGTCTCTTTTTTAGCGACATTATTGTTCTTATTTGATTTTTGAGTCGCTTTTTGATTATTCTGCTTCACTTGTTTTTCGATTGGAACGTTTCCATAATACGTAAAAGTATTTCCTTTATTTATTTGTTCATGTACCCATTCTTTATTGAAATTTGATGCTTTAACCAGTTTACTTTTTGTTTTTTCACCAGCTAAGCCATCAATTGGCATTCCAAATTCATATTGGAAATTTCGTAATGCCCAATAAGTGCCCCAACCAAAGACTCCATCAATTTTCCCATTATAAAAGCCGATATTTTGTAACCTAGCTTGTAATTCAATTACGTCATCACCAACCGCTCCCTTCTGGATTACTTGCTCTGTGAATCCATGTACATTAGTTGGAAATGCTGTAAACAACATGACAAGTATTGATGCAATAGCAACGGCATAACCGTTTAAGATTTTTTTTCTCAAGCAATAACACTCCTAACTTAAAAAATGGAAGTAACCCTAGTGTTTTCAATCTAGTGATTTTTATTCCAAATAAAAAAACTATGCTTTTCAATTGCGAAAGCATAGTTTTAATTCATCATTTCAGAAGCGTGTATATCAGAAAGCTGTCTTGCTTTCTTAATTTTTCGAAGTCCAAACCACCAAAGAAAGATCATAAACGGAACGATAAAATATAACCAATAGAATTGCTTTAATAAAATATAGTCATAAAGACCATGTAAATTATATGGGATAAAGAAAGCTAGAAAAAGATACTTATTATTCTTTTCCTTTGTAAATTTCCCTTTACCAAAATAATAGCCCATAATCACACCAAATAAAGCATGACTTGAAACAGGTAGCAATGCACGACCAAATGCATATTCTACACCATTAGCTACTAAGTAAAAAATATTTTCTGTCGTTGCAAAACCTAATGATACTGCTGATCCATAAACTATTCCATCATAAGGCTCATCAAAAGAGGCATGATAATAAATAGTGTACATGATAATAAACCACTTAAAAAATTCCTCTAAAAAACCTGTTGCAACAAAAGAGGAAATTAAATCACTAGTGATGATATGTTCAACTTCCAATATATATTGAATAAACATAATAGGAAAAACAAGAATAGCCCCAAGTAGAAACGTTCTTAATACAATAAGTATGGGCTCCGTTCCATAATAATCACGCAAATAAAAATAGCTTAGTAATGCTAGGCCAGGAGCAATACCAGCTGTAATAATGACCAGCATTTGCTGACCTCTTTTCTTTATTTTTATATAATCGTATCACGATATTCTAAAAAATGCAGTACTCTTTAGAGGCAAATTATAAGAAGTTCATTGCATTTATTAGAAAACTATGTTTACATTTCTTTGTTATCCATTTTTTCAGTAACTATTTATTATGTAAAAGGAGGATTGTTATGAAAAAAAATATCCTAACGATTCACACTGGTGGAACAATATCCATGTTTGAAGATAAAGAAACAGGTGCTGTTAAGCCCTCAGAAAAAAATCCTATATCCATTGCTCCCGTCGAGTTACAAGAAACTGTTTCATTAATTATTGAGGAACCCTTTTCATTGCCTTCTCCTCATATAACGCCTAACGAAATGCTTATCATTCGTGACATTATACTTAAAAAGATGGAAGAAACAACAATTGATGGTGTAGTTATTTCTCATGGAACTGATACTTTAGAAGAAACGGCTTATTTTTTAGATTTGTTAATTGACACAACAATTCCAATAGTATTAACAGGCGCTATGCGCTCGAGTAATGAAATTGGATTTGACGGCTTACATAACTTCGTTTCAGCCATTCGCGTTGCTTGTTGTGAACAAGCACATAATAAAGGTGTGCTCGTTGTATTAAATGATGAAATCCACACGGCTATTAATGTTACAAAAACACATAGATGAAACTATTTTATGACACATTATTAAACCGTTAATTTAGTCTATGTATTAATCATTTTTTCAAGCTATAGACTAATTTATTATTTTTGAAAAGAACGTTAAAATATTACACACATAAACACTATTTTCCTTAAGTTTATATAGCCAGATAGAATAATGAATCTATGCGCATCAACTTTTCCTCTAAAATTTAAAAGGCCACCAATAAAGGTGACCATTGATCATTATCAAACATTCACTAACACTAAATTACTTTCTTTCATTCCGTGAAAACAGCAAGATAACTGTACAATTAAAAATATGAATATGTCCTTATTTAATTCATGTTGCGCTATTATATTAAGAAACAGTGATAATAGCCCTCTATAGATGCATACTATTTCTTAATTCCCTAATAAATGTAATACATACGAAAATAGAAAAATAATATTACACTCGTAGAAAAAGCCACTCAAATTAATGAATGGCTTTAAAAACTCCTCTTTAGTATTGGAAATCCTTTTGGTTAACTGTACTTTTACTTGCTAAAATAACAGCTAATTTGATTCGTGCTTTTTTGCTATCGTAGTCCTCTCCAAGAATAACTCCATTTTCTTTGAGATCATTTGCACTACCTTTATAACCATATGAAGGATATACTTTACCTTCTTCCGCACTTGTAGTAACGACAAAAGTTATTTCATTTGCGTATTTTTTGATTGCTTCCATCATTGTTGGTGTAACTTGCCCTCTACCTACACCTTCAAGTACTATTCCTTTTGTACCAGCTTGAACAGATGCTTCAATAAATATACTGTCTGATCCTGTGTGGCATTTAATAATATCAACTCGTGGTAAATCACTTGATATGTTAAAATTATCTTTTCTAATTGGCTTTTGATAAACACTTACAACATCATTATCAATAATGCCTAGATAACCATATCCAAATGATTCAAAACCTTGTAAATTTGAAGCATGAACCTTTTTAACATACTTTGCTGAATATATACGTTCATTAAATACAACAACTGCTCCTGCATCATGTAGCAATTCACTTGAAGCAGCATAAATAGAATTTTTCAAATTAGAGAATACATCTGTTCCCACTTCCGCAGGAGAACGCTGTGATCCTGTTACAACAACAGGTCTATGATCGTTAATTGTTATATCCAAGAAATAAGCTGTTTCCTCTAAGCTGTCAGTACCATGAGTAACTACAATTCCATCAACGTTATTATCTTTAAATTCTTTTTCAATTTCTTGCTTAATTTTAACCATTGCTTCAAAATCAATGTGCATGGATGGTAACTGTAACAAATCAATTATTTTAATCTGATATCCTTGAGGAAGGTCACACATAGAAGCTAACTCTTCACCGCTTATTGCTCCTGATTTTAATAATCCTTTTTCTACTTCCTTACTTGCTATTGTTCCACCAGTTGTAATAATTGTAATTTTTTTAGACATTTTTTCACCTCATATCCAATAATATTACTATAAGATTTACTTGAAATAAATATGTAAAACATTTTCCTCAAATCAATGTACACCTATGTTTTCTATAATAATTTAAATAAAATATTATAGAAAAAGACCAAATTCTGGTCTCTTCAGCATACTTCATTTTATATAGATAGTGACTTGATAATAATAATAATAATAATTATACCTAAATCATTTGTTATCTTAATAATCCTTAGTCTGGTAAAAATCAAATCAATAACTTTATATTTTCTACTTTTCATCTCTACTGTTACTTCTCATAATTCATGTCAACTTGTATACCTAATAATTTACTCTTATCAGATTCATCCGTTAATACTAGTCTTGTGTTATCTTTTATAATTTGCTGGTATTCTTCTGAAGTCATTAAGTCTTTAAAAGATAATAATGTATCTTCATTAATGGTAGCTATATATTGTAACCCTTTAGCAGAAACTTTTTCGTGTGCAACTTTAAATAACGTATATCTTTGCCTAGGATCCATATTACTAAATAAACGACTATCGTGAAATAAAAAACCAAACTTATGATTTTGCTTCAAAAGTAAAAGAGTCATGTCAAAACAGAATATTTTAACTTCATTAACACCATCAGATGAATCATCTTGAATCTTAGCTATGATGTCAAATCTGATAGTATTATCACCTTCATTATTCCTAATTGTTAATCCTCCAGGCTTTTTATCATAAAATTCCTTCGAAAGATCTCGAAAGGTTGTCATAATCTCCTCTAGTAATTGTGAAATATTCTCCAAATATGTATCTACTTTGTCATTTTCACTTACCATATCTGTTTGAACATTTTTTAATTTCTTTTTATATGTTCGAAGTATCTCTTGATATTCATTAAGACGATTGAGTTTGTTTTTCATTTCATTTAGCTTTTTATTAAGAGCATTAAAATTATCCAAGGCACCATGGGTATCGAGAAAACTTAGAATTTGATCCATCTTTATTCCTGTTTCCGCCATTTCAATTTCTATCTGTTTCAATTCTTCTTGTTTCTTTAATATTTCTTTAACAAGCCTTTGATTACGATTTTTTAAAAGATTCTTTTGAAAATTAACAGCTTCTTCTATTTTTTTAACTACCATTTCTGGTACTTCTATTAATGATTGCTTATATAAATTAATTACTTTCTGTTCAGAAAGATCTGGCCGAATGTCTAAAGATTTATTTATGCTTCTAATATGGTTGTTAATTAACACTCTTTTATTTTCTAATTCCTTCAAGGAATATTTTATTTCGTCTGCCTCTTTCTCTATTTCATTGTAATTACTTGATATTTTATATTCAGATATTTCATCTTCTAATTTTTTAATATTATATTCCAAATCTAAAATTTCAATTTCAGTATCCTCATTATTACTGAAATGTTCTCTAATTATTGGATCATCTTCTATACCTGCTTTTAAGTCTTTGGTTTTATTAAATAGACTCCTAAGCCTTTGTTTTTCAGTAACTAATTTCGATTCTAGACCGAGAAGGTAAGAATTATTCAAAACCTTCCCATAATCTTGTTCATCTTTAATAAATTCATCATACCTTACATAACATTCTCTATCTCTACGAATAAATCGAGGAAATAAAGTGTTAAAAGTTAAATATTTTATCGTATCGTCTAACCCAAACACTTTTTCTGCCATAATAGTACGGAATTTTTTTAAAGTTAGGTTATCTCCATTTAAGATTATTCTATTTTGTTTAGATGTATTTCGAACTGTTTTATAAAGATCATTATCAATAGAAAACTCTAATATAAATTCCCAACCAGGTAGCTTTTCTTCAAAAGCAGCAATTTTATTAGAACCTAAACAAAAATGGATAAGGTATATCATCAAGGATTTACCTACACCGTTATATGTATTTTTTTTATTTTTATCCTCTGGATTTGCTTGTTTTCCTATAATTAAATTTAATCCTTCTTTAAATTTGATTTCATGAAAGGAATTCTTATTTGAACTTAAACTAATTAATCGCATAATTCTATATACCCCCTTTCATTTTCATTTATCGCACCTATTATATATAAGAAGTTTAAAGCTAGTAAAAAGTTATCTAAATTATGTTGTGAAGGTAAATAATTTGTATTATTTATTTTTTGAAAGTCAATCCATAACTCATCAAAACGCTTAGGTTTGTTAATTAATCCAATTATAAAGCCACCTAAACCAAAAATTGACTCAGACATTTTTATATGCTTCTGTGGTAAAATCACCCGATTACACCTCTACTTCTTCATCTTCAGGTATTTCAAAAATATCACATGACTCAAAATAAAAAGCCATTAGAACTAACACTGCGTCTTTTACTGCTTTTTTCCCATTAGGTGATGCATTTTTAAGAATATAAAAAAACCTCTGATCAGCGTAGTTTTCCATTTCTTCAGTAATCATGTCCTTTGATTGATTATACAGTAATCTAAACCGTTTCTTTAGTTCTTCTTTAACATAATCTCCATTTTCCATAAAATACGCTTCCAAATCACCTATCTGATAACTGGCTACATTCAACATATTTTTACATGTAGAACCCAAATTATTAAATATGATTTTCTTTTCAAAATCAGGATCTTCTACATAAGCATCTGGAGAAAAATCACTTTCAGAATTCATGAGAAAATCTATTGCCTCATTCAAGAAATGATAATCTATAAAACTAATTTCATCATTAGGTAGAATACCAACAATATCAATAATATCTTCTTCTCCCAAACTTAAAAATATCACTTCTAAACTATTTGCTGGAAAGGTATCACAGATAACACCTGGATTCGAATTACCTAACACGATAATTTCTTTCTCCACAGTTGGAGGAAGACCTTTAAATTTGTCATTTACTACATAATAAAACTCTTGGATTTTGCATACATCATCCCAATATTCTTTTAATCCTTCAAAATCATCATTTAATTTTTTTACTGCATCACTAACTGTTCTAGTTTTTTCAATATTTTCTGGTGCAAAAACCTGATAATATATCCCTTTAGTTTTATCAAAACCATCATTTTTTCTATCACCTATATTGCCATAAGGTTTAACTTTTCTAAAATTTTCATTATGCCTGATCATAATGTTCGAAAAAAGATTTTCAAATGATTGTCCATCATTCTCATGGACTTTTAATTTAAATAGTACTTTAGCTATATATTTTTCAGTTGGTTTCATTTATATCCACCTTAATAGTAGAATTTTCGAAATTATCATATAATATATTAGCACTATTTAACATTTTTTCAAACTTTTTTAAAATGCATGATAACTAATACAGAGAGATTATTCCTTCAAAACATTGTTTGTTATTCATTATTTTCTTTCTTGGGGATAGGCCGACTTAACTTCTTATGCTATATATGTCTTAAAAAGCACATAGTAGTAACGTTTCCACCTTCCAAAGTCCACAATATGGACCAATTGGAATTGTGACAAAAAGAGGAATCGTCTTTCACCACCTACCAATTCTTTCGAGAAAATTTAATGTCCATAGCATTACGAAAAACGTTCCTCTGCTAAAAGCATATGCAGGAATGGATTCTACAATCCTTGATGCTTTAAACCAATTACAAATTGACGGACTAATTATTGAAGCTCTTGGCCAAGGTAACTTACCTCCGAAAACATTACCAGGAATACAATCCTTACTCGATAAAAATATTCCAGTCGTTATTGTTTCTAGATGTTTTAATGGTATTACACAGGATGTTTACGGATATGAAGGCGGAGGAAAACATTTGAAACAGTTAGGTGTCATTTTCTCTAATGGATTAAATGGTCAAAAAGCTCGTTTGAAATTATTAGCAATCTTAGAAGAAGGCAATACTCAAAATATTGATAAGCTATTCAATAGCTAAAATTCATAGATTAAAAATAGCTTTTTTTAATTAAATCAGTTAATTTATATTTTAAGATTTCATTCCTAATAATAACAAGTTAAAACCTTCAATTTGATTTTCAATAGGCTGTTTCAACAGCTTAGTTGTCCATGTATATAAAAAGAGGTGTCCATCTATTGAATAAATGGACACCTTTTCTAATTGTATTATTAATGAAATCCCAGATTAATTTTTACATGATTCAGCTTGCTTACTTTCGTCAATACGTTTAGCAATCAGTTCACCATGAAATCTTCCATTTTCAATAAAAATTTCATTCGCATTATTACCAGCTGCTATCACACCAGCTATAAATAAGCCTGATACATTCGTTTCCATCGTTTCCTGATTAAAACAAGGTCTACCACTTTCCTCATCAATCAGAACGCCCATATTTTTCAAAAATTGATGATCAGGATGATAGCCAATCATCGCAAAAACAAATTGTGCAACAATTTGTTTTTCAACTGCTTTATTCACCGTATATACTACATGACCTTCTGAAATCGATTTAACTTCAGCATTAAATTCCATTTTAATCGTACCATTTCTAACAAGCGCTTCAAACTCTGGCAAAATCCAAGGTTTCACGCTTTTAGAATACTCACTACCTCGATATAGTACCGTAACCCTCGCACCAGCTTTTACAAGCTCTAAGGCCGCATCTACACTAGAATTTTTTCCGCCTAATACCGTAACATTACAGTCAAAATACGGATGTGCTTCTTTAAAATAATGAAATACATGAGGTAAATTTTCCCCAGGTACATTTAATAAATTCGGCTGGTCATAATAACCAGTAGCTACTACAACATATGGCGTTTCATATTGTTCTTTACTCGTTGTAACAATAAAAGTACCATTTCCATTCTTTTCTACTTTCTCCACTCTTTCAAAAGCATGTACATTTATATTTTTTCTTATAACCACTTCACGGTAATAGGCTAAAGCTTGGTTTCTAACTGGCTTACGATTTTCCGTAATAAATGCAACATTGCCAATTTCAAGCTTTTCGCTAGAACTAAAAAAAGTTTGATGTGTCGGATAATTATATAGAGAATTTACCACATTGCCCTTTTCAATAACTAAAGGATTCATACCTATTTCCTGTAAGGCAATTGCTGTTGACAAGCCACAAGGGCCTCCTCCTATTACGATTGCTTCTTTCTTAAGCATACAAACCTCTCCTTACATGACACTTATAGAATTTACCATTAAATATATACTTAATCCTACCAATGATTTCATTAAAGAACAAAAATGAAAGCACTATGTCATCCGGATACATAGGCTTACCATTACGATTAAAACTTGAAATCCACATAGAGAAATTCAAACTTTATAATTCGACATTTTTGATCTTTTGAAACGGCAATTTTTCCTACAAACAATTACTTTTTTACTATGTATAAGAAAAACTTCTACCTTAAAGATAGAAGTTTTCGTAATATAATTCAATAAAAAACATATGAAAATCGAAAATTTGTTAAATCCATCCACGAAAACGAGATGCTTCAGCCATCTTTCTTACTCCTACCATATATGCCGCTAAGCGCATGTCTACTCGTCTATTTTGTGCTGTTTGATAAATGGTGTCAAAAGATTTAACTAATATCTTTTCTAATTTTTCTTCGACTTCTTGTTCGGACCAATAATATCCTTGATTATTTTGTACCCACTCAAAGTAAGAAACTGTGACTCCACCTGAAGATGCTAATACATCTGGCACTAATAAAATATCACGATCTGTTAATATTTGTGTCGCTTCCAGAGTTGTTGGACCATTAGCTGCTTCCACCACTATTTTTGCTTTAATATTATGAGCATTTTCTTCCGTTATTTGATTTTCAATAGCAGCTGGAACCAAAATATCACAATCTAGCTCAAGTAGTTCTCGATTCGTTAATGTATGGTTAAACAATTTTGTAACCGTTCCAAAACTATCTCTACGATCCAACAAATAATCAATATCTAAACCATTTGGATCATAAAGTGCTCCGTAAGCATCAGAAATACCAACAACTATTGCTCCAGCGTCATATAGAAATTTCGATAAAAAGCTACCAGCATTGCCAAATCCTTGAACAATCACTTTTGCCCCTTTTATTTCCATCCCTCTTTTTTTGGCAGCCTCATTAATACATATGGTTACTCCTTTAGCAGTAGCAGATTCTCTACCATGAGAGCCTCCAAGCACTAAAGGTTTTCCTGTAATAAAGCCAGGAGAGTTAAACTCATCTATTCTACTGTATTCATCCATCATCCAGGCCATAATTTGTGAATTTGTAAAAACATCCGGAGCTGGTATATCTTTAGTTGGACCAACGATTTGACTTATTGCACGAACATATCCTCTACTTAGTTTCTCCAATTCATTAAAGGACATTGTTCGAGGATCACAAATGATCCCACCTTTCCCACCACCGTATGGTAAATCTACAATTCCACATTTTAAACTCATCCAAATCGATAAAGCTTTAACCTCTGTCTCAGTTACTTCTGGATGAAATCTTATTCCGCCTTTTGTAGGACCAACAGAGTCATTATGTTGCGCACGATAACCGGTAAAAATTTTAACTTTACCATCATCCATTTTTACAGGTATCTTAACCGTCAACATTCTTAAAGGTTCTTTCAATAGCTCATAAACTTCATCAGGGTAACCTAATTTTTCAAGAGCCTGATGGATAACAGTCTGGGTTGAGGTAAGCACATTGTTCATTTTTTTGTTTGATTCAGCACTATTTTCGGAAACCATTTATGGACCTCCTAGAGAGACTTATTTAAATTGAAATATTCTATTTCACAGTGTTAGTATACACTTCAAAAATTGAAAATTGAAGTAAGAATACGAATATTATGAAATAAATGGTTATTTCGAATAATTATCATAAACGCTCTCTCTCATAAAAAAATCCAACCAAAACACATAAATTTTCAGTTTGGGAAATAAATATTCATCCATTGTATCGCTTGACTCGATATTATTTCTTTTCCATTTTCCTGTAAGTAAACATCAGATAAGGAACTTTTTTCTCCGTATTCTGATAGAATTAAATGCATTTTATCGTATTGATGCAATCCAATATTTTTAATCGATATAAAATAAGCATGTTTATAATAAAGAATGACACTATCACAAATTAAATTCATATTTTTTAGTTCCTGACACAATTGAATCAGGTCCTCAAAGTATTCGAGTTTATAAATCATTTGCTGCCTATTCTCCATCATTACTTGTAAATCTAATAAATCGTCATCAGCCAAGCAATTTAAATACTCATCTCTTGTAATAATCATAATGATTCCTTGGGCTTGCAAAGAATAAATTTCAATTTCAATAGCACCACTCATTTTAAACTCAAGCTCATCGCATGCTTTTTCTACCAATCTTTGAATAATCACATGAATTTTTATACAATTTGATTTGATGTCTTCAACGGTTAATCCATTTTCAAACAAATCTTCATTCGTTAAAACCATTTTTATTTTATTTTCTTCCAATCTTTCTACTATCACTTAAATGCCTCCTACGATGAAAACATTTTCCCTACATCATCATATGAAACATCCTATTTCCTGTGCATATCCTTTTAGAAAAACCAACCGTAACTTAAGATACGAAAATAGAAATAATCAGAAACATAAATCAGTTGAATGAATCAGAAAGCAGGGACAGTCGATCTCCTTTCGCGCTCGTTCATACCCACGAAAAAGTCCGCTCGTAGCAGATATCAACAAACTTATCAATATCATCATGTAAAAGAAAAAAGACTGTAGACAACTCGAAGAAATTCAAGTTGCTACAATCTGAGATTTTCATTATTCCGAAACAATAGTAAGAGAGAATCTTATCTTACACAAGATAAACATTTGGAATTCCCGACTGCTATATAAGTTTAGAATCAAACTGCAACTGCCACTCATTTACTCGATGATATATTTATTAGATGCGTTTCTGATTTCGCACCTAATCGGAACGGAACCAAACTAGTACCATATCCATTACTCGTTAAAACAACGGTACGTCCTTTTTTCACAATACCACCTTTTTTATATCGACCTAATCCGAATATTCGAATTTGTCCTCCATGAGTGTGTCCACTTAGGACAAGAGAAATTTGATGTTCTTCTTTAATTTTTTTGACAATTCTAGGACAATGACTAGCTAAAATCTTAAATGCTGTAGGGTCACTATCACTCAATGCTAAATCTAATCGATCTCTTTGATGATTATAATAATCTACACCTAACAACGATAATTTATCACCAGTGTTTGACTCAAACAATACCGCTGTATTATCTAAAACCTTGACGCCCAAACTTAACAACGTGGCATCAAGTTGATGATAATCTAGTTCATAATCATTATTACCCCAAACAAAATAACAAGGAGCTAACCCTCTTAGTTTTTTGATATTAGCTTCAATTCTTGAAAAAGGTACTCCTTTTTCAGCCAAATCTCCACCTATAATAACCAGATCAACTTTTCCTTTTGTCTTTTCTATAACCTCATTATTAACCATACGTTTATGAATATCAGAAATAAAAAATATACGAATTGTTCCGAAGCTATTCGGCAACTCATCAAACACTATTTCATGTTTAATTACATTGTTTTCATTCGCTAAACTCCACATATAAACAAGTAATAAGAGTAATAGAAAAACAAACAATAACACAATATACAACATAAAAACTCCTTGTATTTACGAATTAAATGAAAAGACATAGAAAAATCATACCACAAGTATTTGGAAAAATATATTTGATTGTATGCAAACTATCTCTCACTAACAATCCGCTACTGAGATCTTGACCTGCCTTCTTATTATTAATAGAAAAAAGAGCTGTCCAATAAATCCTAATTTAAAAAGATCGTTCTATGAGTGTTTTTTCTTTTTTAGAATACCTCCTAATTATTAGTAAAAATCTTAAAATAGATGTTGATCACTATCTAAAATACATAACATCAGCTTTATTAAAGAAATGCATAAAACATGAACAAATCAAGTGACTCAAAAATCGACCTCCATAATAAAGCATAGGCCTCCAAAAAGTGATTTCTAATCACTTTTTGGAGGCCCTACGCTTTGTATTATGTATATATTAATCTTTTGTTATATCTAAAATTCGGAATCCTGACTCTTCTAGTTTTTTTGTAAACTTTTCTAAATTGGAAGTCGGCTCAATTTTCATAACAATTCGTCGTAATAATTGATCGCTTTCATCGAAGGTAACTAATGATATAATATGCTCATGATAATGACGAGTGATTTCAGCTAATTTAGCAATTCTTCCTTCAGTTTCTACTGAAGTAAAAGCAATTCGAATACCTTTCTTTTGCATTCCAAAGGCACTTTGGAATTGCTCTAATACATCAAAACGAGTAACCACTCCTAAAAATACATTTTGCTCATCAACTACAGCTAATAATGGAAATTGCTTTAATTTTAGCAATGTTTTTTCCATTATTTCATCGCCTTTAAGCACATCATCCTTATGGGTGGCAATTTCACCTGCTTTTGTGCTTGTTAAATACAAATCTCGGTTTCCACCAGTTTCAAAATAATGCTTATAAATACTGTTACGAGTTACAATACCTGCGTATTGCTGATCTTTTAAAACAGGTACACCATCAACACCATTCTTTTCAAGGGTTTGTAAAGTATACTCGAGAGTATCTTCTACGGTGACAAAATAACATTTGAATTTCGGAATCATGATACTTTTTACAAACATATGGTGGCTCCTTCTCTTAATTTATTTATTTTCATGAAAGAGATTAATATCATATTTTTCTTTCATAATTAAAAAAATTTTATGTCTTTCCTTCCATGCGTACTCTTGTTTCCATAAATCCTTACTTCGATCTACAATTTCACACCGAAGTGCATGATATTCTTTTTCAGCTTTATCTGTCTTTTTTTTAAGTACTAACATATACCCATAACAGCCAACTACTACACCACAATATAGGAGAGAATTAGATTTATTGATAAAAAATGTCAACATATCAAAAAACGAGTATGAATAAGGTTGTACAACCAAATAATACATATAAATAACAAATAACAAACCAAGAACTAAAGCAACTATTGTTGTCCAAAAATGCTTTTTCTTTAGTAAATCGAACTTTCTTTTTCGATCGATAACATTTTGCAACATTCTTTTGGTAGCTTGGTCTGTTATTTGATTATCCAATGCAACAATTGTCTGATCCAAAAACACTCACCTCCTACTACTTTCAATACAAAGTGTATGAGGATAAGCCCTTTTGCAGAACCAAATTTTATTTTTCCTAATCTAGTGGAATTTGTAATACCTGTCCAACATGAATATTATTATCTTTCAAACCATTGTATTGCTTAATTTTTTCAATACCAGATGTTGAAGAATAATATTTCATAGCAATTCGGTATACAGTTTCCGAAGGCTGTACTGTATGTTGAACTACCTTCCCCTTATTGCTTTCTTGACTTTCTTCTTTTTTATCTTCTACCTTATTTGTATTTGTCGTTGGCTTACTCACCTTATTGGTTTCCTTTGGTTCCGTTACTGCTGGTTTAGAAGGATTTGATTCAGTATCTTTTGTTGCTTGACTATTCTTAGGATCTTCTTCTTGCTTATTGACTTGCGTCTTATTATTTTCAACTTTTTCAGGTTTTTTATCTTGCTCTTCTTCATCATCCGTAACGATACTTTCTTTATCTTCACTATCATACGAATCATACCCTTTTATTTCTTCTGAATAACTTGGTTTACTATTCGCTAGTATCCCGTCTGATTTATTTCCTTTTGTTAAATGAGAATAAATAGCAAACGTAGTTATAATCAATAGAATAAAGAATACCGCTAAAATTTTCACTAAAGAAAATTTTACTTTCCAAACTACCTTCTGTTTCTTTTTACTATGTATTTCTTTTCTCGAAGGTAATGAAGAAGTACTGTACTCAAAAGTATCTTCTTCTGCTGATTTAACTTCATTTCGTAAAGAATCAGCTTGATCTTTATACTCTAAATCTTTCACATATATCCCTCACTTTTTCTAACTCTACCAATATAATTCTTTTCTATCTCAACGATATACAGTGATACTCGTTAAGCATTAATTCTTTATTTTATGTAAATAATTCAACCTTATATATAAACCTAAAAGAAAGTCTATTAAAAAATGTGCTGTAATAGTAACCATTAAATTATTCGTTTCTTGAAAAATAAACCCAATAAATAAACTTAAAACCGTTACATTTATAAATAGATAAGGTTTAAATAGATATCGGTAATGAACTATAGCAAATATAATACTTGCTATCCAAATATTCGTGTGGTGTTGAATAACACCACGAAATAAAATCTCTTCTCCAACAGCAACTGCTAATGTGACGAGAAAGATATGCCAAATCGGCAAAGAGCTGAATATTCGCTCGTTAATTCCTCCATCATCGTACCAGCTTGAAGGGATAATTTTCATTAGTAGCAAATCTATTAATACAATACCTATTCCTACAGATACTCCCCATATAATAATATTTCGGTCATTCCACTCAAAAAGTGAACAAAAATCGTTAAAATGATCAAATAAAAAAAATCCCAATACGACTGAAATGACCAATAAGATTAATTGAGTTAACCAAACATTTAATACTAAAACCTTATCATCCATGTTTTTAATTAATTCCGCTTGTTTATTTTTCATCATATTCAGCATCTTTCGTTAGTAGAAAATCAGATAATACTTTTTGCCAATCTAACTCTTCTTCATAAGGAAATGGATTATATTCTTCACCATTTGTGAAATAAATCTCAAGATTACAGTCACAGTTACTACAACATATTTCTTGGTCTATTGTTGGCTGCTCATTAAAATACTCTGTAATCCCTTTTCGATAACACTCTTTTCGAAAAAGCCAATTATAAAATTTTGCCCACTGAATTCGTTTTTTTTCTACAACATCGTCAATATGTTTGCTTAAAAAGCGAATAGCTTCTTTAATATTTCCATTCCTTTGTTCCAAGGCGTAATTCAATAATCGTTCTTGATTATCGGTAAACCCCATTCTTAAAATAACCGTTTGTAACTCTTTTCTCGATATATCTACTAGTTGTTCACCATAGTGAGCAACTAGTTCTTCGAACAAATGAGATAATTGTTGTTCAGAAGGGGTTTCATTTTCAAGTAGAAAAAGTGGTAAGCCTTCATCACCTTGGCAATACAAAAGAACTGCAGCGCTTTGTTTTCCGTCACGACCAGCTCTACCTATTTCTTGTAAATAAGCTTCTAAACTAGTCGGCATATGGAAGTGAATAACAAAACGAACATTTTCCTTATTAATGCCCATTCCAAAAGCACTGGTCGCACAAATAACTTGTAACTGATTTTGCAAGAATTGTTGCTGTATGAGTACTCTTTGGTCTTGATCTATTCCTGCATGATAAGTGCCTACACCTTTTATACCGTTTGCTTGTAGAACCTCACTGGCTAACTCCGCTGTTTTTTTACTTGAGAAGTAGATGATACCTGGCTTTTTCAACTTTGTTACCAATTCAACCATTCTTTTTTCTTTTTCTTCATAAGTAGCATAGGTTTCCGTAAAAATTCCAATATTACTTCTATTAACTGTTGTAACTACTTCATGCACCTGTTCGAGATGTAAAAACTGTTGAATATCTTGACGGACTTCTTTCGTTGCTGTGGCCGTTAATGCAAGTGTTAAAGGATTATTCAGCTGCTCTCTCATTTCTCCTATGCGTAAATAATCTGGTCGGAAATCAAACCCCCACTGTGATATACAATGAGCTTCATCCACTACAAATAAACCAATATCAATTTTTTTCAGAACCTCTATCATATTTGAAAAAGCGAGCATTTCAGGAGATAAAAAGATAAAGTTATAACTGTTTATATTTCTGAATGCTTTCATCTTTTCTTCATGACTTAAAAAGGAATTAATAGCAATTACTCTTTTTTCTCCATTTAACTTTAATTGTTCTACCTGGTCTTGCATTAATGAGACAAGTGGAGAAATGATAATGGCCGGTTTCTTCATAATATACACGGGAAGTTGATAACAAATTGATTTCCCGGTACCCGTTGCTAGCATTGCTAGTGTATGTTGTCCATTTAAAATAGAACGAATCGTTTCTTCTTGTCCATCTCGAAAGGATTCATAACCAAAATACTTGGATAAGTGCTCTTCTAAATTCAAGACAACAAACCTCCTTTTATTAGAGCTAGACGAATTTGAAAATAACTAACTTGCTCAGATAGTGCACCTTTAATGATTCTTAGCTGCTTTGTTTTCGATTTGATTGCCGCTTGTATTATATCTTTCACTAATGCATCACTTACATATGAAGAAAGGTCTACTTCATTTGTGTAAAGTACCAACTCCACAATATGGTCCTCAATCGTATTATTCTTCAAATTTCTTGCCGCTGAGATTTCATCTATAGTTAATCCCTGTCTTAAATAACCTAATGTAATTAAACTGCTTTGCGTAACAGGTAATGCATGATTTTCTTGAATATCATGAAAGACAGAATATAAGGTAGAGAAGTCATTTCGTAGTTGTTTCACTGAATTCAATAAAAAATGCAACGTATCAATGAAATAAAAATAAATATCTTCTTCATTTAATTGTAGACATTCTGCAATTTGTCGATCACTATACCCTATTCTTTCATAACCAGTAAGTTTTAACATAAAGATTTGTGCTTGTTTGTTAGGGAGTTCTGATAACAAACGGTGTAACTCATCATGGACAGCCTTTGCAAGAGTTTTCTTTTTATTATTCTGTGATAGATATACCTTTACCCAATTTTGAATCGCTAAATCTCGTTGAACACAATAATATCTTGAATTATTATAGACCGCGTTAGAAAGAACTTGAAAAAGTAAAGAAAATCGTCTCCAAAACAATGGCGCTAGCATATGATATTGTATACCATTTATATTTGGTAGCTTTCTATGTGTCATTTCAACTATTTGTAAAGCTTCTTTACCTTTTACCGTACATTTATATGTCCCTTTTTCACGATCAATAAATAATAGAAGTCCTTCCTCATCCAGATGAGTCAGTACCTGTTGGAATTTGTCACGTGTAAGCATTGGATAAACCCGAAAATATTGAGAAATTTTATAAATATGACTGTCTTGTATAGTCTGAGAGGATTTTTTGCCATTTATCAAATGATATACTGAATATACCGTTCTTTCTTCATTAATTTTATATAAACAGTGTAAAATAATCGCTTCAAGATAAGAGCATAACAATTCGAATCACACTCCTATAATAATACTTATTCCTACCTTATATCTTATCAGAATTTGCCGTTTCTTGCTGAAAAACATTTATCATTCCAATTTGTGGCTTATACCAATTACACTCTTTTTAAGTGTAATCAAATTCATAATGGAAATACTATTGAAAAGTTAATCAGCGATGTATACAATAAGATTTAGTAAAAGGTTTCTTTCTGAAAAAGTAAGAGCTGTTTATAATACATAAGTAAGGGGAGGTTATATTATGGCTAAGTATACTATTGTCGACAAAGATACATGTATCGCTTGTGGAGCTTGTGGAGCAGCAGCACCAGATATCTACGATTACGATGATGAAGGTATTGCATTTGTAACCCTAGACGATAATCAAGGTATTGTTGAAATTCCTGATGTGCTAGAAGACGATATGATGGATGCCTTTGAAGGTTGCCCAACAGAATCAATCAAAATTGCTGATGAACCATTTGATGGCGATGCATTAAAATTTGAATAATAAACCATTATATGTGAATTATCACACAACGATAATAACATATTAGAAAAACGGCGATAAAATACGCCGTTTCAGACTATAGACAAACTCGAATTTCTCTGAGTTTTTCTATAGTCTTTTTTCTTTTATATACATTATAGAGATTTCTCTATTTGAATATCCGAAATCTACCAAATAGTAAAAGGTATGGAGAAAAAGTCTTCTCCATACCTTTTTTATATTTATTATATTATTGTTTTACAGGTACAAGCTTTGTTAACCAATTTTGTAGCTTCCCAAATAACAAAACAAATACAATGGCCACTAAAATACCTTTTATTATATTAAATGGTAAAATCCCTGTAGCTATTAGTTGTTTAGCGTCACCGAAGTTTAAATTCATAAATAGTGCATAAGCTGGCAGAATGAAAAAGTAATTCATAATCGACATAAATACTGCCATGAAAACTGTAGCTACGCTTAAACCAATAATCAAACCTTTTTTAGAGCTGATTTTTTTGTAAATGTAGTATGTTGGCAATACATATGCAATACCCGCAATAAAATTCGCTATATGTCCAATAGGGACACCTGATTCACTTCCAGTCATTGCATAATCTAAAATATTTTTTAACAGTTCAATCGTAATACCAGCTATAGGGCCAAAAACAATCGCTCCAATAGCCGCTGGAATATCACTGAAGTCTACTGTTAAAAACGGTGGGAACCCTGGGAATGGAAAACTGAGTAGCGAAAGAATATACGCTATTCCACTAAACATCCCAATTGCTACAAATTTTCTTAAATTTCCTTGCTTCATTTCAATCTCTCCTTCTTTTGTGAGATCTACTCCACGAAAAGAGGATTGGTTCTGACAATGGCATTAAAAAACCCCTTAGCAAATACGCTAAAGGGAGAAAAATTCCAAGGTCAAATAAACGTTTATTGTAGCTATTATAAAAATAGAACAAACGCTCGAACCTCCACCTTCTCCCATCCAGACTGTACTGTCGGCTTTGGAATCACACCAAATCCTGCTGCAAAAATCACAGCTCGCGGGCTTAGAAAAACATCTTCATCACCGCCGGTCGGGAATTTCACCCTGCCCCGAAGATAGATCTATTTAATTTATACCTAAATTATATCGGAAAAGTTTAAGGAAGTGAAGAAAAATTACTTATTTCATAATTTTTTAACATTATTTCATAATTAATTTTTTGTAAGCGCTTAGCAAATTGACAGTTCTTGCAATGTTTTGTAGAATAAGCGATAATTTAATAAATATTTAAAATTTTATAAAATTAATTAGGATGGTGTTATTGGTGTATAAAATATTAGTAGCTGATGCGATTAAACCTGAAGGGCTTACTCCTCTTCTAAACGCTTCTGGAATTGAATTAATTCAAGAAACAGTTGAAGAAGCAGCTGACAAACTACATGAAATTGAAGCCATTTTAGTACGAAGTGCTACTAAGGTATCAGAAGAATTGATGAACAAAATGCCTAACTTAAAGATTGTTGCTCGTGCTGGAGTTGGAGTTGATAATGTAGATATACCGGCAGCTACTAAAAGGGGTATAGTTGTTGTTAACGCTCCAGATGGAAATACCATTTCAACTGCTGAGCATACTTTTGCCATGATGGCTTCATTAATGAGACATATCCCTCAAGCTTGCGCTTCATTAAAAAATGGCGAATGGAAACGTTCTTCGTTTTCAGGTACTGAGTTGAACGGTAAAACACTAGGTATTGTTGGTATGGGAAGAATTGGAGGGGAAATTACCAAAAGAGCTAAAGCATTTGGTATGAATGTTCTTGTATATGATCCTTTCCTAACAGCAGAAAGAGCGAAGCAAATGAACGTTGTTGCATTACCATTAGATGAACTAGTGGAAAAAGTTGATATTATTACAGTTCATACACCATTAACAAAAGAAACCAAAGGACTTATCAATAAAGATCGTCTATTGAAAGCTAAAAAAGGACTTTACGTTCTTAACTGTG
The DNA here is from genome assembly GCF_902374955.1 of Bacillus massilioanorexius. Classification (GTDB taxonomy): domain Bacteria; phylum Bacillota; class Bacilli; order Bacillales; family DSM-1321; genus Bacillus_AD; species Bacillus_AD massilioanorexius. The sequence goes on from NZ_CABKRX010000085.1 coordinate 69,777, forward strand.
CTCGTGGAGGTATCATTGATGAAGATGCACTTTACGAGAGTATTGTAGAAGGTCATGTTGCAGGTGCTGCATTAGATGTATTTGTTGAAGAGCCAGCAACTAGTAACAGATTACTTGAATTAGATCAAGTAATCGCAACACCACATTTAGGTGCTTCAACGAAGGAAGCTCAACTAAATGTCGCTACACAAGTAGCTCAAGAAGTATTAACGTTTTTAAATGGAAATCCAGTGTCAAACTCTATTAATCTACCAGCGATTTCTAAAGAAGTTTTCGAAAAGATCCAACCATTTTATAGTTTAGCGAAACAATTAGGTAGTGTGTCTTCTCAATGTATGAAAGAAGGAGTCCGTGAAATATCTGTTACCTATGCAGGTAATGTACTTGAATTTGATAGTAGCCTTCTTACGAAAGCTCTATTATCAGGATTTCTAAATTCAAGAATTGATCAGCCTGTGAATGAAGTTAACGCAATGTTAGTTGCTAAAGAACTAGGTATTACAACAGGTGAAAAGATTTCTCAAAACACTTCTGGTTATAGTAATACAATCACTGTTAGTGTGAAAGGCGATAATCGTCAACTCGAAGTAAAAGGTACGTACATCGACCATTATGGCCCACGTATTGTAAGTCTTAATAACTTCGATATCGATTTCACTCCTGAAGGAGACTTCCTTTATATCCAACATACTGACCGTCCTGGTGTTATTGGACGAGTTGGTAAAATTCTAGGAGACAACAGCATTAATATCGCTACTATGCAGGTAGGTCGTAAACAAGTTGGTGGAGAAGCCATTATGGTATTATCATTCGATAAGCCACTTTCAGATGAAATGTATGATGCTATGCTGGCATTAGATGATATTTCTTTTATGTATCGTATTTCCTTATAATGAATCTTATATTGGGAGTCCTATTATAGGATTCCCTTTTTCTCTTCATTTAAGAGAAAAATATCCCCAATATCAATCTAAATACTCCTCTATGACTTTTTGTTTATTCATTTGCACCATACTGATCGTCACATTTTTTTTCACAGAAAGCTTTTGATCTATAAAAATAAGATCTGAAGTTAGCTGATTATTTTCTTTTAAAAACTCTACCGTTACACCGTACCTTTTGCCTATTTCCCATAAAGTGTCGCCTTTTTTAACGGTATAATACCCTTGTATCACCTCTCCCTTATTGTCATTTGCATGAGATACAACTTCTACCACCTTCTGATCTACTCGATTGTTTTTATTTTCGGATACTTCAACACTACGCTGTTCTCCTAAGACAATTAGTGGATTTATGGCATTTTCTTTATTGACGGTCCAATGGTTTTTATGAACTTCAAAATGCAAATGAACCCCTCTAGAATTACCTGTATTGCCCATCTTCCCAATAACCTGTCCTTTTCTAACATGTTCACCTTCATTTACTAATCTACTGTTTAAGTGAGCATAAACGGTTTCATAACCTTCTGGTCCATGATCTATAAAGATTACATTTCCATAACTACTTGATAAATAAGATTTACTTACAACACCATCACTAACAGCCATAATATTCGTATGTAAAGCATTCGCTATATCGGTTCCTTTATGTTTTCCATTTCGAGCACCAAAATGATCTGTAATACTCCCTTTCGTTGGCCAAATCCATCCTTCAGGTAGACCACTCGCAGCTGCTCTACTATGTGTGCCACCTAAAAACATAATTCCAATGCAAACTGCTATAATTAATACAATTAGTATTCGTTTTCCATAATCAAGCATATTAATCCTCCTATTGACATTGTTTTCATATTTTATGTGGACTAGCCTGACTGTAGAACTGTATTAAAAGAAAATCTTTCCTCCTTTAACAGTCACTTTATCTAGACTTCACTATCCAATAATAATTTATGCATTTAATAAAGGATAAAAATATGTTTGCATACTGTATACTCAGAAAATGCTTATTACGGAGTTTTTTTATTTATATAAACTTTTCATGACTATTATCAAGGAGTTGGTATGACTGATTCTACTCAAGGATGCTAGCTTTCCGCTAGGGCCGGCGAGAGCCTTATCAGCACTTATCCGTCCGTTATAGCCTTTGCCTTCCATAGGAATCTGGCGGCAACATTACGTTCAATGATCAACCGCTTTAGCAGCTCATTTTATTCTCCAAACTTATCTATAAATCACTTAGAAAACAGAAAAAATAAACATCATCATAATGAAGAAATCTTATATAGATTGCTTATATATAATGATGTTTATTAGATATGTTTTTATTCAACCAAAATCCAACCGATAGGAATCAATCTATTGTCCGAATTACATTTGGAGCTAATGGAACTGGTAATATTTGATCCAAACGGTATGAACCCACTTCCAATATATTGGCATTTTGAAATAATACTGTCTCATAACCAAATTCTTTTGCTGTTAATAGTATAGCTTCTATCGCTTGAATATACGTTTCATTATTCTCTAACACCGTTCCTGCCGCAAGATAAAGCACTAGTTGACCTTGTTTATCTTCAATCTTCTCAAAAGTCATTGTAGAAGGGATTGCAGCTGTTACATGAAAGCTTTCATCATCCACTCTCATTGCATCCAATGCTTCACTTATCGAAGGATAGCTATTGATTGAAGGTACAAAGAACTGTGGAGAAGTATCATTTAATTGGTACACTAACATAGCATGCTTTGGATTTTTATCTATTACTATTTGCTCTTCAAGTCCATAATCTGCGAACTCAACACCAGCTTTGCCATCTGTTGATAAAGTGATTTTCTCCACCTTATTTTGATATGCAAAACTTCTGCTTAATACATCGATAAATACCCGATCTTGTTGAATATACGGGCTGTTCATTGCAACATCTATATTGACTGATTTATTTTCCGGGATATATTTTAACGAAGCTTGTAAAGGAAAAAAGTCACTCAATCCGTATTCAGTTTCATTAAAAGATGTCGATACTTGCATCATATCCATAAGGTTTTCATCAAAATTTCCCTTTTGAGTTAAAAATGTAACAGGTACAATGTATTGAGACTGTTCGTCAGGAATAGCAACTGTAAAATAACTTTCGTCTGCTAAAGAGTCCGAAAATAATAGAGATGTTTTGGAAGAGGAAGCAGTGGTAAATGGTTTACTTCGATTTATTCCTTTATCATTCGTATACTCTTTCTTTGAAGGCTCATTTGAACGAGCATTATTTTTTACTACTTCTTCTTTATGACTTGCTTCTTTTTTTTCACTTGTAGCTTCTGGTTCATTCATTGTTATATCCATTGATTTCTGGTCTTGCTGATCCTTATTAAACGTTTTTTCTTCATCGAATAGGTAGGAAACGGAAAGAATTGAAAATATAAACAATGCACAAGCAGAAGTAATAATAGGCATCCAGCGAATCTTTCTATTTCTTTTTTGAACACGTCGACTTTGTATTTGCGAGTATATGATGTTAGGATCTCGCTCATCCTTAACTTTTGGCAATTTAGAAAGCAACCATTCAATTTCTTTTTCTTTCTCCTCCGGCTTTCGCATTATAACTTTCCTCCTTTCCTATATTAGATTCTAATATTATCCTTACAGCTTTTAATGCTCGATGTTGAGTTGTCTTCACCTTACTCACAGTCCAACCAAGTATTTCAGCCGTTTCATTAATGGATAATGATTGTATATAACGTAAAATTAATACCATTCTCTGATCAATACTACATTCTTCTAAACTACGATAAATCAATTTCATCTCATCATTTAATTCAGCAATTTCTTCTGGAAGAGGCTGAACATCAGGAATCGTTTCCCTACTCCAATCAAAATTTTCAAAAATTCTTTGCTTCCAACTTTTTTGCTTTCTAAAATGATCTATAGCGGTATTTCTCGCTATCGAATAAAGCCACGTTCGTTCACTACTTTTGGCTTCAAATCGATGATACGAATTTAAAACCTTTATATATACTTCCTGCATCAGATCCTCAGCAGTTTCTCTATTTTTTACTGTATAAAATAAAAACTGAAAAACATCTTGGTGATACTGTTCATACAGCCGTTGAAAAACGGAGTCCATCTAATTCTCCTCCTCCTCCGTTTATTATTTGTCGAAATTCCCTTGTAAAAAGTTACATGATACATTATACAATTTTTACAATTTCTATTGATACAAAGAAAAAGAGTGCCATAAAATCATTATCGTTTTTATGACACTCTCTTTGATTCGATTCAAATGGAAATTCATAGAAGAGATTATGTCTTAAAGCACATCTACATATTAAATTCTATTTTAACTGAATTCTCTCAGTAAAAAAACAGAATTCGTGCTTTAGATATACTTTTTACACAGCAGCTTCTATATATTACACTAATCTACTTGCTAGTTCCCTTTTTGTTTCTCATGTAACAATATTTTTCGTCAATTCTATTTATTTTTATCAACAAAACTCGTATTTTGAGGTATAAGGAATGTAAATGTCGTTCCAACGTTCACAACACTATTTACAAATATCTCTCCACTATGAGCTTTCACAATATTATGAGCAATCGCTAATCCAAGCCCTGTTCCTGACCTTCCTCGAGTTCTTGCTTTATCTGCTTTATAAAAGCGATCAAAAACAAATGGTAAATCCTCTTGTGCAATGCCAACACCAGTATCTTTAACTGATATTACTAGTTGTGATTGATCATTAATATATTCAATCACTGAAATAGTACCGCCATCTGGTGTATGGCGTAATGCATTGTCAATCAAATTCGTAAGTACTTGTTCGATACGATCTCCATCAAACGCCCAGAAAACAGAATAATCATGAATCTCAGAATGGATTTTCACATTTTTCTCTTGTGCTAATCCTGAAAATTTTCCGGTAATTCTATTTATATATGGACCTAATTGAATATTTTCATAATTTAAATTAGTATAACCTGCTTCCATTCTTGCTAAGTCTAATAATTCATTTACTAAGCGACCCATTCGTAAAGACTCATCATTTATTATTCTAGCGATATCTTTTTTCTCTTCAGCAGTCTTCGCAATATCATCAATGATTGCTTCACTATAGCCTAGTAACATACTTATAGGCGTGCGTAATTCATGAGATACATTTGCGATAAAATCATTCCGCATTTTTTCTAGCTTACGATCCTCTGTCATATCCCGAAGTACTGCAACTGCACCACGAATATTTTTATTATTGTATAATGGACTGACAATTATAACCCAATAATGATCTCCTAAATTAATTTCCCCAATTTGTTCTTGCTCTGTTTCAACAGACTGATGAAACAGCTTCATCAATTCCATTGGAGCTTCAGGTGATTGAGCACCTCTCTCCCTCACCTCAGTATACCAAAATTGAAGAAATTGTTCGGCTGGTGGATTTGTTGCTTGAATAGTCCCATCAATATTTATGGTAATAACTCCGTCGGCCATACTGCTTAAAATACTAGATAAATTTTCTTTTTCTTGACTAAGGGCATTCATGTTAAACTTCAATTGTTTACCCATTTGGTTAAAAGCCGTAGCTAATTCCCCAATTTCATCATTAGAAAGTATAGGAACCTTAGTATCAAACTTACCTCTTGCTACCTCAAACGCAGCTTCTCTCATTTTTCGTAAAGGAGCTGTAATCCGTGTCGAAAGAAAGAATGCAAAGATTGTCGTTAAAATAATTGCAACACCCGCTGCCAACAAAATGAACTTCGTTGTCGATTGAGCAGAATCTTTCATTGTCTCTAACGATTGAAACACGAATACAACACCACTCTTACCATGATACGATGTTAATGGTACACCTACTATTTTAACGGATGATGTATGTAACTCTTTTCCAGTCTCCTTAAGATTAAGCTCCTTTGATACAACTTTGCCGTCAGTGAAAACTCGATAAAGATCTTTATCTTTTTTTATAGTGGCAATGGATAATTCAAAATCAGAATTTGACGGTTCAGAAGGAAATATTTGATTTTCTCCTTGAAAAACGAGAATATTTTTCGAATGCCCCAGAAGTTGTGATGATATTTCTAACGTATCATCAGGATCATCATGAATTTCAAGTATATTCACTATCCGATTTGCCGTAAGAAGTAAATCATCTTCTACTTGATGTACATTATAATTCTCGAAAAACTCAAGAAGGAGCACCGTTAAAATTAGCAACACAAATGAAACTAAAAGTAAAATCGTAAACCAAAGCTTACCAACGACACTCCTCAGGAAGATCATTATTCATTCACAACCTCAAATTTATATCCCACTCCCCATACAGTCACAATCATTTTAGCAGCTTCTTCAGAAACACGATTTAACTTTTCTCTTAAGCGTTTCACGTGCGTATCAACCGTTCTTAAATCACCAAAAAATTCATAATGCCATACTTCTTTTAAAAGTTGCTCACGATCAAATACTTTATCTGGTGCTTTAGCTAGGAAATATAATAATTCGTATTCTTTCGGTGTTAAGGAAACCTCTTTCCCATCAGCTGTAACTCTATGAGCATCATTATCAATCGTTAAATGTGGTAAAACGATTACGTCTTTCGTAGTAGTATCAGACTGAACATAATTTGTTTTAGAAGAACGTCTTAATAAAGCTTTTACTCGTAAAACAACTTCACGCGGACTAAATGGTTTTACAATATAATCATCTGTACCGACTTCAAAGCCCTGTACACGATTAATCTCTTCACCTTTTGCTGTTAACATGATAACAGGTGTAGATTTTTTCTCTCTTAATTCTCTACATACTTCTATTCCATCTTTTCCTGGCATCATAATATCTAAAAGAATTAAGTCATAATCATTTGCTGTAGCCTTTAATAAAGCTTCATTTCCATCTTCTGCTTCATCTATTACATATTCTTCTCTTTCAAGGTACATTTTTAGTAATCGACGAATACGCTCCTCATCATCCACTACTAAAATTTTAATTTCGTTCTCCATCTAACTTCCTCCCCTTTTGTACAAACTACAAAATGTTGGTTATAAGTTTCATCAAATTTTGAAGTGCTAAGTAATATAAAAATAATATTTCTATGTATTGAACACTTTTATTATATATAAAAAGTGACAAAATAGAAATAACCTTTATTCACTTCTTACTATATAAAACATATTCATATAAGAAATTATGAATATTATTTCAAAATCTAATTGAGTTTATTATTTTTCTATTAAAATAAAGTGAAATTTAATTTACAATATTATAAACAAAAAACCTTCAACAGTATAAATGGTGAAGGTTTTTTAGAATAGTTGATTTTCGTATTAAGCGTATGAATGAAGACCTGCTATTACTAAGTTTACGAAAATTAAGTTGAACATAATTATTCCAAAACCAATAACTGCTAACCAAGCAGATTTTTCTCCATGCCAACCTTTCGATAATCGTAAATGTAAAAAGGCTGCATAGAAAAGCCATGTTATCAATGCCCATACTTCTTTCGGATCCCATCCCCAGAACCTAGTCCAAGCTATTTGTGCCCAAATCATCGCAAAAATTAATGCACCAAGAGTGAATACTGGAAAACCTATTAAAACCGAGCGGTAACTAATTTCGTCTACTAAATCAAGGCTGATTTTTTTAGCTAATGGTTGCAGGAGCTGACTAACTCTTTTTCTGAAAATAATTCTTATTAATCCGTATATGATTGTTCCTACAAAAAATGACCATACAACAGTGTTTAGTTTAACTGCGTTTATAAAGGCCGGCATTTCAATTAATGGTTCCATTTTACCTGCTGTTAATAATTCACCTTGATGTGGACCAACAAGTGCTGGCAAACGGTACTCTGCTTTTGTTTCCTTGTCATTTTTATCTATCCAATTAAACTCAGCTTTATAGCCATCAATCGAAAAAATCGATGAAATAATAACAAATCCTAAAGTAATGACTAGGAAAAACACCGTAGTTTCTAGCCAGAATGTTTTCTTACTACTTTTTGATTGATCAATAGTTTTGATTAAATAAATAAGACCTGCTGCAAAGCTAATTGCTAAAATAGCTTGGCCTGCTGCAGCAGTTGTAACGTGAATTTGCAACCAATGACTTTGTAATGATGGAACAAGAGGAGTAATCTCTCTTGGAAACATAGCTGCAAAAGCAATAATTAACACTGCAATTGGTAATGTAAAAACCCCTAATATATTTGCTCGATAGATGAAGAAAATAACAATAAATGCTCCAACAAGCATCATCCCAAAAAACGTCGTAAATTCAAATAAATTACTTACTGGTGCATGTCCCGAAGCAATCCATCTTGTAATGAAATAACCGAGTTGTGAAATAAAACCTATGATAGTTAAAATGATACCAATTAACGACCATTTACTTAAGTTTTGCATAGCATCCTTATTTTTGCCTTTAATAGCACCGCCAAAAAATAACGTTGCAACTAAATATAAAATAAACGCTAAAAATAAAAGATTACCGCTAAGTTCAGCCATTAAAATTCCCCCTATTACGAAGATTCGGTCTTCTCTGTCCGGTCTACAGGTTCATTTAAACCCATTCCCTCAATTGTTTTCGAAAGATCCCTTTTTAATCCGTGCCAGTTCTTGTTCGTATGTGCTGCAATCAATATTTGATTACCACGTCTTTGAATCCAAATTCTACGATGATTCCAATAGGCTCCTTGGATTACGCCTACCATGAATATAAAACCACCAACGAACAATATTGGAATTGTTAAATCTTTTCTTACTGTCAAAGCGGTTACATTTTTCGTTTCAACTCCAGCAAAAGCCATTTTATATGTATTATCATTGGATGCTTCTACTGTTTTCTGGATAGCTACGAAACTTACATCACCTTTTGGATTTTCTGGTCCCATCATCTTAAAGACAAATGCTGGATTATTAGGTACAGGTGATTTTGTTTTAGGCTCCCCTTTTTCATCCATTTCAAAATCCGGATAATAATTTACTAGTTCTATAGAATAGTCATTGGCAACTTTATATTTTTTTTCTGGATTATTCAAATCAATGGTAACTAAGCCTAGGTCTTTCCCTGATTTCTTTTCAGTCAGATGGAAAGACATTTTACTTAGCTCATCTAACTTGTATGTAACTTGATATAAAGCGATGCGATCTACCTTTAAGGGCTGGTTCACACGAATAAAATGCTCTTTTACTTTCTTCAATTGTGGCTTTTCACCTGGTATTTGTTTGCCAACTCGTTCATATAAAATGGCATCTGTTTGAAAGTTTTTTGCTACTGATCCGGATTTATCGATCGCTTCTGCAAAGACTTCTTTTTCTTGTTCTTTATCATATACTTCTAATGTAAATTGTTTATTTTCTACAAAATATTTCCCCTTAGTTCCAGGTATCTCCATTGTTTCTCCTTCCCTAACCCAGAGAAGCTTGTCATAATACATACCAGGAACAGAGCGTAAAAGCACTCCTATAAGGAAAATGATTAATCCAATATGATTCACATATGGACCCCAACGAGAAAATCTTGCTTTTTCTGCGAGAATACTATTATTAACTTCTTTCACTTTGTATTTGCGTTCTTTTAAACGAGCCTTAAACGCTTCTAAATCAATCTCTTGATCTTCTACTATTGTTTCACCATATACTCTTTGTCTCTTTAAAAAGCTCTCATTTCGGTCTACTCTTTGTGTTTTTAACGCTCGATATAGAGGAATAAAACGGTCTAAACTACAGATTACTAAAGAAACACCTATAGAGAAAACCAAAGTTCTATACCATAGAGAATCATATAAATTATGGAAACCTAAAGTATAAAAGATTTCTCCTAAAAATCCATATTCTTGTTGATAATAATCTTTTGCAGGTATGGTTGAAGGTATGTACATTTCTTGAGGAAAAATAGTTCCTAACGCTGATGCGATAAGTGTAATAATAATAAGCCAAACTCCGACTTTAACAGACGAAAAAAAATTCCATATTTGATCAATGATTGTTTTTTTATACGTTTGAGATCTCCTTGCTGTCCCCTCGTAGCGCATGTCAACAAGTTGATTATCTTTGTCTTCTGCTAGCAATATTCCACATGATTCACATAAAATCGTTCCGTGTGGATTTACATGCCCGCACTCACATTTCACTTCTTTCATGTTTTAACTCCCCATTGTTTATGGTTTAATTGCTTCCATTAACCCCTTTATTTTATCTTCTGTCAGACTTTCCACTATAATATCCACTAGTTTTCCATCTTGGTCGATTAAATATGTTGCTGGAAGAGTACCAACGCCGTAATATTCCATCACTTCTTTCTTTTTATCTAAGACGATAGGAAATTCCAAGCCGTATTTATTTGCAAAATTTTTCACTGCCAACTCAGTTTCTCCAATATTGACTGCTAAAACTTGTACACCTTTGTCCTTATATTCATTATACTGATTATTTATGTATGGCATTTCTGCTTCACATGGTTTACACCACGTGCCCCAGAAATTTAACAATACCCCTTGCCCTCTGTAATCCGAGAGTCGATGTGTTTCTCCATTTAAATCTGTTAAAACAAAGTCAGGCACTTCTTTGTCAATCTGTACGACTTTATTTTCATCTTTCGTTAATTTAGCATAAAAAGTGTACGCAAGTGCCATCCCTAATACGACAAGAATCACCGTTCTCATGATTAGCCGTCGTTTCTTTGCCCCCATTCTTCTCCCCCTTATTACCAGTTAACCCCATTATATCATTTAACAACATCATGAAATTGTTTACAATAATGAACCTTATGTGAAAATTTTCTATTTTTTACGAATATTTGTAGCTAATACGCGTAATTGTTTAACTTCATGAGGAGTCAATTCTCTTGCATCACCAGGTTTTAAACCTTTCAAAGTAAGGAATGCATACTGTTCTCGTTTAAGTTTCATAACTGGGTGCCCAATTGCTTCAAACATTCTTCTAACCTGTCTATTTCTTCCTTCGTGAATGCCAATTTGAATAATTGCCGTATTTTTCTTTTTATCGGCTGAAATAAACTTAACATTAGCAGGCGCAGTCATTCCATCTTCAAGCTTGATACCTTTCTGTAACTTCTTCAGCTGCTCTCTTAAAGGAATTCCTTTCACTTTGGCGATGTAGATTTTTTCTACTTCATTCTTAGGGTGCATTAATTGATTAGCAAACTCGCCATCATTTGTTAATAACAACAAGCCCGATGTGTCATAATCTAATCGACCAATCGGGTATATTCTTTCTTCTATCATCGGAAAGAAATCCGTAACAACTTTTCGATTTTTATCATCTTGAACAGCTGAAATAACACCTCTAGGTTTATTTAGCATAAAATATACTGGTGCTTCATTTTCTAATGGTACACCATTTACTTCTACTTTATCATTTGGACCAACTTTCGTACCTAAAGTACGAACTACTTGTCCGTTCACTTTAACTTTACCTTCAACTATTAATTCTTCTGCTTTTCTCCTTGAAGCTACTCCAGAGTGTGCAATTACTTTTTGTAATCTTTCCATTATTTATCACCTCTTACATATTACTTGTTGCCAGAAAAATAAACAAGCGATATACAATTATGTCATATTCCTACACAAAAGAAAAAGTTTTCTTTCAAATAAACAAAAAGACAGAATAATCTATCTTTTTTAACGTGTTCGATTGTTCAAAGTAAAGAGTAAAAGATAACGAATTTTTAAGAACAACAAAAAATAAGCTATCTCTTATAGCATTACCTTTTAACCTACCTCATACTAATCTACCTGATTGAATTTTTCAGACAATAAAAAAAGATGTCAACAAAAGTAGCATCTTTGAGACATCCTTTTTAATAACCAAAAATGATAATTACAACAACAATAGCAGCAATAAACCCTACTAAATCAGCTAGTAATCCTACCTTTAGTGCATCTCCCATTTTTTTGATTCCTACTGCTCCGAAATAGACTGTTAAAACATAAAAAGTTGTATCGGCACTCCCTTGTATAGTTGCCGCTAAACGACCTATGTATGAATCTACGCCATAGGTTGCCATTAAATCACTTGTTAAACCTAAGGCGGCATTTCCTGAAATAGGGCGAATGATTGCTAAAGGAACAATTTCTGAAGGAACTCCGAATATCGAAAAGATTGGCTTTACCAAATGAACAAATGCATCCATTGCTCCAGAAGCTCGAAAAACGGCAATGGCCACTAGCATACCTACTAGATATGGAATAATTTCAAATGAAATCGTAATTCCTTCTTTACCACCCTCTACAAAAGTTTCATAAGTAGGAACTTTCTTTATTAAACCATATAGCAATATACTTGCTATTAAAACGGGTAGAATCCACGCTGAGATTGAAATAAACCATTGCACATTTAGCCACCTCCCTTACGTTTCCTTCGCAAATAAAATAAACGATCAATTAATATACCACCAATCATAGAAATAATAGTCGCTAAGATAGTTGGCAGTACAATATCCGTCGGGGAAGCTGAATGATGAGTAATTCTAATAGCGATTACCGTTGTTGGTATTAATGTAATACATGAAGTATTGATCGCTAAAAAGGTGATCATAGAGCGACTTGCTTCATTTCTACCATTATTCAAGACTTTTAATTGTTCCATTGCCTTAATTCCAAGAGGTGTTGCAGCATTCCCTAATCCAAATATATTTGCCATCATATTTGATAGGATATAGCCAAGAGCTGGATGATTCGAAGGAACATCAGGAAATAACTTCGCGATAAACGGCTTAAATAAAGAGGTCATCTTCTTTAACAGCCCCGATTCTTCAGCTATTTTCATTAAGCCAAGCCAAAATACCAAAACACTAATTAATCCAAAACATATAGTTACAGCATCCTTTGCCGCTTTAAAAAGAGCAACATTCACTTGATCAATTGTTCCATTGAAAAGAGCAAAAACGAAACCTATTATTAACATGCCTACCCATATATAATTAACCATTGTGCTTCAAATCCAACATCATAAACAAAATATTGCTCCAATGCTGAATAAAACTCGTTTGTTCAGCATGTTTTTTTTCACTATAAAATATATTTCGTTGACCTATTACCTTACTTCCAAGCATGATATAAGCTTTTCCAACCTTTTCAGGTATATGATTTTCATCTTTCCAGCTCTTTTTTGGTTTAAACAATTGAATTTCAATACTAACTCGCTTTTGTTCCTTTTTAGTTAATGGGTATAAAAAAGCAGAGTGAATTGCAATCTTATTCTTATAAAAACGATTCTTAATTTTTTTCATTTGCCCCGAAGGTAGAATTTCTGTTAATTGATATTTTTTGAAACCTTGATCAAATAGATTCATGTGATCATTCCAATCATCTGAATCATTTAAAGTAACCGCTATTAAAGATAATCCATCCTTTTCAGCTGTAGAAACGAGTGTGCGTCGCGCTAATTTCGTGAATCCCGTCTTTCCTCCAGTGGAATATTTATATAATTTCAACATTTTGTTTTTATTTGTCCAAGAGTAGTTCCAGTCTTCTTCTAAGTTTGGTGCTCTATGATTTTTTGTTCCAGATATTTCAGCGAATTTCGGATTATTCATGGCATACCTTGTTAATAGAGCCATATCGTAGGCAGTGGAATAATGATTCTTAGTATTATCTAAACCATGAGGATTGGTAAATGATGTATTTTCCATCCCAATTTCTTCAGCTTTTTGATTCATTAGAAGGACAAATCCATCCAAGCTTCCTCCTACATGCTCTGCTATTGCTACTGCTGCATCATTTCCGGATCGTAACATTAAACCATAGACCAAATCTTCAAGCTTCATTTTTTGACCTTGCTTTAAAAACAATGAAGATCCTTCGGTACCAAATGCGTTTCCGCTTACTGTTACCATGTCATTTAGCTTACCAGATTCAATTGCTAAAATAGCTGTCATAATTTTTGTTATACTCGCAATACGCTGCTTTTGATGTGCTTCTTTTTCGAACAGTACTCTCCCACTTACTTGCTCCATTAAGACAGCATTAACCGCACTTACAGAAGCTGCTTTTGTATGTATGATGGGGATTAGCGTGGAAACTAATAGTGAAGTAACCAGCATAATTAGTAGCTTTTTTATGTGCATGAAGGACCTCATCCTTTTCTTGTTTTGTACAAGTCTATGCAAAAGGACAAGTGTTATGACAAGAGGTTACTGTAAAAAATCAATCACTTTTTTTAAAATTAAAAAAACCTTAAAAACTAATAGTCTGTCAAAAGAGAAAAGAAGCCTTTTTTAACAGACTAAAAATTTTTTAATATGGAGACCATTGTAACTTCTGTGCCTTTTGAAAACGAATTGCGACAGCTGGCCAATTCACAATATTCCACCATTGGTCCACATAATCTCCACGCTTATTTTTATACTGTAAATAGTAGGCATGCTCCCATACATCTAAAACTAGTAGTGGAATAGTATCCCATTGAGTTAAGAGCATATGCCGTTCACTTTGAAGTATCTCAAGCCTTCTAGAACGAGGGGACCAGACTAGTATGGCCCAACCAACCCCTTCTACTTGCTTGGCTGCTTCAGAGAATTGTTTTTTAAATGCTTTATAACTTCCAAAATCCTTAATGATTTGCTGCAACAATGCTCCTTTTGGTTCACCGCCACCGTTCGGTCTCATAATCTCCCAAAAAATCGTATGCAAATAATGGCCAGAACCATGGAAAGCCGCTTCTCGTTCCAAATGCTTCAACAGTGAAAAATCATCTGTTTGGCGAGCTTCCTGCATTTTCTTTTCGGCCTTATTTAAGCCATCTACATAAGATTGATGATGCTTGTCATGGTGTAACCTCATAATTTCTTCAGAAATGTATGGCTCTAGAGCATTATATCCATAGGGCAGTGGAGGTAAGGTATGTTGACCAATTGGAACAAATAATTGTCTCGTTTCGTCATCATCCATTAAAAATGTATTTGTTTGGTTAACTAAAGATTGCAAATGGATAATATCCATTTCTCGCAAGTCGTCTTCATTTAATTGGCTAATGCAGGCCTCAACCCCTTCTATACTTCTTTCAAGCTCTTCACTTTTAACATCTTTTCCTCCGGAATAACGCTTAACCTCAGTAATCCAACTTTTTACTTGTTTCACATATTCAATAAAATACATCATAATATCAGCCTCCTTTTCTACTTTTATGAAAGGAAAGAAAAAAACATGAATAAATAAGTTCTTCCAGAAAAAAAAAGAGGCTGTTTAAAAAGGGCTTTTCAATCCCTTTTTAAACGCCTCTACGCTTCATTTTGTATGATTTTAAAAAAGTATGTTTTGTTTTACGTTTATTCTTACTTCTAAATAAAAGCGGATGTTTCGCGTTTATATTATGTGTTTAGCTTTATATCTTTGCTTTCACAAAAGACTGTTTTCACATGCTTTGTTGCCTATGAACAAGTAACGAATATGGGCTGAATTGAATTCCGCTCAGAATGCTCATTTTCCACTGCACGGGCGCTGAGTCTCCTATGCTTTATAAGACGCTTATATATTGAAAACACTTCATTTATTGATGTATTTCTCATTTCTTAGAAAAGCCTCTGCTATGCGCTATAAATAGTGATCGTTATCATTCGGGTTTTAACTAACAAAGAAGACGTAGTTCTTAAAGAAAATATTCACTCTTAGAACTACGTCTCAAATGTAAGTTTTATTAGACAACCTATTTAAAATGATTTTGTTCTACTTAGACTGTAACATTTTTGTTCGATAATCTGTTTCGTAGTACTCTAGTTCTTCTCGTATAGTCTGAAATCCACTTTCAAGCTGTTTAATCAATGTTGAAAATGAAACAGCAATTTCTTTATGAAATTTGATTGAATTTCTTCCTGTATAAGCTGAACGACTATCTTCAAACCATGCATCATTTTTTGGAGAGAAAAATTCTTCAATACACTGATGATATATCTTATAAAGTGTTTTTTCAGCTGCACCTTTATGAAATACTTCGTTACTCACTATGATTTTACAAGCTTCATAGCCTTCAGCACAAAACACTTCTAATCTTCGCAAATTTGCAAGTAAGCTTTTATAATAATGTTCATCTCCACTTTGCTCTTCTTGAAGGCTACTGATTGTCGTTTTATTGATATACTCTTCTAAAACAGTTACAGTAGATGCTAAAAACTTTGTTACTTCCTCAAGCTGTGTCTTAACGATTGTATTTCCCATTTTGAATTCCCCCACTTAAAATGATAATTGATTTTCCTATATCTTTATTATTTAGTCTACAGTTTGTTTGACCAATAATTCAACTTTCTCAAAATCTATATCTTTAAAATATTTCGCGAATTCAAGCTGTGAACTAATAAAAATTCTCTTACGTTGATAATTACTCGGATTGTGCAATAAACAAACTAACGCCACTATGTCCTTAAAGTAAATATCTCTTTCACCCACTTTAAAAAGCGGATTGGACGTATAAGGTACATACTGTTCAAATGATTCTTCAAAAAATCTAACATATAGTACATGTAGCTTTTTTTCTTGACCATTTTCCATATAAATAACTTCTGATCTAGTAAAATTATCTTCTGGAGAATTTGTTTTTTCTTTTTCTAACTCATATCCCTTACATTCCTTTATTAACAATAAAATCCCTCCAACATTACTTTCTAATACGAAAAGAATGATAGAACGAAGAAAATATTCTAGATGAATAGAACTTTCCATCTCATATTACCACAAGATGGAAAGTTCTGTCATACCTATAATTTCTAGTAAACGTTATCTGTTTAATTAGGCAATCCGAAAAACAAATCTGCTTCTTCATCAGTTGAATCGTCTGGCAAATCATCTAACGGAGGTAATTCTTGAATAGTATTTAACCCGAAACAATCTAAAAACTCTTTCGTAGTTCCATACAAAATGGCTCTGCCGGGACCATCTACTCTGCCTACTTCCTTAATTAATGCTTTTGCAGTTAAGGTTTGTAGTGATCGATCCGTTTTCACACCTCGAATTTCTTCGATTTCAGCTCTTGTAATTGGCTGCTTATAGGCAATGATTGCTAACGTTTCTAAAGCTGCCTGTGAAAGAATAGCGCTTCCTGGTGATTCAACTAGCTTCTTTAAGTAACCTGAGTGTTTCTTTTTTGTAACGAGCTGAAATACACCACCAACTTCTATAATCATTAAGCCTCTTTCTTTCTTTTTATATTGTTCCTTTAATGATTCTAAAAGGCTTGTTGCCTCCAACACGGTAACATCTAGCACAGTTGTTATTTGTTGTAACGAGATACCTTCATCACCAGCAGCAAATAACAATGCTTCTAATATTCCATAGGTTTCTTTTTTATCCATTTGTCATTACACCTTCCTTGTTAGCAATAAATAAATCAGCAAAATTATTCTCTTGTTCAGCGTATATTTCATCGCGTTTAAGCAATTCTAATATCGCCAAAAATGTAATGACAATATGCTCTTTATCTTGATATGGGAACAGCTTAAAAAAACTCACTCTTCCTGAAATGGAACGTACTTCATGTAGAATTTCATTCATTCTATTTTCAATAGATATTTCTTGCCTTGCCACTTTTGTATGTAATGGCTTTTGTAATTTTTTTCGACGTAATAACTTATGATAAGCGCCAAGCATATCATATATCGAGACATTAATATCTACCTTTTGAGGTTCTAATTCCTTCAATAAATAAGTTAAATCACTTGGTGGTTTTGAGAACATAAGGCTTCTTTCTTCCTCAAGCGATTTTAATTCAACTGCTGCTTGTTTATACTTTTTATACTCGATTAGTTTTTCTACTAGTTCATCTCGAGGATCTTCCTCATATGAAAAATCATTTTCTTCTTCTAGTTCATCTTCATATTTTGGTAAAAGCATTTTGCTTTTGATTGCTAATAAAGTGGCTGCCATTACTAAATACTCGCTTGCAACATTGAGCTCTAGTTCCTTCATAGTATGAATGTATAACAAATACTGTTCGGTTATTTCAGCAACCGGAATATCATATATATCAATTTCCAATGTGTGGATTAAATGCAATAGTAAGTCAAGCGGACCTTCGAAAGCATCAATTTTCACGTTATAAATCATTAATTATACCACCATTACATTTTATTACTGTATAAATCTTAGTATAGATGATTTCCATCGTTTATCCAATATAATTTCAAAGAGAAATCATTATATTATAGGCAATAGCCTATACGTTTTATCGAGTTGATTCATATGCTGACAGAGAAGTAAACCTTTTAAGGAGGTATTTATATGAGTGATGGATGTTGTGGTGGAGGTAACGTAAGCGGATTTGCGCTTATTGTAACACTTTTTATTCTTTTAATAATTGTTGGTGCAGCTTGGATTTGCTAACTCTTTTTTACCCGGTAAACAATAACCGGGTCTTTTTACATAAGGCTATTTTTAAAGTTGCCTATGAACCAGTAACAAATATAGACTGAGAACCGAGTGGAATACCGCAGAGAGGCGGATTCTTGGTTCATAAGCTGTTGCGTCTCACTTGTCTAGCCGCTCTCTCCATATGGTATTGATAACAACAAACTTTTAGAAAACAGCCACACAAAACAAATGCTACAGTGGCTTGTAATTCTCGATCAGCATCATTCATATGCTGGAACAACTTCGTGTTTGATTGTCGAAAACGGGTAGCTTATGTCCTGAGTATATCAAGTGAATGACCAGCGCGTTTGATATGACACCTTCTACAGTAAATTTATTTCTTTACAGGTAAATATTTGCTACAATTTCAAGGAGAGGAGTGATAATATGACTTTCCCAGCAGAATTTGTCTCATACCTTGTACAATTCCATGGAAGTCGTGACTATTTTGAGTGTCATGAAATTTTAGAAGAATATTGGAAAGAGGTTGATCCTCGAAACAAAAAATCTCATTGGGTAGGTTTTATTTTACTTGCTGTTTCCGCCTATCATCATCGAAGAGAAAATTTTATTGGTGCAGAAAAATCGATGAAAAAAGCTATTACCATAATGGAAAATATCACTCCAGAGATTATTACATCCTTAGGTCTTAGTTATGCTCAACTTCTTACATGTATGAATGCTTGCTTATTAAATATACAAAATGGGAAAAGCTACGAAAGCTTTAACCTTCCAATAAACAATGATCAATTATTACAATTATGCCGAATAGAATGTAATTCTAAAGGCTTGCCATGGAGTAAGCAGCACATAATAGATGATAGGATTATTCATCGTCATATGTTAAGAGATCGAAGTGAAGTAATTAAAGAGCGCGAATATCAAAAAGAACTACGAAAAGAAAACAGCCATTTTAAATGAATGACAGTAAAAGCCCTCCTGAAATGTTTTCACTAGGAGGGCTTTTATATATTTTTATATACGTCATGAGGTTTGCCTGAAACTGACTTCTCAATCTCCTGGTCATTGTTGCCAATGCTGTCTTTTCTTATTTCATAGACGAATGCCTAGCCTACTAGTTCATATAGGATTTTCACAGAATTCCACCCGTTTATTATTTCTTATAAATTAACAGTAATATATGTCAGATCTACACAAGAAAAAGGCGAAATCATAAAGATTTCGCCTGACATTTAAACCAGCCTATTTTGGTTCTCTTTCTTCATCGACTAAACACTTTTCCAAGAAGCCCGTTGTTAAATCTGTCGCTTCTATTTGTTTATCACTATACATCTCTTCAATTTGAAGAAGCATCTTTTTCCCGATTCCTTGATATCTAAAAGAAGGATTAACGGTAATATGTTGTATAGTAATTTTGTTACTTGAATCAAGAATGATCCCAATCACACCAATAATATCATCGTCTTCTTTCCATAAAAACAGCTGCCAATCGTCTAAAGACTCATATTGCTTTATAGTAGCTTGAAGTTTCTTAACATCTTTTTCATTCGGCATAAATGATAATAAACCCATGGCTATTTTCTCTAAATTCTTTTTATATCGTATCAGCATATTCTTACCTCTTTATATTGAAGAACATTTTTTAGTACATAATTGATTTAATATTATGTATACATTTTACAAAAAAAAAGACCTTCAATCAACTTGTACTCTTTTAGGTATTCTATTCATAACCTATTATCATACATTAAATACTACTATCCATACTTTTCACAACAAATAAGTCACTTAATCAATAGAATAAGACATAAACAATAGTAATTGTTAAAACGCTTACTTCATTATCACAACAATTTAATACTACCATAACTGAATATAAAAAATAATATCAAAAAAATAAATATTTCATCAATTATGTAGAGAGTTTAGGAAATAATACATCTACAGCCATATTGATTTATTAGGTTCAATTCATTATGCTTGATTAGTGATTGTCTACTTCAAAAAAAGATGAACTTTTTTTGACAAAGTGCATCTTTTTTCTAATCACATTCGTCTATAAGGTAATAGGAGGTTAAATACATGAAACGAATGAGTAAAAAATTTATATTAACAATTACGATGTTATGTCTATTACTTCTTCCAATACAAGCATTCGCTGATGCTCAAGCTGGCGATGTTATCGTCACATTAGGAGAAAATTTAACGGCTCAACAAAAGGATCAGTTGCTAAAAGAAATGGATGTTCCTGCGGATGTTGAAATCGTAACAGTTTCAAATGCTGAAGAACATGAATATTTAGGAGATTACATTTCTAAAAGATTAATTGGCACAAAAGCTATTTCATCATCAAAAATTACTCTAGGTAAAAAGAACTCTGGTTTAATTGTAAAAACAAATAACATTAACTGGGTTAGTGAAGAAATGTTTATTAATGCCCTTGCTACCGCAGGTGTTAAAGATGCTGAAATATATGTAACAGCTCCATTTGAAGTTTCAGGAACTGCAGCTTTAACAGGTATTATTAAAGCCTATGAAGTAACGGCAGATAAAGCTATTCCTGAAGAGGTCAAACAAGCGGCAAATGAAGAAATGGTTACAGCAGCAAAACTTGGAGATCAAATTGGAACTGATGAAGCTTCAGCTCTAATGACAAAAATTAAAGAAGGCATTTCAGAAAACAAGCCACAGACGGAAGCTGAAGTAAAAGAAGTAGTAGATCAAGCAGCACAGGATTTAAACATTTCATTAACAGACGAACAAAAACAAAGCTTAGTAGATTTATTTAACAAGTTAAAAGATTTAAATATTGATTGGAACGCTGTTGGTGACCAATTGAATAAAGCCAAGGAAAAACTAACTGAGTTTTTCCAATCTGAAGAAGGTCAAGGCTTTCTTGATAAAGTGAAAGCTTTCTTTGTAAGCATTATCGATGCAATCAAATCATTATTTTCTTAAATAGAAAACTATTATAGCTTTACAATCACACCTCAGGATAATATATGATCCTGGGGTTTTGCTTATCTATACATACTGCTTGGTATAAATAAAAACTATGTCGGCTACTTTTCATATTGTGAAACTCTGAAAGATCATTAATATAGTAAAAAATATTCTTCATCAGAGACAAATGTATAAGCTAAATCGAATTTCTGTGAATATATTAACTTACAAATACTATTAAAATACTCTTAAAGGTAGGTTGATGTTTAATGTCTCGAATTAATGATTACGAGGATTATCTTGCAAGTCAAGAAAGTAACTCTCAAAGTTCCGAAGGATTAGCAAGACAACTAAGAAATAGAATAGGACTTGACGTTGTTATTTATGAAAGAAATGGTAACCGTGCTTTCGGTACTATAAGAGAAGTAAGGAACAATGTTCTTATTTTAGGAAATACTCCAGGTAACCCAAATACTCCTGCTAAACAAATTTGTACTTGTAACAATCAAACACAAACGGAAACGTTCGCAGAAGTAATAATCAGTATTCGTGAAATTACGGAGTTTACCGTTAGATAAACTCATTTAAAGTAGATTAGATTATCGATTTTCGTAACATTTATATCGTAAATTAAAATAAAGAGGTGTCTAAAACGTTTGTTTAATCACTTTTAGACACCTCTATTATTTTGAACACTTTCAAATCCGTTATTTATTGACTTTTTCCCCTAATGGCAAATCTAGTTTAATGATATCTTGCAGTGTTTCTCTTTTAATCACAAGTTTTGCTTCACTATTTTCCACAAATACAACTGCCGGTCTCGGAATTCGATTGTAATTATTCGACATAGCATATCCATACGCACCTGTACAAAATACAGCTAAAATATCATTTGCTTTTGCTTTAGGAAGTGGAAGATCCCATATGAGCATATCTCCGCTTTCACAGCATTTTCCAGCAATTGATACTGTTTCTTCGACTTCATCTTCCATACGATTTGCTAGCACAGCATCGTACTTTGCGTCATATAATGCGGGACGAATATTATCACTCATTCCACCATCAATCGCTACATATTTTCTTACATCAGGTATTTCTTTATAATTGCCTATTTTATAAAGAGTTGTACCTGCATCCCCTACTAACGAACGACCAGGCTCAATCCATATTTCGGGTACAGGAATCCCTAAGCTTTCAGATTGCTTCTTAACTTCTTTCACAATTTCTTCTACATAATCTGCTGGAGGTAGAGGTGAATCTTCTGAAGTATATCGAATACCGAATCCGCCACCTAAATTAAGAACTTTTGCTTGGAATTGGTATTGATTGAACCATTCTTTTAATTTCCCCATTAATTTATCGGCTGCTAATAAAAAGCCAGCTGTTTCAAAAATTTGCGAACCAATATGACAGTGCAAACCTAATAAATCAATAAATGGATGATTTTGTGCGAATAACATTGCTTTTTCAGCTTGTCCATTTTCTAAATGAAAGCCGAATTTAGAATCTTCTTGACCTGTTACAATATAATCGTGGGTATGGGCTTCAACACCTGGTGTTACTCGCAGTAATATAGACATTTTTTTATTTTTTCTTTCACACATTTCTGCTAATACGAATAATTCACGATCGTTATCAACTACTATACATCCGATATTCTCTTCTATTGCCATTAATAACTCTTCTTCACTTTTATTATTTCCATGAAAGTGAATTTTTTCTTTTGGAAAACCGGCTGCAAGCGCTGTATACAATTCTCCTGCAGAAACAACATCTAATGATAAGCCTTCTTCTTCAGCTAATTGAATCATTGCAATGGATGAAAATGCTTTACTAGCGTATGCTACTTGTGATGATACTCCCAATTTCTCAAAAGTTTGCTTAAATCCTTTGGCTCTTTCTCTAATTAGGGCTACATCATAGACATATAATGGCGTTCCATAGCTTTGTGCTAGCTCAACAGTATCTTTTCCCCCTATTTCAAGATGTCCTTTGCTGTTTGTTCTACTTGTTCCGTAAAAATACATGATCCTCATCCCTTCTTTTAACGCTTGATTCATTAGATAATTTGACAAATGTAAAAGAAAATAGGCAGAAATCACGATGACCTGCCTTTTTAATAGTTGCTAAATAATTATTAAATTAACATAATATTAATACAACTTCAAGGGATGGATTACGAATTTTCAGGTTGCTTGAAGCGATTCCTCGGATGTACTATACTTGGGCGAATTTTAGAACCTGGTACTGATTTTCTTACTAAGATTTGCATAAAGGCAGCTGGATTAAATGGAAGTAATGGCCATAAATACGGTGTTTCTAATGATTTAATCCGAGCCAAATACAAGATATAAATGGTAGTACCTACAACAAATCCAGGTGCATGGAAAAGAGCGACACAAAAAACTAAATATAACCTTGCTAGCTTGTTCGCAACACTTAATTCCAAGCTTGGTGTTGCAAATGTTCCTAACGTTACAACTGCTACATATAAAATAACCTCTCCAACAAAAAGACCTACATCAATAGCAATTTGACCTATCAAAACAGCTGCAACTAAGCCCATGGCAGTTGAAAGTGGTGTAGGCGTATGAATGGCGGCTAACCTTAAAAATTCCACACCAATATCCGCGATAATAATTTGAATAAGTATTGGAATATTTGTTTCATCATTCGGTCCAATAAAAGATAAACTCGCTGGAAGCATATTTGGCTCTATCACAAATAAATACCATAATGGCAGTAAAAATACCGATGTAAAAATCCCTAAAAAACGAATCCATCTAACAAACGTTCCGACAGCAGGTGATTGTCTATATTCTTCCGCATGCTGAACATGATGAAAATACGTAGTAGGAGTGATAATAACACTAGGAGAAGTATCTACATAAATTAAAACATGTCCTTCTAATAAGTGAGTCGCTCCAACATCCGCTCTCTCTGTATACCTTACTAGTGGATACGGGTCATAGCCTTGTTTAACCATAAATTCTTCTACCGTCTTATCCGCCATCGTTAAACCATCAACTTTTATTGACTCAATTTTTTTCCGTATCGTTTCTACTAGATCTGGGTTTGCAACGTCTTTAATATACCCTATTGCTACATCGGTTTTAGAACGTTCTCCTACTTTAATAATTTCGAAACGTAGTCTTTCATCATGTATTCTTCTTCTTGTTAAAGCTGTATTAATAATAATATTTTCTACATAACCATCTCGAGACCCCCTTACAACCTTTTCTGTGTCAGGTTCTTGAGGTGTCCGCCCTGGATAACTTCTAACATCGACTACTAGACCTTTTGTTTCTCCTTCTACCAAGAAAACAACCAAACCCGTTAATACTTGATCCACCAATTCATCTATTGTATGTATCGTTGCAACAGATTGATTTACTAAACGGTTTTCTATGATGGAAAAAATATTGTGATTCATTCTTTCATGATCATTTAATTCTACTAATTCTTCTAAAAGATGAATGATGAAGTTCGTATCGCATAGTCCATTAACATAGTATAAATTGACATCTTTTTTTAATACTTTGAATTTACGCACTCCTAAATCAAAACTAACCCCTAATCCAACATGTTCTTTCATGAATTGTTCAGTTTCTTCTAGTTTCTTAGGTAAGGGTTTCTTCTCTTCACTTTTTGTTGTCATTATATCCGCTCCTTTCAAGAATTAATTCAACAGCAAGCTTTGTTATAGGAGATCCTTTTTTATAATCATCTTGCATCGCCATCTTACCGATATCTCCTATCCCGACAACAATAGGAACATGTAGAGAATCAATGTTATATACCGTATCTCCTGTAATTCGACCGATTTCCATTTCAGCTAAACCATACTTATCTACTCCATACGGTGTTAAATTACCATCTCGATCAATGCAGACATCTACCTTTGTCCATTCTCTTTGCCTTGTTTTTGATGCAACAGCAATAATGCCTAATATTTCAATTTCTGTATTCTTCACTAAATATTTCATAACTCTTTCTCCAGAGCCTTCACCTACAAAACCACTATCGTCTACCATAACTAATACCGGATCATGTTTCGCTTGTTTAATTAGTTCCACAAGCTTTGGTCCCGTAATATGGGTTGGGTTTCCTTGTGAATGAGAAATACATCTTCCTCCTACTTCTTTAGCAACAAGTTCTACTGTACGTTTTGCATATTCATCGCCATCCGTAATTAATATGACCTTAGACTTCTTGCTCATTATGGTTATTCCTTTCATTTTGTTTACAAATCGACAAAATACAGCCATTGAAATAATGAACCAAAAATTTTCCCTAAAACTAACGCCATCAATAAATAAATGATTTTTTCTTGAACGCCAATTCTTTTTGCTAATATCGGTAATACATTTAAAACTTCGGTAAGAGCTGCTGCCAACATACCATTAAAAATGCCACTTAATGCCCCTATAAAGGCAATCAATAATAGCGGGATTGAAAAGTACGCTTCATTTAAACTAAACCAACCACCCATTACAACTCCGAGTACGACAGCAAATTCATAATAACGAATTTTAGATTGTGTTTTTGTCAATTGAGTTAAGCGAGGGATGACACCTAAAACGGTTAAAAAAGCAACAAAACCAGCTCCAACAGCAAAACCACCAGATAGACCAATAAAAAGAATACTAACGATTAGAATGGTCATCGATTTCAACCATACTTTCTTTATTTTCATTCATCATGACATATTGATCTAAATCTTGTTGATAATTGAACATTTCTACCTCTAACGGACTTGGCTCCTCATTAAAGCGTTTCTTAAAAAAATGATTAAAGAATAAGATCATACCTACACCTAAACCTAAGCTATATGGTATTTGTAAAATCAGCGGTTTCTCGACAACTTTTCCAGTTAATAATGTGTATAATTTTTTATGCACTGCTGGCATACTGACATCTTCATGAAAATTCATAATTGTTAAAGCAGCTCCAATAAACAAAAGCAACCATACTAAAATAAAAAATATGACATCAAAATTCCGCTTTTTTACTTTTACTTCAATAATAGATTGGGCAGTACCAATCCCCTGAACTTCAAGTTGTGGATATACTTCTAAAATTTTTTCTATTACCTGGATAAAATCAATAATGACAATATTTCGATCCTTTTTGGTTATCTCATATAAATGAATATCTCCTATCGCTAATAATTTCTCTTTAGGACCAATAATTTTTGCAACGTCTTTGATAAATATTTGTTGCCCACCATTTACTTTGATTCGGTTCCGCATTCTTAGGTATATAATTTGTTCCATATTATCACCCCACTAACATTTCTTATTCTTAAGCATTGTTATAAAAGAGTAATGGTGCATTTGAAGTGGTATGGATGTAGACCTCTGAAAAACCAAGGTAATGGAGACAGCTTTCATTCTCGTGCTAGCTGTTCCCTTTTACAGAGCTTCCATTCATAAAAAAATGGCATTTAAAGAAATCAAGAAAAAACTACATGTATAACTTTATATGTCTAGTATGGATAGAGAAGGAAAACAACATACAACCATATATATCCACTTGCAAATTTTCAAACAAATGTTTATTATTAAAACAAAAGTTTAATGATAGGCGGAATTTCCAATGAATGAAAAAGAATCTCTCATTGTGCAATTAATTAAGGAAAATCCTTTTGTTACACAAAATGAGCTTTCAGAAAAAACTGGACTTTCACGTTCAGCTGTTGCCGGCTATATATCTTCTTTAACAAAAGAAGGATATTTACTAGGCAGGGCCTACATACTTCCTAACAAAAAAGAAGTTCTTTGTATTGGTGGAGCAAATGTCGATCGAAAGATACATGCTCTAGAAACATTAGAATTTGGAACATCTAATCCAGCTGAAAGCTCTCAATCACCAGGTGGAGTTGCTCGAAATATTGCTGAAAACCTTGGAAAATTAGGTTGTCAAACGGCTCTATTGACTGTCGTTGGAAAAGACCAAGAAGGAGAGTGGCTTTTAGATTACACAAAAGCCTTTGTTGATGTCTCACCGTCTCACATAAAGCCTAATGCCTCCACGGGGACCTATACGGCGGTATTAGATAAGAATGGTGAAATGGCTATAGCATTAGCTGATATGTTTATTTATGACGATGTTGAAACAGACTATATTGAGAAAAAGTGGGGATATTTCGCCTCTTCAGAAATAATTGTACTTGATACAAATTTTCCAGCAGCTGTTTTAAAGCATATTATTGAACGCTGTCATACATCAAACATACCGTTATGCATTACACCAGTATCATCTCCCAAAATTAAAAAACTCCCAGAAGATTTACATGGGGTCACTTGGTTGGTATTAAATCGAGATGAAGCGGAAGCTCTTTCGAAAATGAGCATCTCTAATGAAAATGATTTAGCTATTGCTGGGGAAATTATTTTAAAAAAAGGTGTAGAAAATGTAGTGATTACGCGAGGAAAAGATGGACTATATTTCGTCAGCTCAAACGGGCAATCAGGTACTCTTTCACCACCATCGATTAACATTAAGGATGTAACTGGAGCAGGAGACTCACTTGTTTCAGGCATTATATATGGTCATTTACATTCATTATCCATTGAAGAAGCGTGTAAACTTGGTATGTCTTGTTCAGCACTTACTCTTCAGTCTCAGGAAACAGTTCATTCAAATCTATCTGAACAGTTAATTTTAGATGCTGTTCAACAATACTTTAAATAGGGAGATCATTACTTATGTTAAAAAATTATATTGAATATTCTGCAGAAGTTTTAGAAGCAAAAAAAGCCAATAAACCAATCGTAGCTTTAGAATCAACGATTATTTCACATGGTATGCCATATCCACAAAACGTTGAAACGGCAAAAGAAGTAGAAGAGATCATTCGTCAAAATGGAGCAGTTCCTGCAACCATTGCTATTATTAATGGCGTTATCAAAATTGGGATTAACGAGGAAGAACTTGAGTTTTTAGCACAAAGTAAAGAAATTGAAAAAGCTAGTCGTCGTGACCTTGCATACCTTATTTCTCAAAAGAAACATGGCGCAACAACAGTTGCTGCTACAATGATTTGTGCTCAATTAGCTGATATCGAAGTATTCGTTACTGGTGGAATTGGTGGGGTTCACCGTGAAGCTGAAAACACTATGGATATCTCAGCTGACCTACAAGAATTAGCGCAAACGAATGTGGCTGTTGTATGTGCAGGCGCTAAATCAATCCTAGATATCGGATTAACTCTTGAATATTTAGAAACATACGGCGTTCCGGTTGTAGGGTTTGAAACGGATGTACTTCCAGCATTCTACACTAGAACTAGTCCTTATAATGTCAACTTCCGTGTTGATACAGCAGAAGAAGCAGCTAATATGATTCGTACAAAATGGGATTTAGGTTTAGAAGGCGGAGTAATCATCGCAAATCCTATTCCTGAAGCAGATGCTTTAGATGAAGCATATATTACTAATGTGATTGAAACAGCTCTTCAAGAAGCAAAAGAAAACAATATCACAGGTAAAAAAGTAACACCTTTCCTTTTAGGTAAAGTAAAAGAATTAACTGAGGGAACAAGCTTAGTTGCTAATATCGCTCTTGTTAAGCATAATGCAGAAGTTGGAGCAAAAATCGCTGCTTCTTTACAAAAATAAAAATTGTAAATACTCCTTACTATAAGAAGAACAGAAAACTTGCTTATTCTTCACTTTATAAGGAATCCTGATTAGCAAAAGCCAATCTATCCAGAAACCTATGGATAGATTGGCTTTTTTGACTATTTTCGCAAAGTCTGTTAAGGATACTCGACTTTTCATCCTCAGCACACAGGCTTACTTTAACTCAAAGATTCACCCCATAAACACATTAGGGTCCACTGAAAAGTGATTTATTATCACTTTTCAGTGGACCCTCTTTTATCATTAATCCCCTATCATCCATTCATATTGACGAAGTCTAATTTCAAACAATGTAAGAGCATTCTTATAAATTTCAGGAGTCTCTCTCATCTCGTTTAATAGTTCTTCGTTTGTATTAATTTCCACATGAGCTTCTTTTACTCGATCTTCCATTTCTTTAATAGCAGTCGAGAAGAATAAATGAATATCTCTTTCAATCGCTTTCTCAAACATCTCAAACGAAAGCATAAATTTAGAAATAACAGAGTTAGTAGTTTCAGCATAATTTTCATTTTCAATAAATTTCTTGTATTGATTATAGAGCATCGTTTTATTTTGTGGTAAAGCTCCAAAAAGCTTACCTGCACTCTTTAATAAAAATTGTGATGGGGTATGACGTAACAGAATATTTTCTCTCTCAATTCTTACTCCGCTTGTCATACGACGAATATCTCTATTCCAATCATCTAAAACCCTAAAGTCACCTTGCAAGTTGACTTTTTCTTCATTATATAAGCCATTAAAGCTTTCTGACATTTCTTCAAAAAATAATTTACAGCGTTCTAATTCGGATGTTGCATCTAAAATCCATTCTTGAAGCGATTGATAAAACCTTGGAGCAAGACGCTCTTCCATATATAGTTGAATCTTTGAATTCATTTCTTCATTTAATTGTAAATGAACTTTTCTAAAGTCACTATCTTCTTTTAACAATTCTCCACAATCTTTGAGCATTTTCGGAATATATTCTTCCATCTCAGTTTTCATATCAGATTTTAAAAGACGATACTTACTCGTAACCACATCCGCTGATTCTTTTTCGTAATCCTGCAATTGATTAATGGCCCCATTTAACTTTTTAAGCATATCTTCATTCCAAAGAATTGCTTGCTCGAGTCCAATTTCTTTATCCTGACGCTTTTGTAACAAATAAAAAATTGTTCTTCGAATAACTTGGAGCAACTTAATTGCACGTTTTTCTTTTTGATTAGAAGGTACTACTAGAGAAGCGAATAGATTAGTCATTTCATTTTCTTGACCTGCTATTTCATATTTAGACGAAAAAGAAATGACCTTCGCATTTGGCTCGTATTGAGCAATTCTTTCTTTTGTTTCTTCTACCATTCTCTTAGCTTCTTGTTTATTATAAATCGTATCTAGTTTTGTCACGACAAACGAAACTGGAAGATGGGGAGCCTGTTGTTTAATATTTAATAATATATCTCTTTCTTGCTCTGTAAATGGATCCTCAGCATCTAACACAAATAATAGACTATCTGCCAAAGGTAAAAAATCCGTTACTTCCTCTTCGTCTTTTTTCCCTCTAAAGCCAGGTGTGTCAATCAGAGTCACACTATACTTTTCAAGCAAATCTGACGGAATAGCTACATCAGTTATAAAAGTCGAATGAAGTTTTTCATCTTGATTTATCATTTCTTGAACATGGTTTAAATCTGAATCTGTATACACCTCTTGATCGGACACTAGATTCATTTCTATATGTTCTCCATGCTTGACTCTTACGGTATTTTTCGTTTCCGTTAAGAATAATTGCTCTTTTAATACCGAATTAATAAATGTAGATTTTCCCGTTCTATTAACACCAATTACTAAAACATTTTGTTTCGTAAGATCTAATATTTCTTGTATTAACCAG
Source organism: Bacillus massilioanorexius (assembly GCF_902374955.1). GTDB lineage: Bacteria > Bacillota > Bacilli > Bacillales > DSM-1321 > Bacillus_AD > Bacillus_AD massilioanorexius. The sequence continues at coordinate 100,481 of NZ_CABKRX010000085.1, forward strand.
CGTAATCGTGTTGTGATCTCAACATTTTGCTCACTAGCCCATTCAGTTAGTTCATAGAATAGCTCTAGACTGTCCTCTAAGACATGAGGGTTATTCGCACTTTCCCAAATATTATTTTCTGAGAATTGAACAGCACGTTGCGAGATCGTATCAGGGAAGAATTCATTCCAAGCTAGCAATGCGGAATATGCCATTAAGCCTTGAGAAGGTTTTACTATATCTACCCAATTCTCCAATGCCATCGGCAAAAAGCTTGTCAATTCTTTTAATTCATATCTTCCACCACTAATTAAATCAATAAAAGTTTCCTCAAAAACTTTTGAAAGCTCTTTCCATATGGAAGACTCATTATTAGATATACTTGCTAATAGCTCATTAATGGTTATAATCCATTGCACATATTGATCATCAAACTGATAACTTTTCCATAAAGAACACGTTAATTTCTCAAAACGTGTATCGTCGATTCTATGCACATTTTCTAATACGGAAGTAAAATAGGATGGACTAATTTTTTGTGTATTACCATTTTGAGCATAATCAATTAATATATCAATCCAATAAACATCATCCGTACGATTTGCCTCTGATACAGCCAATTCTACAGCGTTTTCCCAATCTTTATTTTGCTCAAAGTATGCTCTAGCAATCTCAGTAATATGTTGATATTCTGGATTCAATGAAACAGCAGCCTTAATGTGCTTGACAGCTAGCTCATGATTGCTTTGTTCAATATATATTTGAAAAAGCTTTAAGTCTATTTCTGTTTGAAGTGTGATATTATCTGTTTGAATCGTTTTTAATGTTTCAATGGCCGTAGGTAATAAATTCAATTCAAAATAGGCATCTCCTACGTTTTTCTTTGCCCAAGATTCCAGCTCATTTGATATGTTCTCCCATTTAAAAATGGCTGCTTCATAATCTCGATATTGATAATAAACCTCACCTTGTGCAAAGCGTATATATGATAAATCTGCAAATTCTTTTTTATTTTCCTCAAGAAACATTTGACCTAACTTCTCCATTGAAGTAGCCGTATTTTCTTCATTACATAATGTTTTAAAATATGTTTTCTTACTTAAATGGTTCTCTAATGTCATATTGAAAACCCCCTTAAATTTACTTTTTAATAGAACAATTATGTAAGTGGCTATCTTAAAAGGTTTTTCTATGTATATTTACCCTTTTTTACGATACACTTTTTCTTTATTTTGATAACTGAAAATGCACAACTATTTATAAATCAATATACTAGTATCTTCAAATAACTAATAAAGAATAAGCCATATCAAGCCTCCTCTACTTTTACCCTATATTTCTATTTTAACAAACATTTTTACACATTTAATTTCAAATTGCTATCAATTACGAGACATTTCGAGATATTTCTGTAATTTATTTGATATTAAACAAAATTCTATCAACAAAAAAGAGCCCTGCGACTCATAAAAATTGAAGTCCATGCAAGGCCACTACAAAAAACGTACTGTTTCATTCTGGCTTAACACTAATATAAATTCCTTTCTTCCAAGAAACACACACAGCTAATACCGCAAATAAGGAAATAACGCTTAATACAATCAAACAAATAGCAATATTCTCTTCTGAGACCATTTTTGTAAAAAAAGATAGTATAATTACTCTCATTAATAGACCCACTAATCGAAATACACTGTCTACTCTCCCCATAATTTCGTTCGGAATACTATTCATGAATAATGTATTTCTCGCCACCCTAACACCAGCATTTCCAAGAGCAAGAAAAAACATAAGAGATAGATATAAGGGTAGATTAGCAAAAAGAATAAGTGAGATGGCCACAGCATAACAAATTACACCAAATATAATAACGATTTCATTTTTAGTTCTTCTAACCATTATTGGAATCATAATTCCAGCGAAAACAGCGCCTATGCAATATATAACACTTTCTAATGCATAAACCCAGCCCTCGCCTTGTAAAACCTCATTTATATAGACCGGAAATAAATAATTTGTTACCATAACACCTATAAATGGGATATAAGACGCTAATAAAAAGATAAACATAATCGGGCGTTTCATTAAAAAAGTTATACCTTCTGTCAGTTTAATTGGATTAGTTTCCTCCTCACAACTTGAGTTTGTTTTTTTATATTGAATTTTCTTGAAATAATATATAGCAACTAAATAGGTTAAAGAATTTAAGAATAAGATATATTCTAAATTCCACCTTGTAATAAGTATACTTGCAATACCTCCAGCTACCATACTAGAGAATTGGCTCTGCACTTCCATAGCTCCGTTAAGTTGCTTATATTGTTCACTTGTAAATACTTCTTGATTAAAGGCAAACATCGTCGGAAAGAAAAGTGTGTAATATAAGCTTCCGGTTACATAGATCACGATATATTGCCACAAGCCATAATCTATATTAGCAAAACCGGCAACCATAAAAGCAAAAATAATAATAAAACTTAACAATTCTCCTGCAATCAACAAGTTTTTTCTAGATATTTTATCAATTAATACACCAGTAAAAGGTGTAATAAAGAAATTAAAGATCGTCATACCTAACGTAACATATCCAAATATCTCATTCCCATCTTTCGATGTAACGAGTAACCACGGCACAGCAATCATTGTTATTCCTGATCCTATTGAAGATGCAATATTTGCTGCAATAATATACTGAAATTTCTTACTCTGGTAAATTGATGTCATTTTCTCCCTCCTTGCTTATAATTATAAGGAAGAAATTTTTTAACACATCAGTCTTTATTTTGAATTTTATTTCATTCTTTATATCGACAAATCTCTATCGTTCCTACATCCTAAGTCGTAGATAGCTATTCATGCAGTTCTTGTTTTAGCGCATAAATAGCTGCTTGTGTACGATCTTGAAGCTGCAGTTTAGATAATATATTAGAGACATGTGTTTTTACTGTTTTCTCTGTAATTTGAAGGGAATCTGCTATTTCTTTATTACTTTTACCTTTCGCTATTTCTTGTAACACTTCTTTTTCACGATTCGTTAGTCTCTCATTTTGTGAATTTACTAGGGAACTCTCTCTTTTCTTTCTTACATGATCCATAAGCTGCGAGGTTGCCTTTAAATCCAAAACTTGAACACCACGAGATATGTTGATAATACTTTCCGCGATTGCTTCTGGATCACTATCTTTTAATAAATAGCCATTCGCCCCTGCCTCTATTGCCGGTACTACATATTCTTGATCTGAATAGCTTGTTAAAATTAGTATTTTCAATTGCTTGTTTTCTTTACTTATTATTCTCGTCGCTTCCACACCATTCATCACTGGCATTAATAAGTCCATTAATAGGATATCAGGATTTAATTTACGTACTAATTCTACGGCTTCTTGTCCATTCTCAGCTTCCCCGATAATTTCAAAATCCTCATATGTTTGTAAAAAAGTAACCAATCCTTTTCTTACAATTGGATGATCATCAACAACGACTACTGTTATTCTCAAAATCACTTAACCTCCTAATAAGGAATAGAAACCTTTATAAGCGTGCCTTTACCAAGCTTTGAAAAAAATTGAAAATCTCCTTGCAAAACCTTTACCCTACTCTTCATATTACTTATTCCATTAGTAGGAATTTCGATATTAGGATTATAATCAAACCCATTTCCATTATCCTCGATGCTCATTTCAATTTTATTTTCATGAAAGTAATAATTGATTGTAATTTCCATTTGCCCCGCATATTTTTTACAATTATTGATCGCTTCTTGACCAATCCTCCAAAGATGTTCTTCAATATGTTTTGGAATAGTTGCTGTACCTTCGACATTGCTTCTCACATTCACTTTATGCATGTCCCCATATGCAGATAGAGCGCATACTAGTCCCTTTTCTAGTCCTTTAGGATGAAGTTGCCATATTAAAGTCTTCATTTCTGTTTGAGCTTTTTCTGCAATCATATGTATTTCTTGAAATAACTTTAACGAATTCTCACGTTTCTTACTTGATAGACCTGATTTGGCCAGGAGATTAACAGAAAATAGAAGCTGGTTAACTGAATCATGTAAATCTTGTGCTAGCCTATTCCTTTCTTCATGAACCGCTAATCTACGACTCTTTTCCGATAATCGAATTCGTTTAATAGTAGTACCCATTTGAAAGGCCACCGCTTCTAGTAAGGCTAATTCTTCCTCTTTGAAATATTCCTTCCCAGTTGATGCTACATTTAAGATTCCAAAATTTTCATTACCTGATTTAAGTGCTACAGATGCATGATGTGTTAATCCATATGTATTACCCCAATCATTGTCTTTGGCTCTTTTCAGACGCTTACATTCCACTACATTAACTGCCTTTTGTAATCGTCCATCCTGAAATCGCTCAATACAATAACAATCTTGCCCACACATCGGCTTTTCCTTTTCATTTAATAAAGCAGGAGGTAAATGCACAGATGTTTTCAGCTCTAAATCACCTTTTTCATTCATTAAAAAAATCCAACCGTTTTCAAATTTAGTGACTTTTAATAAACGAGGTAACGCTTCTGTTAATACCTCTTGCAAGCTGATACTATTATTTAATATTTCTGCAATTTCTTTTAATAGAAGTAAATTGGACAAATAATCTCTACGCTCCTTCATCAGTACACCTCTTCACCAACAATTACAATAATTAGCATTGATTCCAAATTAATTTAATAGTACCAAAAAAAACATCACCTTTCTATTGACTGACCCATTTAGGATGACACTCTAAAAAAGTAAGATCAATTTATCCTAAAGAAAAAAGCCGATTCAAACGTAAAATGCTTGAATCGGCTTTTTCTTACAATCTTCCTCAAAGGACCGGTGACGGTTTTTCTTTTAATGTGCAGGGAAGAAGATCATTTGAATTAAAAATAGTACACTGAAAATATAAATGATAGGATGTACGGATTTTGCTTTTCCACTAAATACTTTTAATATTGGATACGTAATGAAACCAAAAGCAATTCCTGTTGAAATGCTTGAAGTTAATGGCATCGATAAAATAATAACGAATGCTGGAAATGCTTCATCAAAAGCTTTCCAATTAATTTTAGTAAGGCCATCCATCATAAAGCAACCTACAATAATTAATACTGGTGCTGTAATAGCAGGTAAATTAGAAATAGCTGATATAATCGGTGAAAAGAACATAGAAAGGATGAATAAACCAGCTACGATTACTGCTGTTAATCCAGTTCTTCCTCCAGCAGCTACACCTGTTGTTGATTCAACATAAGCAGTTGATGGACTTGTTCCGAACATAGCTCCTACAGTAGTTGCGATCGAATCTCCCATAAATGCCTTTTTCGCTCTTACAATTTTTCCATTTTCCATTAAGCCTGCTTGCTCAGTAACAGCAACCATTGTGCCCGTCGTATCAAAAATAGTAACTAATAAGAAAGCAAAGATAACTGCATATAAACCATTCGTAAATACCCCACCAAGATCTAAATCAAAAAACGTTGGCATTGGTGGTAAGCTTACAAGACCATTAAACTCAAGCATTCCACAGAAGAAGCCAATAATTGTCGTAATGATCATTCCGATGAAAAATGCCCCTTGAACTCTTCTTACCATTAGAATTAAAGTAATGAATAATCCAACAATAGATAGGATGGTTACTGGCGCAGTTAAATCTCCAATTGCTACTAATGTACTTTCGTTCCCCACAATGATACCCGATTGCTTAAAACCTAAGAAGGCGATAAATAGTCCAATACCTGATGTGATTCCATATTTAATTGTTGATGGAATCGCTTCTAGAATCATTTGTCTAAGATTGCTTACACTTAATATGATAAATAAAATACCTGCAATAAAAATGGCGCCAAACACAGTTTGATAACTTAAACCTTGAGTAGCAACAATTGTAGCAAAATATGCATTTAAACCCATTCCTGGAGCGATAGCTATTGGATATTTAGCTAAAAGACCCATTATTAAAGTACCTGTTACAGTAGCAATAATGGTAGCCATAAATACCTGATCAAATGGTACCCCAACTGATGAAAGAATAGCAGGATTTACAAAAATGATATAAACCATTGTAAAAAAGGTTGTAATCCCTGCAAAAACTTCTGTTTTTACTGTTGAATTATGTTTCTTAATACCAAAAAATTTGTCTAACAAAATCTTAACCTCCGAGTAGCTAGTCATTTCTCAAAGTTAAAATGACGAATGTTTTTTAACGAACTATATTATAATATTCGTTTTTAAATTGATTTTCAAGCTATAATTCTCCGTATTTTTTTCCAGTTATAATTTCCAACTCTTTTGTTCTTTCTGATATTTCCGACTGTGTTTACTTAAGAAATCCCCTTTACTCTTAACTTTTACCTTACTTTTATTTTTATTCAAAGGGTTCTTTACATAATGTTTTTATGATGTGCACGGACTCACTTTCGACTGCTTGTTTGTACACACGATTTCCTGATTTTAAATATATTGTACATTCAGAAATAATAACTATTTAAGTAATAATAGATAAACAAAAAAACCATATGAATTATTCATTCATACGGATTTTGATTTGATTCAATATTTTTTTCTCTAATCTTGATACTTGAACTTGTGAAATACCCAATCTTTCAGCTACTTCAGATTGTGTTTGATCCTTAAAATACCTCAAATACACAATTAGCTTCTCCCTCTCATCAAGTTCTTCTAAAGCATCTTTTAGCGCAATTTTTTCAAACCATTTCGTTTCATTATTATCAGCTATCTGATCTAACAATGTAATAGGATCTCCATCGTTTTCATAAACAGTTTCATGAATAGAAGATGGTTGTCTACTAGCATCTTGAGCAAAGATAACTTCCTCAGCAGTCATATCAAGGTACTCTGCTATTTCATTGACTGTAGGTACCCTTCCATATACTTTTGATAATTCTTCTTTAGCTCGTCGAATCTTATTACCTTGTTCTTTTATCGAACGACTTACTTTTACAGTACCGTCATCTCTTAAAAATCGTTGAATCTCTCCGATAATCATTGGTACAGCATATGTGGAAAATTTAACATCGAAAGACAAATCAAATTTATCAACTGATTTCAGCAGACCGATACACCCAATTTGAAATAAATCATCGGGTTCATATCCCCTGTTTAAAAATCTTTGAACGACTGACCATACAAGTCGTAAATTAGCTTGCACAATAGTGTCTCTTGCTTCCTGATCGCCATCCTGACTATTTCGGATCAAGGCTTTTACTTCATGATCCTTCAACTGAACAGCATTCTTATTGTTTTTAACCTCCACATCCATACACATGTCTCCCTTAATTGCACAAGGCTTTGCTATTAGTTACATGTTTCTTCAATCGAATAATGGTTCCTTCACCGGGATGCGATACGATATTTAATTCATCCATAAAATTTTCCATAATCGTAAAACCCATACCTGATCGTTCTAATTCAGGCTTTGTTGTAAATAGCGGTTGTCTAGCCTCATCTATATCAGATATACCAACACCTTCATCTTTAATCATTAAATCAATAACGTTATCTTCAATACTTGCTTCAATTTTCACGGTTCCATTTGGATTACTTTCATATCCATGTATAATGGCATTTGTAACCGCTTCTGAAACCACCGTTTTAATTTCTGTTAGCTCATCCATAGTCGGATCTAATTGTGCGATAAATGCTGCAACTGTTACTCTTGCAAAAGACTCATTTTGACTTAACGCGGAAAATTCTAATGACATTGAATTTCTCAATTTAGGCAGCCCCCAATCTTTGTAAAGCACTATTTTCTGAAGATTCAAGCGCAATAATCTTAAACAGACCTGACATTTCAAATAATCTTTTCACAGCAGGTGAAATCGAACACACAATCATTTCACCTTTTTTTTGTTTAATTTGTTTGTAACGTCCAAGAATAACACCTAGACCTGAACTATCCATAAATGTCAGTTGTTCAAGATTTAAGATAATATGTTTGATTTTATATTTTTCTATTGCATTTGTAGCTTGATCCTTTAGCTCCTCAGCTGAATGATGATCAAGCTCTCCCATCAGTCTAATACAAAGAACTGCTCCTTTATTTTCAATATTTATAGCAAGACTCAAAATTATACAGCTCCCTTCAATATTCTGTATAAGGTCTTTCTATAAATAGATTGCCTTTTCCTTCCTCTTGACAAAACTAGTGGTTATTCTTATTTTTCCCTTATGATTCGAGTTATTTCCTATTTTCCACCATGTGTAAATAGACCCATCGATTTTTTAAATAATTGCCACCAGGTAGCTTTATCAATTGTTTCTTTAGCAACAATAGGTGAACTTACAATTGTTTTTCCATCTTTTTTAACAGTCAATGTCCCAATTTGGTCACCTTTTTGAATCGGTGCGGCAACTTTCTTATTTGTCGTAACCTTTACTTTATAATCTTTTGTATTTTCACCTTTTTTTGTTAAAAGTGAGATTGGCTCACTCGTTACACCAGTAACCGTTTTTTCTGTTCCTTTGCTAACCATTACTTTTTTTAGAGTTTGGTTCTTTTTATATACGGGATGTGTCATATATTGTGAAAAAGCGTAATCTAATATTTTCGTTACCTCAGCATTTCTTGTTTTAGGATTTGGAGCACCAAAAACAACTGCTATAACTCTCATATTTCCTTTTTTTGCTGTAGCAGTTAAACAATATTTCGCTTCATTCGTAAAACCTGTTTTCAATCCGTCTACACCTGGATAAAATTTAACTAATCGATTAGTATTAACTAGCCAAAATTTCTTCTTTGTATTTTCACGTAAAAATGCTTCATAAGTACCTGTATACTTAGTAATTTCACCATACTTTAATAATTCTTTACCAATCATCGCCATATCGTAGGCCGTACTATAATGATTAGTTGCAGGCAAACCTGTAGCATTTTCAAAATAAGTATTCTTCAATCCTAGTGACTTCGCTTTTTTATTCATCATTTCTACAAATGCCTCTTCTGAACCTGCAATTCTCTCTGCCATTGCAACCGAAGCATCATTTCCTGAACCAATTGCAATACCTTGTAGCATATGATGAACGGTCATTTCTTCACCTGGCTCTAAGAAAATTTGTGAACCACCCATCGACGCTGCATATTCACTAGTACGTATTTTCTCATTAAATGATAATTTTCCTTTATCTATTTCTTCCATGATTAAGAGCATCGTCATGATCTTTGTCATACTCGCTGGAGAAAGCTTTTCATTTTGATTTCTCCCGTAAAGAACAGCTCCTGTATCTCTCTCAATTAAAATTGCGGATTTTGCTTCTTCTGCTAGCTCAAGCTCTGATTTTTGTTTTTCAGCAGCATAGCTCGGTTGTATTGTCATACTAAAAATGATGAAAGTTAGTAAAATGGTGATAGAAATTTGTTTACTCTTCAAGCCCAAACCCTCCAATCTTTATATTTTTCATTTTTTCCAAACATTATACTTTTATACAAATAATTCCATAAGGACAGAAAAAAAAATAACGAGCCTTTCTCTTTTCAGAAAATGACTCGTTACTTTTTACATATCCTTCTATTTAGTAATATGACTATGGATTAATTTAGGTGCTTCCACCTTTTCTTTACTGATAACAATACTCTTATATAGTAATTCTTTAACACGCTCTATATCTTCTGTATTTGAGTGAATGGTTAGTAGTGATTCTCCTTCACTTACAGCATCGCCAATTTTCTTTTGAAGAACAATTCCTACTGCTAAGTCAATAATCGATTCTTTTGTTTCACGACCAGCACCTAGCATCATAGCTGCTGTTCCAATTTCATCAGCAATTAATTCTTTTACAAAACCACTTTCTTTAGCTGGTAATTCAAAAGTATAAGAAGCTGTTGGCAACTTAGAAGGATGATCTACAACTGATGCATCTCCACCCTGTACTTGTAAAAAGGTCTTAAACGATTGCAATGCTTTTCCATTAGCAATAACTTCTTCGAGCATTGTTCTAGCTTCCTCTAATGAGGATGCTTTTTTAGCTAAATAAACCATATAGCTACCTAATGATAAGCATAATTCTGTTAAGTCTTCTGGTCCATGTCCATTTAATGTGTCTATCGCTTCTTTAACTTCTAATGCATTACCTATCGCAAATCCTAACGGCTGACTCATATCAGAAATGATAGCCATTGTATTACGCCCCACATTATTCCCAATGCTTACCATCGCTTCAGCAAGTTTTACAGCATCTTCTTCTTCTCTCATAAAAGCGCCTGCTCCAGTTTTAACATCAAGAACAATGGCATCGGCTCCAGCAGCAATTTTCTTACTCATAATTGAGCTTGCAATTAATGGGATGCTATTAACAGTAGCTGTTACATCACGCAAAGCATATAGCTTTTTATCCGCCGGTGTTAAGTCTCCTGTCTGTCCGATAACTGCTAATTTACTGTCATTTACTATCTCGATAAATTTCTCTTTAGAAATTTCAACTGTAAAACCAGCTACTGATTCTAATTTATCAATAGTTCCTCCAGTATGTCCTAAACCTCTTCCAGACATTTTCGCTACAGGAACTCCCACTGCTGCAACAAGTGGTCCCAATACTAATGTCGTAGTATCCCCTACCCCACCTGTAGAATGTTTATCCACCTTTATTCCTTCGATCGCACTTAAATCGATAACGTCACCTGAATGAACCATTGCAAGTGTTAAATCTGCTCGTTCTTTTTCTGTCATACCATTAAAATATATAGCCATAAGCATACTGCTCATTTGATAATCTGGAATTGTACCATTTGTATAATTTTCAATGATAAATTGAATTTCTTCTGTAGTTAATTCATGATTATCTCTTTTTTTAGCTATGAGGTCTACCATTCTCATACTAACACCACCCAGATTTCTTACAGATTTTTAATTAATTCTTTAACATATTGAAGGAAAGTGCTTTTTACTTTTTCTGTTGTTTCAATAACTTCTTCATGATTAAGAGGTTGATCTAAAATACCAGCAGCCATATTCGTAATACAAGAAATTCCTAGGACACGCATGCTACAATGGTTTGCCACAATTACTTCTGTAACTGTCGACATACCTACAGCATCCCCTCCTAATGTTCTTACCATTCTTACCTCTGCAGGAGTTTCATATGTAGGACCTGTTAACCCTAAATAAATACCCTCTTGAATCGATATATTTAATTCCTTCGCCACTCTTCTTGCTAACGCTTGGAATTCAGGATCATAGGCTTTTGACATATCCGGAAAACGAGGACCAAATCTCTCATCATTAGGTCCGATAAGAGGATGATCACCCATAAAATTAATATGGTCTGTAATTAACATTAAATCACCTGGTGTGAAGTTTTCATTTACACCACCAGCTGCATTGGTAACGATTAATTTTTCAATACCCAATAATTTCATTACACGAACTGGGAACGTAACCGTCTCCATAGAATAACCTTCATAATAATGGAATCTACCTTGCATAGCCAGTACTACTTTTCCTGCAATTTTTCCAATTACTAATTGGCCACGGTGCCCTTGAACGGTAGAAACTGGAAAATTCGGGATATCACTATAAGAAATAGCCACCGCATCTTCTATTTCGTCGGCTAAAATACCTAAACCAGATCCTAAAATCAAACCAATTTCAGGAATTTCTGTAATTTTTCCTTTAATAAATTCTGCTGATTGTTTCGCACGATCGTACATTCTTGCTCCCCCTTATTTTAATTGTGATAAAAAGCTTTCCCCATGTTTTGGCATTGTTACATTGAAATTGTCAGCAATTGTTGCTCCAATGTCAGCAAATGTTTTATTAACAGGTAGTTGTTTTGGGTCTGTTAATTTTTTTCCGTACACTAATAAAGGTACATATTCACGTGTATGATCTGTTCCATGATGTACAGGATCATTTCCATGGTCTGCAGTAATAATTAATAGATCATCTTCTTTTAATTCATCAAGTACTTGTGTTAAACGTGCATCATATTCTTCTAATGCTTTTCCATAACCAATTGGATCTCTTCTATGACCATACATAGCATCAAAATCTACAAGATTTAGAAAACTTAAACCTGTAAAATCTGTATGTAAAGTTTCCATTAACTTATCCATTCCATCCATATTAGATACAGTTCGTAGAGATTTCGTAACCCCTTCTCCATCATAAATGTCTGAGATTTTACCAATTGCTAACACATCGTAGCCACCATCTTTTAATTCATTCATTACAGTACGTTCAAATGGCTTTAATGCATAATCATGACGGTTAGGCGTTCTTGTGAAGTTTCCTGGTTCACCCACGAACGGACGTGCGATGACGCGACCAATCATATATTCTTCACGTAATGTTAATTCTCGAGCAATTTTGCAAATAGAGTATAATTCTTCAAGAGGTACAACATCTTCATGCGCAGCAATTTGCAGAACAGAATCAGCTGATGTATAGACGATGATTGCTCCTGTTTCCATTTGTTCTTGACCAAGTTCATCTAATATCCCTGTTCCGCTAGCAGGTTTGTTTCCAATGATTTTTCGACCTGTTTTTTCCTCTAACTCGGTAAGTAATTCCTGAGGGAAACCGTCTGGAAATACTCGGAATGGTGTAGGGATATTAAGGCCCATAATTTCCCAATGACCAGTCATTGTATCTTTCCCATTTGAAGCCTCTTGCATTTTTGTATAGTAAGCCAATGGCTTTTCTGCTTTTTCTACACCAGGAATTTGCTCAATATTACTTAAACCCAATTTTCCCATGTTCGGCATGTTTAAACCATTCATTTTTTCTGCAATATGTAATAATGTATGTGATCCCTCGTCGCCAAATTCCTTCGCATCAGGAGCTTCGCCAATGCCCACTGAATCCATGACCACTAAAAATACACGATTAAATTTATTTTTTTCACTCATTGTTAATCCTCCTATACTCTGTCTACCACTACTGTCGTCCATATCACGAAAAGCAAATTTTTACTAAACCCATAGACCATCTACCATTCATAATATACATATATTACCCAACACATAAAGTTTTAATTATGCTTTATATATAAGATACACTCTATTATAGTCAGATGTCTGACGACTGCACAATATAAAAATTCTACTTTATTAAAGTACTTTTCACGTTCCATTAATAATTGTAATAATATGCTATCAAACCGCTAATACAAAAGATGTACTTTTATTCTAATACGACATTACCTTGTTATGCTAATGTTTAGATTATCATTTCTACGCTCTCCAACTTATAGCAACTTATTTTCTAATAAAAAAGCATGTATAATGATGATTCTCATCTATTACATGCCTTGTTCACTAATTCTATTAACCTATTAGGCTCTTGGATGATACTTTGAATAAACATCCTTAAGTCTAGTATTTGTAATATGTGTATATATTTGTGTTGTTGAAATATCTGCATGGCCAAGCATTTCTTGGACAGAACGTAAATCAGCACCATTCATTAATAAATGTGTGGCAAATGAATGTCTAAAGGTATGTGGTGTTAATTCCTTTTGAATATTTGCTTCTTGAGCTAATCTTTTTAATATTTTCCAAAATCCCTGTCTAGATAGTCTTTGCCCATGATGATTTAAAAATAATGCATCAGTCGTATATTGCTTTCTTGCGAGCATAGGTCTCCCTTTCGATAAATATCGATCGACTGCCTTTAATGCTGTTTGCCCAATTGGAATAATTCTTTCCTTATTCCCTTTACCAACACATCTGACAAAACCCATAGCACTATGAACATCCGATAGGTTTAATTGAATTAGCTCGCTGACGCGCATTCCAGTGGCATACATAATTTCTAACATAGCTTGATCACGTAATCCAAATCCATCTGAACCTTTTGGAGATTCCATCAAGGCTTCAACTTCTTCCATACTTAATACTTTTGGTAGTGTTCTTTCTTTTTGAGGCGTATCAATATGTACGGAAGGATCCTGCTCAGTCTGTTTATCTCTTAACAAAAATTGATGCAAAGATCGTATCGATGCGATATGTCTCGCAATCGTTCTCGAAGATTTTCCTTCTTCTTTAAGTTTAGCTAAAAATTGAATAATTGTTACCCTATGTACATCGTTCCATGTAGTGATTTGTTCAACTGTTTGAATATACTTTAAATAGGATCTTAAATCTCGCTCATACGAAACTAGTGTGTTTTTTGCTAGGCCTTTTTCCACTGTTAAAAAGTGAATAAAATCTCTTAATCCATCTTCCATACTGATTACTCTCCGTTCAAATAAAACAACTTTAGCCTCTCAAACCAGGTTATATCCATATCTTCCTGATTCGTGGATACTTTTAAAGATGTTCCATCAGGTTGATCATAACGATTATAGTCTTCATATTCACGGTTCAACCATACCATCCCTATATAAAAGAGTATGGTAAAACTCACAAATAAAACAAATATTTTCAGTGCATGTACAAATTCCCAAACTAGAGATTTCATAATTTCCCTCCGAATTAACATATCTATTTCAATCTATGCCAATCTTTTAGAAAACTATACATACAATTTGTATTTTCATTGTGCTTTTCCATACAAAAAAGATGCTCATGAAACAAGGTGATGATTATTATCACCTAAAAGTTTTATCAGCATCTTCTTATGTTATTACATACCTTCACTTTCATCATTTGACTGACAACGATGGCAAACGCCATGAAAGGTAAGACGATGGTCCTTGATTCTAAATTTCCATCTTTTCTCAACAACTGCTTCAACATCTTCTAACAAATCTTCTTGAATTTCATCCACCGATCCACATTCCATACAAACAAGATGGTGATGAAAGTGAGCAGCTCCTTCTTGTCTAAGGTCATAGCGAGATACTCCATCACCAAAATTAATTTTGTCAACAATCTTCAATTCTGTTAATAATTCTAATGTTCTATATACAGTAGCTAATCCAATTTCTGGAGATTTTTCTTTTACTAATAAATACACATCTTCTGCACTTAAATGATCTTCTTCATGTTCTAATAAAACGCGAACTGTAGCTTCTCTTTGAGGAGTTAGCTTGTAACTCGATGAATGCAACTGTTTTTTAATACGTTCGATTCTTTCTTCCATCTTTTCTCCTCCCAGTCTTTCACATAATCCATTATATCAAATCGATGGGAAGTGTCAAAATAGAATTATTATTTTTAAGTAAATAAAATGATTATAATGAAAGAATCATTTTAATTTAAGCTATATTGGCTTTATAACTGAGGAGACTCACAATCTTACACGCAAAAAAGCGAGCTGCTTCGCGTTGAATTCACTCACTCCTTGTTGATAGTCAACAAGTATACAAAACGATGTTAAACTTCCTAGTTTGATAATGGTCCAATCCAATCTAATTCATTCGCTCTGTGCTTTAGAAGGCAGGCTTCCTCACTCTTTCCTAAACTATTGAACCTGTCCTTCTTGCTACTTCCTAAATGTCTCAGGGACTTCCACCAATTAATAAGCTTACCAAACAAGTCCTACTATTTGCTTCATAAAAGATGGTGAAA
This sequence comes from Bacillus massilioanorexius, assembly GCF_902374955.1. Classification (GTDB taxonomy): domain Bacteria; phylum Bacillota; class Bacilli; order Bacillales; family DSM-1321; genus Bacillus_AD; species Bacillus_AD massilioanorexius. Next base: position 115,930 of record NZ_CABKRX010000085.1, read on the forward strand.
AATACCCTTCTATTGCAGCAGCACCAGAAATAAAAATCAAGGAGATGAAAAGAGCTGCTACGTATTTAAATACCATGGGTGCCAACGGTTTTCTAACTTGTCTAACAAACACTCTTTGTATAATTACAATACTAAAAGCTAGTGATAAAGTTGTTATAAAAATAGTCAAAGGTACTAGTATTATATTTTGTGGAAGCACAGCCACTAATGCTATTTTAAAGCCACTCCATCCCATAGCACTTACTAGAAATCCTACAGTAAAACCAATAACTACTCCTTTTAAAAATAGTAGAATTAAAATTAGAGGCAATCCAATGATAGATATACCTAGAATCCAAATCAAGCCTATATACTTCATGTTATGAGTAACACTGGCTATGAACATATCATATGTTGTAGCGATATTATCTTCACTCACTTGCCCAAAAAATCTGGATAAATAATAGAGTAAATCTTCTTTTTGGGTAAAACTTAAACTATTAACAACAATTGCTCCACTAATAACTCCCATTAAAAATAACACAATAATAAACATATACAATGAGGAATTTTCTTTAATATGATTATTTGCTACATTATGAAACAGCGACTTTTTCTTCATTTTCTTTTCCTCCTATGGCTATTTACTAGATTGTATGAGAGAACTCTATGAATATGCTTATTTTTTATCACTATCTTTATAGTGAAAAACATTTTTTCCCTAAAATGTAATTTTACTCTTGTGCATTTCTCTTCCTCGATAGTATAATAACCAATGACATAATTTTCAGAATGTTTACTATATTTAGATTGCTTATCTTCGATACAATAAAGGAGGTGATAGCTAAACAATTCGGCATTCTCTGTTTTGAAAGCACTTACATTTCTTGATATTAGAAAGGGGACTGCGTATGGAAATTCAAAAGAAACAGTCAAGTAAAGCTGTTCAAACTACTCCTGAAGAATACTCAGCAATCGTTCGATCTTCTAGTTTTCAACTTCTTTTGAAAGAAAAGAAAAAATTTATTATTCCTTTCACTATCTTCTTCTTTTGCTTTTATTTTGCATTACCAATTCTAACTTCTTACACGACGATTCTTAACAAACCTTTTATTGGCAGTATCACATGGGCTTGGGTTTTTGCCTTTTTACAATTCGTAATGACTTGGTCCTTCTGTATGATTTACTCCAAAAAAGCTAACAAGTTCGATGAGCTTTCTGAAAAAATACTAGAGGAAAAAGGGAGGTAAACTATGAATACTGCCGCTTTTACTATGTTTTTAGTTATCGTTTCAGGTACCCTATTTATTACATATTGGGCATCCAAAAAAACGAAAAACGCCAGTGAGTTTTATACAGCTGGTGGTGGACTGACAGGTTGGCAAAATGGTATGGCCATCGCCGGAGACTATATGTCTGCCGCTTCATTTTTAGGGATTGCTGGTACAATTGCCTTAGCAGGATTTGACGGTTTCTTTTATAGTATAGGTTTCCTCGTTGCTTACCTTGTTGTTCTTTATCTTGTAGCAGAACCTTTAAGAAATTTAGGAAAATATACTTTCGCAGATATGATTGCTGTACGATTTAACGCGAAGAAAATTAGAGGATTTGCAGCATTTAACACGATTACAATTTCTACATTTTATATGATTGCTCAACTTGTTGGAGCTGGCGCACTTATAAAACTTTTACTTGGTATTGAATATACTACCTCAGTACTAATTGTAGGTGTATTAATGACTGTGTATGTTATTTTTGGAGGCATGCATGCTACAAGCTGGGTACAAATCGTAAAAGCCATTCTACTAATGGTTGGTACATTCTTAATTTCTATTATTGTTTTTGCTAAGTTCAATTTCAATATACTTGATATGTTTGATCAAATGAAATCTGATACACCATTAAAAGAAGCCTTTCTTAATCCGGGGGTAAAATATACCGTAGGACTTGATACCCTCTCTTTAACTCTAGGACTCGTTTTAGGAACAGCAGGTCTGCCTCACATTCTCGTTCGCTTCTTCACTGTACGTGATGCGAAAACAGCTCGTAGCTCTGTTGTTTATGCTACATGGATCATTGGAATCTTCTATGTAATGACTATTTTCTTAGGATTCGGAGCTGCTGCATTTGTAGGTAGTGAAAAAATCGTAGCAGCTGACAAAGCTGGGAACATGGCTGCTCCACTGTTAGCTCAGGCATTAGGTGGTAACATGTTATTCGCATTTGTTTCCGCTGTCGCTTTCGCTACAATTCTAGCTGTTGTAGCAGGATTAGTGTTAACAGCTGCTGCTGCATTCTCACATGATTTTTATAATGAAATTTTGAAAGGTGGAAAAGCGACAGAAAAGCAACAAGTAAACATGGCTCGTTTCGCTTCAATTGGTATTTCTGTACTTTCTATCATTCTAGCGTTATTTGCTCAAAGCTTAAACGTAGCATTCCTTGTATCGCTTGCTTTCGCTGTTGCAGCTAGCGCTAATTTGCCAGTTATTCTCTACACAATTTATTGGAAGCGTTTCAATACAAACGGTGCTATTTGGGCTATGGTTGTCGGTCTAGTCACTTCGATTGGTCTTGTAGTTGTTGGACCAAACGTATTTAGTCCGGAAGTTGGTAAAGCGATGTTCGTGGGAGAACCGCTATTTCCTTTATCAACACCAGGTATTGTTTCAATTCCACTAGGTTTCTTAGCTGGATTTATTGGAACACTCGTTTCTAAAAAATCAGGTGTTGAAGACAATCAAGTTACCTACGATGAAATCCTAGTAAAATCAAATACGGGAATGGATACAATTCGCTAAAAAGTAAAGAGGCTTTCTCGAAATGTTTAATCATTTTGAGAAGCCTCTTGCTTTTGGCATATCTATGCTGGATTTATTAAACGAAATGATTTAAACAACAATCTTTTAGAAAGAGACAAAAATAAAAGAGGGTTCCACTAAACATCTCTCTTTGAACACAATACCATCAGCCGAAATTACAGATTGTGTTTCCCTGTAATCTGCAATAATTGTAAATATTGAATTGCATAAGCCGTTTTTGCATCATTTATTTTCTTTTCTTTTATGTATTGCACTGCCTCTTGTAAAGAAATTTCCTCTACCTCTACAAATTCATCTTCATCGCACGGTGCCGAATTTTCTTTTTTTGTTAATCCCTTCGCTAAATACAAATGGATAATTTCATCAGCAAAGCCAGGTGATGTATAAAAAGAAATGATATGTTCCAACGTTTCGCTAACATAACCCGTTTCCTCTTCTAATTCTCTAGCAGCTGTTACAAGTGGTTCTTCTCCAGGCTCTAGCTTACCAGCTGGTATCTCTACTATAGATTTCTCTAATGCTTTTCGATATTGCTCAACAACTACTATTTTATTTTCCTCTGTTATAGCTAAAATAGCAACAGCTCCAGGATGCTTAATAATTTCACGTTTACTTTTCTTTCCATTTGGCAATTGAACTTCATCTACTTGTAAGCTAATTACATTTCCTTTAAAAATCGACTGACTTTCAATTGTCTTTTCTTCAAATTTATACATTTATAACTACCTCCAGTTCTATTCTCTGACAAACAAATCATATATTTTACCATATCATGATTTTGGAGGTTATTCTATGAAAGTATACATTGGCAAAAATAAAATAATATTATGTGGAAAGGCTTGGGAAATTAAAGCTAAATTACAAGAATATCGCCAAAACTATCACTATGTATATCATTGGATTAATAAGTAGCATGTTATACCTACTAAAGGATTACTTACTTCCATTTCTTTTTTTATTTCCTATATAATAAAAGAAACTTCTAAATAAAAGGATTGATAAATATGAGAAAAAGACAGCTTGGCCAGTCTGATCTTTATGTTTCTGAAATAGGTCTTGGCTGCATGTCACTTGGCACAAACCCCGATAATGCCGTTGAAATTATACAAACAGCATTAGAACATGGTGTAAACTATTTTGATACAGCGGATTTATATGATTTTGGAAATAACGAGAAGCTCCTAGGTAAAGCTTTAAAATCAGTTCGAGAAAAAGTCATTCTCGCAACAAAAGTTGGTAACAAATGGGATAACAAAGAAACATGGAGTTGGGATGCCTCCAAAAAATATATTAAAGAAGCTATAAAAAGCAGTTTACTTCGTTTACATACAGATTATATCGATCTCTATCAATTACATGGTGGAACGATGGAGGATAATCATGAAGAAGTAATCGAAGCTTTTGAAGAGCTTGTTCAAGAAGGCTTCATTCGCTATTACGGAATTTCTTCCATACGTCCAAATGTTATTCAATCTTACGCATCCAAATCAAACATAGTGTCAGTTATGATGCAATACAGCTTGCTGGATCGCAGACCAGAAGAATGGTCGCCCTTTTTACAAGATAAAAATATAAGTATCATTGCTAGAGGTCCTATCGCTAAAGGAATACTAAGTGAAAGAATGTTAGAAAAGTGTAGTCCTTCTATAAAAGAAAATGGTTATTTAGATTATATCTATCATGAATTAGAAGAGCTACTTGGACAGTTAAGAGAGGCATTTGCTTCTAGAAATCTTCTTGATATAGCATTACAATATATTCTTTCACATCATTCCGTAGGAGCAATTATTCCCGGTGCAAGTTCAAAAGAACAGGTTATACAAAATATTAAAGCTGCACAATCTGCTCCATTAACTAGAGAAGAAATACAATTGCTACAATCATTAACTCATGCTAACACATATACTCAACATCGTTTGTAAAAAGAAAAGTGGAACTGATTTGTATGCATAGGCATCTTTTTCAGTTCCACTTTTCTTATTTAAAATTACGCCAATCCTTGTTATCTTCACTTAACAGTTCAGCAAATGTTTTGTTTTTTTCCGCTCTTCTTCTTTCTTCTCTTTTTTGTTGCTCTAATGCCTCTTTCTGTTCTTGTTCTTCCTTCATAAGCTCTCTTTGTTTATTCTTCAACTGATTAACTAAATCTTTATTAAGAATATTGGATAATGTCATTGAATCATCTTGTTTTTGGACCTTTTGATGTGCTTTCTTTTTCATTTCAATACCTCCTTACTTCGTAATCTATTATAGCATGGGTATTATTAGCTGTTAACGTGTAAAGAATGAAGAACAAAAGCAAAAACGTTTTTCATATAAGGAATATTGGTTAAAACTCCCTTCCAATAACAACACATTATATTTTACTTACTAAATATTGCTGAAAACGGCTCTTAGTAAAAGCTTAACTTCTACATTATTATTAATTAAATAGAAATTTCACACCATTTTTCCACGACAAGAAATAGCCCCTCTTCCTTAAAACGAGGGACTAATTGTAAGTTTGACGTTTATTTCATTTTTAAACGTGTTAGAATGAAATAAAGAAGCTGAAATGGAGGTAAACTTCTATGAAAAAAAAATGGTGGATACCAATAGCAACTTTTTTTTCGGCTATAGCTGCGCTCGGTATCTTTTTTACTAACATTATTATGTTTATGAAAAAGAAAGACGAGGCTGTTATACGTGATCGTGAAACAAAAGCTAAAAGATGGGTTCCTAAAGACTTTGATTCTCTACCTAAAACACAAGTGATGGTAGAATCTCCTTTCGGTTACAAATTAGATTGTTTATTCGTTAAGCCTTATCCAACAAACAAATGGATGATCTTTTGTCACGGAATTACTGAAAATAAATTCAATTCCATAAAATACATGAATATCTTTTTAAAAAAAGGTTATAATGCTATCATTTATGACCATCGTAGACATGGCGATTCTGGTGGAAAAACGAGTAGCTATGGTTATTACGAGAAATGGGATTTAGAAGCAGTAGTTAAGGAACTTAAAAATCGTGAAGGCGATGACGTCTATTTTGGAATTCATGGTGAATCAATGGGTGCTGCGACATGTCTGTTATACGCTGGTACGATTTCTGATGATGCAGCCTTTTATGTTGCTGATTGTCCTTTTTCAAGCTTTCAAGAACAAGTCAAATATCGAATTAAAGAAAGCACACCATTACCTAATTGGCTAGTCCTTCCTATAGGTAATTCCTTTTTAAAAATGCGTGACGGCTATCGATTACAAGACGTATCTCCAATTGAAGTCATTCAAAACATAAAAAAACCCGTTTTATTTATTCACAGTGAGCTAGATACGTACATACCCGTTTCAATGACAAAACAATTATTTGAAAAGAAACCAGGTAAGAAACAACTTTTCATTGCGCCAAATGGGGCACATGCTCAATCATTAAATGAAAATCCAGAAGAGTACGAAAAAGCGGTTGACCAATTTTTAAAATCATTTACATCTGATTTATCCCGTTCCAACTAGACCTAGGAACCCAAATGCCCCTATTAATCAGCTCGAAAAAGCTTGTTAATGGGGTGTAACCAGTATACTTTTCTTAAATTAACAAGATAAACACATCAATAAAAATGTCACACTGTCGAATCAATTGTTGAAATTTTTAATAAATAATTTTACGATTAAATTAAAGGAGGCTACATCATGTCAAAAGTTGAAATTAAAGTAATGGATAATGGACCTTTACGAGTTACTGGCGAATTTGAAGTAATTGATGTCGATGGAAATGTATTCCCAACAAAATCTGTTGTCTCTCTATGCCGCTGTGGCTTATCTGAAAAAAAACCATACTGCGATGGATCACATCGTGGACAATTTGAATCTACCGTACGTGCAACTTTAGAAGAAAACAAATAATACAAGCCTTACAAAATGAATAAGATGTATGAAAAAGGGTGTGAAGATGATATAAACCCACTTCACACCCTTTTTATCATTATTAAAAGTTAAATCATACGTATTTCACCATATAAGCATACGTATGATGATTAATTGTAATATTTTTTTCAAATTCAAATCCTAAGCGTTCATACAATTGACGTGCTTTTGTATTATTTTCTTCTACATTTAAAGATACAGAAGAATATCCTAATTCAAGTGAATAGTTTATAGTTGCTTTGATTAGTTCCGTACCAAAACCTTTTCCACCAAATGATGGATTTACACTCAATGTATCTAAATAATAATCCTTTTCATCTGCTTCTGGATCAATTATACTTTCAACATTTGGTTGTTTGGATTGAAGATGTCTATATATTGGCTCGTCTAATTGCAAAGCATCACTTCCATGATAGGCAATCACAAGCCCTACCACTTGATGATCTACCGTTTTCACAAGACAATTATGATAACTCATTCGATTCGTTTCTTGACAGAAAAATTCTTCCAACTGAACAAGTACTTTTTCCTTATCAATCTCCCCTGTTAATACATGAGCAATATCATGTATGGCATCATAGATGAGCACTGCTGCTTCTTTTCTGTCCTCTTTTGTTGCTTTTCGAATATTCATGTTCAAAATCCCTCTTTAATCGTATGTTAGTAAACTATCTTTATTCTACTAGAAAAATGAAAGCAATCCTAAACAAAAGCAGTTGAGATTAGTATAAAAAGTATGCTAAGGGTCACTGTTAGTCTCACCTAAACTGCTTTTCTTTGGAAAAATCTCACTGTTTCTAACCGAACCTTATGAAGATAAAGTTTCTTGCTTAAGTGCCATATTTTTTTCAGGCTTCATTAATACAAGCACAAAAACAATAAGGATAAAGAAACTGGAAATTTGAAATATCGTAGAAATATCCAAAAAGATAGCTAACAAACCAAAAACTAAACCACTTAAACCAATTCCTAAATCGATAGCTGAAAAACTCATTCCATTGGCTATTCCTCTTCGATGAGGAGGTGTAATAAATAATCCCCATGACTGTAACGTCGGTAAAATTGACCCATAACCCACGCCTAATAATGCTCCAGCTATCGCTAAATGAAAGCTATTATGTGCAAGAGACAGAACCCAAAGTGCGGCAAATGTTAATAGCGAGCATACTAAAACAATCCTACGTGGGCCATTTTGATCGAACATTTTTCCAGTAATCGGACGAGAGATAGTTGCAAATACTGCATTTACTAAATAGAAAATAAAAATATTTTCTATTCCTCTCTCATTACCAAATATAACGATGAATGACACAATCGACCCATATCCAAAAGCTATTAAAAGAGTAAGCAACGCCGGAAAACGACAAGATTTTTCCATCAATGAGGCAGAATATGAAAATTTCAGCTGCTTACGATCTACCTTCGCAACAGATTCGGGCATTTGATAGCGTACAATAGATAACAAAATAAGTGCGATAACGCCAAGAAATGCTGAAACATAAATTAAAATATCAAACGATGCCTTTTCGTACAAAACCAGCCCTAGACTTGGTGCAACAATCATTCCTAGAGTAATCGAAAGACCATAATAGCCCGTTCCTTCACCCAATCTTGAATTTGGAATTAAATCTACAGATGCTGTTCCATTTGCTGTCGTTGACCATCCCCAAGCAATTCCATGAATAAGTCGAAAAGCTAACAAAACAATAACAATATTAGTAAGTGGATAAAATAATGTAACAACTAATAAAGCTAATGCCCCAATTAATACAAGCATTCTACGTGCCTTAAACTCTAGCATAAAACCTATAAAAGGCCGAATAAAAACCGCTCCAACAGAAAATAGAGCTGTCATTAAGCCCACTTCAAATTGCGAGGCACCAATTGACTTAACATATGGTGGTAAGGTAGGTATTAACATTTGGAAAGACATAAAAGTAAATAAATTCCCTAAAATTAACATAATATAGGACTTCGTCCAAAGTCTTTCTTTTTGAATCAAGGTTATACATCTCCTAAACTAGCATAAACAGCTAACATTATTTATAACGTAAGCTATCTATAATTATTTCGCATTACTAAATACTAACATATTAAAACGACAAAATAAACGATTGTCTACAAGGAAATATGTCGAAATATTACTAAAAAATATGAAGCAAAATGATTGTAAATTTTTTATATTTATTCTAGTATTTTACATATAGTAATGAAATCGCTTCCATACTATTGAACTACAGGACTCATTACCACTGAATATTTTGAAGGAGGTAACAAGTATGAGCCAAGCAATGTTGGAAATCAGCAAAGAATTACAAGAATTTCTTCGTAAACCAAAGAAACTGTACATAAACGGACAGTTTGTAGAAAGTGTCTCTGAAAAAACCTTTACTACACCTAACCCTGCCACCGGAGAGGTATTAGCAGAAGTTTATGAAGCAGATGCTGCAGATATTGATGCAGCTGTTAAAGCGGCAAGAGCGGCATTCGATAAGGGTCCATGGTCAAAAATGAGCGCTGCTGAAAGAAGCCGATTAATGTACAAACTAGCTGATTTAATGGAAGAACATAAAGAAGATTTAGCACAATTAGAAACATTAGATAATGGTAAACCTATTGCAGAAACAACAAACGCAGATGTTCCACTTGCAATCGAACATATGAGATATTATGCAGGATGGTCAACAAAAATTGTTGGTCAAACAATTCCTGTAAGTGGTAGCTATTTTAATTATACAAGACACGAAGCTGTCGGAGTCGTGGGGCAAATTATTCCTTGGAACTTTCCTCTCCTTATGGCGATGTGGAAACTTGGTGCTGCACTTGCTACTGGCTGTACAGTTGTATTGAAACCAGCAGAGCAAACTCCGCTATCAGCACTATATTTAGCAGAATTAATAGATAAGGCCGGTTTCCCAGCTGGAGTAGTTAACATTGTTCCTGGTTTTGGTGCTACAGCCGGTCAATCATTAGTCGATCATCCACAAGTTGATAAGATCGCATTCACAGGATCAACAAAAGTTGGGAAGTCTATAATGGCTTCTGCTTCTCAATCATTAAAACGAGTTACTCTTGAGCTCGGAGGAAAATCACCTAATATTATATTAGCGGATGCCGATCTTTCAAGAGCTATTCCGGGTGCATTAAACGGAGTAATGTTTAATCAAGGGCAAGTCTGCTGTGCAGGTTCACGTGTATTCATTCAGAAAAAGCATTATGACAATGTAGTCGCTGATATGGTTTCACATGCCAAAAATATTAAACAAGGAGCCGGTTTAGATCCTTCTACACAAATTGGTCCTCTAGTATCTAGCGTACAACAAAATCGAGTTATGAATTATATTGAAAAAGGATTAGAACAAGGTGCTGAGCTATTGGTCGGTGGTGTAAAACCACGTGAAGAAGGTTACTTTGTTGCTCCTACCATTTTCAGTTCGGTCAATGATGAAATGACAATTGCGAAAGAAGAAATTTTCGGTCCTGTTATTTCAGCGATGCCATTTGATGATTTAGATGAAATCATCGAAAGAGCTAATGCAACTGATTATGGCTTAGCAGCTGGATTATGGACAGAAAATATTTCGAATGCACATTATGTAGCGAATAAATTACGAGCAGGTACAGTTTGGATCAATTGTTATAATGCCTTTGATGCAGCTTCTCCATTCGGTGGCTATAAACAATCCGGTATCGGTCGAGAAATGGGTTCTTATGCATTAAACAACTATACCGAAGTTAAAAGTGTTTGGGTAAACATTTAAACTAATATACAGTGTAGTTTAATCCTCCTATAAAAGTAGAAGGTTGTGTCAACTATATGACACAACCTCTTTTTTATATAACGAGCCTCATATTACTTTACTTGGTTAAACCATCTTTACTCAATAGAATAAGAACATTCTGCTTCTAATGTTTTCCCTGGCTCTAATTGGATAATATCTTCCTTATTCGTAAGGCTTCCTGCTTCTGCCATCCACGGCTCTAAACAAATATATTCCTCTGGTCGTTCTGACCACAGCAATGCATGTTTAAAATGCTGACTATATGATACATGCAACGTATAACGTTCGTTTTGAATACTAGAAGTAGAGTCCGATAAACGAAGAAACACTTTTGTGTCACGTATATCTAAATCAGCTGTAGCACCCGTTCTTTTTTTCGTTTCGTTATCACTATAATCAAAAAATTGAGAACTAGGAATATTGTATTTAGACTTTGAATGATTTCCTTTAAAATAAGGGTGAAATCCAGCATAAAACGGCATAACACGTTGTGAACGATTTTCATATTGCTGATGAATCAGTAATTGTCCATCTTTTAGTTCATACGTGAAACGCAAACAAAATTCAAAAGGATACTGCTCTCTTGTTTCTTCATCATCTTCTAATAATAAAGTCACTTTATTGGCTTCCATCGCTTCTACTTTCCAAGGCTTGTTTCGAGCAAAACCATGCTGTTTCATTGAATATGTATTCCCGTCAAGAACGTACTCATTATCCGGTAATGGTCCACATATTGGAAATAAAACAGGATTACCACCACGAATATTCTTCGTAATATCTGAAAAAGTTTCTTCCTGTAAATACAAAATTTCTTTACCACGAAGAGCAAGCTGAATTAAAATCCCTCCTCTTTCAGGGCACAAAACAGCCTTAGAGTTGCTTTGCTCTTCGGTCATAACAATGACATTAAAACCGGCTAAAGTTTGCCTTTCAATCATTATATTCCTCCTCCATTTCATTACATACTTATACACTATGTAAATCTTCCATTGTAGTTAAGATAAGCAACAATTTACAAATAATATATTATATTAATACTATCTTTAATCTAAATAAAACTTTTATGCTTATATACCTTCGTTCAAATTATACAACATAGATTTAGTATGGTAAGTTACTTTTTTGTGAATTTTATCACATTAAATTGTTCATTCATTGTACAACTTACAAACTTGTTACAAGCTTGACACAGTGACTGTATCAAATACTTCTAATCTCTATTCTTCTACCATTAGTATCACAAATTTCCCAATTTAACCCTTTACTTTCATGCTGGAAACAGCGAAATATAAAAATCCTTAGCCATTATTATAGCCAAGGATTTATGTAAATTATTTATTTAATACTCTATTAATAAACGCAAGACTTAGATTTATAATGATCGATTGATCATAATCTAAAGTAGCCACATGATAACTATTCGTCAGTCGGTACAATTCCTTATCATCCGAAGATATATTCTCAAAAATGATCATCGAATTATCCGGTGGAACGACATGATCCTCATCAGATACAAATATTAAGGCAGGACAGATAATTTTGTTTAAATCCATTCGAACCACTTTAACTAGTTCTACAATTTGTTCAACCGATTTTGTTGGCGTTTTTTCATAGGCTAGCTCAACACTATTTGGATCTTTAATATCTGATCCAATTGCATCAATATACCTTGGATGCTCTGCTTGCAGCAATGCTTCCATAGCTGGTAATGAAACCGCCGCATTAATAGGAATAATTCCCTTTACTTCAGGATATTTCTCTGCTAAATAAAGCGTTAAGGTACCGCCCATTGATAACCCAGTAACAAAAATAACATGACATCTTTCTTTTAACCATTGCAAGCCTTCTTCAATTGAAGCAATCCAATCATGATAAGATGTTGTCTCCATCTCTTCATACGACGTTCCGTGCCCCTTCAAACGAGGTCCACATACCGTAAAGCCAAAATTTTTATATGCTTCTCCTAACGGTCTCATACTTTGCGTAGTTCCCGTAAAACCATGACAAACTAAAATTCCAATAGAACTCCCTTCATGATAGAACGGTTCTGCTCCCTGCATAACTGGATAGGTTGCACTCACGATATCACACTCCATTACTCACACTCCATTACTCTTTATTTTGTATCATAAAACGTAATAAAATAAAGATTCTACATTCTAGGAGAATTTCCTGCTGAGTCATACCAAAAGGAAAAATGCACCAACTTTTACATCTTACAAAACTTTTCGACGACGGAAACGCATTACAATTTGATGAAGTACTTCCGCGAACACTAATCCAATAGCTATGCTACCTGAGATTAAAAAACATTTAGCTGCTAAACTGATAGCCATATTATAATCATTTTCCACAAAATGTCTCATTGCATTATAAGCTAATCCACCAGGAACAAGTGGAATAATCCCACCAACTGTAAAAATGGTTAATGGTGTTTTATACATTTTAGCGAAAAATTGACTAATTAAAGCGATTAAAGTAGCAGCCATAGCAGTTGCTGGAATAATATCAATTCCATTTTGAGAAAGTATGTAATAGCAAAGCCACCCTGCCATACCAACAAAGCCACATTTTGCGAGAGATTCTTTCGGCACATTAAAAATAACACCGAAGCCTGCTGAACCAATAAAGCTTGTTACAAGCTGAGCCAAATATTCCATAATAAATCCCACCTTAAACTAGCGTAAACACAATTGCGATTCCGCCACCAATCGCAAAGGCTGTTAAAAAAGCTTCCGCTCCTTTAGAGATTCCGGAAACTAAATGGCCTGCCATTAAATCGCGAACAGCATTGGTTATTAATAACCCAGGGACAAGTGGCATGACTGACCCGATTATAATTTTATCTATTTCATGTCCAACTCCAATTTGTACTAAAAAATAAGAAACAAGTCCAATTACAACAGATGCTAAAAATTCTGAAACAAACTTAACTGAAACAAGCCAATTAAAAAATAAATAGCCCATAAAACCTAATCCACCAGTAATAAAAGCAGGAATGAAGTCATACCAGCTTCCTAAAAACATGATCACAAAGCAAGCGCTTGATAAAGCAGCAGCAAACGTTTGTGTTGTAGTAGAAAAAGCAAATGGTGCCGACTCTATTCCGGTTAATGTAAGATGAGCTTCTTTTACATTCATTGTTTTTTCACTTATACTACGAGATACTCTGTTCACCTGTGTTACTTTTAACAAATCTGTTGTTCTTTGTGAAACTCGAACAAGCTGCGTTTTTTGTAAATCATTAGATTCTACTGAAAAAATTATGCCTGTAGGAATGACAAAACTATCACATTTAGAAATGCCGAAAGCCCTCGCCATTCGTACCATCGTATCCTCGACGCGAAAAGTTTCTGCTCCATTTTGTAGTAGGATTTTTCCCGCTAATAAGCACACTTCCATCACATCATATTGATATTGCTTATCCATCGCTATACGTACCTCTTTCAAAAGAATCTCACATATGTAGTAGTTATACCTCAGAACATCCTATATTAGCAACCAAAAATCATAAAACTGTAGAAATATTTTCTACAGTTTTATGATTTTTATTTGATTTGTAATTTTACATCATCATTAATCCATTTAGGGTAATAATTTAGTTTTATCGAAATTGGATTTTGAAAAGGCTGATTATTTGGAAGCTCAAAGCCAATACGTCTTTCTTCTCCTCCACCTGAAGTAAAGCTCGTCGCAACATCTATTTTTTTACCAGTAGCGTCAGTGATATCACCAAAAATAGAATAGTGAAAATCCTTATTTGTTATAAAAGAAAATTCGACAGTGTGACCTGATACTTTTATATTTTGTATACGAATATCAGGAGCATCGATAATTTGTTGCTTTATCGTATCTACAACTAACTTAGAATGATTTAATGGGAGCGCCTGTATTTTATTAACCATTAAATACAATTCTTTTGGCTTTTTAAAGTAATTACTTTGCAAATAGATATGACGATCCTGACCGTCACTTCCTCCACTACCCGTCATCCCATCTGCAATCTTACCCCAAATCTCTCCATTTTCGTCTACCAAGCGCATATCTTCAAACTCTAATAATACCTTACTATTTTTACTTTGATCGATAGCCAAATGAACATCTGCTCTTAATGGATAGAGCGTGACACTCTTAATAAAAACATTTTGTTGTTCAATCGACACCATTTTATTCACTTGATACTTTTTCATAAATACCTGCTTCTTCAAATTGAAATCAAAAGAAAAATCGAGTTTATGCACTTTTAATTTCAATGTAAAATCTTTTACTCCTGAAAGGTTAACATGGTCAAATTCAAATTTATCTGACTGTTTTTCTGCTTTTTTTATATTAGCAAAACCCCTACCAGATGTATAAGAAGATCCTTCCAATAAAGATTGCTTTTGCTGATCATAGAGCCCCATCATTTCAACTTTCATCTCAGTCAAATTTTTGTCTGATTCAATAGTGTAAAAAATCACCATTCCACTTTCATCCTTGATAGCAGAATCGATTGTAACCTTGATACCTTGCTTTTCTTGTGTACTATTTATTTTCTCTAAATAATGATTTTCTGCTGCATCACTATAACCTTTATTACTTTTAAACACGTCCACAAAATTCTCCATACCTGGAATTTTAGCTATAGCATCTGCAAAAGCAGGTGAGACAGATAAAAGAGAAGTAAAGCCTATAAATAACAATGCGGCCGAAATAATACTAATCATCCATGTTTTCTTTTGCTTTTTCTTCTTTTTCAATTGCTTTCCTTTTTGTAGACCATTTAATATTGAGGCATCTAATTTGTCGATAGGTATTTCAATCTTATCTAAGACTTCTTTCGCCTGGTTCAGTTGGCTTTCTTCTTTCTCTAGCATTTGTCTCCACCTCCTTATCCTCAAGTTGTTGCCGTAAACTGGCTAAAGCACGATTTAACCATGATTTAATCGTACCTTCTGGACGATTAAGAACAGCTGCGATATCTTTAATCTTCAAATCGTGAAAATATTTTAGGATTATGATTTCTTTTGCTCGTTCATCTAGACTATTCATTGCATCTAAAATTTCCAATTGCTCGTATGAATCCTTAAAAACTTGAACATGCAGCAATTCTTCTTGTTGAACAATTTTGCTTTTGCTCCTCAATCTATCATTACAGTAATTAATCATAATCCGAATCAACCATGTTTTAACAAAGCTCGCTTCTCTAACCTTACTTATATTCACATACGCACGACATGTAACTTCTTGAATGGCTTCTAATGCTTCTTCTTCATTTTTCAAATAAGCTAATGCTGTCTTATAAAGTGGCAATTTATGAAGATTCATTAGCTGTAAAAATGCAATGTCATCACCATTGATTGCTCGTATAGTAAGTTGCTCCTCCTCCAAGTAAAACTCCCCCTACAAACCTTCATTACTATATATTAGACCTTCATTCCACGAAAAAGTTTCAGAAAAATTTCTAAATATAAAAAAAGACCCTATTCCCTATATTTACTTAACATGGATAGGCAAAGGGACTGTATCAAAGAGCTAAAAAAACACTTTGATACAGTCCCTCATCTATACTTCCATAAATTGAATTTTATATGTGTCTTCATCTACTGTAATAGTAAACCCCATGTCAACATTTGAACGACGTTTGACATCCATAATATATTTATTTTCTTCTTCTACATGTTTAATGTTTGTAATAAGAAAGTGTTCATCCTCGTTGCGACGAAGTTGGTCTATGACATTAATCATCATAACAGCTTCCTGCTTACTGTTTTCGTCCGTTAATATTCTCAAGAGCTTTGCATTCGCTCTTCCTGGATAGGTTTCCGCTAGTCCACCTTCAAAAAAAGGCTGTATTTTCATACCTATTTTTAAATCTTTTTTATGTAATTTATCTCCATCAGAAGTACGAATTTTCGTGTCACGCGTAATATGATATAAGACATCACCAATTAGCACTTTATCGTTACTTTCAAATTGTGTAATAAATCCAACTTTCCCTGGATGAACGCTTTCTTGGTCACATCCTCCTAACAAAATGCTTATTATCATACAAACAGCTAGTAACACTCTCATTTCTTCACCTCATTAAGATCTGGCAATCTATTTTTTAAAGAAAAATTTCTTACCAACACCTTCAAAAGTACGAGGAAAAACAGAATAAAAAACAGCCCCAACATTCATCCATCTTGGACGATTAATTTCTCTCTTATTATGCAACATACAAGAGATAATCTCTTTAGCTAGATGTTCTGGCTTCAACATATATTTCTGAACATTTTTCACATATGTTCCTGACGTATCGGCTATATCAAAAAATTGTGTTGCAATTGGTCCAGGATTTACGCTTGTTACAAATACATTATGCTCAGACATTTCTAAGCGCAAACTATTCGTAAATCCTAATACAGCATGTTTAGTTGCCGCATAGACACTCGATTTTGGTGTGGCAACTTTACCAGCCTGCGAGGCAATATTAATAATGTGACCCGCTTTTTTTCTTACCATTGAAGGAACGACCATTTTAGTACAAGCTATTAATCCATAGACATTTACATCTAACATTCTCTTTGCCTCATCAAGATTAAGATTAATAACTTCTTCAAACAGACCGAATCCAGCATTATTTACTAATACATCAACTGTTCCAATCTGTCTCTCTATATTTGTGAATACTTCTTCTATTTGACTACCATTAGAAACATCCAATTGATAGCAGTACACTTTCACTTGATATGCTTCTTCTATTTGCTTCTTTATTTTTTGAAGACGCTCAATGCTTCTCGCTAATAGAAATACATTAGCACCAGCAGCTGCGGATTGAAAAGCAATTTCTTTTCCTAATCCACTTGATGCACCTGTAATGATTATATTTTTATTGACTAGTTTTTGCACAACTTCACCTCAAAGCTAATTTTCCATTATTCCTCAGTATAGCTTATTCATCTATTTTATCATATTTGATTTATTCATATTTGTAATTTTTTATATATTTGAAAAAACCGCTCTCAAATTAGAAAGCGGTTAATATTGTTAACTTAATTCATTATTCATTGCAAGCGTATAACAATGATTTAATGGGCCATTTCCTGCACCTAAATTGAGTTGATCTAAAAGGGCACCTGTTATATATTGCTTTGCTTTTTGAATACTTGTTTTCATATCACAACCATCTGCTAAGTGGCAAGCGATGGCAGAAGATAGTGTGCAACCTGTACCATGCGTATTCGAATTATCAATTTTCACGCTAGGAAACCAAGTAAATTGGCCATCACTGTATAGTAAGTCATCTGCCGTTTCCTCTAGATGACCACCTTTGATTAAGATATGCCCCTTATAATTCTCTGCAATGTTAAGAGCTACTTTTTGCATATCTTCTTTATTATGTATAACCATACCACTTAGACATTCAGCCTCAGGTATATTTGGTGTAATTAAGCTAGCTAATGGTATTAATTTCGTAATAAGCATGTCCATGGCATCTTCATTTAATAGTTTGCTACCACTAGTAGAAATCATAACGGGATCGACAACAATATGATTGGGACGATAATCGATTAATTTATCAACGATCACTTGAATAATGTCTGGAGAGGAAACCATGCCGATCTTCACACTATCAGGAAAAATATCTTTCATAATACAATCTAATTGTTGACCTACAAATTCAGGTGTTGCTTCTTGAACAGCATATACACCAGTCGTATTCTGTGCAGTTAAAGCCGTAATCGCACTCATGGCGTACATGTTATGAGCTGTTATAGTTTTTATATCTGCTTGAATTCCTGCTCCTCCACTACAATCTGATCCGGCTATACTTAATACCTTCTTCATTCTGCATCCCTCCATTCTTCAAAGCTACTGATATATTTATCGCTTAATTGTTGAATCATTTTGTTATCCTTATCTGCTGAACGATCGTAAACAGCTATGGTATAGAAACCCGCTGCTTTTGTTGTTTGGATAGCATGAAGCGAATCTTCAAAGACCATAATTTCAGAGATATTAGCCTCCCATTTTTGAGCAGCTAAATAAAAAATATCGGGTGTATCTTTTCCATAACCAACTTCTCCGCATGTAAGAATAAAATCAAAATAATCCAGAACCTTTAATCTTTTTAGAACTAATTCTGCCAATTTCTTTTCCGATGCAGTAACAATACACATCTTTATGTTTTGATTTTCTACATTCTCTAAAAATTCGAGGACGAAAGGTTTTAACTGGACTTCATTCATATATTGATGAATTATGAAATCATGAATTTCAGCCATTACTTCTTCTGTTGTCAAATCTAAAGTGAACTGTTGAATTAAGTAGTTTGCACCTTGCTCAAAGCTTTTTTTATTTAATACCGTTATTAATTCATTTGGCATAATAATTCCTTTATTTCGCAAAAAGGTACATACAGCCATGTCCCATACATTCATAGAATCTATTAAAGTTCCATCAAGATCAAATATGGCATATTTTTTCATTCATTCACCATTCGCTTTGACAAAGCTAACAAGTGTTGACTAGCTTTATCTATTTCATCTGCTCCAAAAATAGCTGAAACAACAGCAACACCATCAATACCAGTTCCACCTAACTTCGTCATATTTTCTTCATTAATACCACCTATTGCTACTATAGGGATCGTAGCTCTTTCACAAATATCTTTTAATGTTTGAAAGGATACAGTGTTGGCATCAAGCTTGGTTGCCGTGTTAAAAACAGCACCTACTCCTAAATAATCTGCTCCATTATCCTCAGCTCTTTTTGCTTCTTCAACTGTATGAGCAGATACACCTAAAATTTTATTAGGTCCTATTTTTTCTCTAACTATATTTACAGGTAAATCGTCTTGACCTATATGAACACCATCCGCATCACAAGCAAGTGCAACATCAACATTATCATTGATAACAAAAGGAATGTCATATTTATCCGTTAACTGCTTAATTTGTAAAGCTTCTTCTAAAAAAGCTTCATTGGACAGATTTTTTTCACGTAGTTGCAAAAAGGTAATGCCTCCCTTAAGAGCTGCTTCAACTTGTTGTACTAAAGAGCTTTCCTTCACCCAATGTCGATCTGTAACAGCATAAAGTAGCAATGAAGATTTATCTACTTTCAATTTTTATCCCCTCACTCAACTTTGTAGAATTCATCTTACTCATATAGTCAATTAAATGCATTCTAAATGTGGACGTTCCCCCATCAGATTGAAGCATTTTGTGATAGGCAAGCTCACCACTTAATCCAATGGCACAAACAGCCGCTGTGGTACTTTCTAATAAACGATCGGGATTCGCTCCACAATATGCACCAATAATGGCTGTAAGCATACATCCACTTCCTGTAATTTTTGACATCATAGGATGACCATTATGGACTATATTCGTCTTCGAGTTGGTTGCTATTAAATCAATTTCACCAGTGATAGCAATCACTGCTCCTGTTTTCTCACTCAATTGTTGAGCAAATAAAATGGCTTCCTCGAGTGTTTCAGTTGTTACTTTATCTGTTGCAGATGCATCGACTCCCATTGTTGTACCGCTTCCTTCAAATACTGTTTTCATTTCAGAAATATTACCGCGAATAACAGAAAAGCGTACTTCTTCCAACAATTTAAATACAGTCGCAGTTCGAAGCTTTGATGCCCCTGCTCCTACAGGATCAAGAATAACTGGATGCCCAAGTTCATTTGCTTTTTTTCCTGCTAAAATCATAGATTGAACCGTTCTTTCATTTAATGTACCAACATTAATTACCAAGCTATTACAAATGCTGGTAATATCCTCTACCTCAGCTACATCATCCGCCATAATTGGAGAACCACCACAGGCCAATATTACATTAGCTACATCATTTACTGTTACATAGTTGGTAATATTATGTACTAAAGGGGTTGTTTCTCTCACTTTTTCCAGGATTGATTCAAACATTCTAGTCTCCTCCATTCGATAAAAATTTTTATTTTCTAAAAAAGAAAATGCGATACACCAAATGGGTATATCGCATAAGAATAACCAAATACAATTCCCTACGTTGGCATTACCCAAATCAGGTTAAAGGGTCAAAGTTACATTTCACTTACTCTCAGCCTGCTTGTGCAAGCCCCCCAAAAATTTATTTACTTCTAAGCTTTGTTACTCGATACTCCCCATCGACAAGTCTCGATTACCACCTTTTACCCAACAAGTGGTGAGTATAGGTGGAATAGATTTTCACTCTAGAAAACTCGCTTTACACGAAGCATCGGCGAGCATCCTCCCTTATCCATAACACAGCTGGTCCTCTCCTACCCCACTGCTTCCAAAAGAGACTCATTCCTTACGCTCGAATCGATCTTTAATACTGGTAAAACTATACTTTATAGAAAACAGCAAAAACAAAAAACGATATACCAATAGGGTATATCGCATCTTTTAGATACTAATATAAAAATTCCCTACGTTGGCATTATCCAAATCAGGTTAAAGGGTCAAAGCTACATTTTGCTTACTCTCAGCCTGCTCGTGCAAGCTCCCCTATCAATGTTGCTCTATTAAACTTGACATCATTCTATCATACTAACATCATTTGTGGTAATTAATTTTTGCAAAACTTTCACTTAACAGAATATACAATTCCATTCTTTGTTTCTTCTCCTCTAATTTCATCTAAATCAAGTAAATAATCAAATTGAGCTAATGTTTCTGACAATGTTAACCCAATTTGCTTTTGGTATATACCTGGAAATAGCTTCATACAGATTTGTAAAACAGTAGCCGGTTCTTGTTTCAATAACTCTCTCACCTTCATTGCCCTTTCATGTTGAGCAGCCAAGCGCTTATGTATTAGATCATTAGGCTGATGAATTTCATCACCGTGCCCTGCAAATACTGTTTGGATTGGCATTTCTAATAATCTATTCAAAGAATGATTTAATAATAATTGTGATTTGGGACGATCGTCTCCTTCTTTCATAGGAGGCTCTATTAATGGATTTGGAGATACCTTTTGTAATAGTAAATCTCCTCCAATAAACGCACCGTCACTTTCTCTATATAATGATATATGACTTTCCGCATGACCTGGTGTTTCATATACAACCCAATCATTCAAACCAGGTACCGTGTCACCTTCTTTAATTGAGATATCCAAACTTCTATTGCAGCTATATTTTAAACCACTTTTCATTGTGCCTACATATTTATGAAACTCAGATGGGATGCCTAATTCTTTTGCTAAATCGAGATAAAAACCTTCATAATAATGAAAAATTGCTTCATCTGGGTTTAGCCAAAATTTATTATTCTCATGTCCCAAAATAGGAGTACCTTCCTCAAAGAAATCCACTCCCCCAACATGATCTGGATGATGATGTGTAATAATGATTTGGTCAATATCCTTCATATCAAGACGCAAATCCTTCAATCCAGCTTGAATGGCTTGATGAGTTTCTTCGGTTTTAGGACCAGCATCCACTAGTGTAAGCGCGTCTCCTTTTATTACAAATGCATTAACATCACCAACAGGGAACGGGGTTGGAATAGTTATTTTAGCGATATCATTTTTCCATAACGTCATTGTTATTCACCTAATTTATTTTGAAATTTATGAACAATCATTCATTTTATATTATTTCAATTCTACTACTAACATGCACTTATGTCATTATTTTCACATCTTTTTTCAAAAATTTAATAAAATCCATTTATATCTATTGACATACATAACAATATTCCTTCATAATCTAATGAATATTAGAATATTTACTAGGCATCGAATAAGAATAGTAAATAAAATACGACATGCAGAGAATGAAGTTCACTGGCTGGAAGACTTCATAGTCCACTATTTTATCGAACCTACCTTATGAGCTGTTAGGAAAACCTAACCGTATTCCAACGATATCGGAACATGAAGTGCATTTTAAGAAATTATCTTAAAATGAACAAAGGTGGTACCACGGAAGATAGACCTTTCGTCCTTTTTTAAGGATGAAAGGTTTTTTTATTTTTATACATTTTCACACAGATACAATATCTTACATTTTTCAACAAACTTAGAGTTAATCTAAGTTCGTAATACAAATCTAATTTGGAGGTCTTCTCTATGAATAAAATTGCCTTTGTAGGTGCAGGGTCCATGGCTGAAGCAATGATTTCTGGCATCATAAAAAGAAGTCATATAACAACTAATCAAATTACTGTCATGAATCGAAGTAAACAGGAACGACTAGAATTTTTACGTGAGACATATGGTGTATCAACCACTCATTCATATGAAACATTATTTCAAGATGCAAACATAGTCATCTTAGCTGTTAAACCAAAAGATGTACTTACTGTTCTATCATCCATAAAATCATATTTACAAGACGGGATGCTATTAGTTTCTGTTGTAGCAGGTGTTTCTATAGAAAACATTGAAAAGATCATTGAAAGAAAAATGGCTATTATTCGAACAATGCCAAATACATCAGCTGCAGTTGGACAGTCGGCCACTGCTATTTCTCATAATAGCGTTGTGACAGAAAAGCAGCTAACCATGACTACAGAACTGCTTGAAACAATTGGTACAGTAACGCTTGTCAATGAATCACAATTAGATGCTGTAACCGGACTTTCAGGTAGTGGCCCAGCTTATATTTATTATTTAATAGAGGCTATGGAAAACTCAGCTGAATTAATAGGACTGGAACAAGATGCAGCGAAATCGTTAATTTTGCAAACCATTATTGGCGCAGCAGAAATGCTACTTCAGTCACCAAAAACTCCTAAAGTATTACGACAGGAAGTAACATCACCTGGTGGCACAACTGAGGCTGGAATAAAGATACTACAATCCAGAAATGTTCAGGAAGCATTGACAGAATGTATCGTAGAAGCTGCTCAGCAATCTAAGCGAATGGGGCAAAAGCTTACGGAAGAAATAAATAAAAAGACTATTTCTATTTAATAAAACTGATAAAAGGAGGCTACCACACGGAAAGCTCTCCAACATCTTTAAGTGAACAATTATATCAATTGGAAAAATTATTGTTACAGCCAGATGTACGTCAATTATCAGAACAGCTTTCTATATTGTTAGCGGATGATTTTTTTGAATTCTCAAGCTCCGGAAAGGTATGGTATAAAAACGAAATTGGACCTGAGGGAATTACGATTAGAGACATGGAGATTTTTGATTTTCCCCTACATCCATTAAAAGAAGATATCGCTCTGGTTACGTATCGAATAGTAGATTGTACAAGGCAACAGCATTCTTTACGAAGTTCAATCTGGAAACGAAAAAATGGCATGTGGCAAATGAGTTTCCACCAAGGAACTTTAACCCAATATGAAAAAAAGGGACCGTCTAAAAAGTGATTTATATCATTTTTCAGAGGCTCCTACGCTGTAACCGATTTCCATTTTTTACGAACTAATTGCTATAAAATGTATGTTTACTTTCTAAAAAAAGCTGAAGTTACGTGCTTTGTCCTGTGCATCACTTTATTCTATTCTTTTGTTAAGATAAGGATCGTATAAAACTCAGATAAAACAAAAGAGGATATCCATCGAATTTTTACTTTTTGGACATCCTCTTTTTTGTATATAATCTATAGTAGTTGTAGAATCTTCAATTAATATCTCTGCAACTGCAATCTTTATTCCTACATTTCCGACTAATAATATTGTTATACTATTTATATAGGCTATTTCATTAGTGAGGCCAATATTTCATTTTTCAATAAGGAGGAACCATGTTTATGAGCACCAAACTTTTTTCACCTTATACCATTAAAAATGTAACAGTCAAAAATCGAATTGTGATGTCACCGATGTGTATGTATAGTTCAGAAAAAGAAAATGGCGAAGTGGAAGATTGGCATAAAGTCCACTATGGTAGTCGAGCTGTGGGTGGAGTAGGAACAATTATGCTCGAAGCAACCGCCATTTCCCCTCAAGGTCGAATCAGTCCGAAAGATTTAGGAATTTGGAGTGATCAGCATATTGAGGGATTATCGGAAATAGTAAGACTCATTCATGAGAACAATGCAAAAGCAGCTATCCAAATTGCTCACGCAGGTAGAAAAGCGACTGTAAGTGGAGATATCTTTGCACCTTCAGCTATTGCATTTGACGATAAATATCAAACACCTAAAGAATTAACAATAAATCAAATACAGGAAACAATTGCAGCTTTTCAAGCAGCTGTATTAAGAGCTAAGAAAGCAGGCTTCGATATAATTGAACTCCATGCGGCACATGGCTACTTAATTAACCAATTCTTATCGCCTCTAACAAATAAGCGTAAGGATGAATATGGTGGATCACTTGAAAATCAGTATCGTTTCCTAAAAGAAATTATCGAATCAGTACAGCTCGTTTGGGATGGTCCTTTATTTGTGCGTATTTCAGCAAACGATTATCACCCAGAAGGTCTAACTATCAATGATTACGTAACTATTGCAAAATGGTTAAAAAATGATGGTGTCGATGTTATTGATGTCAGTTCGGGCGCTGTAGTTCCAGCTACAATCCAAGTATTTCCTGGCTATCAAGTACCTTATAGTGAGAAAATTAAACAGCTTGCCAAAATTAACACAGGCGCAGTAGGTCTTATCACTTCAGGGCTTCAAGCTGAAGAAATATTACAAAATGAACGAGCAGACTTCATTTTTATTGGCAGACAATTACTTAAAGATCCTTATTGGCCAAGAACTGCTGCAGAAGAATTACGAACAGAATTAGCGGCACCAAAACCATATGTACGAGGCTGGTAGAACAGTAAGCTAGTCAATAAAAAGAACATGTAATCCATTGTTACATGTTCTTTTTATTGGACTTCGAATATGTATAAATTATTCTTGCCATTCTGTTTTAAGCAAAGAAAAAATGATAACATCATGTGATAAATGATTTTGATACAAATAACCTCGCAACAATCCTTCTTTAGAAAACCCCATTTTTTTCAACAACTGAATAGATGCTCTATTCTGTGGATATGTAACTGCCCCAACCCTAAATAATTGCAATTCGTTAAAGGAATAGTTTAATACTTCCTTAACAGCCTCCGTAATAAATCCTTTATTCCAATACGCCGGGTGCAATTCATAACCGATTTCAGCTCGTTTACTCCCTATATTAAGATTGTTTAATCCAATTGTTCCAATTAATTCACCGTTTTCTTTTAATATTATCCCCCATCTAATTCCTCGTTTATTCTCGTATATTTTATAAAAATGCTCAATTAACAAGTGAGCTTCTTGAACGCTTTTCATGCTATCCATTCCATAATATTTCGTAACTTCATCTCTTGAAAAAATATCATATAGA
Organism: Bacillus massilioanorexius; assembly: GCF_902374955.1. Lineage (GTDB taxonomy): Bacteria > Bacillota > Bacilli > Bacillales > DSM-1321 > Bacillus_AD > Bacillus_AD massilioanorexius. Next base: position 141,687 of record NZ_CABKRX010000085.1, read on the forward strand.
TTCTCAGCATATTGATTCAATACTTGAATTAAGTTAAGTCTACTCGTTTCTAACTTTGGAAAATTCATTTCCATCCCTCCTTTTGTCACAAGAATGCCCCTTTCCATTTATTAACCATAAATAAAGTCTATTTTCATAAACTTTTTTACCTATGAACAAGTAGTGAATAAAGGTTTAGTTAGCTTCCGCCCCAGGATACTGGGTGGTGTCTCCCACAAAAGTCTCGCACCTTACACTTCAATCGCTAATTATATTCACTAAATTAAATATTCTATTTTTATAATCTCTTTCCTCTTCATTTCGACAAACACACTCCAAAATCTTGATGAGTCGAGGAAAATATAATCTCACAAGAAACTCAAACTAAACAAAAAACCCTAAAAAGATAAGTGTTATCGGAGATTCCGTCATGATTGCAGTCGCTCCATATTTAGAAAAATATAATAATAGACGCAAAAATAAGTAGACAAATACACCAGGCAGAAGCAATCATTCATCAAATGAAACAACAAGGAAATTTAGGAGAAATTGTTATTATCGCTTTGGGCTCTAATGGTGCCTTTCACAGTAAACAATTAGCAACATTGATTCCATTGGTAAAGACAAACAGGTTTCCCTTGTTAATACATGTGTCCCTGACCATTGGCAAAACTATGTAAACAAATCATTATTAAATGCCGCTACTTCTCACAACACAATAATACTTCTATCATAGATTGGTATAATAATAGTGCTGGACATAATGAATATTTCGTAAAAGATGGTGTACACTTAACACAAAATGATGGCCCAAGCATACGCTAATATGATCATATCTAAAGTCACTGATTCTTAATAAAAGCGCCCCAAACCTTATGGTTCGGAGCGCTTTGTATTAGAAAAATTCATTCATTATTTACATTGTCTTTTCGTGATTTAATGAACCTAGCTTCTCTCGATTTGCTTTTACATGTTTTAATTGCGCCACTATTAAAAAGCTCACAATAACAAGTAATAACCAAGAACTAATTTTACCAATATGAACGATTTCCCAATGCTGTTGTTGATTTGGATATTGCCATGCTCCGAAAAAAGTTGCTATATTCTCTGCAATCCAAATGAAAAAACCAATTAAAATAAAAGACAAAGATAACGGCATTGCATATGTGCGCCTATTAACTGTAAAATGAACAAATGTACGAAAAAAGATAAGCAAGGTTACTATTTTTAACACCCAACGAAAATCATAACTAAAATGATGCGTAAAAAAATTAAAATAGATACTAGCACTCAAAATAGCAACAGCCCATGTAGGTGGCCAATTTGACAATTTTAAATCCACTCTTCTCCATACCTGACACATATAACTTGCAACACTCGCATACATGAAACCGCTATACAACGGTACCCCAAAAATTTTAGTGACAGCATCTTCAGGATAGCTCCATGAACCCATATGTACTTTATATAATTCTAATGCAAGCCCTATTAGATGAAAGACTGCAATGACTTTGACTTCATCCCATGTTTCTATTTTAAAAACAATCATTCCAATCTGTGTAACTAAACAAATCAATAGAATTAAATCATAGCGAGCGATAAATGGTATTTCTACAATCTTTGTTATAGCTAGACTTAAAAAAATCATTACTGGAAATATACACGACTTTGCCTGTTCAATTCCAGTGTAAAATAACTGTTTCATCCTAACACCCTTATATTTATATGAAAAATTTTAACAAAAAAGCAGTTTCGCTCTTTTTGATTGGTTTATTCACCAAAAATAAACATAGACTTGCCTCATTGAGACATCTTACTAAAACGACAACGATTGATATAAACATTCTTCTCAGTGACTTGATTTGCTTACCCTTGTAGTTTTTTTAATACGTTTCTCATTGTCACAAGATAACCATAAATCAGAATGAATACACACTTCATCAAAATCAAGTATATAACGCCATGACTAATCAGTTTTGATTTTTTAATATTGCAGTACTATTAATTTCGTGGTCCCCACAACATAACTGAAACACCCAGTAAGCAAATGGCTGCACCAATCTAATCGTATACATCAGGAGCTTTTTTATCTACTCCCCATCCCCATAAGACTGATAGAACAATGAAAATCCCTCCATATGCTGCGTAAACACGTCCAAAAGAAGGAAAAGATTGAAAAGTTGCAACAATACCATAAAATGTTAATCTAACTGCCCCTAAAATGCCATAATAAAATGGTCTTCCTTCTCTTAGCCATAGCCATATTAAATATCCACCACCAATTTCACCTAATCCTGCTAATAAAAATAATACAATCGTAATATATATCACTCCTACTCATACATAATTAGTTGTTTCTTAATCCGTATCTAACATATTCGTGCGCCTTCAATCGTATATACTCGAGAATAAGAGACAAAAACAAAATATATTTCTTTTATAGAAAAATCTTTGCATAATCCTACGAATTCTGATAACAAACAAATTCCAAATATAGCCAGTTCGTTTTTAACAGTCTTTTTTCATTCTCTTATCATACTAATATTGTCACAATATGTAGAAGAATCTAATAGATTTAGTATAAATAGATTTATACTAACACTTTCCTAATAAACAAACGAAAATGACTAAGAACATAATAAAAAGATGCTTGGACCACAAGCACCAAGCACCTTCTTACATTTTACTTCAACTTTTCTTCTGAAAATAAGTCCTCCATAAATCCAAAACTACGATTTCCATACTTCATTTAAAGTATTACGAAATAATATATCTAATTGAGGAGTTGGGTCTTCTATTTCTTTTGAAACCTTCTGTGCATACTCCAACAAACGCTTCAATTCTTGTTCGAGAAATGAATTAATTAAATTTATACGAGGCTCCATATCTAGCTCATCCCCTCGTAATTTACGTTCTAACAATACATTTATCTCTTTTTTTAACTCTCCATCAGGAACAACTTTCTCCAGAAGAGTTTGGAATTCGATTGGAGGGAATTCATGAAAAGCTTCTATCCAGCGTGCCGCTAAGACCGGTCGTAACACATAGAAATATTTTTTTATTCGTACCATATCAGTCTTTAAATATTCGCGAAAATTTGTATTAGCCATATTTAGATAATGATACAAACATGACGTTGGAGAAAAAATAGTTGCGCTTAGCTCTTTTATTCGATCGGTTGTTGAAAAGGCTTGATAATATACAATGCCTGAGCGTAACCATTCTAATAAAGGTGGATTAGATTTTCTAAACAACTTCAATGCTTTAGTAAGCTCCCAACCCGTAACATCAAGTAAATTGTTAATTGGCAGCTCAATAACATCTCTTTTTTTCCCAACACCGACAGGATCAATACTCAAATAGTACTCTGGTTTATGTACGTAAATAAAACGAACATCATAGTCACTATCTTTAGAAGGGAAACCCCAAGCACGACTACCTGATTCACAGGCAAATAATACCTTTACTTCATAATCTATTTCAATTTGTTGTATAGCCTTTAAAATTTCTTCTTTCATTTATACTTCCTCATTTACTAATATTGATTAGCTGTCTATTTCTTCCTTTTAATCTATATTATCCTATTATTTTTTTTGGTCTTACATTAACTTTTTTGATGCGTGAAATGCGAGACTCCTAGAGCCGAATTTAAGGTAATACTTTACTACTTGGTTTGATAAAAGTCTACAAACTTTATGAAAACAGTCTATATTTTAAATCAAAATAGAGATAGCATTGTATACTAACAATAATGCCATAATAATATTAAATGGAGTTTTATATTTTGAAAGAAATTTCTGAAAAACAGAGCCACATAAACTCCAACTAAGGGTGCTTAAAAAACCAACTAATGCTAAGAACAATGCAAAGAATAATAAACTTATATGTGAATTGTAATACGGTAAGATAAAAGTAGCTATTACCGTAATGCCATATAGAATACCTTTTGGATTAACAAATTGCAAGAACATACCAGTAAAAAAACCATTATTTTTATCTTCTTCATTATTTTGAACCGTATCTTTACTAAAAAGAATTTTCATGGCCAAATAAACCATATAAATTGCCCCTACAATACTCATAATCAATTCTATTTTCGGAATAACACTTTTAAGCATGAGATTAAAATAAGTGGATAATAACATAATGACGAAAAATCCCGCACTGACTCCTGAACAAAATCTTATGGTCTTTTTTAGACCATATTGGTTAGCAAACATCATCGCCATAATATTATTTGGCCCTGGTGTAAAACTTGTAACAATCACATATATCAAAAATGATACAAAAGGCATTATACAACTCCCCCCACTCCGTATGTTATAATGCCTAAAATGAACAATATAACGTTTTGCTTTATATTGTATAATATAGACGTTATATTGTACACGATTAGGAGTGTGTTTTATGGAAGAAATTCATCTTATTCTCGCGAAAAATCTAAAAACTATACGAGAAAACGAAAAATTAAGTCTTGAAAAAGTAGCTGAACTAACTGGAGTTAGTAAAACAATGATTGGACAAATTGAGCGTGGTGAATCAAGTCCTACCATAACAACTATTTGGAAAATAGCAAATGGATTAAAAATTTCCTTTACTTCTCTTATTCATAGCCCTCAGCCAGATACAAAAGTAATTCTAAAAAGCGATATTCAAGTGCTTTCTGAAGATAACGGCAAATATCGAGTATATCCTTACTTTCCTTTTCAAGAAAATCAACGCTTTGAAATTTATTCTGTTGAGATTGAAAAAGGCGGATACCTAAGTGCTGATGGACATCGAGATGGAACAGAGGAATTTATTACAGTTTTTGATGGTGAAATTACCATTCGAGTAAATAGTCTTGAATATACGGTGAAAAGTGGAGACTCGATTCGCTTTAAAGCGGATCGGCCACATAGCTACCATAATTCTGGCAACACTTTAACCCGTTTAAGCATGACCATCCATTATCCAGCATAATCAAACCACATTCTCCTCTGAATGTGGTTTGATTATGTAGCCTTCTTGTTACTCATAAACGAAAAAAGCACCCGATTTCAAGTTGAAGAACCTATAAATTTTTTCGTCAATACATCTCAGTTCAAAACATTCAATACTATTTTCCCTAAACTTTTTCTACTTTCCATCAGTTTATGTGCTAATACTGCTTCACTCAATGGAAATTCACTACCAATATGAATACTTAATGACCGATCTTCTAAGTATTTTAACACCTGATTGGCAGTATTCCTTAACGATTCTGGTTTTAATTTTCTCGTTGTTCCGAGACTGTATCCAAGTATCGATCGACAACTAGAATGCAAATCACTCGTTTTAATTATTCCTGGCTTACCACTAGAATTCCCAAATTGTATTAATCGTCCATAACTCGCCAAACATTCTAGACTTTTTTCAGTTGTATTTCCTGCCACAGAATCCAATACAATATTTACACCAACATTTTTGCAAGTTGTATAGCTGTAGTTCCTACACCTCCTGCTGCAGAGTGAATTAAGATGGTTTCTCCTCTTTCTATCCGAGCGACATCAACTAATAGTTTATAAGAGAGAAAAGATACCGTTGGGCAAGCTGCTGCCAAATCAAAGGAAACACTATTGGGAATTACAAACGTTAAATTCGCATCAGCTACTACGTATTCTTCATATGAACCCCTTGATGGGAAAGCGATTACTCTATTACCGATTTCTAATCCTTTTACATCACTGCCGATTTCTACAATTACTCCCGCTGTATCTAATCCAGGTACATAGGGAAATATTTGATTTCCTTTATTACCATAACGAGCTTTTATATCAGCAAAGTTTACACTACTCTTCTCCACTTTTATCAAGACTTGTTCGTTATTAATTTTGGGAATATTAATATCCGTATATTTCAACACTTCTGGTGAACCGAACTCCGATACAACTATTGCTTTCATATCAAATCGCCTCTTTCCTTATTACCTCCTATTTTAAGTCTCTATTTTCTTGAAGTATAATACATAAATCTTATGTTAACTAATCCATAATTCTTATATAAAATCAAATATAATTCAGTAATTATTACTCTGCTGCTCTTATAAACTGTTTATCATTTATTTATTATCGCTAATATTTGATGATCTTCCCATTTTCCATATATTTGTACATTTTCTTTCGCAATCCCCTCTTTATGAAACCCTGCTTTTTCTAACACCTTTATTGATGCTTTATTGTGAGGCATAACCCCAGCCTCAATACGATGCAGATTCAATTCATTAAACGCAAAATGGACTGCATCCTTAACAGCATCAGTCATGTAGCCTTTTCCGTTTTGCTTTTTATCTAAATAATATCCAATCCAACAGCTTTGTAATGGTCCTCTTACAATTTCTGATAAAGTAATATTGCCTATTAATTGATGATTTTTGATACGAAAAATCCCAAATGAATACATCGTACCCTCCTTTGCTAATAACATACTTTTTTCCACTCTCTCACTTTGTCCCTCAAACGTATAATATTTTTCTTCTTTTAGAGGTGTATATAGTTTAAAAAAGTCCCTGTTCTCTCTCTCAAGAGTTAATAAATTTTCTACATCAGATGCTTCTAATAATCTAATGCAAATCTCTTTCTTTATTTCCATTTTACTTCCTCCTTTATGAAAAAACTCTATTAAACTATACTGTTTATATATTGAAAAATGGGTCTCTTTCCACAGAATAATCGTAAGCATCCTCGCTCGCATATTTCCAATGTGCAGCTTATTCGCAGATGTCTGAAGAAATTCCGCTTTTTTATATCAACAGTAACGTACAACAGAGTAAAAAAATAACAAACCACAGAAAGGTCTGTGGTTTTTGTATTAAAACAATACCACAGAGAACGATCTGTGGATTCTTGTACTTGAATTAGAAATTCCTAATCAATGAACATAGGTCGTTTTATCTAAAAATAAACAGACTTATCCCATGATTAGATCAAATAAAAAAAACGGCGGTAGAGTACCCAATTCCAATTGATAGGAACTTCATTATTCTTTTTTTCATATTAGTACCCTCCTTTCATTTAATTTCATGTTATCAAACTTTTTCATTAATTCAAAACTTTAAATATTTTTAATATTAACTATATAGCGGGTGATTATTGAACATAATAATAAATAGCATTGACATAAAACCAAAAGGTGTTATATGATACAACACAAAACCATAAGGTGTTACTTTTTAGTTAATTAAAGGAGATTCAGAATAGATATGAATAAACAAAATAAATTAGAAGACATAAAACAAACGGTTATTTATCATGCACCTATACAAAAAGTTTGGGAAACAGTATCGACAGCAGAAGGAATTGCTTCATGGTTTATGACCACAGATGATTTTCAACCAATAGTAGGGCAAGAATTTCATTTACAATCACCATTTGGACCTTCTCCATGTAAAGTGTTAGAAGTGAGTGAACCAAATTTACTTAAGTTTTCATGGGATACTGATGGATGGATTGTTTCATTTATCTTGAAAGATCTTGGAAACCAAAAAACAGAATTCACTTTAATTCATGGTGGGTGGGGAGAAAAAGAAGCGATTATTTCGAAGGCAAACACAGAAAGCTCTGTTATCCGTGATAGAATGAATCATGGTTGGATTGATATCGTAAATGTCAAATTAAAGAAAGTTGTTGAGATATAAATGACTTCATCTCCTCCCAAATATGATGTATTCCAGGCTATCGCTGATCCAACTCGCAGAGAAGTACTTCGTCTGCTTTTAAAGGAGGATTTACCGATTTCAAGAATAACTTCGCATTTTCCGATAAGTCGCACAGCTATCGCTAAACATTTGCACATTCTTTCTGAAGCAAAACTTGTTTCTGGAGAAAAAATAGGGAGAGAAAAAATTTATCACTTACAGCCGGAGCCTTTAGCAGAATTAAAGGAATGGCTTTCCTACTATTAGCAGTTTTGGTAAAATAAATTGTCAATCCTAAAACACGTTATCGAAAATAACGATCAGCAAAGTATACAAATTGTTAAAACAAAAACTGATCAAAATTTAAGTAGCGATGATAGTCAACATTCAGAAGACCATTAAATGTATTAGGAGCAAAAACATTTTTTACATTTTCACATTCGCTTTAAAAAGAGCAACAAATAGTGTACTTGGTATTACTCTTTAAAGGTTCCTTATCCAGTCAATCATACATTTACTACACTAACGAGGAGACGAATGAAAGGACTGAAAATCGATATCTTTTTCAGTCCTTTTCATTCCTTCTAATCATCATGAATGCTAGATATCCCTTCTCCAAGTGGGGTAACAATCCCATCCATGCTTATTGAATTATTCTTTTTTCGATATAAATCTAATTCTACATCCCCTTTGTTAGTAGCCCATTGATGAAGAATATTACGATCTCCTCCATATGAATAAAAAGGGACACTAAATCCACACGATGTTTTAACCGATTCTATTTCAACATATATAATTTGCCGCGCGCCAGGAAGAATTTCAAAATGCTGTATGAACTCTTCCCATTCTTCTGTCTCGGGTAATATTGTTTTCCCTTTTCCATAAAGTCTTAATATCATAGGCAATCCATCATAAGCTAAAAACATAAAAGTGATTCTACCATTCTCATGTAAATGTGCACTCGTTTCATTACCACTACCTGTTAAATCTAAATATGCAATTTCAGTTGGAGAGAAAATACGTAATACATCATGACCTTTTGGAGATATGTTCACATGTCCTTCCGCAGATAATGGTGCTGAGCCAACAAAAAAAATTTTTTGCTTCTTGATAAATTCTTGATGATTTGGCAGAAGTGATGAAAAACTATTTCCCATGAATTTCTCCTCCCTTATATCAAAAAAATAATATCACTCCTAAATAGATCAGAACTCCCTATTTTTCACAAATGTTATTTTTACCAATTTTAACATATCCGTCTTATTACAAAAAGCAATCATTTTTTCAGAAAACAGACTTTTGTCAGTTTCACTTTAGGATATTTGTCTTCTTACATTAGGTTATTGATCTAAAAGGTTTATTATGATGTTGTATGAATTAGAACAAGCCAATCTTACGTTTAATCTCTTTTAAAAATGGCTGACTAACTTCCCTCGCCTTTTCAGCGCCATAGTGTAAAATTTCATCTAGCTTTTTAGGCGAAGCCATGAGCTTGTTATACTTCTCACGAGGCTCTTCAAGAAATTGGTTCATCACAACAAACAATTCCTTTTTAGCTTCTCCCCACCCGATTCCAGTTACAAATCGATTTCTCATATTTGCTATTTCAATTGGAGAAGCAAATTCTTTAAATAATGTAAAAATAATCGATTGATCTGGATTTTTTTCTGCTTCAGCAGGTAACGAATCTGTTTTAATCCTATTGATTAGCTTAAACAATTGGTTAGGTTCTTCAAATAGAGGAATCGTGTTATTATAACTCTTACTCATCTTTCTCCCATCTAATCCCGGTAAAACAGATGTACTTTCTTGAACTCTATAATTTGGTAGTACAAACGTATCTCCATATATATGATTGAAACTCTCTGCGATATCCCTCGCAATTTCTACATGTTGTATTTGATCTTTTCCAACAGGTACAGTTTCAGTCTTAAATAATAAAATATCTGCTGCCATCAGAATCGGATACGAAAAAACTCCCATATTAATACCTTGATCGATATCTCTATGATTCTCCTTATTTGTTTCAACCATTGTTTTATATGTATGAGCTCGATTCATTAAACCTTTAGAGGTAAAACAAGCTAAAATCCAATTTAATTCAAAAATTTCAGGAATGTCCGATTGTCTATAAAAAATGACTTTATTTGGATCTAGACCTAACGCTAACCAAGTTGCGGCATTCATATATGACAATTTTTTCATTTCGTCACCATCATGAATTTTTGTTAGACCATGATAATCTGCAATAAAGTAAGCAGCTTTGTATTCAGAATTATTAGCGAGCTCTAGTGCTGGCTTAATCGCTCCAATGTAATTCCCTAAATGTATCCGCCCTGTTGGCTTAATCCCTGTTAAAATTATTTTATTCATTATTTACCCTCCTATATAGAAACACAAAAAGGGTTACTCATCCTAAAAAAGGACGAGTAACCCGTGGTGCCACCTTTATTCGCTTATCCAAGTAAACGCACTCATTCCGTACAGAAACAACAATCAAATTCGATACGTAGTCTCTTTTATCGGTAAGACAATCCGCTAGACCTACTACTTTTTCAATCTAGAAGCTCCGAAGCCCATTCAACAAAAATCCGGCACTGATTCGCACCAACCATCAGCTCTCTGTAACCATTTTTTTCTCTACTCTTCTTCTTCAACGCTAAATATATCGAATTAATACAATATTACGATAATTGATAGTTAAAATCAATCAAAATATAGAAAGATTTTCCTCTTTAATTTCAGATAAATTTGTTCCATTTATGTAATCTTTAGATGTTGTTCAGTCAGTATTACACCCTTTAATAATATTAATATAACAATCAAACTTTCCTCTATTGTACAACATTATTTGTCAACACATAATTTGTTCATTATATTGTCTATTTTCCAACAATAAATACAAGATGAATAAACAACATTGAAAATATGTTAACATAATATATACCTTAACAATTACGATATAGATTACTTAAAAATACTAAGGGGGTACAAATGAATATTTCTCTTTTTAAAGTATTTCTAACTTTTTTTTCAGTCGTATTAACAGAATTGTGTTACTTAAACATCTTTTCTTTCATCCTTTTTCCTTTTGTCTTTCTTATAGGCTTCATAGCGATAATCCTATCTATTAAAAAGAACAGTTACTTATTCATACTAGTAAATGGCATAACATTATTTATACTCACTTGCCTTTCCATTAAAAAAAGCCCATTTTTGTAAGAAACGCTTCATAATCTATTAACAGAAATCTTACACTCTACTAAATTAGTAATGTACATATCTTTTAATAAAACACCTTAACTTCTTGTCATTACTTAAAATATTGAATAAGAGTGCCTTTACCATTTTCTACATGCACCTCTGCAAATGCCCCATTTATAAATGTAAGCTGTGGAGGTACATGACCACAATCAACGTCAAAAATAATTGGTATTTCAAGTTCTTCTGATAACTCTTTATATACATCTTCTATTGTATAATCATTAACTGACCTATTTGCACTACTCCTCCCAAACAATAAACCCGAACATCCTTCAAACCATCCAGCTAACTTCATTTGTACTAATGATCTTCTTAAATCAACGGTAGACATTTCACAGTTTTCTAAATACCATATTATCGGTTCGTTATTGATATATAGTCTTCTAAAATGAGATACATTACCATATGGAGTGCCTACTAAATGTCTTATGACATCTATACAACCACCAAGTAATCGCCCTTGTATTTGCACCATTTGCTTTGATACCGATTTCCAATACGTTTTCTCTGTTAAATGAAATACACATGGAGAAGGTTGATCGTGAGACCATTCTTTTTGATATTTCTTTGATGAATATTGGATAGCAGATTCTCCTACATTCGCTGTTAAAACATTCTCCCACATAGCAGTTGTTTCGTCTGTTAACTCTCCTCTTAAATCTACAAGATTAGTCCCATGAGCTGTTGCAATCCCAGTATTTAATGTAACTGCCAATAACAATAAGCTAATATCCGAATAACCTAAAATCCATTTTTTCGTTATATTTTCGAAATCCATATGTTCAAGTATTTCAATAAGTAGCTCTCCTCCCCATGGAGGGATAATCGCATCGATATCTTCATCCTGTATCATCTTATTAAATTCATCGGCTCTTTGATTTGCTGGAGATGATTTTGCTTTATGTTGACTCCAAACAGTCTCACCGCAAACAACCTTATAGCCTTTTTTTTCAAGCTTTTGACAAGAAAGCTTTACTAAATCATGCAACTCAGGCGGAACTCCTGAAGAAGGCGCTGTAACACCAATTGTTGCCCCTTTTGGTAAAAACGGATATTTTATCATATGAAACCCCCGTCAAGATTTTTCATTATTTTATCAAAACAGATTAATAGGAACAATCCCTATATTCTTTAAAATAAAAAGTTTTCTCATAGAGTAATATTACCTTTCCTTGTTCAATCTTGCTCTAATCTTTACACTTCGTGATTAGTGAGTCTCAAGCATTTTCGCTCATTATTCACATTACATGATCTTATTTTATTTTGAAGTTAATCGTTCAAATACCAAAAAATGATATCAAGAGGCACACATAGATTTGCTAAAAAAAGAGCCTTATTCAATAGAGGTTATTTTTTGAAAAATCTACTGGGAGAAATCATCATGTTGCATTATATATCGATTATTCTAACTAAATAACATTCCTTAGTTTTATTTTCATAAACCTAAATCTTCAATAATCTCATCAATTAAATTCATTACCTTTTCAGAGGCACTTTCTAGTTTTTTAAAGTACATTTCTGCTTCCTCAATATTTCTAGATTCATATGCTATTACAGATTTTCTAGCGTAATCGTGCACATCTTTAGGGTGTTGATTAAGTTCTTGATAATGCTTATTTTCACCAATCATTTCAATAGTATCTTGATTAAAATACAAATTACCTAAACGACAATCCGTATGTTCATTCACGTCATTTGGATGTACAGTTTCTACACCAAGAAGCATATTATGTATTTTCCATTTCCATAGTAGATGATCTGACCTCGCTAATTCTAGTAAAGCTCGTGTAGTAAGTTGAGTCGTGCCATCAAAGACACAATCACGATATTGTCTAATCAACGTACTTAGGTCATGTATAGCATCAATCGTAACATGACTTAAATCATTTAATTCTGATGATATGTTCGCGATATTCGTCATTCTTTTAGCTACTTCATTTATTCCAGCCGACTGTTGTTCAGCAGTTGCTGCTGTACCATTTGTTTTATCATTAATATCCTTCATTCTTTCAATGATATGTGAAATAAGAGGAATCGTATTTTGAGCTTCTGAAACACCCTTTTCAATCACGGACTTTGTTTTGTTTGTTAGATTAAAAATATCGGTCGATACAGCTTGAAGTGTCGCAACATTATCCTTAACTGTTTTTAGTGACATGACATTATTATCAGATAGTTTACGTACTTCTTCCGCTACAACAGCAAAACCGCGACCTGCATCTCCTGCTCTTGCAGCTTCAATTGCGGCATTTAAAGCTAATAAATTCGTTTGATCTGCAATACTATGAATTACTTTAACTACTTCTTCAATCTTTGCAACTGAATTTTGTAACTCATTAACCTTTGTAACAATTTGAGCAAACTCTTCTTTGGTTAAGATAATTTCATTAATAGCATCCCCTACTACTTTTTGTCCTTCCTCAGATAATTCGACTGCCTCATCTGTGTTTTCTGCAACCGACACAGCATGTTACGCTACTTCATCTACAGACACAGATAATTCTTCACTTGCAGCTTTAATATTCAAGATTTGATGATCTTGCGTATCTAATTTCGATAAAAAGTCTCGCATAAACATAATTTCTGTATTTTTGTTTATTAAATTTGATATGTTAATAGCATTTACCTCTAGTAGTTGCTTATTGGACATATCAATTAATAGTTGCTGTTCAATATTCACGCCTTTTTGTAAGCTCGTCATTAATTCCAAGCATCTATTTGGACGCATACCTTTTTTGGAAAGTAAGATAGTTTGGAAATAAAAATGAATTTGATTAAAAGCAGTTAACAATTTACACACGGGATATTTTTTATCAATAAGAACGTTAAAGAATGACGTGATATTTTCATAATATTGCTCATTTCTTTCGGCATGGAGTAAAGAATGCATATATTGCTCAACTTCTTTTCTGTTAATCGATATGTGTTCTTTCCCCTGTAAATATTGCAAATAATTAAGTAAAATCTCTACTCCTTCTGGAATGGCATCTTCAAGTAATGTAGCTAGGACATGGAAATGTTCTTGGTCTATTTTCTGAAATGATTGATATTTTAAAATGTCAGCAAAGTGACTTTTTAGATGAATATCGGTTTCATGTTTAAGCATAGTCTTCGTAGAAGCAGTAGGTCTTAATTGATTTATTATGGTCATGATGTTTTCCTCCCTATTTGTAGAAAAAAGCATTATTCAAATGATAAAATCCAATTGAACAATGCCCTTCTTATCGAAAACTATAAGAACAGTATTTAAACATTTTTCCTAGAAAAATACCCCTATATAATTTCCTCACTTTTGTAAAATATCAATCAAATCATCGTTATTCTACACTTATATTATAGCCAGTATTGCCTACCCCTTAAACGCGTTTTATCCAATATTCCGAATTTTAAAAAACTGATGTGAATTAATCCACATCAGTTTTAACAATTTTTAGTCTCATTAAATCTTCAGCAATAATCGTATTCGGAAAAATTTCGATAGCCTCTTGAAGTAAATGATGGATATCTTCCGCCAAGTAACGTGAGCTAATATGTGTCAATATTAATTTCTTAGTACCTGATTCTTTTGCAATAGTAGCAGCTTGTGCAGTAGTTGAATGATGGTATTCATAGGCCATTTTCCCACTTTCAGCTGCAAATGTTGCTTCGTGTATTAGGTAATCACAATTATTTGCAAGTATTTTACTGTTTTCACAAATCCGAGTGTCACCTAGAATCGTTATAATTTTCCCTTTCTTAGGCTCACCAACAAATTCTTTCCCATTTATAATAGAACCGTCATCTAATGGAATGATTTCTCCATTTTTTACTTTTTTAAATATAGGTCCTGGTTTTAAGCCAAGCTTCAATAATTCGTCCACTTGTAATTCCCCAGGACGATCTTTTTCCGTTATGCGATATCCATAGCTTAATATTCCGTGATCTAATTTACGAGCTTCCACTGTGAAAGAATCATCCTCAAAAATAATTCCCTCCATAATTTCAATAATGGTCAAAGGGTACTTTAAATGTGTACCACTTGCTTTTAATGAAGTAGTAATATATTCGGAAATTCCTTCAGGTCCATATACAGTAAGTTCATCTGTACCTCCTTGAAAAGAACGACTGCTTAATAATCCCGGTAAACCAAAAATATGATCTCCATGTAAGTGAGTAATGAATATTTTCTCTATTTTACTCGGTTTTACGGAAGTATGTAATATTTGATGTTGTGTAGCCTCTCCACAATCAAATAACCAAACAGCCTTTCTTTCTTCGAGCAACTGAAGGGCTATGGATGAAACATTTCGAGTTTTTGCAGGAACTCCTGCTCCTGTACCTAAAAATACAAATTCCATTCTATGTCCCTCCCAATCCTACATTAATATTATATTATCTATTTTATTATTTTAAAAAAGCTCCCTTTTCGCATGATACTTAGATTACCATAATTCGCAACAGTATATCACTTAAAACTTATACCAGCAGTATTTCATGATCACTATCTCTTAAAAAATTCGAAAGATAATATGATTGTAAGTCGTGATAATTCATTTTCTGAATATAATGATATATAATAATAATTAATTTAATATAACGTAATTTATTATACTTTTATATTTATTATATACAACTTTGCAGAAATGAGGTTCCTATTGTGAATAACAAACAGAGACCAAATTCACTAATTATGCTATTTGGAGCAACTGGTGATTTAGCTCATCGGAAATTATATCCTTCTCTTTTCCGATTATACAGTAGAAAAAAAATTAATAAACACTTTGCCGTAATAGGTGTAGCAAGAAGAGAACTTACTATAAATCAATATCATAACATGATTAAAGAGTCTATTCTCTCAGCCGTAAAACAGATTAATCATTTAGAGTTGGAAGAATTCACTAATCATTTCTATTACCACTCTCATGATGTATCTAACTCCCAATCATATAAAGAATTGAAAGACCTTACTGAAAGAACAGAAGAAATCCACCGATTAGATGGTAATCGCTTGTTTTATCTAGCTATGGCTCCTGAATTTTTCGGCACGATAACTGAACATTTAAAATTATCAGGATTGACAAAAACAGAAGGTTATAAACGTGTCATAATTGAAAAACCATTTGGAAAAGACTTCGAATCTGCTGAACAATTAAACACAAAGATTCGTGGCTCTTTTGAAGAAAATGAAATATACCGAATCGACCATTATCTCGGTAAAGATATGGTGCAAAATATAGAAGTTATTCGATTTTCTAATATGATGTTTGAACCGTTGTGGAACAATCGTTATATATCAAATATCCAAGTTACATCTAGTGAAACACTAGGTGTTGAAGAACGTGGTAGATATTATGATAAAAGTGGTGCCTTAAGAGACATGGTCCAAAATCATATGTTACAAATGGTTGCTCTACTAGCAATGGAGCCTCCTATTTCCTTAAATACAGAAGATATTCGTAATGAAAAAATTCGTGTACTTCGATCATTGAGAACTTATTCCAATACAGAAGTGGAGAAGAATTTTGTAAGAGGACAATATGGACAAGGTGAAGTTGGTGGAGAAAAGAAAATAGACTATCGTCATGAACCAATGGTAAATGAAAACTCTAATACAGAAACGTACGTAGCTGGAAGACTCAAAATCGATAATTTCCGTTGGGCTGGTGTTCCTTTTTATATTCGAACAGGGAAAAGCATGACGGTAAAAACAACAAAAATCGTTGTTCAATTTAAAGATATTCCTATGAATCTATATTACAATCCAAGTGAAGAGTTAAGTCCAAACTTACTCGTGATACATATTCAGCCTGAAGAAGGCATTACTCTACATCTTAATGTAAAAAACTCAGGTGGAAAAATTGTATCAACTAAACCTATTCGATTAAGCTATAGTAAAAAAACATCCGATCAAATGAATACTCCAGAAGCATATGAAAAACTTATCTATGATGCTATGCGTGGAGATGCCACTAACTTTACGCATTGGGATGAAGTAGCATTATCTTGGAAATTCGTAGATAACATATCAAAAATATGGAGTAATGAAAAAGAAACTAGCTTCCCGAACTATCCAGCGGGTTCTATGGGACCTAATAGCGCAGATGATCTACTAGAATCCGACGGAAACCATTGGTGGCCTGTAGAAGAATTTGATGTAGAGACTTGCTAAAAAATTCATTACAGATAGTTTGAAAGCTACATATATGTGAAGAAATAGATTAAGGGGCCTCTGAAAAGTGATTTATCATTTTTCAGAGGCCCCTACGCTTTATTTTAACTCCATTTTTTATCGACTATTTGATATATAGTATATTTTCATTCTAAAAAAATAATGTTACGGGCTTTGTCCTATGCATCTTTTATTTTACTCTTTAGTTGAGATAAGTAAGAATACAAAACTTACATAAAATAGAAGAGGATATCCATCGAATTTTTACTTTTTGGACACCCTCTTCTATAATTATATTTTGTCTTCTCGTCTTTCAGCCATCAGATTATCAACAATACAAGAGTAATCATCTACTTGCACTAAACATCCTGTCCTTGTTTTTTCCTAGAAAATCTCTTAAATATTTCTTTAAATGACTTTTTTTCTTTTTCACGACCATAATTAAGAAAAATATTAACACCAACTTCAACTACTATATAGAATACTAGAATAGATATAATAATCATTATTATTTTCATTAATGTCTCTCCTAACAAAGAAATATTATCTTATTTCCTATCAAAAAAACTATTAAACAATAATTTTGATATAAATTCAAGACTATTAATCTATCCTATGTTTTATTAACAAAATTATGATAAAAATACTTCGTTCGCCTTCATTTTACTCATAATCAATAATAGATAAGTTAACATACAAAGTTAAAAGAGCCCTAAAAGTAGATCATCTACTTTTAGGGCTCTTCTATCATTTCTATAATATTAAGCTTGTAGTTTCGCAGCTTGTAATTTTTCACGAAGTACCATTGGTAAGATACCACCATGACGGTAGTAATCAATTTCAACTTCGCTATCGAAACGTACTAATGCTTCGAATTCTTTAACAGTACCATCTTCAGCAGTAGCTGTTACTTTTACATAATCTCTTGGTTTTACAGATTCATCAACAGTAACTGCGATTGTTTCTTTACCAGTTAATCCAAGAGTATCTGCGCTTTCGCCTTCTTTAAATTGTAATGGAAGAACACCCATTAACACTAGGTTAGAACGGTGAATACGCTCGAAGCTTTCAGCGATAACTGTTTTAATTCCTAAAAGGTTAGTACCTTTCGCAGCCCAGTCACGTGAAGATCCCATACCGTAATCTTTACCAGCTAGAACAACTAAGCCAGTTCCGTCTTGTTTGTACTTCATGCAAGCATCGTAAATTGATGTAACTTCGCCAGTTGGCCAGTAAGTAGTGTATCCACCTTCTGTACCAGGAGCTACTTGGTTACGGATACGAATGTTTGCAAATGTACCTCTCATCATTACTTCGTGGTGTCCACGACGAGATCCATATGAGTTGAAATCTCTTGGTTCAACACCATTTTCACGTAGGTATAAACCTGCTGGAGTTTTGATACCAATTGATCCAGCTGGTGAAATGTGGTCAGTTGTTACTGAATCAGCAAATTTAGCTACAACACGTAAGCCATTTAGTGGTTCAACTGTACCAGCTTCTGCTTTCAATCCTTCGAAGAATGGAGGATTTGCAATGTAAGTTGATTCATTATCCCAAGTGTATAATGGATCATTACCTACTTTAATTTCATTCCAACGTTCGTTATTTGTAAATACAGTATCATATTCTTTTTTGAACAATTCAGGAGTAACTGTTTTGTTTACAACTTCTTTAATTTCTTCAGCTGTTGGCCAAATATCAGAAAGCATTACATCTTTGCCATCTTTATCTTTACCGATTGCTTGTGTAGCGAAATCAATATCAACAGTACCAGCTAGTGAATAAGCAACAACTAATGGTGGTGAAGCTAAGTAGTTACCTTTAACTAGTGGGTGGATACGTCCTTCAAAGTTACGGTTACCTGAAAGTACTGATGTTACTAATAAATCAGAATCAGCGATTGCTTTTTCTAATTCAGGAGCTAATGGACCTGAGTTACCGATACATGTAGTACATCCGTAACCAACGATTTGGTAACCTAATTGATCTAGGTATGGTTGTAAACCAGAATCGGCTAGGTATCCTGTAACAACTTTAGAACCTGGCGCTAAAGATGTTTTAACATAAGCGGGTACTTGTAACCCTTTTTCTACTGCTTTCTTAGCAAGAAGACCTGCTCCAACTAGTACATATGGGTTAGAAGTATTTGTACAGCTTGTAATTGCAGCAATAGCAATTGCTCCTGTTTTCATTTGAACTTCTGAACCATCAGCTAGTTTAACAATAATTTCTTTTTCTTTATCAGCAGCATCAATTCCGAATCCATGAGGACCTGCTGGTGCGTTTAATGCATTATGGAATTGTTCTTTCATTTGTGATAATGGAATTAAATCTTGTGGACGTTTTGGACCAGAAAGATTTGCTTCGATTGCTGAAAGATCAATTTCAACTACATCTGTGTAAATTGGATCTGCACTATCAGCAGTTAAGAATAAACCATTTGCTTTGCAATATTCTTCAACAACCTTGATTTGCTCTTCATTTCTTCCTGTTAGACGCATATATGATAATGCTTCTTCATCAACTGGGAAGAAACCACAAGTAGCACCATACTCAGGAGCCATGTTTGCAACTGTTGCACGGTCTGCTAATGGAAGTGTTGTTACACCAGGGCCAAAGAACTCAACAAATTTATTTACTACACCTTTCGCACGTAACACTTGTGTTACTTTAAGAGCTAAGTCAGTAGCTGTTGCTCCACTTGGAAGTTGACCAATAAGTTTAACACCGATAACTTCTGGAACTGGGAAGTATGAAGGTTGACCAAGCATTCCTGCTTCGGCTTCAATACCACCTACACCCCATCCTAAAACACCGATACCATTGATCATTGTTGTATGTGAGTCAGTACCCACTAATGAATCTGGGAATGTTTCAAAAGTTCCGTCTTCATTTTCTAGAGCATGAACAACTGCTGCTAAATACTCTAAGTTAACTTGGTGAACGATACCAGTTGCAGGTGGTACTGCACGATAGTTATCAAAAGATTTTTGCGCCCAGCTTAGGAACTGATAACGCTCATTATTACGTTCGAATTCATAATTCATGTTAACTTTTAATGAATCAGCAGTACCAGCTTTATCAACTTGCACTGAGTGGTCAATAACTAGGTCAACAGGAATTAAAGGATTAATTTGTTCAGGGTCTCCACCAAGGTCAGCCATTGCTTTTCTCATTGAAGCAAGGTCAACTACTGCTGGAACACCAGTAAAGTCTTGTAAAATTACACGAGAAGGTTTAAAAGGTACATCAATATTTTGAACTTCGCTAGTTCCCCATTTTGCTAAGTTTTCAACATGTTCCTTTGTAATTACTCGGCCATCTTCTTGACGTAATACAGATTCAAGAAGAACTTTAATTGAATAAGGTAATTTAGAAACTGCGCCGATTCCTGCTTCTTCTAATGCACCTAAACGGTAATAGTTGTAGCTTTTTCCGTTCGCATTGAAAGAAGAGCGCGCTTTAAAAATATCATTTTTTGCCATTACACGTTCCCCCTCTTTTCTTCCTTAATTATAATAAATAGCCATAGAAATTCCGCTCGACAAACACTTTGCCCAGCTCTACTTTAACTATAAAGGAAAAAAACGAATATGTCGAAAAGTATGAATATTTATTTTATCTTACTTCCCTTTCATATACATTTTACAAAAATAAACATCATGAGTAAATTACAAGAAAGTTATTGTTAATGATAAGTATTTCTTATAGTAAATAATTGACTAAATTATGAACCTTGATATTACTGCATTTTTCAGTGGATCAATTGAGAAACATTTTCATTTATAAATAAATATTATTATTTTTATAAAATAAATAATTAGGGGAAAATAAGCTAAATAAGTAGAATTGAGGTGATTAAATTGGTGAAAAAAAAGGCGAATCATGTCAGACCAGGTATGAATGCAGCATCTGCTCAAGGAACTGGAGCTGGTTACAATGAGGAATATGCAAATGAGCCATTAACCGCTGTACAAAGACAAAATAATAAAAAACGTAAAAAGAATCAATAGCAGTAGCTTTAGTATCATATTCTGTCTTCTTATTCTTAATATCGACCATTAAAGTACACGGACGACAAACAAATCTAAAGATTCTACAAATCGCCAAATTTAGACAGAATGATTGTTAGGTTCTTGCAAATCGCTACGTACAAATAATTAGAAGGAAGCCATACTAGCCTCCTTCTAATTATAGAACCATTACAGTTCTTTTTTTTTGTAAATTTCTAATGAAATAAAATATGAAACAAAAAGAACGATTACAAGGAAAATAGGAGATAGTTTAAGTAACAGCATAAATTGTTCATCGGTCGGCATAAGAACTCCTATTTTTGAGAGAGCAAAAAGAAGGATGGACGGCAAACCAATCACTACTACGATCATGATTCTCGCTTTCTCAACCCCATATTTATAAATAAGAGGTAATAATGCGCTTATAAATAGTGTTGCAATCACAAATAAACAATATGAAATGACTAATTGTTCTTTAAAACTCGTTATATCTTTGATAAAAACGATTAAACCACCAGCAACTATAGAAAATAATGTCCCTCCTATTGCCAATAACATCGCCAGTATATATTTACTCAACACCATTTCTTTACGAGTAATAGGTAGAGATAATGCATAATTATCCCATTTTGCAAGATTATCATATGAGAAAGAAGTGATTGAAATCATTGTAAAAAAAAGCACAATAGCACCACTAATAAAGCCTGGATCATCCATAGTAAAGGAAAGCGCGGAATAAAACACTATAAAAATAAGCATTGTCATCGCATATTTTCGCAAATTTAAAATGTCCTTAATCAATAATCCAGTCATTTTTGCTCACCTCTTACATGAAATAACATAATTTCTTCTATGTTTGTTGTATCTATAACGGCTTTTGGATATTTTCTGTGCATTTGCTCCTTATTTTTAACTAAAACTTCATAGCCAAATTGACCTTTCCGATAGCCAATTATATCTTCTAAATCTATATCCTCGAATTCACCCTTACCACATTTTAACAAACCATAATTATACATTAATTCATCCTTTGATTCACTAAAGATAATCTTACCGTTATGAATATATGTGATATAATCGGCTACTTTCTCTAAATCACTCGTAATATGAGAAGATAATAGAATAGATTTTTCTTCATCTTGAATAAAGTCTAAAAACACATCTAATATTTCATTTCTAACGACAGGGTCAAGGCCACTTGTAGCTTCATCTAATATAAGAAGTTTCGGATGATGTGATAAAGCTGTTGCAATAGATAGCTTCATTTTCATTCCTTTGGAAAATTCCTTTACCGTCTTATTTCTAGGTAAATTAAATTTGTTTATGTATTGATTGTAGAGCTCCTCATCCCAATTACTAAAAACCTTATCTAGAATCTTAGAAATATCTCCAACTTTTAAATTATCATGAAAATAACTTTCATCAAAAACGACACCAATCTGTTCCTTGATTTTTTTCTCATGCTTAATATGATCTAATCCAAATAATTGGATCGAACCATTATCCATCTTAATTAAATTCAAAATTAATTTGATAGTAGTTGTTTTACCAGCGCCATTCTCACCAACAAATCCCATTATGCTCCCTTTAGGTAAGGTAAAGTTCAAGTCTTTAATAGCAAATTCTCCATAATTTTTTGTTACATGTTCTACTTCTAAGATAGCATCCATCTGTTACTCCTCCTCATAAAGCATATTGACTATTTCTTGAAGTTCATCGATTGTAATTCCGCTACTTTTTGCAACATTTACGGCTTTTACTAAGTATTCCTCAACAATTCTAAGCTGTTCTTCTTTTACAAATTCAATATTTTTTCCAGCTACAAAGCTTCCTTTACCTTGAACCGTTTCAATAAAACCATCACGTTCCAAATCTTCGTAAGCTCGCTTCGTCGTTATAACACTTACCCGTAATTCTTTTGCTAACAAGCGCATGGATGGGAGTGCATCCCCTTCATTAAGAATACCTGTCATAATAAAATTTTTAATTTGCGAGGAAATCTGTTCATATATTGGTTTCGAATTTGAATTACTAATTATGATATCCATTTAATCACCACACATCATATTGTATATATAGTATATACACAATATCTCATTATATATACACAAAGTCAACAGCAACACGAGATAATCTTTTAAAACGAGTATAAATAGCTGATTATTTACTCATATATATCAACAATTCAAATATTGAAAATGATATTATCAGTATCATTTTTAATAAATATAATATATAATCAACATATATTTTAGTAACTAAAATAAAAAGGGATGAACAAGATGAATAAAACTACAGAAGAAAACATACAAAATGTAGTTGATGAAATGTTTAAACTTCAAAAGAAATCAAATGAATTCATTAAACTCCTCACGCATGATGACACTCTTTCAGAAAATCTTATTCTATTATTACTAAAGCTTAAGCTATATGGACATATGAAAATCACTGAAATTGCAGAAGGTTTTATGTTAACTCCTGGGGCGGCAACAAATATGTGCGACAAACTAGAGGAACTACAATTAGTAGAACGAGTAAGGATTAAAGATGATCGAAGGGTCGTAAGAGTCTCACTTACTAATGAAGGTGAAACAAAAATAGCTAGCATTTTTTCAAAGTTCTCAGATGAACAACTAATGAACATTTCAGATATTTTAAAAGACATTAATAAAGTATTTGATAAAATTACAAAATAAACTGTAAACAAATCAAATAGAACGTTTGGTTAACATCATTCATTTTCTGTCATTAGCTTACCAATTGTTCATTGTTTTTAAATTGCCATGTAAGCTTAAATGATAAACATTCTTAGCATATTAACTGTTATCGGTTTGCTTCAGACTGTAGAAAAAACGTTGATTTCCGCTGCGAGCGGACGCTTTCCTTGGGCGGGGCCGAGCCGCTTTTCCCGTAGGAGTCGCCGCTCTCCACTCCAATCAACTGAATGCGTAAAAGAACCTTACAAGATTTTCGTATAAGATCCATACTGGCGATATTTATTTTTACTACAAGAAATTTTAAATGGCTGGCTACTTTCACAGGAAAACGGAGCTAATATTGTTGAAAATTACTTAAAAAGTACATCATAAAGAACTTACATCTTCCGTTTTTCTATTTACAAATACAAATAATGACAAAAGACATGAAGAGAAAATTATTTTCATGTCTTTTTGTATACATTCTGAAGCAAATCATATTGATTTGCTTTTTTATATGTATAAATACAATTTGTTCAAAATTAGTCGACACACGATGATCCATATTGACAGATTATTAAAACAAATATATATTATAATAACTAAATGTTTTAATTACTAAAATATTTAATAAGGGAGGTAATTATTTTGTTAAGAATTAAGAATATAAAAGTAAAATCATTTTTCAGTATAATGGGGGTTTTCATAATGGCGTTCTCAATAATGGCTATTTTATTAAAGCAATCTGAAAGTAAAGCTGTTAACAGCGAAGAACTTAAAGAAGTAAATCATATTATCATTAATTCAGATGTTACAAACATTGAGATTTTAAAAAGCGAGACAAAAATACATTATAAGTTGTCAGGGAAAGCATCTTTTTTCATAAAACCAAAACTGGCGTTGAAATATGATAAAGGCCAAGCGACTTTAACTGTTAAGGCTATCCCCAAAAAATGGATGTATTTCATCCCTGGCAATGTAAAAAGAACAACATTGCAATTATTCATTCCAGAAAGGTTACTTTCGTCCATTAAGGTTCATACTAAAAACGGAAATATTCACCTAGAAGATATAGAAGTAATAAATCACACAACTCTAGTTTCTAATATTGGAAACATTAAGGTAGATTCATTTAAAGGCTCTTCTATACAAGTCATTGCCAAAAATGGCGCTATTATAATGGGGAAAGTAAAGGGAGAAGTGGCAATTAATAATCATGTGGGTAGTCTTAAAGAAATAACCTTCTCAGAAATAATTGGGAAAAATACCATAAAGCTATCTAACGGAAACGCAAAAATTCTTTTACCATCTTCTCAAGACTTAACTGATATACAACTAAATATTGAAACCAAAAATGGACACATTACAACAAATAATACACAACTAAAAAATCACATAATAATAAATGGAGCAGGCCAAAACATTAAGAGCAACAATTTCAAAAATCGCGAATTAAACATATCTGTTTCGGTTGGTAATATTGAGATTAATTAAAATAGGTTATTTTCGTAAACTTTCTCGCCTATTAACAAGTAATACATATAGCTTTGAATGTATTTACTGAACTTATTTATAAACAAATAAAAAGACGTTACAAAGGGCTATCTAAAACACTTTTGTAACGTCTTTCAATTATTCACTATTAGCTAATGATAAATCCTATTTTCCCTAATTGTTCAGCCTTCTCCATACGATGAAACGCATTTTCAAACTGCTCTAACGTATACATTCCATCTATAACAGGTTTAATTTGATTCTCTTCAATAAAAGATAACATCTCTTTATACTCTTCAGCGCTGCCCATTGTAGATCCTAAGATATTATATTGTCCATAAAATATATCTCTCAAATTAATTTGAACCTCATCTCCCGCAGAAGCACCAAATGTAACAATTGTCCCTCCGCGTCGAAGTTGCTTTAATGATTTATTAAATGTAGCAGCCCCAACACATTCAATAACTAAATCCACTTTCTCGCCATTAAGCACAACATCCCAATCAACATTACTATCAATCGCTTTATCTGCACCTAGACGAAGAGCTGCATTAGCTTTTTCTTTAGAACGTGAAGTAACATATACAGTAGCTCCTACTGCTTTTGCAAATTGCAGTAAAAATGTAGCGACACCACTCCCTATCCCAGGTATTAAGACTTTCATATCATGTTTAATTTTCCCTCTTGTAAAAAGAGCACGATAAGCGGTTAAGGCAGCTAAAGATAATACCCCTGCTTCTTCCCAAGTTAAATATTTGGGTTTTTCTACTACATTTTCAATAGGCACTATAATACTTTCAGCAAATGTTCCATGAAAAGGATGTCCAATGATTTCAAACTCTTCAGGCGGGCAATCACTATTTCTATCCCAACCTAATCCCGGATTGATTATTACTTCACTACCGATTTGGTCAACATCAACACCTTCCCCTACAACTTCAATGACACCTGCACCATCTGAACCAATTACTAAAGGTGCTTCATCAGGCTGATGACGATTAAGTACAAATAAATCACGATGATTTAAACCCGCTGTTTTCAAACGAACGCGAACCTCGCCAGGTCCAGGACTTCCTTCTTGAATACGACCATATGATAAACCTGCAAATCCACTTTTACCCGCATGAATTAATGCTTTCATTTTCCTATTCTCCTTTTGAACCGTAGTAAGTTATGTATTTATACCATTATAACCCATAATGTAATAAAGAGGTCTCCAAGAAGTTCAAACATTTAAAAATGAACTTTTTGAAGAACCTCTCTTCATTTGTTATACAAACGATTCTATTAAAGCTTCAACCTTTTTCCATAGAATAGGACATCTATCTTTGTTAAATAAAAGAAGTAATTTTGTCCACTGGTAAACGCGTTGTCTTAAACGCTGGTGAAGCAGCCTTACCTAACGCAATTAATACAATCGGTAAATATCGATCGTCTATATCAAAAGTGTCAATAAATTTTATTTTGTCAAAGCCACCGATTGTTACTGTATCGTAGCCTCTAGATTTTGCTACTAGCATTAGCTGCATAGAAAATAATCCCGCATCAAATGAGACACTTTGTGCTCTTGATTCAATAGAAGCCTTTGAAAACAACTCTGTATATTTTTCAACATTTGTTTTCATCATTTCTTCATCAATATATCCTGCTTCATAAGTACTTTTATAAATAGCTTCAGCATTTTTATACATATCAATATCTCCAAGAATGGCTATTACTGCTGAAGATGTTTCAATACAATCTTGATTATAAGCAATTTTTTTCAAGTCTTTTTTGGCTTGTTTATCTTTAAATACTAAACAGCGCCATGGTTGTAAATTACAAGAAGATGGAGCTAAGGATGCCTCCTGTATCATTTCTTTAATTTCTTCTTGAGAAATAACAACTGAGGAATCGTACTCCCTAACTGAATGACGATTAGATATAACTTGTGAAAAATCCATTTGACTGCTCAAAGCTTTCTCCCTCCAAATATGTATTAATTTTAGATTCTACTCTAACTTACTAATTGCTCCAGAAAGTGTCAAGTTATTCTAATATAGCATTACAAAAGAAGGAAAACGATTCTCATTCATTTAGAGGAAATATAAAATAATAACGTTGAATGACCCCATTTATGATTCTTGCAAATCACTAACTATATCATGTAAGAATTGCTGATATTGTTCTAATTGCTTCCTTTGATGTTCAGACGCAATTTCCAACGCATTTTCAATTTGTTGATATGCTACTTCTATTTCTTGTTTCAAATGTTTTAATTGCTGACCATATGCTGCATCAGTTGAATCCATTTTTTCAAGAACATCACTTACTTCTTTTGTTTTTTCTTGTGCTTCTTGAAAGGCATATTGATTATCTTTTCTATAAGGCATAATAAGACTCCTTTCATCATTTTATTGATAGATTTCACCAAAACCATTTCATTTATTCGATGAATAAAAACAGCGTACTTTACAAATTTTATAAAGTGAAACTTTGCTTTGATTGAGCTCGTTCTCAACAGAAAAAAAGTTAAACTAGTTAGATTTTATTGAAGCTTATTTCCCATGTTTCGCTAGTGTGAATCATTATTTTTCAATAAAAATCTTTTCAAAAAATGGAGGAATCGTAAATGAGTGTAATTGATGGTAAAGGACCTAAGAAGCATGCTATAAAAGAACATCAATCTGGGCAGCCTGCGCCTTTAAGTGGCTCTCATAAGGTAAAAAATCGGAAACACAGTCGTCAAAAACATAATTCAAGTCATGATATGTAATTAATAAAGGCTGTTTCGATTTGTGAATAAGATGAGCAAAAAAGTCGTTTAAGGGCATGATGCGAGAATTCTACGGGAGCAGCCTCGATGGAATTTGCCCACATAGAGTAAAATAGAGAATATTTTAAATTTATCACATGGAAAAGATTGTAATAAAGATGAAATGTGTTATCTTTAATTAAAGCGACTAAGCTATTTGTACCTTTACTTTTATGAAAGATCCATCATCAGAGAATTCTACCACCGTATAAAAAATACGGTGGTTTTCTTTTTTTCTATCTCAACTTATCAAGCTAATTTCACTTCTTTTATAGTCATCAAATGTGAAGAGTAATATCTAGTGACTATTTAATTAGTTCAAATAATATTTGACAGCTATCTAGTCATAAAAAACATTATTGATATTTTTTAATTACATAGGGAGATAAATATGAATAAATATCTATTTGGATTACTTGTTATCATTACTACATTTTTAATGGGTTCTTCTTTTGCAATTGGTAAAATTGGACTTATGCACACAACACCTTTACTACTCGTCTCGCTGCGCTTTCTTATTGCTGGAGTCATCATGATGATAATTGTTGCTTGTCTAAAAAGAACCCATCCTAAAACGATACAGAATTGGCTAAGAATGATTATTATTGGTTTTTTTCAAACTACTGGAGTAATGGGGTGTATATTTATTAGTCTAAGAACCATTCATGCTGGTGCCACTTCGATTTTAACTTTTATGAATCCATTGTTGGTAGTTATACTTGGAACCATCTTCTTTAAAAACAACTACAGAGTAATACAATGGGGAGGTGTTTTATTGGGCTTTATAGGTGTATTTATAACAATGGGAGGACAAATTGATTTAAAAGTTGGAACTCTGTTAGGTTTTTTATCTGCAGTTTCCTGGGCTTTTGCAACTCTGTTAATAAAAAAATGGGGCGAAGCTTTTGACACTTGGGTACTTTCTGCCTATCAAATGTTTTTTGGAGGATGCTTGTTGTTATTGCTTAGTTTCTTATTAGAAACACCTTCATTTAGTATAAATAGCCAATCAATCATTATATTATTATGGTTAGCGATAATGGCTTCAATTGTTCAGTTTTCACTATGGTTTTTCCTACTTCAAAAAGGTGAGCCTGGCAAAACAAGTGCTTTTTTATTTTTAGCTCCTTTTTTTGGAGTTGTTTCTGGAGCATTATTATTAGACGAACCTTTACATTGGTACATTATTATAGGTGGAATTCTAATTTTCACTGGAATATTCTTAGTGAACTACCAAGTAACAAAAAAACAAGGATTTATGAAAACAACTGTGAAATCGGAAAATGCATAGGAAAATACTCTTATTTAATAACGAGAGGCGTATCCAAAATGATTGTATTTTAGATACGCCTAATATGATTTACGTTAATATAAATTTTGTAGTACTCCCATTTTGTTGACCCATTACTTCAAGCCTTGCATCAATTCTTTCTTTTAATTCTGGAACATGTGAGATAATTCCTACCAAGCGTCCATTACTTTGAATATCTAGTAACGCCTCGATTGCTTGATCTAATGATTCAGGGTCTAATGTTCCAAAGCCTTCATCGATAAACATTGTCTCTAACGAAATACCTCCTGCATTTTGTTGAACAACCGCAGCCAAACCTAAGGCAAGAGAAAGAGATGCCTTAAAACTTTCTCCACCAGACAACGTTTTAACATGCCTTTCAGTACCTGTGTATTGGTCAAAAACGGTTAATTCTAAACCACTTTGAATATTTCTTCTAGTTGGATCGACTTTTCTCAATAAACGATATCTACCGCTGGTCATTTTTGTTAATCTCTCATTTGCTTCTAGTAAAATGTCATCTAAAAAGGCAGCTAATACAAAACGTTCAAATGTAATACGGAAAGGGTTTTGACCTTTTGAAATTTCATATAAATGACCGATTGTTTCATATTCCCTTTGAATTTCCTTACGCTTATCAATTGCCATGGTCATTTTCCGAATAACCTTTTCATTTTGCTGTATTTTTACATGCATTTCACTTATAATCTCTCGCTGTTTATTCATTTCATCTATTAGATTTTGCACTTGCTGTTCTAAACTTTCAATATCAGGCATTTCTACATCTTTCAATACATATTCTATATTTGTAAATAAGCTACTTACATGTTGATATTCCTTATCAAAAGATTCAATTTCATTTTTCAGTTTTTCTATCTCAAAATCTTCTTTTTTAGCTTTTACATATGACTGATATGATTCAAAACCTTGATTCTCCATCTCCTGCTTAAAAAGATCTCGTTCACGTTCTAATTCAACCTGAAGAGACGATAGATTTTCTTCATATGTCTCAATCGTGCTTTTTACTTTCGTCTCTTCTTGTAGGTATTGCTGCCATATTTTTTGCTTACTTTCAAGTAATTGTTGTAGCTCATCACGTTTTGAAATGGCAGCTTTTAAAGCTTTTTCATAGTCAGCATAAGACCTTAGCTGTTCAGGGAGTCTTTCCATCATGCTTAACCATTTTGTCTGATGCTTAATATATAGCTCTTTTGATGAGTCTTCTTTTTCTTTCTCTTGTTTTAATGATGTTAATAGACTTGTATGCTTATCTTTATACGTTACTCTCTTTTGCTCTAAATCCGGTAAAGCTTTTTTCTGATCGAGTAGTTTCGCCACGTTTATAGATAAGTTCTTAGCTAAATCAATACTATATTGTATATGATCATCGATATTTTCCACACAAAAGTCCGATACTTTATCTTCGAGAGCAGTAACTTGTTTGTTGACATTATCTTGAATATTTTCAAACTGCATTTGCAGCTTATCATACTCCCTTTGAAGTTTAATAAACAACTGCTCCGCTTTGTTCGCTTTTTCTTTTTGTTGTTCAAAAGCTTCCTGAGTTGTATTGTTTTCATCATGTATAGCAGGATTAGGATGAGTCACTGAACCACAAACCGCACATGGCAGACCATCAACAAGATTAGATGCTAACAGACTAGCATGAGATTGAAAGATAGCCCGCTCCATCTCTTCTAGTTCTTTCTTAGCATCACCTAATTGGATTTCAGCTTGTGTAATCTTCTTTTTCTTTTCAAGTAATTGATTTTCGAGGGTCTTCATATTAGATTTGTTTGTTTTATAGTCTTGAAATAATCGTAATACTTCCTCGTTTTTTTCTTGATTGCGAATTGTCTCAGAGTATTGTGTTGAAGCTTTCTGCGATTGTAGAACAGCTTGATCAATCTCAGCTATGCCTATTTCAATATCACTCACTTGTTTTTCATATGATAGTCGATTTTCACTATGTTGTCTCCATTGCTTTTCATAGAGTTCAACTTCTTTTTGAAAGTTAGCAAAAGACAGTACATCCGACTTTAAATCTTGTAAGCTTATGACATTAGCTACTGCCGCTTCTCTCTCTTCCGTTTTACTTAATTGAAGTTGATAATCTTGATGACTTTGTTTGACATGATTACGAATATTGACATACTGTTGTTTCAATTTTTCCAGCTGAACCTTCGTATCATTCATCCTATTTCCTATTCGCAAATAGGATTGCTCTTGTTTTTCTAGTAATTTTGCTTTTTGCGACTCCACTAATTCAACTTTCCTTAAATCAATAACCACTTGTTTCTCTTGTAATTTATCTTTTGCGGCGCGCAGTCTTTGTCTTTCTGCAAACTTTTCTTTTATTTCTTTTCCTTGAAAAAGACGCTTTTGGATTTCTTTTTCCCATGCTTCTTTCAATTTAAATTCATTTTGAAGCAATTCCATTTCATTATTGCTTTCTGCCATATCCTCTTTTACAAATTCAATGATTTGTTCATCGGTAAGAGCCATGATTTGTTCTATATCTTCACGATCAGGTCTCCATTCAATATCATCATGTAAAGCTTTAATTTCTATTTGGAGCTGCTCTTCATGCTTTTTAATGACACTAACGTCATCCTTTAGCTTTTCTTCAATTTTTTTATAAATTTGTGTATGAAATAATTTTTGAAGAATAACTTCTTTTTCCTTACTCTCAGATACAAGAAGTTTTTTAAATTCACCTTGAGGAATCATTAATATTTGTTTAAATTGAGAAGCGTCTAATCCTATGATTTGCTTAATTTTATCATCAACATCTCTTACATTAGCTGCTAGTAATACCTTGCCTTCATTAGAAATTTCATAAAGCTCAGCTTTTGCCCCTACTGTTGTGCTCCCCTCACCTGATTTCTTTTTTCTTTCCTGCATAGGTGTTCGCCAAATAAAATAGGTTTTCTCTCTAAGCTGAAATTCCAAAGAAACTTCAGTTAAAAGATTGGGTTCAGCAAAATGGCTTCTTAAATCCGGACCATTACGATCATCACCGCTTGCTTTACCAAAAATGGCAAAACTAATACCATCAAAGATTGTTGTTTTCCCGGCACCCGTTTTACCAGAAATAACAAACATATTTCGATTTCCAAGCTTTGTGAAATCAATTATTTCAGTACCTGCATAGGGACCAAATGCTTGAAGCTGTAATTTTAATGGTCTCAATTTACTTCCACCTCTTTTTTCACACTTGAAATAACTTTTTCCATTACCTTCTTCTTATTAGCATCGAATTCTCGATCCGTCATTTGACGATAAAAGCTTTCAAATAATTGCAATTCAGATTTACTTTCACCTTTTAAAACGTTTAATTCTTGTTTATTTTTTATATCTTTCTGATCCCACTTTCTTTCCAAGTGAAGAACATTTGGATATACTTGTCTCAATTTTTGAATTGGGTCTAATATCGTTCCTTCATCTAATAATGTAATTTTTAAATAGTCATTTACACTTTGTTGATTATAAAATGCTGGTTCCATAATTTCATGAAAATACCCAATGATTTCTCTCATATCCTTTTCAGGTATCAACGGTCTTTTCTCTACAGTAAAAGTACCATCTTCTTTCATCTCAACAATGTTAATGGATTTATTCTGTTTAGCTTCGGAAAACGAATATTTTAAAAGCGAACCAGAATAAAAAATAGTTGGATGATGTATAGCATCAGGACTATGAAGGTGACCAAGTGCTGTATAAGTAAATGGAGCAAATAAATCACTAGAGACTGATCCAGACCCACCAACAGATAGAGTTCTTTCCGAGTCGGATGTAATACCTCCTGTGACAAAGGCGTGACCTACCAAAACATTTGGTTGATTAGTATTCATATTGCGTCGAATACGCTCAACAATCGATTTCATTGCATCTTGATGAGTGCTTATACTTTCATCTTGATACAATTGTTTCACTACGCCTGGTTCAGCATAAGGAACACAATAAAAGTTAACTCCTTTTATTCGGATTGGCGTAACCTCTTCTTCTATTTTACTTTCGATATATAAATTACTATGCTTATACCATGAAGAACCGAATGATAAGCGCTCTGCACTATCATGATTTCCTGTAATGGCCACAATTGGTATATTCATTTTAATATTCAATTGAAAAAGAATTTCATCTAATAATTCGACAGCTTCAGTAGGAGGAACCGATCGATCGTATAGATCACCTGCGATGACGATAGCATCTGGTTTCTCTACTTCAACAATTTGTAAAAATTGTTGTAAGATTTCTCTTTGATTTTCTGTCATGTGGATTCCATGAACAATTTTACCTAGATGCCAATCGGCAGTATGAATAAATTTCAATTGTAATCCCTCTCTTCATCCTATTATCCATTTCTAGTATAACAGATATAACCTAATCTAGAATGAACGTTCTACTCTATATTTACTAATTCTTTTCATACACCTTTTCATCTGAATGATGCCCTTCTATCAAAAATAGCTATCAATTAAAAAAGGCTGTCCGAAAAATGAATAATCATCCATTTTAGACGCCTTTAGCATTAGTATTATTAAAATAAATGCTCATAAACTTGAATATCTATGTTATTTTTTTGAAGTTTTTTTCTTAGAAATTTGTGATCTCGCTTCGGTGTCGCTGTAATATATCCCCGTATTATTAAATCTTCGTTAATTTGTTTGGCTTCTTCTTTTAAGGCTAACTCTCCGATTTTCCCTGCAATTTTTTGACGCGCGATATCTCGAAAAAGCTCTGGAACTGGACTAACTAAGTCATCCAAAAATTCATTAGTATCCTTTGACCATAGTATTTTCGTTTCCTTCACATAATACTCTTCCCAATCCATATCTGACAAACCATCGTTTTTTGGCATTCTTTTCAAAAACTTCCTGAACATGAAGAAACCACCGATAGCAAACAATCCTAACAGAATAATAATCCACACAAGAATAAACCATAAAAACCAACCCTCTAGCATTCTTTTCCCCCTGTTCTTATAACTATATGTTTACATTAATTATAATAATTGGATATTATCTTAGCAAGAAAACTTCCTGATTAATGGTTAAACATGACAACTTCATACTTGTTTGTCATTTTGGTAATTCGAAAAACACATACAAAAAGCACCATAAAACAATATAGTGCTTAAACAGTAGTTGTATTTGCTTTTGAGAGAAAATGTAATTCTTTATGAATCTTTTTAAATTGAAAATACATCGCGATTCGCCACGGTACAATCATACCGAAAGCAAGAATCCAAAACATTCCACTTAATTGCCCCACATCAATAGAGCTACTTAATATTACTTTGGCAATTAATCGAATGATTAATAATCCAAGTAAAATAAAAATAAATGCTTTCGATCTTTTTAAGTATATTTCATTGTCTTTAATTTCGAATTTTGATGTTTTTATTAAAAAAATGGAGAATAGCATTCCTACAGTTATGGCTTCTAAAATTTCCATTCCCGTAACTCTAAAAAATGGAAAGATGAACATTAACGCTCCTGTACTCATAAAAACAGGTGGTAAAATAATCTTTTTAACACTTGCCGGCTTCTTTGAAGCTTTCATTCTAATAAATAAAACAGTAAAAGCCATTAATACTGCAATGGCGGTTGAAATGTAAATCAAAAAGCACCAGTCCTTTAAAGGTTTAATCCTTAAACCTTTTTAAATAGTAATTGTAAATTTCAAACAATAATTTCTTATATATTATCAATTTTTCTATCATAAATCAAAAAGACTGTCTTTAGTAAACCCTTACTTAAAAGACAGTCTGAAACGAACTAATTTAGTACACGATTAATCGCCTGGATAACAATCGATTCATCAAAAGGTTTGACAATAAAATCCTTAGCTCCTGCCTCTATTGCTTCAACAACCTTTTTCTGTTGCCCCATTGCTGAACACATAATAATCTTCGCATCAGGGAATTCGGATCTAATTTCTCTAACCGCTTCAATTCCACCCATTTCTGGCATTGTTATATCCATCGTTACTAAATCCGGTTGAAATTCTTTATATAATTCAACAGCTTGCCGACCATTCTCACCTTCTCCAATAATTTCGTGGTTTGCCTTTAATAACATATTGGATAAAGTCATTCTCATGAATTTAGCATCGTCGATAATAAGTATTCTAGCCATCGTTGGACCTCCTTGCTTTTGCACAACAGGTAAAAGTATTTAATCCGAATTATCAGTAAAATATATATTATAATACAAAATATATCCTACTTTTATACTATAATCAAATATAAACATCCAATTTTCTGTAATAAATCTATTGATACTATGTGTTTATATTACTATTAATCTATAATAACAGGAAAAATCAACTAGTGATTATTTAAAATCCAGTCCAACCACCAAATAGTTGATTAACAAAAAAGGAAGATATATAACTCATCCCATTAAAGAAAAGAATCGTTCCCATTATAATCATTATATAACCACCAGCTTTTACAATCCTAACATTATGCTTTTTAATCCAATTCATTCTCCCTATAAAAAATGATAGGATAAAAAATGGTACCGCAAAGCCTAGAATATATGCAGCCATATAAATGAGAGCTGAATCTGAATTCTGAGCTGCTAAAGCTAAAACAGAAAATAAAATTGGTCCCGTACAAGGAGTCCAGCCCGCAGCAAACGCCAGTCCAATAATAACTGAACCAATATAACCACCTGGTCTATTTTTCAATTCAAATTTATGATCTTTCATAAGAAAGGTTGGTCTGATAAATCCAATAATAACAAAGCCAAAAAAAACGATTACAATCGCTCCAATTTGTCTTATCATTTCTTGATTTGATTTAAAAAATACTCCTAAAAAAGAAGTGGCATAGCCTAAGGCAATAAAGATAATTGAAAATCCTAATAAAAAGAAAAGTGTATGTAATAGACTTCTTTTTCGCAACATAACATTCTCTGATTTGATTTCCCCAACACTCATACCTGTTATATATGAAAGAAAAGCAGGATATAGCGGTAAACTACAAGGAGAGATAAAGCTTAAAAAGCCTGCACCAAATGCAAGGAATAAATTAAGATCTGCCAAACCATCACCCCATTTACTTTATATTGCCATTTTATCAAATAAAAGGTTATTAAAGGAGTGATTGATATATGAATTTTATGTGAAATTTAACATTAATACCAATTTTACACTAAGTGTTTGAATTAATTTCCATAAAAAGATATACTGTTAATGATATAATTACATATTTTTCTAGTAATATTGAACTATAATAAATTATCAGGTAGAAAGGATTATCACTTGTGTCTAAAAATGAATTACTGCAATTAATTGAAAGAAAGAGAAAGGAATTAGGAAAAATCGTTTCCCAGCACGGCTTAAATAGTGCTACTACATTACAATATAGCCAAGAACTAGATTGTTTGTTAAATAAGTATAATAATATTTATTAACATTGACATCTAGTTTTCATATACAATCTACTATACTTTCAAATAGATTCCTTACCTTTAGAGTAAAATTCTAACTAATACGAGTTTTACTCCCCTTCTAGATGTATGACGTCTATCCCATTCATTATATTCAAAACTTTTAAAATAATCAAATAACTTATGAGGTATTGTGAATCTATTTTACATATTTTTCGAATTTACTTATTATAAGTGATATTAGTAAAAAACCCATATAGTGAATACAAATCTTCACCATATGGATTTTGATTATTTTTATTTTGTTGTAGCAGCTTTTGTATCATCAATTGGAATTTGTATTAGCTGATTAGAACCTGTTGCTTTAGGCATCTGACCATCCCATTTTTCAATCCATTTATTTTGTATAACCTCAGTAGAAATAGATTTTTTAATGATTTCGTTATATTCAGCTATACCTTGTGCTTCGATTTTTTTCTTTTGTGCTTCTGCTTTAGCAATGTTTAATTCAATTTGTTTTCTTTCTAATTCTTGGGCAGCTTCTACTCTTTTGTTAATAGCAGCCTGAGTAGATTCATCAGGTTTCGGTACCCCTAAAGTTAGATCCTCCACTGTAAAACCTAAACCACTAATATCTTCTGAAAAAATCGTTTGAACAGCTACAGCCGCCTCCGCTGATTTTTCACCATACGTATCAATTACTGAATATTTTGCAATTCCTTTTCGTCCTGCATCCCAAAGTCTTGTTTTCATATAAGACTCTTCAATTTGTTCAACTGGAATTGGGCCGAATTTATTAAATACATCAACCACCTTATCCGGTTGAATAGAATAGTTGTAGGCAAAATCGATGGTTACATTTTTTCCATCTGAAGTAGCTACTTGAATATCTTTATAATTTACCGTTTGCATTCTAATCGGATAAATGGTTACTTTATCGAATAGACCAACAAGATGCCAACCTTGGCTTAAAGTATCGTTTTGTACACCACCATTAGGACTATACACTACCCCAACATAACCATTAGGGATTTTTTCAATAAATAAAGAAGTAACAGCTACTCCTATTACTAGAACAAGAGCAATAATAGTTCCTCCTAATATTTTTCGACTTTTCCCCTTTTTAATCGGTGTCACGTTTTCCATTGTCATCCTCCTCAATCTTCTTTTTTAGCTTATATGCCGTATCTCCAACACTTTTGAACGAAGGAGATAAGATTAGCCATACTCCGATACAAATAAAAATGACCACAATAATAGAACCTATAATTACTTTCATTTGCACTCCTCCCTCTTCTATTATTTTTACATTCCTTTTCCAAAAAGTCATTACTATCTAATAGATTTAAGGAATTGTTCACTTAAAAAACACTTCCAGACTGTTAATTACATGAATCAACTACAATAATGGTATATACATTTTATTAGATCTCAATATCTTTCGTGCAATGAAAAAGAATGGTTAATCATATATACGATTCACCAACGATAAAGTTTCAAAAGTTTCTTTTTATTAACTCTTCACAATCTTTGTTGTCTATGAACAAGTAAGGAGTATAGATTGAACTGACTTCTCTTCATGATGCTTACTTTCCGCGGTACGGTAAGCTTTCTTGGCGCATAGCGTAAGTAGCTAGTACTTATCCACCAACCTCTTACACAAAAACTGATTCTTCTTTATTAACACAAAAGACTACCCCTTTACTCATTTGAGCAAGAAGGTAGTCTTTTGTGAATGATTAACCATTTTAATGATGTGAAGCTTCCATTCATGTAAAATTTCAGCTTATACAAAGTATGTCAAAACCCATGGAATATGAGGGCTTATTATTTCATTTGTTTGTTCATAGCACTCATCATTTGATTAATTTTCTTTTGAGACGGTTTTTGTCCCATTTGCATCATCATCATGCGTAACATTTGTTCATTGATTGGTGGATTCTTTTTCAAATAATTCATCATGTACTTACGTGCGATGAAGAATCCGATTGCTATACCAGCTAATAAAGCTACAATAGCAACAACCCATGCTAGCCAAGTCATACGTATTTCCTCCTTCAAGTTGTCTACTATTTAGTGTACTAGACCACACGTTATTATACAATATTCCATAGGATTTTTGTAAGGATTAAATAAAATTTCTCTCTTTTATCGGCTTTAACCAGCCATAACGTTTATGTTCAATATCAATAGCAATAAAGCTATCTTCACATTTGCGCAAGCATTCGAATAAAACGGTTTCAGCATCATAGCTTCCTTCCGCTGAAATGTATAACATTCTGTTATGGATTTCAAGCTTAGCCGTACTTTTTGACCTTGATTTACTTTCATTAATTCTAACATAATATACCCCATTTTTACATTTAATAGTCTGATTGTATGATAATTGCCTGTGCATTTCTTCTTGAAGATTCTTTACAGGAATCTCCTTTGTTATATATAAAATCTGACGACCAATAATATGTGTTTGAGCACCGCTAGAATTACGATAATCTTGAAACAATCCATAAAACAAGACTTCTCTTCCTAGATATTGCCTAGCATATTGTTCTTCTATTAAATAGATTTGATAACATCTCATCGTAATCCCCCTATCATTCCTTTTACTTTAGTATATAAAGGATTGATTATGGAAATTGCTGATTCTTGTTGAAAAATCGCACTAGTTTTGTCGATGACCAAAAATTTTCACAGAATAGAGATGTTATTATATTATTCACACCACTATATAAAAAAAGATGCTCAAATCAATTGAGCATCTTCATTCATTTTTATTAAAATAATGCTTTTACTTTTGCAACAACATTCTCTGTTGTAAAGCCGTATTCAGCCATTACTTTTTCACCAGGAGCTGAAGCACCCCACTTGTCAATGCCAAGTACGTCTCCTTCAAATCCTACATATTTATGCCAACCAAATGTTGCAGCCATCTCAATACCTAATCTCTTCGTTACTGATGGAGGCAATACAGAATCTTTGTATTCCTTAGATTGCTTCTCAAAACGATCCCATGATGGCATACTTACTACTGATACATCAATACCTTCACTTGCTAACTGTTTTTGAGCTGCAATTGCTAGTGATACTTCAGAACCTGTAGCTAGGATTAGAGCATCTGCTTGTTCTTTAGTAGATGGTGAAACAACGTAAGCTCCTTTCGAAACTCCTTCATATGCTACATCAGCAGATTGAGTAATCGTTGGAAGATTTTGTCTAGTTAATACTAGTACAGTTGGAGTATCTGTAGATTCAACTGCTAACTTCCATGCAGCCGCTGTTTCATTTCCATCTGCTGGACGAATTACTGATAAATTATGCATTGCACGTAATGATGGAAGTTGTTCGATTGGCTCATGAGTAGGACCATCTTCACCAACCGCAATACTATCATGTGTAAATACATACGTCACAGGTAAATTCATTAAAGCTGATAAACGAATAGCTGGACGAACATAGTCAGAGAATACAAAGAAAGTTCCTCCGAATACTTTTAATCCTCCGTGTAATGCCATACCATTTAATGCAGCACCCATTGCAAATTCACGAACACCAAACCAGATATTTCTTCCTTGATAGTTACCTGGTAAGAAATCTCCTGCACCATTAATCATTGTTTTATTAGATCCAGCTAAGTCAGCTGATCCACCAAAGAATGAAGGTAGATTTTTCGCAATTCCATTAATTACTTCACCACTAGATGCACGTGATGCTAGGCTTTTTCCTTCTTCATAAACAGGAATATCTTTATCCCAATTAGTCGGAAGTTCATTGTTAATAGCAGCACTTAATTCATTTGCTAACTCAGGATATTGTTCTTTATATGCAGCAAATAATTCATTCCATTCCGCTTCTTTTGAAGTACCTGCCTCAACACATGTTTTTTCAAAATGTGCATAAACTTCTTCTGGTACATAGAAATCTTCTTCAAATGTCCATTTATAAGCTTCTTTTGTTAATTTTAGCTCATCAGCACCTAGTGGCATACCATGTGCGGAAGATGAACCAGCACGATTTGGAGAACCAAAACCAATAACAGTTTTAACTTCGATCATTGTTGGCTTTGTTAAATCTTGTTTTGCTGCTTCAAGAGCATTAGATAACTCTTCTATATCATTACCATCATTCACTTTAATATATTGCCATCCATACGCCTTATATCTTTCTTCAATACTTTCGCTAAATGATTGGCTTAACTCACCATCTAAAGAAATATCATTTGAATCATATAAAACAATAAGACGGCCTAATTGTAAGTGACCAGCTAATGAAGAAGCTTCAGCAGAAACACCTTCCATTAAATCTCCATCACCACAGATACTATATGTAAAATGATCTACTACTTCATAGCCTTCTTTATTATATTTAGAAGCTAAATGACGCTCAGCCATCGCCATACCTACAGCCATAGAAATACCTTGTCCTAGAGGACCCGTAGTAGCTTCTACACCTGGTGTATGCCCAAATTCAGGGTGTCCTGGAGTTTTACTTCCCCATTGACGGAATTCTTTCAAATCTTGTAGACTTACATCATACTTTGCTAGGTGTAGCAGACTGTATAATAATGCTGATCCATGTCCAGCAGATAATACAAAACGATCTCTATTGAACCATTTAGGATTTTTCGGATTGTGATTCATGTGTTTAGTCCATAAAGTATATGCCATTGGTGCGGCACCCATAGGCATTCCAGGGTGTCCTGAATTTGCTTTTTCAATCGCATCAATTGACAATGTACGGATGCTATTGATGGAAAGTTGATCTACGTTTTTCAATATTAATACTTCCTTCCATAGATAAGTTTATTCCTTCTTATATTATATTTGTTATATAAGAAAGACAATATAAAACGTGAACATATAGTGAAAAATGTAATATATTTTTATAAAAAAGACACAAATATATATGTGTACTTATGATTCTCAAAACAAAAAGGATGCATACAAAAGCACCCTTCTCCAATTAACACCTATCAATGTAGATTTTTCCTTTTTTGTTCTTGAATTCTCTTTACTCTATCAGGTGTTACATCATTACCTTCTGGATCTATAACTTTTAAATGCTC
Organism: Bacillus massilioanorexius; assembly: GCF_902374955.1. Classification (GTDB taxonomy): domain Bacteria; phylum Bacillota; class Bacilli; order Bacillales; family DSM-1321; genus Bacillus_AD; species Bacillus_AD massilioanorexius. The sequence goes on from NZ_CABKRX010000085.1 coordinate 183,488, forward strand.
GATAGTATCTGACATTGATTTTCTAAATGTTTGTAAATATTCACTACGTAATTTTGATTGTTCTTTAGCTTCAGCAGGTGTTAATCCTGTTGTTTTAGACTTTTTAGCTAATTCATTGATTCTTGCAATTTTATCTTTTGACAGCATATAAACGCTCCTTCATTTTCAAAAAAACTTATTAATACTGTCATATTATAAGAAATTAAAATATGTATCAAGTTTTACTCCTCATGTTCAGGTAATGATTCCATATATTCCAAATATCTTCGATTAACCGTTGCTTTAGAAACTTGATAACCAAATCCTCTTAAAGTAGCTGCAATTTCAGAAAAAGTTAAACCATTTTCACGAAGACGTATGATTTCTTGAATTGGAACTATTTTCTTTTCAGGGCCTTTTGACTGATCTTGGTTTTTGATATTTTTTTGTGGTTTATAACCATTATCAACGGCTTTTTTCATACCACGGCTAATCTTCATATTATGTAATTTTCTTTGATATTCTTCTACAATCCCGACAATTTGCAAGACCATAGAATCTGACTCAGAAAATTCCATTTCCCCTTGATGGGAATGAGTATAAATCTTGACTCCTTCTTTCACTATACAATGTAATAATGCTATTTTAGCATTTCCTCTTCCTAGCCGAGTTTCATCTTGAATCAATATAGCATCTATATCATTCTCTTTTATGCAATCTAGTAATTCAAATACTCCATCACGGTTTAATTGATAGCCACTTTCTTTTTCACTAATAATTTTAACGACTTCAAACGATAATTGATGCGCTAATTGATTAAGTTCTTGTTCCTGTCTTTTTAAAGAGGTTTCTTGTGTTTCCTTTTCTGTACTTACTCGACAATATATGATAGCTCGTTTCATTCTTTACAACCTTTCAAAACTATGGCGTTAAAAATGTGCCATTGCTATTGGTTCATAGATAATTGCGTTCTATGATTTTCTTTTACTGGGATAACTAATACATCACCAGCTTTTAGCACTTCACCATTTAAATTGTTTACTTTCTCAATAATAGCAATAAATTTCGGAGTACCGATATTATTATCTTTATATTTTTCTGCAATGTTCCACAAAGTATCACCTTGAGACACTGTGATTTCTACATAGTTACTAGAGTTATCCGAACCAAATTTATATAAAGATGTAATAGAAAATAATAAAAATAGGCCAATTAAAATAAGGGAAAATGAATTTCTTACAATAAAATGTTTCATAAAATATTTCTCCTTTTCTCAACACCGAATATTTGTTCGTATTTCTTATATTTCGAATTATAATACGAACATTTGTTTTCGTCAATATATAATTCAAACATATGTTTGTATCTCTTTTTCTTCCATGTTATAATCTTCTTATAGACATTGAAGTGGGGGTGTATCGATGAGCAAATTATCTAAAAGGCAACAAGATATTCTTGATTTTATAAAAGATGAAGTAAACCAGAAAGGCTATCCACCGTCTGTACGAGAAATTGGTGAAGCAGTCGGTTTAGCTTCAAGCTCCACTGTTCACGGACATTTGGCTAGATTAGAAGCAAAAGGTTTAATAAGAAGAGATCCTACTAAACCTCGTGCAATTGAAATACTAGACTTAGAGGAAGAATCCTTAATACCAAAACGCAAGGTCGTAAATGTACCGTTAATTGGTAAGGTAACGGCAGGACAACCTATTACTGCTATTGAGAATGTTGAGGAATATTTTCCTTTACCAGAACATCTAGCTGGTTACGATCAACAAGTATTTATGCTAGAGATATCAGGAGATAGTATGATAGAAGCTGGCATACATGACGGAGATTACGTTATTGTCCGACAACAAAGTACAGCTCTAAATGGTGAAATTGTTGTTGCGATGACTGAAGAGGATGAAGCAACGGTTAAACGATTCTTTAAGGAAAGAAATTATTTCCGCTTACAACCTGAAAACTCTTCGTTAGAACCAATTATCTTAGAAAAAGTATCAATTTTAGGAAAAGTCATCGGTTTATACCGAGAAATTCATTAAGTACAATATAAAAAAGATTCAAAAGTTAGCATTAAGGCTAAACATTTGAATCTTTTTTATTGTATTTAAATTTAGTCGTAACAATAATAAGAGTAAACTTATTTTAATTTATTTCCTTGAATTAATCCTCGATATAAAGCTACATAGATTAATGCAATAGCATCGTCTAGCGATAATTCCCCTTTTACTAATTTTTCTCTATGGGCAGGACTAATTGCTAAATCACCATGTACGTCTTTATTTTCAAAACTTTGTAAAACCATAGCAGTTGAGTTAATCATTGTGGCATTACTCGGTTGGTACACGTGAACATCCTCCTTCTCCTTGCTATTAGAGTTAGAATTTGAGAACAATTTTTTGAAATCAATCCAAGTTACATTCGAACCGCTTCTCATAATCTTTGGACAATTTTTCCCACTCCAATAATTATGCTGAACAACATTTTCAATTGAAATATTTTCATCTCTCATTATTATCTTCGTTAATGCTGCTGCATTTTGCACTGCTTTTTGATAATTCCCATCGCTATTTACACAAATTTCTATATGAATCGATTCCTTATTACCTTTCGTTGTACCCGCCGCCCAACACATCCAAGTATGCTCAAATGACTGTATCGCTTCTTTATCATCAACTTGCCAATGCCATGATGCTTCTCTAATATTGCCATTTGCTTGCAAACGTGCATGTGCATCAGCATTAGCTCCATTACTTGTATTATCCGTTTCATGTATTGTGATATATTTTTTATATTTCCTTTCCCATACGTAAATCTTTCAGCAACTGAATCAGATACCAAATACTTACGAGTACTCACCATACAATCACCTCAAGGTAATCTATGTTAAGTTCTATCAAATGGCTTGTACTATATCCTATTGATTAAAAAAAGGCTTCTTTTTACTCCTACTATCCCCCCATGTTGGAAAGAGCTATTTTAAAGTGGAATAAAATGAGAAGAATTCTTAATTATTCAAAGAATGTTCACCACTATAAAAGAATCTATTGAAAAATGGAATTATACTATAATTATGAATTTGTTTTATAAGGAGTTCTTAATTATGACAACATGCACAATGCACCGTATTTTAAAGTACAAAACACGAAAAGGTAAATTAATGGATTTAGCCAAAAAAAGTAAAGAGAAACAATTAATAAACACTTGGATTGAACCGTGTGATGATGAAGATTGTAAATGCAAAGATAAAGTTTTTAAAGAATACGCAATGCCTGATGGTTCACTTCAAATTGAAAAAACATGTCTAAATGAAACAAATTAGTATAAAGCCCTTCTTAACCGAGAAGGGCTTTATACTTTTTACAGATAAGCTAATTAATCGTTAGAAATACTAGAGATAACACTCACACAGGTAAATTATGGAATATAACATGTTAAATAATTAATGAAATCATAAAAATTAACCCAATATCATTCGTAAT
>NZ_CABKRX010000086.1 GCF_902374955.1 Bacillus massilioanorexius
ATTGTATTATGATAATAGATTCAATCCCAGCGACTAGTCCCATCCTTCTCGCTCGTATTCCTTACTGAAGGCTCTTGTTTCACTCCCTTCTCCATAAGGCCATCAAAAAAAATCGTCTATTGCTTTAAAGCGTAGACGATTTTTTGATTTTGTTATTCTTTTTAATTTGTAACACAGCAAATATTTTTTCCAGTTCATTGATAATCTGCTCAATGGTCTTGAATGATTGATATAAATTTGGTCGTGATAAGATGAAATTCATTCTTTCAGAAAAATTTACAGGAACATGTTTAAAAGATTCAACTTTTGTTGACCATTCCTGAATGTTTACTGGGCTGTTATTCATCCAAAAAATACTAGAAAGACTTATACTAATCGCTTGCTTCATATATGGAGCTGCTTTTTTCACATCACGTTTACTATAAAAATTTTCAAGATGTTCTTTTATACTTCTCCATTCATCGAATAAATGAGGAATTACTTCTTCACTATTTTCCCAAGGATGATAACAAGTAATCTCATTTGTAAATAAAAGTTCGTAATTAAAATTGTCTAGAGCTGCTTTATTCCAATTCTGAAAAGCAGTTGAATCAATTTTGATGTTCTGAACATCTCCAAAGAAATAATCACTTTTCATAGCAGAGGGTATACCTATATTATATTCCATAAGAATTAAACAACTTCCTTATCTTTTAATCTTTTTTTCCCTTCTCGACACAGATCATTTAAAGGACAAACTGAACATTGAGGATTTTGCGCTTTACAATGATATCGCCCAAAAAAGATCATTGTATGATGTGTTAACGACCACTCTTCCTTAGGTACTTTTTTCATTAACGTTTCTTCCACTTGTAGTACACTATCTTTCCAACGACAAATTCCTAGTCTTTTACTTACTCGCTCTACATGTGTATCAACAGCAATCGCTGGTACTCCAAACGCAACAGAAACGACTACATTAGCTGTTTTACGACCTACACCAGGTAGCTTCGTTAGCTCATCGCGATCACATGGTACAACCCCATTATAATCTCTAATAATCATTTCTGATAATTTTTGAATATTTTTTGCTTTATTTCTATATAAACCAATCGAACGGATATCTTGTTGTAATTCTTCAATCGGAACAGCTACATAATCTTCTGGTGATTTATATTTTTGAAACAGTGATGCCGTAACCTTGTTAACAAGTACATCCGTACATTGTGCTGAAAGTGCTACTGCAACAACCAATTCAAATGGATTGGAGTGATTTAACTCACAATGAGCATTTGGATACATTTGCTTCATTTGCTCAAGACAATAATGAATTTGTGTCTTATTTAACATTTTATACGTATCTCCTTTCATTCATCGTTTCATTTTACTTTTTTTTTAAAATCACATATATTAACGGAAATCAAACTTCTTCCTTTAACAGAAAAAAGAAACAATATAAAGTGTAAGGGCGTCTCAAAAGTGATTAATCATCACTTGAGACTGCCCTCTTTATTGTTCTAACCAATTATAAAATGGCATTTCCGTTGTAGTTGGCTTTGGCTTTATTTCCCTTCTTTGATGGTTCGTACGGAATTTTTCTCCGTATGCCTTTGCTTGTTCAACTGTCTTAATGCCATTCTTCTTCCATTCAAATAGAATGCGATCTATATAACGAAAGTTTAATTTCCCTGATATAACAGCTTCTCTTAAAGCAGCCTTGATTATGACATTACTATGATGATCGTCATCAATCCACATACCTAACGTTTCACATTCAAAAGGTGAAAGAGCTCTACCAAATTCTTGTTCAAAAACGGTATATAAACTTCTTTCCTCTACTTCCTTATTGACAGCAGTTTGAAGGTTTTGTTCGGTTAAAAAATGCTCTACCAGTTTCTTTTGTAATGGAAGTAATGAATATATTTCACTTCGAACAGCGTCAACTGTTATTGTTTCTTGAATTTCTAAAAAACCTTTTTGAATAAGCTTTCGTAATATATTCATGCATTCAACAGCCGAGATCGACATTCGATCACTTATTTCATCTGGCGTAGGAAATGAGTTTCCTTCCTTTTGAAAATACTGTAGTTGTAATAATAAAATTAATTCTTGTTCATTTAGACCCATTTGAGCATAATGAACGAAAAGAAAAGAAGGAATCGTTACGTTTCCTTCCTGAAGCCAAGTTAATAATTGTTCTTTACTCATCAGAAGACACCTCATTTTTAGTATAACATGAATTTCTTATTAGCAAGTACATGTAAAACTAAACTTTCTTAATTGTATTTGCATCTTCTAAATGGACTTTCTTTATACATATGAGACAAAATATTGTATCAAAGAAATGCCGTAAAAAAACAAGCATTTATCCTAGCATATCACCAACATCCTCTTAATAATAGACCAACAATATTCCATTTGCTTAAAAGGCTAACTAAAACAAGAAGAACATCTGAAAGTTAAATATTTGAAGGGATATGTCAAATTTTGTGACGACCCTCAATATAACATACATAAAGGCATCTCAAAAGTGATATATAATCACTTTCGAGATGCCCTTATCTGTTTGTTATTGATTTTATATAGTTCAAAAAATCAAGGATATAGACGGTTTAATAGACGTGGGAATGGAATCGTTTCACGTACATGTTCCACACCACTGATCCATGCCACTGTTCTTTCAAGCCCTAGACCAAATCCAGAATGAGGAACAGAACCATATTGGCGTAATTCCATATACCATTTATAAGCATCTTTACTTAGGTTATGTTTTTCAATGTTTTCAAGCAACATATCATAATCATAAATACGCTCAGAACCACCAATAATTTCACCGTATCCTTCAGGAGCAATTAAATCTGCACATAATACTACGTCATTGCGATCTGGAGCTGGTTGCATATAGAAAGGTTTTAATGACGTTGGATAATGAGTAATAAATACCGGTTTATCAAAATGCTCAGCAATTGCCGTTTCGTGAGGAGCACCAAAATCATCTCCCCAAGAAATATCATCAAAGCCATTTTCATTTAAGAATTTAATCGCATCATCGTACGTAATTCTTGGGAATGGTGCTTTAATGTTTTCTAATTTAGAGATATCTCTATCTAATGTTTTCAGCTCTAATTGGCAGTTTTTAAGTACTGCTTCAACAATATGCTGTACATATTGCTCTTGTACTTCTAAGTTTTCTTCAAACTCAACAAAAGCCATTTCAGGCTCAATCATCCAAAACTCAATTAAATGACGTCTTGTTTTTGATTTTTCTGCACGGAAGGTTGGTCCAAATGAAAATACTTTTCCTAATGCCATAGCGGCAGCTTCCATATACAGCTGTCCACTTTGAGAAAGATAGGCATCTTCATCAAAATATTTAGTAGCAAATAATTCTGATGTTCCTTCTGGTGAACTTCCAGTTAAAATAGGTGGATCTATCTTTGTAAAGCCATTTTCATTAAAAAATTCGTATGTAGCACGAATAATTTCGTTACGTATTTTCATTACCGCATGCTGACGTTTTGAACGTAACCATAAATGTCTATGATCCATCAAGAATTCCGTTCCATGCGCCTTAGGAGTAATTGGATAATCAGTAGCTGCTTGAATCACTTCTACATCTGTTACCAATAACTCATATCCAAGAGGAGAACGTTCATCTTTTTGCACTTTACCTGTTACATATAAAGATGATTCTTGTGTAATACCGCGTGCTTTTTGGAAAATTTCTTCCCCAACTTCTTCTTTCACTACAATTCCTTGCATAAAGCCTGTTCCATCACGAAGTTGAAGGAAGGCCATTTTTCCGCTTGAGCGCTTATTCGCTAACCAACAGCCAATCGTTACTTCTTGATCAACATATTTATATACTTGCGAAATAGTCGTTTTCAATATTTTATTCCCTCCAAATACAACAAACAATAAATTTACCATCTACATTATACCTTTCAGTACGTATACAAGCAATGATTGTAAGGTAGATTACTGATTGAGTTTATATTTTTGAATATAATAAATTTTCAATTATTTTTTCGCTATCTATAATATTTACTGGAGAACGATTTCAAAACTTATTGAATCATTCATCATGACTTAAATTGAAAAAACACACAATCATTTCTTGTTAAAAGATTCGTGTGTTTTTAAGAAAGAATATGTAAAAAGTATTAGATTTTATTTTCCTCCAGCCAATCTTCAAGTAATTTCTTAATAGTCTTTGCTTTACTCGGATTTTGACCTCGTGTAGAAATCGCTAATAAACATTCCTTTCCTTTTGCAACAGCCATATTATGAAAATCAGATAACTCTTGTTCACTTGTCACATTTACTAACTGGAAGGGAGCTGCGTCTTTTCTTACTTGTCGATTAACTTCCGCATCATTTGTACAAGCAAAAACAAGAAAACTATCAGCTAAATCTTCTTTTTCATACATTTTTTCTTTCCATGTGATATCTAACCCATAAAAGCTAGCTTCAATTTCAGGACTAATGACAGTTACGTTGGCACCCTCAGCTAGCAATCCCTTTGTTTTACGTAAAGCTATTCTGCCTCCCCCTACAACAGTAATTCTTTTATTGGTAATATCAAGCATAATTGGATACATAATATCTCCCCTTTATTTCTCCAATTTGTATACAAATTTTCTTCTGTTTTAAAATATAAATCCAGTTGTAGATGCTCTTTTTCACTTACCAAGACTTAACCAAATCTGCCTCTCGAATAACTTTCATATCGTTATACCACAATTGCAACTTCAATTACTGATGAAATTATAAATAAACACGAAAAAATGCAAAATAATAAAAGCAGGAACAATATTCACAACCATTTCATATAAGTTATTATGTTATTGAATAGTGATTGGTACACCAATTAAGAAACAGAAAAATATCCATAATTTTTCACCATTAACAAAATCATAACCAATAAATAGCCTTTAGATTTTATATAAGGCGAATGATGTAATAAGCAAATGGCCTTACATCCCCCTTGAAAAAACAAGGATGTCCTCCTATACATTCTGATCTATAATAGAAAATGAATTGTAAGATCAACTATTGTAAAACTTAAAAATGCAATAAACGATGCCACATACAGTAGTTTATTGGTGATGGATATATCCTTAGTTGTAATTTCACGGAAATAATCTCCAATAGTTGGCTTTTCAACTAACTCTCCAAAATAATAATGTGCACCACCAAGTTGTAATCCTAAAGCTCCTGCAACTGCACCTTCAGGATATGCACAATTAGGACTCTTATGCTTTTTACGATCTCTCCAGCCAATCTTTAAGGCGTTACGCCAAGATAGTTTCATAAAAAAGCTGGCTCCTACCAAAAACAACCATGATAATCTTGCTGGAATAAAATTTGCCATATCATCTACTTTTGCTGAAATAAAACCAATAGAACGATATTTCTCATTTTGATAACCTACCATCGAATCTAGCGTATTAATGGCCTTATATGCCATTGCTAAAGCTGGACCACCTAAGAATAAATAAAACATAGGAGCAATTACTCCATCACTCGTATTTTCAGCAACTGTTTCTACTGTTGCTTTGGATATTTGCTCTTTTGACAAATGACTGGTGTCACGACCAACAATCATCGAAAGCTGCTTTCTCGCCTGTTCAATTGTTCCCTTCTCTAATGTATACCAAACTTTTTTCGCTTCTAATGCAAGACATTTAGTAGCAAGAGTTGTATAAGCTAAATAAATGGAAATAACCCAAAATAGAATCATATTCATTTTGACAATCTCTAGTACTCCCCATGTCACCGCATAAGAAAGGCCAACGGTAGCAACCCATAATAAAAGACCTGCAAATTTCAGCTGTGCTTCATTCTTACAAAGCTTTCTAGCACATTTGACAAAAACGGAAATAAAACTCCCCATCCATTTAACAGGATGTGGCCATCTATGAGGATCACCTATAAGTAAATCGAGTACATACGCTGCACCGTATATTATGATATGCATTTCATTTTTCTCCCTTTTTGTAATAAACGGAAAAGCAGTTGAGGATTTTGATAAAAATATACATGGAAATAGCTAGCTAATGTATGGACCTTACTATGTCTCCCTCCCAATGACTAACAACGATTCCGTCAAGCTATGCTCACAAAAATTCCATATAAACCGTGTCTATGAATATAGTTATGAAAGAATCGTAGCTCCTCCTTGAGTAGACTGACAAAAATGATGACATGGATAGTCAACAAGAATATTCTCTTCTTCTAATAATGATAATAACTTTTGAGAGTTCATTTTTTGACGATCATACATTAGGCCAATAACAGTACCACTATGAGCTACATTTATTCCAAGTAAATCATTTTCTTCTACGATCATTAACAGTTCTTGAAATCGTTTTTTGGGTAAAATTCTTTGATTCTCCTTTGCACTTATTGTTGCAACTAAACCAAGTTTAGCAATGGATTTTTCAGCTACAGCCTGCTTGAACAGCAAATATGCCTGATCCATAGCCTTCGCTTGTTGTTTGAGAATTACTTGATGATTTACTTTTCGAAACTTGTCAGTTGATAATTTTTCTAATGGCTCTAATATTAGCACGTCAAAATTTGGTTCCCAAAACGTTTCTTCTATCGTATTTCCTTGCAAATGATCGAATAACGTTAAAGACGGAAATATCGTACTATCCGTTGCCTCAATTAGTAAACAAATTTTAGCCAATAAAGGCGATGTTAGTGAATATCCGAATAAATGTGCTGTAGCTATACAAGTTGCAGCTATATCCGCCGTACTACTTGCCATTCCTTTTGCTATAGGAATCGTTGAAGTTACTCTTAAAGATACGGAAGGGATATTTCTTTTATCTATCCCTAAGAAGCTACAAGTTTGATAAAAAGCTTGCCATACTTTTAAGTGCCTCGTATTTTGAAAAAAAGTTTGATTTAATTCAGAAGTTTCTATTGTAACCTCGCTATACCAATTAATCGGATACGAAATTAATTTTTCACTACCGGCAATCCAGCCTTGTAATAACTCTCCGCAAGAGGCCGGACATCTTGCTTTTACTTTCATTTTTTTGTTCACTCCAACATTCCAAATCAATTATTGTTTTATACATTAGATCATTTATTACATTTCCATTTCGATATTTCACCAATTAAAAATGCATCGGGGAAAGCTGCCTGAAAAGAAGCTGCTTTTGATGGAATCACTGCTACTATTATAGATGTAGACGGGCCAGCTGATTTTACCAACCAACTCTCGGAGCATTCTGCATTGATTATGATGGAACATGAATTTAGTCGGGCCAATTGAGTTGCTTCAAATTCAATACCTTTTGAACCTATAGGTACTATTTCTAACACATCATCTCTTCGAAGCATTTGACGTACTAAGTTATAAGAGACTTCTAAATCAGGTTTTTCAAGTAATTCTTGTCCCATGCGAGGTTCCCCATAACCAAATAATAAAGCATCATCAGAAATATTATTTATTTTTAGCTGTGAAGCGTTAGCAACTCCTATTACCATAACTCCCACACTCGTTTGACTAGTCATCATATTTTCTTCTGTACTACCATTTAGCTCAAGGTGAGATAGCTCAGCATTTTGTAGTTCTTCTTTAATACCGGCAATAATTCTTTTACCGGTGGGGTTCATTTCAGCTCCAATCACATCACTAATTGCGACAACATCAGCACCACTCGCTATTATTTCTAATAACGCAACACGCGTTGTGAGTTTCCCCGTTAACTCTGGCTGAACCGATAATACATCAAATTCCTTTTCACCAATTGCTGCACTGATATCAACCGCAGTTAGTAAAAACTGATTATCCGAAAGTGCCACCACCGTCAAATCTCTAATTTGTGCCATACCAAAATACTCCTTTTTTCACAGTAAAGTTTCATCTTATATCTATCTAAATCATTCATATCTAAATAGGGGATACTCCCAGATCACTTCATTGTTTTTGCTAAGCCGTGCCATATACTAGTTACCTTATTAGCCATTTTAACAGCATCCTGTTGAATCCACCCCATCACATCTCGTAGCCTGCGATCATGAACATTGATAGGAACAATTCCTCTACCCACTTCAAGCATGATTAATATCAATTCTTGTGATGAGGATAATGAAGACCATTTATCATGAAAATACTGGACAATTTCTTGATCTGTTTTACCCATTTTAATAAGTTGACTAACCCACACTTCGAAGCCTTCCATAACGATAATAGGTGCATTATCAACATCTTCAAAGCTTGCACCTTCGTATGCAGATATCCATTTGGCATTACTCCATTTATTTCTTACAAATTGTCGCTTACCACTGTAGGCACCACCGATGATGATGTGCATGTCCATTCACCTTCCTTCTTAACTAAAAATAGCTCAGTAGCCTGACCAAAATGAACCTTCACATCCCAATAATCTATATCTGTACATAAACTAGAAACAATGTGCCGGATGACACCACCATGCGAAACAATAGCAATGCTCTTTCCAAAGTGTTCATTCAATAATACTTTCTCTAACATAAATTGAATAATTCTGTTCTTAAAATCTATTCCGCATTCCCCATTTGGAATACTGGCTGTCTGCCAATTGGAGAGCCAGTAACAATAATCAGGGCTATTCTTTAATTGTTCATATGTCTTTCCTTCCCAATCACCAAAATGAATTTCACGTAAACGTGGATCACAACAAATTTCTTGTTCTCCAAAAAGAAAATGAGCCGTTTGTTGACAACGAAGTAAATCACTACTAAAAATTTTGTCCATTTTCTTTTGTATGAAGATTGCTCGTAGTTTTTTATAATCTAATAACGAATCAGCCAATATAGGCTCATCAGTATATCCCATATATTTTTTTTGCCTATTAAATGCCGTCATACCGTGACGAATAAGAATAAGATGTATAGAACGCTCAAATTCCATAATTCTGCTCCTTCAATTGAGGTTCCTACAAGATCCCCATTAATTCCGTTAAAATGTTTAACAGCCCATTTTCCGTAAACCCATGTAAATAAAAATTGTAACAGTATTAAAATAGCAAATGGATAATAAAATACAGTAATGAAAAGTAACCAACATAAAGCAATCCAAATATCTTGCCATCCTAAATACTTTCTCCATTCGTGTGCTAAGCCTCTATTTTGGATAGCAGGAAAAAGCAGTAATTGAAATAGAGCTTGAAACCTTGAAAGAGCAGGAACAAACAGAAAAACCAAAATTAACACTAACTCATTATTAATCGCTAGTAATTCATATAACAATCCTACTTTCCATATAAAAAGAAAAATAACTGCAAGTACCGCAAAACTTCCAACGCGAGAATCTTTCATTATTTCATATTTTTTCTCCATAGATGCATTTGAACCAATTGCATCTGCAACATCCATCCATCCGTCTAAATGTAAGCCACCTGTTGCATATACCCATGCCGTTAAGAGAGCTAACATTAACAGCGTATCTGGTAATATAGGATGTAGGAGGAGATAAACAATCGCCATAAAACAACCAATGACAATTCCTGCAAAAGGAAAAAAGCGCAGAGCCCATTTCATAGATTTTCGATTCACATCACAGGCAATTGGCAAAGGAAAGCGAGTTAAAAATTGTAAAGATAATACCGCTCCATACCAAATATTTTTAATTTTAATCCCTCCATATCATTTCCAATTAATTGGACTTCCAGCAACTACTTGTATCGCTCGGTCACTTTGTGAAACAACATATTTATGAACAGCTTGTAAACTATACAAATAGCTCTGAACTCCTTCATCTAAAATAGGAATTTCTTCATTAAGATCATTTGAAACGAAAATAATCGTTAGTTGTTTTAATCTAGCAATATCAAACAACTTTTTTAACCGTTCAATCATTATTTGATAGGATTTATTTTCAGAAAAAAGCACATTGCTACTCCAGACAGTTAAACAATCGACAAGCAAAACAGAATGATTTGGTACGAGCTGAATTTTTTCATGAATAAAATATGGTTCTTCAATCGTCGTCCATTGTGACGTTCGACTTTCTTGATGAAGCTTGATACGATGATTCATTTCTTCATCAATATTTCTCTTAGATGTAGCAACATAATATAGACCTTTAGCCTTTAATTTCTTAAATAAATCCATAGCCATTCGTTCAGCCAAAGAGCTTTTTCCTGAACGAACGCCACCTGATATAAAAATGATCAAGCTCGCTCTCTCCATTCTTTTAAATGTCGTACGATGCTTTCATTTTCCTCTCTCGTTCGAATTGCAATACGTAACGCTTTCCCTTCAATATCTAAAAAATTATACGTATGTCTCACTAAAATCCCTTTTTCAACTAAAAACAATAATAAAGTCTCATGATTATCTAATAAAGGATCACGAAGCAAATAATAATTCGTATAAGTATTAGATATTTCAAACCCTAATTTCTGAAATTCTTTTGTTAACCACACCTTTTCTTCCAAAACAAATGCAGCAGTCTTTTTAATAAAGTCATCACATTCTGGTAAACATTCTATTAAACTTAATGCTACGGCATTGACACTCCAAGGTACTTGCATTTGCGATAATTGATTTATCGTTTGTTCATCAGCCATTATATAACCTAAACGAACACCTGGAACAGCAAAAATCTTTGTTAGTGATCGTAATACAATTAAGTTAGAGTATTGCTGAATGAAACACTTTACACTTTTTTCATTTGGAGAAAAATGAATGAATGCTTCATCAACAACAACGTAAGTTCCATACACATTTGCTTTTTCTACCAAATTTTTCATTACTTCAAAAGATAAACGAGTACCAGATGGATTATTTGGACGACATACAAATATCGCATCATTCGTCTCTAAAACTTTTTCCCAGTTGTTCGGTAATATACAATCATTCCAATACTCCTCATACAGATAGCAAGTATAGCTAACACCATTTGCTTTACAAGCCCATTCATATTCACTGAAGGTAGGATGAAAAATAGCCGCTTTTTTCCCTTTAAATAATGATGCACTCAAATGAATCGCTTCTGCTCCTCCATTTGTCAAAAGTACTTGATTACTTGCGATTTCTTCATAATTAGCTACTTTCTCTGTATGCTCTTTATAAGTTAAATCAGGATAGATGTTACTTTTTTCAACTATTGCAGTCATCATTGCTTCTACCATAATAGACGGTATTCCAAAAGGATTAATATTTGCGCTAAAGTCTTTTAGCCCAAAAGAATTCATACCTTTATCTTGAAGAATAGATGCAATAACACTTGTTTTTCCTCCATGCTCTGGCCATTTAGTTTTCATATAGAAACTCCTCGCAATTAAAAATAGTATAGAGACAATTATACTAACTGTTTCTATGCATTTGAGTATTAGCTTCTTGAACTTTCCTTCGATACATTCGCATCCTCGAAAGTAGCCATTTCACTGACCATTTTTGTCGCTGCTTCTACCAAACTATATGCTAAAACAGCGCCACTTCCTTCTCCTAAACGCATTTGTAATGATAAGAGAGGTTTCTTACCAAGCTTTTCGAGAGCAGCAGTATGACCCGGTTCCACTGAATGATGACCTGCTATCATATAATCTTTTACTAATGGACATAATTTGACTGCTAATAAAGCACTAGCTGTACAAATAAAACCATCTAATAAAATCGGAATCTTTCTAGATGCAGCATACAGCATCGCGCCTACCATAGCACCAATCTCGAATCCACCTACTTTTTGTAGCAAGTCTAAAGCATCATCAGCATTAGGCTGTAATAACTTTAAAGCATCATCAATTACTTCTGCCTTATAATCAAGTGCTGAAGACAAAAGCCCTGTCCCTTGTCCAACAAGAGAACGAACATTTAAACCAGTGATAGCAGCAACTATAGCAGAGCTAGATGTTGTATTAGCAATTCCCATTTCACCAACAATTAATAATTTGGCTCCTCGATTTATAATGTTTTCCGCCCGTTTTATTCCAACTTCAATAGAACGAATCGCTTCTTCCTTTGTCATTGCTGGGCCCTTTGCAAAATTCTTCGTTCCATATGCTACTTTTTCAATACATAATCCGTCTGCATAGAGATCCGATTTAACACCAACATCAACAATTTCTATTAATCCGTTCACATTTTTTGTAAAAACATTAATGGCCGCTCCACCATTTAAAAAGTTCATCACCATTTGAGCTGTTACTTCTTGTGGATAGGCTGATACTTTTTCTTCTGCTATACCATGGTCTGCTGCAAATACAATGACACCCGGAGGGTACACAGTAGGCATCTTCTCCCCTGTAATTTCTGTAAGCTGGATTGCCACTTTTTCTATATCTCCTAAACTCCCAATTGGCTTTGTCAAATTATTAATATGTTGTAGGGCGATCTCACCCATGTGATGATTTACCTCATTAATTTCTTTAATGACAGATTGCAATTTTTCACTCATTGCCTTTCCCCTTTTCTCATCGATGTAAAATTTCGTAAATTTTTTCTATATCTACATTTTGACGTACATGGTTTGCTAAACGTCTATACTCATTTTCTTTTAATACCTCTACATCAAGTGTACGCTCTATAGATGGTAGACCTATAGTTGCACGCACTTGATTTAAAAACACCCCACGAAATTCATTGTTATGAAATATATGATGTAAATAAGTGCCGATAATTTTCCCATTATTCATACAGCACCCCTCTTCTTCACCATTTAAAAAAGCAAAGCAAGGTACATATTCAGTCGTTTTAGAAATACCCATATGCACTTCATAGCCCTTTAAAGGAATCATCTCTTCACCAAAGCATTTCGTAAATCCATTTGTTATAACTGTTTTCTTGTCTTGCTTCATCTCAGTGACTATCGGTAGTAAACCCAAGCCTAAAATCTTTGTAATATCTGATTCAACCTGATATTCATCAAGTAATTCTTTACCTAAAAGTTGATATCCACCACAAATTCCAAAAATGTAAGTACCTTTTTTCACTAATGAGAGAATCTTTCTATCTAAACCAGTTTCTTTCATAAATTCCATTGCGTAAGCAGAGTTTTTCGTTCCTGGAATGATAATAACATCGGGATTACCTAGTTGACTGGTTTTTTTTACAAAACGAACATTACAATCTTTTTCTAAACGTAATGGATCCAGATCTGTGAAATTAGAAAAGGTTGGATGTGCAATGACAGCTATATCAATATCCGCCTCATCATTCGTACCTCTTATGCTATATTGAGCAAGGGACAGACTATCTTCACCGTCAATTTCTAAATTAGGAATATAAGGAATAACCCCTAAAACCGGAACACTAGTATATTCCTCAAACCAATCCAGTCCAGGTTGTAAAAGCGTTACATCTCCTCGAAATTTATTAATTATGACCCCTTTCACTCGTTTTCGATCTTCCTCGGACAACAACTGCAATGTACCTACTAAACTAGCAAAAACCCCGCCACGATCAATATCACCAACTAGAATTACAGGTGAATCAACAAGTCTAGCTAATCTCATATTGACCAATTCTCGATCATTTAAATTTATTTCCGCCGGTGAACCAGCCCCTTCTATAACAATGCAATCATACTCATCTGCTAGCTTCTTAAACGATTCACTAATAGCTTGCAAACCCGTTTCAAAAAAATTCTGACGATAAACCGCCGCCTTCATATCACTATATGGCTTTCCGTGTAAAACAACCTGAGATTTCATATCTCCAGATGGCTTTATTAATATAGGATTCATGTGAACAGATGCATCTACTCCTGCTGCTTCAGCTTGTATTCCTTGAGCTCTCCCAATTTCAAGACCATCATTTGTTATATATGAATTCAAAGCCATATTCTGTGATTTAAAAGGCGCTACCTTTAAACCATCTTCTGAAAATATTTTGCATAAGGCTGTCACAAAAATACTCTTTCCTGAATCAGAATGAGTTCCTTGAACCATTATCGGCTTTGCTTTACCTCTTACTATTTCCATGAGCTATCTCAACTCCTTTAAATAAAAATCAATAAAGTTACTAACAGTAATTTGGTTACAATTTTTTCACAAACATGTTTTATTGTATATAAAAGTCGATAGGATCGTTAGGTACGAGTCGGAATAGTAGGATTGGTCAGACACCCCGCAAGCTCTATTTACCGAAGAGGATCACCCGCCCGTTCCGTGATAAGCGAACCCTGAATTTAACTCTGCCCGTATTCACTATTTGTTCATAGGAAACAAAGTATGCGAAATAACCTATATAAAAAAGCACTAGGCTTTTGGGAGCCTAGTGCCTTATACAACAAAATTATGCCTTCTTCTAATAGTCAACACAAAATATGTATAAAGACAACATGCTCCCTGAAAAAATGTTGTGAAAATTCTGTTTAAAGGAGGTATCCTGACTTAGATTCATCTTACTCTCTCACCTTCCCAAATCATTATGATTAAGTGGTTTATCCTGAGATTTCATCATCATTACAGTAGTTAGGGTCTGTAGAGGATTCTCACCTCTTTCCCTGATCTCTAAACAGTTATTATTCTGTTAAATGGTAGAAGGGCTTATATACTTTTTCTTCCACTTTAAAGGTAGTGCTGCAAAAACAATTTCAGCAACTACTATATTACAAACCGAAGCAATGGCAAGTGCTGGGAATAATACAAAAATCACATCTTTTAAAATTGGATATAAAGCTAAAAGTGATAATGGACAATTAAAGATAAATGCAATCACGACTGATATCCCAATACCAAAAGCTTGATTTATTTTTTTGCCAATCCATCTACGTGTTACACTATACAAAAACATAGTAATAGCCATCATTATCGCTATTATGAGATGAACTGGAAAGGATAGCGGAAATCCAGCTATTAAGGATGAAATCATATGTCCAAGAAATCCAAGAGCCATTCCAAAGCCCGGACCCAATAACAGTGTTCCAATAAAAGCTGGAGCTGCATCAAAAGCAATGGACCCCATTACTTTAATATTTGCTCCTATAAAACACATCGCAATTAGTAAAGCACATATGGTTGTTTTTTGAATCTTCAAAGCTACTCTCCTTTACTCTTTATGACGTTCTCTATTTCTATTATAGAAGTGCAGCAACAAACGTACAAGATACTATACTCATATAAGACAATATAGTAGCGTTTTGTGCATTACTATAGTATAGTAAAATCTATTTAATTTTTCAAAAAAAACTGCTAAAAACTCAGAATATCAATTGAGTATTCCAAGTTTTTAGCGAAAGAAGACGTAAAATTAAGCCTTTAAGCTACACCTTTTAGTATATTGATTATCCAAAACTAAACCTGTAATTATGTTTATAAAAATTTTTCAATAAACAAGTTTTACCAAAAATAACTCTATATTTTCAATCAGTTCCAGTTTTATTTTTTATAAATTACTCTCTGGTATTTTGTATAAAAATGTTTGATAATGTACCAAGTTTATCAATTGTAACTTTTACCACATCACCATCTTTTAACCATACCCTTTTCTCTTCAGGATAGCCCAAAATAACTCCTTCTGGCGTACCTGTCAAAATGACATCGCCTGGTTGAAGAGTAAAATATTCCGAAATATAAGTTATAAGTTCTCTACAACTGAAAATCATATCAGATGTATTAGATTTCTGACGAATTTCTCCATTTACATAAGAGGTTATATTTAAGTCGTCGGGATCCTCTATCTCATCCTTGCTCACCAAATATGGTCCAATTGGACAGAAACCATCACTTGTTTTACCAAGTAACCATTGAGAGCTTTGTGATTGTAAGTCACGTGCAGAAATATCATTTGCAATACAGTATCCATAAATAACTGAAAGGGCATCTTCTTTTTTAACATTTCTTGCCTTTTTCCCTATAATTATTGCTAATTCTGCTTCATAATCAACTTGTGATGAAGTATGAGGTAACATAATCTCTTTATCGTGAGCATTAATAGTATTATTAAATTTACTAAATATAATTGGGTTCGAAGGAAAAGGCAAATTACACTCCGTAGCATGCTTTTTATAGTTTAATCCAATACAAATTATTTTTTTAGGTTCAGGTACACTAGGACCATAATCAAGGGAAGTTTCTTCTAAAAATAAAGTTTCTTCCCTCAAAGATGCCGCAACTAGCTTAGATATTTCTTCATGCATATCTTCTATATTTATTAGATCATATACGGATAGAGGAATATTGTTAATATAAGGAAATTTTGTCGAAGCCGCTTCAACATCTAAAATGCCTTTTTCAGTTTTAATTCCCAAAACCAAGCGTTTATCTTTATAAAAAGTAACTGAAATCATTCTTTTCCACCATCCCATTTTTCTAATACTTTAAATAAGTAAATAATTCTATATTTCCCAAAAACTTCACTAAGTTTTAAACTTTATTTATTCATGATATAATCAATTTGACATCTGCACTTTAAAACAGCATGCATAAGGGGTTGTGACAGCTAATCTTCTGTCCGTAAAATGAAATGGAGTCGTCAGAGAAGACGTTAATCACCATGCAGATATTCTTTGTTTATTTACAAACTAAATAAACAGAGCATTGCAACCCCTGCACGGGTTGAATGCTCCTAATAATGGTTATACTAACTTTGATTTACACTTGAAAATACTTTACCCCAACCTTTAATAATACTAGGATCTAAATCCACTATTTTTAAACACTCCCACATAAGTACATTAATAGTGTCATACATTGGCAAATTATATTTTTCTTCATAATATTCCACCTTATCTACCGCTGGAAAGTTAGTACACACCACACTTAAGGCATCCGCAGGTAACACAGACACCGCTTTAATTTGTTCTTCAATTCTCTCTTGGGTTACTAAACTAAAAGAACGGTTTACAGTCTGACCAAGCCCTGCCACATTAACTGTATCCACATTACAATGCTTTTTATATTGTTCCACAATTAATTGGTTGATTTCTGATATATAAGGAGTAACAAGGTGCACAGCTTTAATATTATGCTCTTTAAATGCTCTTACTTGAGATAACATTGAAGTAGTAGCGGGTATACCTGTTCTTTTTGTTATCGCTTTGCAAAGTTCTTGATCAACCTCGAAGCCAAGCCATCCACCCGATGTTCCATTCCAAGCTATTACATCTACTTCCGCATGAGCTAATAATTCCGCTGCCTTTAACATCGGCTCAAAATCAAATTGACTTAAAGCATCTTGTTCTAATGATATTTTAGTAACCTCAAAACGGGAAAAGTGGCAAGTTACTTCAGGGACATCGCACAACAATTTAGAACAAATTGGCTCTAGTATCGTATTTGATGAAGGTGTAAGCATACCAATTTTTTTAGGTTCATTCATTATTTAAATCCTCCTCGTATTATATTTAGTTTACGCTGCCAATTTTTTTATTATAGTTAATTATGCTTGATACAAAAGCTAAAAGAAGACCTGCTGCAACAAATACCATGAGTGCTAAGAAATACGAATCCGTTATCGATACGATAAGACCAATGTAGATTGGCGTTATAATTCCTGCAATATTACCCGCAAAGTTCATGCATCCCCCAATCGTACCAACATGTTCACGCTGTGAGATTGCTGCAGGTACGCTCCAATATAAACCTCCCCAACGAAGAAAGAATAAAGCAAATGATAGAGTGGTAATTGCCATCGTTACCGAGCTAGATTTACTCAACAAGAAAATAGAAAGCGCTGTCATAATTCCTGCAATTGATAACATCGTTCTCATTACTGTGTTAAAGTTACCCCCCTTATCTCGCCATTTATCAGTAATCCACCCCCCGATGATTTCCCCTATAAATCCAGAGCCAAAGATAATTAAAATGGACCCTCCGATTGCATTAATATTCAAATTCTGTGTTTTAGCCAGATAAGATGGTCCCCATGTCATTAATCCGTAAAAAACAGTGTTAAACGAAAACCATCCTAAACACATACACCAGAAATTACGGGCGGTTAAGTAATCTTTTACACCAACCTTTATACCATTTACATTACGTCTATGCTCTTCATATTCTTCTTCAAGTGCTTTTCTAATATGTTCACGTTCAGCTTCATTAACGCTTGAGTTACCATTTGGACCACCTTTAATAACTCGCCAAACCAACCATGCTATTATAATAGTTAAGATACCAGCACCAATTAGAGCACCACGCCATCCACCGAACCATGCCATAAATGCAATAATAATAGGCCCTCCGACTGCTGTTCCTAATGGTGCACCACTGTCAATTATCGTGGCACCACGACCTCTTTCTTTTGAACTTAACCAAATTGCTTGTAGTTTTGAACTCCCAGGCATTACTGGAGCTTCTGTAATGCCTAGTAAAACACGAAGAAACATTAGTGATTTTGCACCAGTTATAAAACCTGTTGCCGTTTGAACAATTCCCCAGGCAAGTGCAGCGCCGTACACAATTTTATCTGGGCGATATTTATCAGCTAACCACCCTGATGGTACTTGCATAAGTGCGTAACCCCAGAAAAAAGAGCTTAGTATTAAACCAACAATTGCAGGATCTAAAGCTAAATCCTTTTGTATCTCTGGCATAGCAATTGATAGTACTGCACGATCAACATAGTTAATTGTCACGAGAAGAAGAAGCATTATAAACACTCGCCAACGCACATTCGTTGGCTTTGCAGTCAAATGTTTTTGTGGTTCTAATACTTTTTGACTAGCGTTACCTTTTTGCATAAAAAGCCTCCTTTTTTAACTAACAATGTGTTTTGATCTAAATTACTCCTATATCGAAATGAAACAAATCACCTCCTTAAATATAAAGGACAAACACACATTAATAGGGCTCGACACGGAACAGCTTTTATGCCTAAAAATAGCACTACTTAATATTCAGTTTTTATAAAAAAATGCTTCGATCTACGTACTTGTTCCTCGCACTGTAAACCATTTTGATTTTTTAAACGTGAAAATAGATTTAGTAAAAATGAAGAAAGTCTTCCTTATGTAAATTATGTTTATTCCCAAAAATTTCTCTTAAATGTATTAAATCGTTTTTCATATGATTTTGCATAGCCTTATATGCTTTTTCTTGTTCCTTATTCACAATATGATTAAAGATTTCTTGGTGCTCGTAAAAAACATTCCATTCTCTATTTTCACCTTGAAAATTTAAAACTCTGTAATAATGACTTAAAGATTTTAAATCACTTAGCTGTTTATTCAATCTTCTGTTTTGACTGTATTTCATGATTAAATCATGGAATCTTGCATTTTCTTCAATTACTTTATCTTTTTTTTCTTCATTATAGTTTTCGAGATATGCTCTACTTTTTACAAGAGTACTTTCAATTTCTTCTATTTCTGATTTTGTTGCCAATCTCGTTGTTAAACTAGCAGCTAAAGACTCCAGAACAATTCGGCATTGATAAATATCTTCTATATCCTTAATAGTTGGTTTGTACACCGTAATTCTTGATTTTTCATTTATCTCTAGTAAACCTTCTTTTTCTAAAGCTCTCACAGCTTCACGAACTGGACTGCGACTGATATTTAATTCTCTAGCTATTCTAGCTTCATAAATACCATCTCCTGGTTTTAATACACCTTTTACAATCATCTCTCTTATCGAATGATAAACTTGATCATAATATCTCATTGGTTTTTCTATAGAAAAAGTATCCATAGTTCTCTCCTTTCTTGTCGTCTGTCGACACTTATTCCTAATGTTCATTAAAAAATCAAAGAAACTCTCATATTTGTTGTTTTATAAACAACGACGTTTCTTCCATTTATTTACTAAAGAATATCATCCTGAGCTAATAATTTCAATAGTTTTTTTAATTTTCCGAAAATTAAAAATTTTAAAAAGTATATTGTTCTACCTTAGTAGACCTTTGTTTCTATGCTTTAATTACATGATATTTTCCCAACTCTTTTTAAATAAATGCAATACAATAATATATGTTATGTACGAGTTTCGACACAATAAAAAAGCTAAGCTTTCGCTTAGCTTTTTCATTTATTATTTCATTTTTGTTTGAACAAAATTAGCCATTCGTGATACTGCACTTTCTAATAAGTCTAGTGAAGTTGCATATGATAAGCGAATATTATCTGGTGCACCAAATCCTGATCCTGGAATTACAGCTACTAATGCTTCTTCAAGTAATGCAGCAACAAATTCATCTACATTATTGTAGCCTGTAGCTAGTGCAGCTTCCTTAACATTTGGGAATAAGTAAAATGCACCTTTTGGTTTAATACAAGTAACACCCGGAATAGCTACTAATTGATCATAAATTGTATTCAAACGCTCTTCAAATGCTTTTCTCATTTCTTCAACAGCATCTTGAGGACCATCATATGCAGCAATGGCACCGTATTGAGCAGTTGTTGTTGGATTAGAAGTACTGTGGCTTGCAAGGTTTGTCATTGCTTTTACAATTTTTTCATTACCAGCAGCATAACCAATTCTCCAACCTGTCATGCTATGTGATTTTGAAACACCATTTATTATAATAGTATTTTCTTTTAATTCTGGAGATAGCTGAGCAATTGATACATGCTCATTACCATCATATATAAGTTTTTCATAAATTTCATCTGAAACGATTAGAATGTTATGCTTTAAGCAAACTTCTCCAATCTTAGCCAATTCATCCGCTGAATATAGCATCCCTGTTGGATTACTTGGCGAGTTAATGATAATAGCTTTCGTTTTCTCAGTTACAAGTGCTTCAATTACCTCTGGTGTTACTTTAAATGAGTTACTTTCCAATCCTTCACAATATACAGGTACTCCATCTGCAAGTTTCACTTGTTCAGGATAGCTAACCCAATAAGGTGTTGGAATAATAACTTCATCACCTTCGTCTAAAATGGCTTGGAATAAAGTATAAAGAACATGCTTAGCTCCAAGACCAACAATAATTTCTGAAGGCTTGTAATCTAATCCTTGGTCTCTTTTTAATTTCGCTATGATAGCTTCCTTTAGCTTAGGTAATCCTGCAGAAGGTGTATATTTGGTAAATCCTTCATTCATAGAAGCTGTAGCAGCATCAATGATATGCTGCGGAGTATTGAAATCAGGTTCCCCTGCTCCAAGACCAATTATATCAAGCCCTTGTGCCTTGAGCTCCTTTGCTTTTGCAGTAATTGCTAATGTTGTTGATGGTGTAAGAGCTTGAACACGTTTTGCCAGTATCATACTTAATACTCCCCCTAGTTATGTTAAATACCTATATATTTTGTTAACGATTCTCCGGTTAGAAAATCGAAATAATAATAATGTAATCGGTCTTTATGATCTTTAATAGTAACTTCCCATAAAGCAACCTTACTTTCCATTCCTAGCTTAATCGAGATGATTTCGTCTGGTTGATACGAATGTTCCACAATCTTTGTAATCTCTTTCTTTGAAACACCTGAAGAATACTTCTTCTTAACAATTGAATGATCTTTACGATCTTTAGGAATCCATAATACCTGTTGGACACCTTTTTTATCCTTACCTACAACTACGGAATAAACTTCTTTTCCATGATATAAATAAAAATCACTAACAGTAGTGAGGCCACCTTCACTTTTTGCTATATTTATGGCTCTTTCTTCTTCATTATTGGCATAATCCATACCTACAAGAAAGCTCGCTATGACATAACCAATTATAATGATAAGTAAAAAGCTAATTGCTAAAATCCATTTTTTCAATAAAACCACTCACTTTATGTTCTATAAATCGTTAAATTAACTGTTTCTGATCTCACAATCTAGTGAAAGTCCAAATACTAACAAATCAAATAATTACTATCTATTCAGTACATCCACCACTTTATATAAATCAGGTTGATATTGAACTTTTTCAATCGAATGGTTTACTTACATTCCATATACCTTCTGGTAATAGAAGATTTTGTCATAACAATATTGTCTTGACTATTTTAAATGCAGAAACCGCATTAACGACTCTTTCAATATTATAACAGTTTTTTTGTTAGAAAAATAAAATTTCATCAAAAAATTATTATTCACTATACTTCATTCAACCATTTCTTAATTATACTTTGTACAATATCCTGATTTACCTTTTTCATTTCAATCTCTGGTATGGATTTAATAAAATCAATTCCATATTTCGTTGTAACTATTCTCCTATCACATACAATAAAGATTCCTTTATCTTCATTGGTACGAATTAACCTGCCGAAACCTTGTCTAAATCTCATTATAGCTTCTGGTAATGAATATTCACTAAACGGATTCCCCCCATTTTCCTTAATCCTTTTACAGCGTGCGTCTGTAAGAGGCTCATCGGGTGGCGAAAACGGTAGTCGTACAATCATTAAGCTTTGTAAGGTTTCACCAGGCAAATCTAAGCCATCCCAAAAACTTGCTGTCCCAAGTAATATGGATTTATCAAAGTTTTGAAAGTATTTAATTAATCTTGACTTACTTTTACTTGATATTCCTTGTGAAAGGATATTAAAATCATCTAATGCACTGCGTTCCTTTAACTTCTCGTGAGTCATTCGTAACATTTCTTGCGAAGTAAATAATACTAACATCCTACCTTTACTTGCAATCGCTGTTTTTTCAATATAAATAGCAATATTATCAACATATGTATCAGCACTAACAGCATTAACTTCTGGAATATCATCTGGAATAAGCATTTGAACCTTTTCTTTATACAAGAAAGGGGACGGAAATGAAAACACTTCAATATCTTTATTATGAAGACCAAGCTTATTCTTCATGTAATCAAATGATCCTTTGACTGTTAATGTTGACGATGTTAGGACTACACTTTTTTGGAAGGCAAAATATCTTAACCACAAATCACTTCCACCCATAATAGGCTGTGAATATAAGAAAACATATTGACTAGGACTTTTTCTATTCCACTCTAGCCAATAAAGTACAGAATCTTTATTC
Organism: Bacillus massilioanorexius; assembly: GCF_902374955.1. Taxonomy (GTDB): domain Bacteria; phylum Bacillota; class Bacilli; order Bacillales; family DSM-1321; genus Bacillus_AD; species Bacillus_AD massilioanorexius. Next base: position 22,805 of record NZ_CABKRX010000086.1, read on the forward strand.
CTAACGAAATATTCCATCAGACGTTGAGCATTTTCAACAAAGAATGAAGCGATACTTTCCATTTCTGATAAATAAAACAGCTGTGTTTTTCCTGGCTGGCCATTTTGTAAAACAAATTCTACATTACTTCTTAAATCAGCCGCTAATTGCTTGAAGTGCTCACTTAGTCTCTCCACAATCATCATTAGCGGTTTAGCGTTGGTATGAGTAGACAGTAGCATTGGTATAGTAACTGTATTTTGAGTATGGCTTTTTTTACTATATTCCTCGCAACAACTAGATAGTAATTGGAAGAATTGCTCCAATTCGAAAGTGACTTCTTGTAATAAGCGTTCAGTATGAAACTGTATTTGATTTTTAGATGGATCAATATCACTAATCATTTTTGCAACTTTATGAATTAGCTGATTCTGCTCAAATGAACCTAGTTTGTTGATCATCATTTTTAATTTCACGTAATCAACTGTACTACCTAAATGCTTGGATGCTGCATTTTCTAATTGATGCGCTTCATCAATAATTAAAGTGTGGCAGCTCGCTTCTTGATTATTCTTTAAGAAATAATCTGTCATTAAATATGAGTGATTAGTAATAATTAAATCTGCTTTATAAGCTAAAGCTTTTGCACGCTGATAAAAATCAAATGGCTCCCATGAATTTTGGTGCTCGGTTGCAATATTATTGGCTCCTTGCAGTCGATCCCAAAATAGCTCTCCACCACTAGAAAGGTTTAGCTCATCCTTATCACCAGTCTCCGTGTGTAATAGCCAAATTAATATTTGCATTTTCGTTAAAGCACTATCATAGTTATCATCTCTTGTCCGTAATGCTCGATCAAATTTGGCTAAACTTAAATAATTCGCACGACCTTTTAAAACAACTGTATGTATCTTAAAAGGAACCATCAATTGTAGTTTAGCTAATTCCTTTTGGAGAAGTTGGTTTTGCAACTCAATGGTATAAGTGCTAATCATCACTTTCTCATTATTTTGAATAGCATAATAGGCCGCAGGTAACAAATAGCCTAATGTTTTTCCCAATCCTGTTCCAGCTTCAATTAACGCAATTTTATTCGCATTAAAAACTCGATAGACTTCGTCCATCATAGTCATTTGATCATTTCTAATTTCTAAATTTGAAAATGCCTTCTGTAACTGTTCTATTTTCTTTTCCTTTGTTTCAGGAAATTCAAAGTCAGCCTTTCGAATTTCTTCTTCATCTGAATCCATTGATTTTTTTAAAGCAATTCCCTTATTAATAAATAGATGTGGATGATGAATAGGACTTTTAGACATTCTTTTTTGTAATATAAGCGAAATAAGCTCTGATATTTCACTTTTTAAAGAATAAGACAATTTATACAGTTGTTTAAGCGTCACTAACGGAATATCGTGAAGTTCTTTAGCAAATTTAAGAAAAAGCTCCGCAGTTGCATATGCATCACTATCTGCCTGATGGGGACGATCATGTTCATATCCTTCTTCTTTTGCTAAATGCGATAATTTATAGCTTGTTGCTGTAGGTCGCATAATTTTTGCTAATTCAACTGTATCAATGGTTGAACCATAGAAGCCTTCATAACCGCAAGTATATAATTCATCTTGTAAAAACGATAAATCGAATAATACATTATGAGCAACGAAGCATGAGTCTTGTAGAAGCTCGATTATCTTAGGTGCTACCTCAGAGAATAAAGGAGCATTAACAAGCATCGACTCATGTATTCCTGTCAGTTCTTCAATAAATGGTGAAATGGATTGTTCAGGATTCAAAAAAGTCGAAAACTCTTCAACAATCTTGTCATTTTCTATAATGACCGCTGCAAATTGAATAATTCTATCACCTTTTTTGACGGAGTTCCCTGTTGTTTCTAAATCCACGACAACATAACGTTGACTCATTATTGTACACCTCAAAATTCCATAATCAAAAAAGCAAAATACCTTTTTGAAAGTCTAATAAACACTATATTACATGATTATACAGTCATCTGACAATGTAGCTAACTCAAGAAAAATCACCTCATTCTTTTTTGGTTAAGCTATAGACCTATAAATCAGACAACAAAAAATCGGTGAAGATAAGTAAATCTCCCCACCGATCAAATTAGATTTTATAAAATAGTTGCCTCAGGCTCATGGGAAATCATATCAATAATTTTATTATTTTCACCCATGATTGCCACTTTTGGTTGATGATTTTTCACATGCTCTTCTGCAATAATCGCATAAGAAATGATAATAACAATATCACCTGGTTGCACTAAGCGAGCAGCAGCACCATTTAGACAGACAACACCACTACCTCTTTCACCAGGAATAATATATGTTTCTAATCTTGCACCATTATTATTATTAACGATGGCCACTTTTTCATTTGGTAGCATATCTACCGCATCAAGTATATCTTCATCGATTGTAATGCTTCCTACATAATTTAAATTCGCTTCTGTTACCGTAGCTCGATGGATTTTTCCCTTCATCATCGTTCTGAACACTATCAATTCCCCCAGTATCTTTTTTACACTATAGCTTAAATACTAAAAACGACATTATCAATTAATCTTGCTCCGCTAAATGCTACGGCTAAAGCAATAATTACTTGCCCTTCAACAATTTCAATTTTTTCAAGATCAGGATAAGAATATATTTCTATATAATCCGTTTTTCCACTCGTGTGTTGTTCAATATATTTTTTCATTTCTGTAATAATATGTTTCGGATTTTTTTCACCTTCAGCAATTAAAGCTTTCCCGAGCTGTAAGCTTCTATATAAATGTTTCGCTTCTTTTCTTTCCTGATCAGTTAGAAATACATTTCTAGAGCTTTTCGCTAATCCATCCTCTTCTCTGACAGTATCAACACGAACGATTTGGATAGGAAAATTAAAATCTTCTACTAAGCCTTCAACAACAGCAACTTGTTGAGCATCCTTTAAGCCAAAGTATGCTCTCATTGGCTGAATGATATTAAAGAGCTTCGTTAATACCGTTGCCACACCATCAAAATGTCCGGGCCTAGACTGACCACATAATACATTTGTTCGTTTATTTACTCTTACCGTTACAGACGGTTGAGCTGGATACATTTCTTCCACCGAAGGATAAAAAATATAGTCCACATCATGTTGTCTCGCAACTTGTTCATCATGTTCAATATCTCGAGGATATTTATCTAAATCTTCATTCTCACCAAATTGTAATGGATTGACAAAAACACTTAGAACAACAATATCATTGGCACTACGTGCTTGTTTCAACAGCTGTTGATGACCCTCATGTAAATACCCCATTGTAGGTACATAGCCAATTTGTTTGCCAGTTTCTCGTACTTCTCGTAATTCTGTTTGCAGTTCTTCAATGCTCGTAACAATTTTCATTATTTGCCTCCATACAATGCTTGAACTTCTTCTTCCTTCATCGTAAAGGAATGTTTTTCATCAGGAAATACAGATTCTTTTACTTCTTTCACGTAAGCCGTTAAACCAGAAAGAATTTCCTCATTTGCATTGCCATATGCTTTTACGAATTTTGGTAAGCGCTTTACTCCATATTGAATAACGTCATGATAAACTAGAACTTGGCCATCTGTAGCATTTCCTGCTCCAATTCCAATTGTCGGAATCGATAATGCTTCTGTAATCATTTTTCCAACTTGGTATGGAACACATTCTAATACAAGGGCAATTGCTCCAGCTTCTTGACATTTGATTGCATCTTCTAATAATTTTTGTGCTGCTTCAGCATCTTTTCCTTGTACTTTATATCCACCAAGAATACCGACTGATTGAGGCGTTAATCCTAGGTGAGATACAACCGGAATCCCCGCTTCAGTTAAGGCGCTAATTTTGTATAATACTTCCCCAGCTCCTTCTACTTTAACGGCATCCGCTCTTCCTTCTTGCATAATACGAGCAGCATTTTTTAAAGTCTCATCCATTGATAAATGATAACTCATAAACGGCATATCAGTTACCGTGAATGTATCAGTAGCACCACGTTTTACGGCTTTAGTATGATGAATCATGTCATCAACAGTTACAGGAATTGTTGAATCATAACCAAGAACAACCATTCCTAATGAATCACCCACTAAAATCATATCCACTTTTGCTTCTTCTGCTAATAACGCAGAAGGATAGTCATAAGCTGTTAGCATAACAATTTTTTCTTTTTCTTGCTTCATTTTTACAAATTGACTATAAAGTTTCATTTTTTTCCTCCTTTTTTTAGAGGAGATAAAACGTTATACGATTGCTTCCAAACGGCAAAAAAACCCTTCTATACACAGAAGGATCTCGTAATGGTAGCTATGTTTCATCCCTCTGTCCCTGTCCTCTCGGATCTAGGCAGACTACTAATATGTCATTACAACTCTTACAAATATAGGTGCAGTTCTATCACAAATAGATACTACCCGCTATTAGTATATCAAGCTAATGATTTTATATCTACTTTTAATTTTAAAAATGGAATATTCGCTCATTGTATAAATACAAAAAAGAAGCAACAA
>NZ_CABKRX010000087.1 GCF_902374955.1 Bacillus massilioanorexius
TTTTTATAAAATAATTATAGTATCTTCATCCTCAGGATCGATATTTTGAGAAACAAGGAGTTTCGTTCGAATAATAGTTTCCACCCCGTTTTCACTCTTCGGATGATCAAAAGGAATTCTGATTGAGAAAGGAATAGTGTTTGTCTCATTAGAATGTATCATTTTACTGTTATTAATTTCAGTTTCTCTTATATGTTTTTCATGAAATGAAAAGTCACTATCTAATTTATCTTGTTCATATTTTACAAGTAGAGTAATAACAATTCCTTCGATTTTTTTGTCTGTCATACCGCCATTAATCTCTACCTTACCACACAATTCTTCACCAGGTTTGTACTCCTTCTTCTCCACTATTGTATCTACAGTAATGTTGCCCAATCCTATGCTAGAAAGTAAAGTTTTCCACATTTGAATATCACCTCAATACAAGTTAGTCTTACACAATTACTATTCCCCTATAGGTAAATCAATTAAGAAGGATGTCCCAATTCCTTCCTCGCTTTCAATATCAATTTTTCCTTTATAGCTTTCAATAATTTGAAAACTAATCATCAAGCCAAGTCCTGTACCTGATTCTTTCGTTGTAAAAAACGGTTCCCCTATTTTATTTAATATGGATTGTGGAATTCCCTCGCCTGAATCGATAACCTTTATTGAAACAAATCCGCTCTTTCTTTCAATTTGAATAGAAAGCTTTCCACCGTTAGGCATGGCTTCTATACCATTTTTAATAAGATTTAAAAACACTTGTTTAATACGATTTTCATCGCATAAAACCATAAGATCATCATCACTAGTAGTGAAAGAAATATCAACCTTTTTCTTTTTAGCCTCATACGAAAATAATGAAACAGTATTTTTAATGATTGTATTAATATTTTTGATGGCTAATATATTTGATTGTGGCTTTGCGAGCATCATAAATTCTTCTACAATATTATTGACCCGATTAATCTCATCTAAAACAATTTCCAGATGTTCCTTTCGATCTTCCTTTTCCTCATCTAATAATAGGAACTCTGTGTAACCTCTCATACTTGTTAATGGGTTTCGGATTTCATGTGCTATACCTGCTGCTAATTGACCTAAAGCTGATAATTTTTCTTGTCTACGCAATACTTCTTCTTGCTTTTTCTTTTCTGTAATATCGTTACGAATAGATAAATACTTATATGGTTTATTTTTTTCATTTAGGAAAGGAATAATCGTTGTTTCAACCCAATAAAAAGAACCATCTTTCGCTTTATTCCTTATTTCTCCTTTCCAAACTTCACCATTCCCAATTTTTTTCCATAAATTTTTAAAAAATTCTTTCGAATGATAACCCGAATTTAACAATCGATGATCACTTCCGATTAATTCTTCCTGTGAATATTTTGATATCGTTGTAAAATTCTTATTAACCTTAGTAATTATCCCTTTCGCATCTGTAATTGCTACAATTGAAGCTTCATCGAGTGCATATTTATAATCTTGTATTTCTTTCATGGTATTTTCTAATTCCTTCTCAACGGCTTTTCGATCGGTAATATCCTGTAGAATAGCGATATATTGATAAGGTCTACCCTTATCATCAAGAAACGGTATGACCGTCATATCTGTCCAAAATAATGAGCGGTCCTTTGCCTTATGACAGACCTCATCCTTCAGAATCTCTCCTACTTCTACATGTTTCCATAGGTTTTCTGAAAAGGGTGCCCCATGATAATCAGCCTTTAAGAAATCATAATTTTTCCCTAGTAATTCCTCTTGTGAATACTGAGAGATTTCCACAAATTTATCATTTACATAGGTAATTGTCCCTTTAGCATTTAAAATAAATACAATGGAAGATGTATCAACAGCTGTCATAATATCTCTAGCTACAATGCTTCTTCTAATGACGTTTTTATTCGTTAATATACTTCCTAAAATTAAGCCACCAAATATAATGAATGATAAACAGAGAATGATATATGGAAGCCAATAGCCTTCTAATTTGATTTCGGATAATATATTGTTACTATTAGCAATATGATAAGTTGCTTTAATAATCAATAAAAAGCCCTGACCTATTGAAACAGTCATTATTAAAGCTGAAAACATTTTTATCCATACAGCTGAAAATGTTTTCTCTTCAATAAGTCGTAATAACCAAAAAGCAAATAAAAAAAAGCTAGAAACCAATATGAACGATAATATAATAAGTAAATAATTATATTGTACTTTTCCTTCAATAGAATACATGCTAATAGAATATGTAATGATAACTGATATCGTTAATAGAAAACTCCCCATTATTAAATGATAATTTCTTTTCCCCTTCATTAAAATATAAAAGGCCATAAGGGAAAAAAACGAGCTACTGAATAATGTAATAATACTAATAATTAGTAATGTATCAATCGATTGTTTCGTATCAAATGCCAGCATACCAAAAAAGCTCATCATCCAAATACCTATTGAAAAAGAGAATGAACTTCCCCAAAATAAAAAGTTTTTACTACCCATCATACTATTTACATTTGTGAATAAATCGACTGCTGTATATACCGCGATCCCTGTTAGCAAAATCCCAATCATAATAATAATAGGATTAAAAGAGAGAATTAATTCTTCCATTTCAATTAGTCAACTCCAAAGTAGATACTATATGTCTATTGTACGACCATTGTTACTAAAAGATATCATACTCTGAAAAGAATTTGTATGAATTTCGACACATTTCGGCTGAAAAGAGTGAAAAATCAATATGATTGTTACTAAATTAAATATATTCTGTTATTTTTACCAATATATAACTACCTACTTTTTTCATAATTAAGGATAAATAAACACAAAAACCACCCTCTATTGAAGGTGGTTTTATATATACTTTACTTAAAAAGTTCCCGTATTTTTTTATTATTATCGAAGAATTTTCACTTGAACTTGTTTTCTACCCCATTGGTTTACTTCTGTTTCTGAAGGAATAAATACATCAATACGATTTCCTTTAATTGCTCCACCCGTATCTTCAGCGGTTGCATATCCATATCCTTCAACGTAAACTTTCGTTCCTAAAGGAATTACTTTTGGGTCTACAGCAATCACCTTTAAATTTGGATTTGCACGAAGATTTAAACCAGTAGCGGTCATACCAGTCGTTCCTTCACCTGTCTCTGAATATGCAGTAGCCTCCATCGTCAATGTTTTAACAACATCACCTTCAACAGATGTAGTAACATCATTCTTTACAGGTTGCTCAACTGGTTCTTCACTCTTTGATTGTTCCTTTTGATTTTCGTTCTTTACATTTTCTTGTGTTGTATTTTTTACAGTAGTATTTGTTTTGTGGATAACAAGATTTTGATTAGGAAAAATCAAATCATCTGTAAGGTTATTCCATGTTTTTATATCTGCAACTTCAACGCCAAATTGCTGACCTATTTTCCATAATGAATCTCCAGCCAACACTTTATAGTTGGTCTTTGGTACTACAGTTAGCTTTTGATTCTCCACAATTAAATCAGAAATTAGCCCATTGTATGCTTTTAAATCCGAAACAGAAACATCATATTCTTTTGCGATTTCCGATAAGGTGTCACCTTTTTTTATAGTTATCTCTTCTGCATGAGCTTGTAAGCCGACAGTAGTAGATATGGTAGCTACTGTAAAAATTGATAGTAATGTTTTTTTCATTTGATAGCCATCCTCTCCGCTAGCCATAAAGGCTAACGGAAACTATCATAACACGAATTTTCTTAACATTAGAGACAGTAGAGTTATAAATGCGTTACAATCATTACAATCAAATATCACTCTGGTTTCAATTCTTTCTTTTATTGGTATAAATAATACGAAAGAACTATAAAACATCCTTTTTATATTATTTTTGGTAATTGTCTAATTTCTTCATTCATATTACTTCCACATAGTGGACATGAAGAATCATCCGACGCAAACTGCATTCTCATCCAACCATTGCATCCATCTGAAGCACATGCAAACACGTGGGTGTCTTCAATAATTACTTCATCTACTTCCTGTTGTTTTTTCGAAAAGTACATGATGTTACCTCCTGACGAATTCAATTTTGAAAACCAATCATAACTATAGTATATGTGTAATGATTGGAAATATTCTACTGTTAAACAGAATTGTTACGAATGTCGCCATCAAAGTTTCTCTTTATCCCGTTTGGACTGGCGCTATGTTAATAACTTTTGTTTCTACTTATTATCCTTGATGGTCTTTTTTATCTATTGGTTTTTTCTTATGATCAAGCGCCAGTTGAAACCCGATTAGTTCAACTAATGATGGATGAAGAAAAACGCTCCATCCATCAAAGTTTCTCTTTATCTTTTTCCATTTGTTTTTCATAATATAGATAGCATTGATTTATGGGAGGTTTATGAAATGTCTACAATAGCCCAAAAAATAATTAAACATTATAAATTTTCGCTTATCGTATGGATTCTTCTGGCGGTTGGATTAGCCTTTTATGCAATTGATCTACCCTCCAAGTTAAGTGGTGATGGTTTTGAAATGGATGGAGAGTATGCGAAAGTTGAAAAAGAGCTTTCAAGTTCTTTTAATTTTCCTAAAAATACTCTTATCGTTGTCTTTGAAAAGGAAAAAAATGCATCCGAACAAGACTTTCAAACATACATAAAAAAAGTAATCAACCAAATTGATGAGCTTAAGATTACAACAAGTATCCAATCACCTCTTACAAACGAAAACCAAATGAAAACAAATGTCGCCTATGCTTCATTGTCATTTGATAAAGAAGATGACGACATGAATGCATATGTAGATAAAGTTAGACAAATTACCGATCAGTATGATCACGCTATGTTGACCGGGAAATCTGTTATTAGTGAGGATATGAATAAAGCTAGTCAGCATGATTTAATGATTGCTGAAATGATTGGTCTTCCTGTCGCTCTTATCGTTTTATTATTAGCATTCGGAAGTATCGTTTCTGCCATTATACCAATCGTTGTTGGTGCACTCACTGTTATATCTGCACTTGGAATACTGACGTTATTAGGGAATTATTTAAATCTATCTGTTTTTTTATTAAATGTTGCTCCGATGATAGGTCTTGCTTTAAGTATTGATTTCGCTCTTCTTTTTATTAATCGCTTTAAAGAAGAAAGGAACCATAACTCCATTAAACAAGCGGTGTTAAAAACTGTTTTAACTGCAGGGAAGTCTATTATTTTCTCAGCTATATGTGTATTTATTGGATTAGCAGCCATGTTAATTATAGAAATAGATATCTTTCAAACTGTAGCAATTGGCGGAATGGTCGTTGTATTTGTGGCTGTTATATCATCCTTAACTTTACTACCGTCTATACTCCTATTTGTAGGAAAATACTTAGACAAAGGAAAAATATTTAAAACAAAAAATGGGGAAAACCCTAAATGGAGAGCCTTTGCTGAATCTGTAATGAAGCGTCCCATTATTATTACAATATTGTCCATACTCATATTGATAGCTGGTATTATCCCAATTAAAGATATCAACCTTTCGATACCAGATGAAAAATCATTACCTATCACCTATGAATCTCGTGAAGCATTTGAAAAAATTCATGATGCCTTTCAAATGAAAGAAAATGCTACAGTGTACATGATTGCAGAAAGAAACGGTTCGTGGACAAACGAAGAAGGACTCAAAGATATGCAGTCCTTTATCAAAGATATAGAGAAAGATTCGATTGTAAAATCGACTGCATCACTGTACTCATTATCTGGTATAGATAATAGTCAAACCTTGTATACCCTATTACAAAATCCAGAAACAAAACAATCTCTTACTCCTGCCTTAGAGCAGTTTATTAACAAAGATAAACTACTCGTTCCAGTGACATTAACAAAAGCAGCCACTTCTAAAGAGGCTAAACAATGGGTAAAGAAATGGGCAGATAAGAACTACGACTTTATTATTTCGGTTGGCGGAGAGGCAAAATTCAACCAAGAAATATTCGATGAAATATTCGATAAAGTTGGAATTGGTATTGGCATTATATTAATAAGTACCTATATCATTCTTTTATTTGCTTTCCGTTCGGTTATCATTCCTTTAAAAGCTATCATCATGAATGTTATCGGACTAACATCTACATTTGGTATCCTGGTATGGATTTTTCAAGAGGGCCACTTCGGTTTAGATCCATCAAATATCGCTCTCATTATCCCGGTATTTGTCTTTAGTATTGTTTTTGGACTAAGTATGGACTATGAGGTCTTTCTAATATCAAGGATGCATGAAGTATATCTTGAAACAATGGATAATGATGAAGCTACTGTAGTTGGATTATCATCAACAAGTAAAATCATTACATCAGCAGCGCTTATCATGATTGTATTAACAGGGGCTTTTGTATTCACAGGTGTGGTACCGGTAAAACAAATTGGAATTGGTATTGCACTAGCTATTTTCATTGATGCCACAATCATTAGATTATTGCTAGTACCTTCACTAATGAAGCTTTTAGGAAATTGGAATTGGTGGATGCCGTTCTCTAAACAAAAAGTAAAAAAAGAGAGATAAAAGACTCATATTCACTACATCTCGCTAAAATCATTCACTATTAAACAGAATAAAAAACCGTAATACTCATTTATTCAAATAAGCATTACGGTTTTATTTCTATTTATTTACGATCACTTGTATAAGTCCATCCATCTTCTTGATAGATTTTCCCTTCTTTCATTAGTTTACCTAATGCTCGTTTGAAGGCTCCTTTACTCATTTCAAAGTTTTTCAAAATATCATTTGGGGTACTTTTATCACTGTAAGGCATAGCACCCGCACGCATTTTTAGATAATTCAAGATAATATCACTATCTTCTTGCATTTTTTCATGTTTGAAAGGTAATAAAGAAATGTTCAGTGAACCATCTTCTTTCTCATCTATCACTCGTCCTTCCACATATTGACCAAGACGAGGCTCTTTACCTCTTTCATTTTCATGAACAAAACAGCGGTAACCTTCTTCAGTTATCACATAACTACCAACTTTTTTTGTTTTATAAACAAATCCTTTTACTCGCTTATTGTACATATTCTCAGGTGCTGGAACACAAATATCACGAATAATTTCTTCCGTAGCTAATTTTCCGAACAAACGACCATTTTTATCATGACGTAAAGTAATATATAATTGATCCTTTACCTTCGGCCAAACATCATACACTAAAGGTAGATCATCAACCGATACTAAAATATCTTTTGATATACCAATATTGACGAATGCCCCTAAATTTTTTCGATAGCCTTCGACAACTCCCCACCCATATACACCTAATTGAATATGTGGGATCGTCATTGTTGCCGACAAGCGACCATCTTTATCTTGGAAAATGAATACTTCTACTTCATCTCCAATATTTATCTCACCTTGAATTTCATTATTATGAAGTAAAACGCGATCTTTACTATTATCACTTTTCAAAAAATATCCATATTCTTCTTCACGATCTACAAGTAAAGTTACAACTTCCCCTGGTATTAATTTACTCATCTATTGTTTCCTCCTTCAATATCCAACTGTTTGGACATCGCTCTTAACTGTATCATTTTTATGATGATAAGTATATATTTCACTATAGTTATTATACAATTTATCAGATAAAAACATAATGAAATCTAATTGGTTTAATAAGGAATTTCCCAATACTTTGTTTCTCGATTATTAGATATGGTACAATATTTTCAGAATTATTAAAAAACCAAGTTAATGTTTCTTGTTGATAGAACTCAAATCCATTCGTATTCCAGAGGGAAGGGCAAAACTCCTCACTAGTTCCTTATTTATTCACTAGGATACTCAGAGATTTTCAATCATTTTTCTAGTGAAAAATCAACAGTAACCTTTAACATAGGTAAATTATTTGGGGGATCATTACTATGAAAATACAAACCGCTAATAGAATGTCATCCTTTTCAGCCTCCATATTTAGTGAAATGGCTGCATATAAGGCAAAAAAAATAAAAGAAGGTAAGAACATAATCGATCTTAGCATCGGTAGTCCCGATTTGCCTCCACCATCATTCGTTATGGAAGCAATCAGTCAGCATTCCATGAATGATCAATTATATGGCTATTCCATGCGGGGTACCAATGAATTTCAGCAAGCTGTCCAAACGTATTATCGTGATACATACCATGTTACTTTAGATAGTGAAAAGGAAATTTTTCAATTAATGGGTTCTCAAGATGGATTAGTTCATTTACCAATGGTTATCGCTAACCCTGGAGATATTGTTCTAGTTCCTGACCCTGGGTATACAGCATATGCTACTGGAATTGCTATGGCTGAAGCCATTCCTTATTTTATGCCTTTACAAAAAGAAAATCATTTTTTACCTGACTTTTCTAAAATACCAGAAGATATCGCAACTCAAGCAACAATAATGATATTAAACTTTCCAGGAAATCCGATTCCAGTCATGGCAACAGAACAAATCTTTGTAGAAGCTATTGCCTTTGCAAAAAAGTATAATATTATGATTTTACATGATTTTGCCTATTCTGAATTATATTATGGTAATGAGGCTCCAATTAGTTTCTTAGCTATTGAAGGTAGTCAAGAAGTCGGTGTTGAATTTAACTCTTTATCTAAAAGCTTTAATATGGCTGGTTGTCGAGTTGCATATGCTCTTGGAAATGAAAAAATTATCACAGCTCTTAAGCAATTAAAATCAAATTTAGATTATGGTGTTTTTCTTCCCATCCAACACGCTGCGACCCTAGCATTACAAAAAGGGTCTAGTTTTACAGAAGAAGCGAGATCTATATATCGTAAAAGACGAGACTGTTTAGTTAATGGATTAAGCGAAATTGGCTGGAATATTGAAACTCCTCAGGCTGGAATGTTCATTTGGGCAGAAATCCCTAATAAATGGACATCCAAGCAGTTTGCATTCGAATTAACGGATCATGCAGGTGTTACGGTAACACCTGGAATTGCATTTGGCCCATCTGGAGAAGGATTTGTAAGAATCGCTTTAGTAGAGAATGAAGACTCTTTACAACAAGCCGTCAAAAACATTAGAGATTCAGGGATGTTTCTATAAACTGTCATGACGGATTCTTTCTGAAATAGTGACATAACTACATTCATTACAAATTTGTAACATACTTTCATTTCAATGAAAAATGGAACCATAAAAATAACAAAAGTATAAGGGCTGTCTCAAAAGTGTTTTTCCTTCACTAATGAGGCTGCCCTTTATGTATTATAGTGAATCCCAAATCCATCAATTTTCCATTCACCATTGATATTTTTTACTTTTACATTCATTTTTTTGTTTAATTTACTTCCTATTAAATTAAAAGTAAGACAGCTATCATCATTAGTTGACCAGTTTGATGAAACCAATTGTAAACTATACCTTTTGAACTGATCGATGTCGTACTTTGCACCATTCTCTATAATAATAGCTGTTTTTGTTATATTAACATGACCTGAAATTGCATTCCTCGCCTCTGCGAATTCACCATTATTAATATTATTAAAAAAAGATAAAATCACTTTTTCAACATGCTTTTCTTTCTCTTCTTTTTTTTCAGTTGTTGATAGTGAATGTTCTAATTCTGCTACCCTATCTTTTAGTTTCAAATTCTCATTAATAATGTCAATTTCTTTTGAGGTGACTGGATTTACTGTTGAATTGCAGGAAGTGAGAAGGATTACTGTTATTAATAACCCTATACATACCATACTCTTCTTCATAACCCCTCCCCTTTCTGAATTCAAATAGATTTATAATAATATAAACGAATGACTCCATATAAAGGTTTCATTTTTTATAGAGATTTCGTAATTATTTTCTTACTAATTAAATAAAAAAATTGCGAAATTTCGCTCCTGCACGGGATAATTCCCTACTTTTCAATCATTAATATGTAAATATGATAGAAAAGGTTGAATTTGTTTTGCCAGGCTGTTTTCTGATTCGTTTATTTTATATGTACTGATTAGCAAAGACTTTCATTATATCAATTAGTACGTATCACTCCATGACTTATATCCAATTTTTCTTGCTTTTTTATTATTTATCTATACGAATATTGAATATCCTTTATATCTCCTTTATAATTAAGGCTTGAGTGCTATTATGTATAAAATACACGAATCGTATGATAGAAATGAATATTTATTATTTATTTAACCATAGATGCTTTTGAAACGTGTTAATAAATAACATTTGGAGGTAAATACATGATTACTGTTTCAGACGTAAGTTTAAGATACGGAGATCGTAAATTATTTGAAGACGTTAATATTAAATTCACACCGGGTAACTGTTATGGACTAATCGGTGCAAATGGTGCTGGTAAATCAACTTTCTTAAAGATTTTATCTGGTGAAATTGAATCACAAACAGGTAATGTTTCATTAGGGCCAAACGAAAGATTAGCAGTCTTAAAGCAAAATCACTTTGAATATGAAGAATTCGAAGTAATGCAAGTTGTTATCATGGGTCATCAAAGACTATATGAAGTTATGAAAGAAAAAGATGCTATTTATATGAAAGAAGACTTCACTGATGAAGATGGTATGCGTGCAGCAGAACTTGAAGGTGAATTTGCTGATTTAAATGGATGGGAAGCTGAATCAGAGGCAGCTATACTGTTACAAGGTCTTGGAATCACAGAAGATCTTCACCAAAAGAAAATGAGTGAGCTAACAGGTTCTGAAAAAGTAAAAGTTTTACTAGCACAAGCTTTATTTGGTAAACCAGATGTTCTTTTACTAGATGAGCCTACCAACCATTTGGATATCCAAGCTATTCAATGGCTGGAAGAATTTTTAATTAACTTTGAAAATACAGTAATTGTCGTATCACATGACCGTCATTTCTTAAATAAGGTATGTACTCATATTGCTGACTTAGATTTCGGTAAAATTAAAATTTACGTTGGTAACTATGATTTCTGGTATGAATCAAGCCAACTTGCTCTTAAACTTTCTCAAGAATCAAATAAAAAGAAAGAAGAAAAAATTAAAGAGCTACAAGCGTTTATTGCTCGATTTAGCGCTAATGCTTCTAAATCTAAACAAGCAACGTCTCGTAAAAAATTACTTGATAAAATTACATTAGATGATATTCAACCTTCATCTCGCCGTTATCCATATGTAAACTTCGCTCAAGATCGTGAAGTTGGAAACGATTTATTACGTGTTGAAAACATCTCTAAAACCGTTGATGGAGAACAGTTGCTAAACAATGTAAACTTTATTATGAATAAAGGAGATAAAATTGCCATTGTTGGACGCAACGAATTAGCTAAAACAACTCTTTTCAAAATTCTTGCAGGAGAATTAGAAGCAGATTCAGGAAGCTATAAATGGGGTGTAACAACATCTCAAGCATACTTCCCTAAAGATAACTCTGAATACTTCGAGGGCTGTGATTTAACACTTGTTGATTGGTTACGCCAATTCTCTCCTAAAGATGATAGCGAAAGTTTCCTACGTGGATTCCTAGGAAGAATGCTATTCTCTGGAGAAGAAGTTATGAAGAAAGCGAGCGTTCTTTCAGGTGGAGAAAAAGTTCGTTGTATGCTATCTAAAATGATGCTAAGCGGAGCAAATGTATTGTTATTAGATGAACCAACAAACCACTTAGATCTTGAATCTATTACAGCATTAAATAATGGTCTTACTGCTTATAAAGGTTCTATGATTTTCGCTTCACATGACCATCAGTTTATGCAAACAATCGCTAATCGCATCATTGAAATTACACCTCAAGGCGTAGTGGATAAAATGATGACTTATGATGAGTATTTAGAGGACAAAGAATTACAAGCAAAAATCGATGACATGTATAAATAAAAACATTGAGTTTGTTATCCTACCTACGTAAACATAGGTACTAAGTGTAAGTAATAAATCGTAACAAACTATATAAACAATAAACAGACTGTAGACAACATCGAAGAATTTCGAGTTCGCTTACAGTCTGTTTTCTTTTATTTATATGGATGTGTTCGCTATTATATTGTCATGAAACTTGCATTGAATATAGAATGACCGTGTCATGACGCATTCTTACCGTAGGACGGAGCCGAAACACATCCACGCTACGTGAACCATGATCCTAGTTTACCTGCTAGAGTCACCCACTCTAAGCTTAATTAACGTATCTGTATAGCTACTTAAAATCTACTAAATGGATTCATTATTTCGTACACTATTTGCATTATAGGAATTTATGCGCACAGTCCTTTCATCCCAATATGTACAGATAGCAAAAACCTTCGACAAATGATTAAAGGACTATGCTGTATAAAGAAGATGTCCTCCCGATCCCTTTTATCGACACACTAAAAGCCTAACCATAATATGGTTAGGCTTTTGTAATCATTCTATAAAACTTAATTCCAATGTCCGTCTTTTTCAAGTTTCTTTTTACCTTTATATGCTACAAGCACTAATACGATATTAATGATCAACATAGCAATAATTGTATATAAAACATATGTGTAGCTACCAGTAGCATCGAATACAAAACCATATCCAGGAAGTGCTACGATCCCTGCAATAGCTAATCCTAAAGCAGCCGTTGCAAAAATTTGGCTATATTCTTTGTTACCAAAAATTGAAGTCGTTAATAATGGTGTTAGTGTACCAATTGATGCTGTTACAAACCCAAAAATACCGATTGCTAAAGTAAACATAGTAGGATTTGTTGACACAGTTAGTAACATAACCATAGACACTAATCCAACAATCATTGAGAAAATCGCCGTATTTTTAGCACCAATTTTATCAGTTAAGAAGCCAAATGCAAGTGCCCCGATTAACATCCCAACCATAAATGCACCCATTACACTACCAGCAAATTTAACATCATAACCAAGACCCATTGCAAATGGTGCAATATGTTGAGCAAAGCTTCCTATCGCTGTCATAAAGAAGAAGAAGAGTAATAATGCATAGAAAGCAGTTGATTTTTTGGCAATTGCAAAAGTAACGCCTTTATTTGCTACATCTTCATGTGCTTCTTTCTTAGTGTCCCCTTCACCTGAAGCATCTACACCATATGGTAGTAAACCTTTTTGTTGTGGAACCATTCGTATTGTCAATAGAACAACTGGAATAACAATGATAATCGCTGCAATCCCTAAAATAAGATATGTTGCTCTCCATCCTTCGCTTGCAATTAAATTACCAGCTAAAGGTTGTAAAACGGCACCAAATAGTCCTACAGCTGCCATCATAATCCCTAACGCTAAACCGTTATGCTTTTTAAACCAGTTGTTTATCAAAACAGGCCCAGCCATTTGGTTAACGAATATTGATCCAATGGCCATTGGTATAGAAAAGATGTACCAACCCCATACAGAATTCATTAAACCAAAAATTGCAAAAGAACCAGCTTGTAAAATAATCCCTGCTATTAATAATAAACGAATATCATATTTCGCCATCATCTTACCTGCAATTGGTAAGAAAATCATGGTTGCAATTGACGAAAGACTGAAATATATCGATAATGCACCTATGCTAATATCTAAATCATTTGAAACAGGTGTTAAAAATAATCCCCCTGCATTATTAATACCACCGCGAGCTAATCCGATCATAATAGATAATCCCAATAATACCCACCATGCAAAGTGAATTTTTTTCTTTGTCGTATTCATTATAGTTTTCCTCCCATTCTGTAAGAACCTTTTAGGCAATGAAACTAAATCCCCCCATTTAGTCACATCTCGTCCCTAAAATTACAGTTGTCTCATTCCTCTTTGTTCTAAAAATACTGTCATCCTTGAAAATTTGACCATTAGAAAACCCATCAAAATTCGATTTTGACGTCTTTCTTTTTTATTTGTGGTGCAAACTTGATACCCAATAATTCATATAAATAATTTCATTAAACCATCGTTTACCGCACATCTTTGTCCTTCTGAACTACAATCTATATTAATCATATATACCCCATCGTTAACTTAAAAACCGGCTATAAAACAGCTTGTACTGTTATAAAAGCTACATGTCTCCCATTTATATTCTTATCGGGTAAACTTCCTGTTCTATTGGTCATGAAAAATCTTCAAGTTTTTATCCAAACATCATAAGTTGAATTATAGAAAATATTACGGGTCAATAACATTTCATAATTCTGAATAAATAGATTCATCTTTAAATCTTTTAATCTGAAATGTACGTAAAATATGTTTGTTAAGTAAATGATACCGCTTCCAAAATTCCCTGCTTTCACAATGTTGCTAAAGAATAGCTGGTAGTAAACCACAAATGTGTACACTCTTATTATCATTTGAACTATTTAAATATTTCAAATATAAAACGAATTGTTCTAAATAATTCATCGATAAAAGCTTATTCACTTTTCGATATCATTACTTCATAATCCATTCCTATTAAGCTGTTCCCCCATCAGCATCTGTCATCATTGCAAAATTATATTCATGATATCTTTTTCTTACAATTCCCTGCACTACACGAAAAATCAATTATGACAAGTCATCATTATTTCAAAAACCAGTTACCTTATCTAACAAACAATCTAGCAAAAAGAGCACATAAACAATATTTTCATTTATTCCTTAATTCTATTACTAAAATAAACTAGACCCCTCTAACTTTTTTTCATTTATTTCAGAAATTATTTTAAAAGAAAAATATTTAAAAATATTATTCATGTGTACATTTTAATATTAAAATATTTAACAGTCAACTAATTTGTTTCAATTTTGTGAACAACGTAACATTCTAAATCATTTTATGTGCAAATTCCGAAGATATTTTTAAATATCTTCAAACAGCAAGTGACAACAGAATTAAGTATATTATATTAATATATTTAATTATTGAAATCATAAGCCATTAACATTCAACGGAAATTTATTAAATAGCGCTCTTTTATAGATATAAGCATACAATTTTGTAAGTATACACAAAATAAGACAGTATTTATTTCATATAAGGAGTTATTTTTATGCATTCTCATTTTTTTACTTATGTACCGATGCTGGATCATTTTTCATATAAACTACATGTCACAAATTTATTTCATGATGGAGAGGAAATTGTAGAAGCATTTCTAGAACGATATGATTTTGAGACACATGAGATGTCTTTTGAAGAATTTCGTTATCAATATTTACTCTTTAAAACAGCTTTTATTCATAATACACTTCCTTTTTATCATTAATCCCTAGGTTGTTTATTCATGAAGATTCTACAAAAAAAGAACCCTATCAACATGTGATAGGGTCAAAAAGAGAAGATAATTTATATAAAGGATTAAACTCCTTTATAAGCTTGTCTGTAAATCTCAGCTAACTCAGTAACTAGAGGTAGCTTTGGATTTGCTGTTGTACATTGATCTTCAAATGCTTTATCAGCTAGGTAATCTACCTTACTTTCAAACTCAGCTTTAGAAACGCCACAATCAGCAATACTCATTGTTACATTCATTTCTTTTGCAAGTTTAATGATAGCTTGAACAAGGCTTTCTACACCTTCTTCAGTAGTTTTACATGGTAGTCCTAACATTTTTGCTATTTCAGCATAGCGTTGATCTGCAATAAAATGCTCATATTTAGGGAATGCAGTAAATTTCTTTGGTTTTGTCGCATTGTAACGGATAACATGTGGCATTAAGATAGCATTAGCTCTTCCATGTGCAATATGGAATTCTGCTCCCATTTTGTGAGCTAAACTATGGTTAATACCTAAAAATGCATTTGCAAATGCCATACCAGCAATCGTTGAAGCATTATGCATTTTTTCTCGAGCTACTTCATCTGTACTACCGTTTCGGTATGCTCGTGGAAGGTATTTGAACACTAATTCGATTGCTTTCATAGCTAAACCGTCTGTATAATCATTTGCCATGTTAGAAACATAAGCTTCAATAGCATGAGTTAATACATCAAGACCTGTGTCTGCTGTAACAGTTGGTGGTACAGTCATAACAAATTGTGGATCGATAATAGCTACATCTGGTGTTAATTCATAATCAGCTAATGGATATTTTACATTGTTTTCTTTATCTGTAATAACTGAGAAGCTTGTAACTTCTGATCCAGTACCAGATGTTGTTGGGATGGCTACAAATTGTGCATGTTTTCCTAAGCTTGGATATTTAAATACACGCTTACGAATATCTAAGAATTTTTGTTTTAAGCCATGGAATGATACTTCAGGGTGCTCATAGAATAGCCACATTCCTTTTGCAGCATCCATCGCCGAACCACCACCAAGTGTAATAATAACATCTGGCTTAAAGGTCTTCATCATTTCCGCGCCTTTCATTACTGTTTCAATTGATGGATCTGGCTCTACATCAGAGAAGATCTCACAATGAACGTAATCTGGACGTTTTCTTAAATAGTATAGAATACGATCTACGTAGCCTAATTTAACCATACCTTCATCTGTTACAATAAATGCTTTTGAGATATTTGGCATTTTTGCTAAATACTGAATAGCGTTTTTTTCGAAATAAATTTTTGGTGGAATTTTAAACCATTGCATATTCACAGTTCTCTTCGCCATCTTTTTAATATTTAATAAGTGTACTGTTGACACGTTTTGACTTACTGAGTTATTACCGTATGAACCACATCCAAGTGTTAATGAAGGCATATACGCATTGTATATATCTCCAATTGCCCCTTGTGATGATGGAGCATTAACGATTATACGGCAAGCTTTCATTCGTAAACCATATTTTTCAATCACTTCTTGATTCTCTGAATGGATAACTGCTGAATGACCAAGTCCACCGAACTCTAACATTTCTTCAGCTAGTCGGATGCCTTGTTCAGTACTGTTTGATTGGAAACATGCTAATACTGGAGATAGTTTTTCTCTTGAAAGTGGTTCTTGTGGTCCAACCGATTTGCATTCAGCTATTAAGATTTTTGTATCTTCAGGTACAGTTACACCAGCCATTTTAGCGATAACATATGCTGGTTTACCAACGATATCAGGGTTTACTGCACATTTATTTTCATCGATTACTAATTTTTCAACTTTTTTCTTTTCTTCTGCAGTCAAGAAATGACAACCATGATAGATTAATTCATTTTTTGCCTCTTGGTATATTTCTTTATCAATAATAACAGCTTGCTCTGAAGCACAAATCATACCGTTATCAAACGTTTTAGAAAGGATTAAATCATTTACGGCACGTTTGATATTTGCAGTTTTTTCAAAATAACAAGGAACGTTACCAGGTCCTACACCTAAAGCTGGTTTACCAGTACTATAAGCAGAACGAACCATTCCTGCTCCACCTGTTGCTAATACAAGGGCTACATCTTTATGATTCATTAATAGTTTAGTAGCTTCAATAGATGGTGCATCTATCCATTGTATGCAATCTTCAGGAGCTCCTGCTTTTACAGCTGCATCAAGTAAGATTTTAGCAGCAGCACTACTTGATTTTTGTGCTGAAGGATGGAATGCGAAAATAATTGGATTTCTAGTTTTAATAGCTATTATTGCTTTAAACATAGTAGTAGATGTTGGATTCGTTACTGGCGTAACACCAGCAATTACACCAACAGGTTCTGCAATTTCATATACTTCATCTTGTTTGCTTTCATTAATAATTCCAACCGTTTTATCATATTTCACATTATGATATACATATTCTGTTGCAAACATATTTTTAATAATTTTATCTTCATAAACTCCACGACCAGTTTCTTCAACAGCCATTTTAGCTAATTGCATATGCTGATCTAAACCAGCTAAAGCCATTTCTTTTACAATGTTATTAATTTGTTCTTGATCATAGTCCATGAATTGTTTTAGGGCTTTTTGTCCTTTGGCTGCTAATTCATCTATCATTCTTTGAACATTATTTTCTTCTTTTACAGGGTTAGATGGAACTGCTTTTACTACTTCTTTCATAATGGCCTTCCTCCTAATAAATAACATTTTTTATGAACTAAAAAGTTTGTGAAATGTTGAGCATATTGTGTTTAAAATATAACTAGCTTTTCGCTAGCAAAACACAAATTACTCACAAACTGGATTACGCGGAATTTTTGTTATCGAAATATCACTAATCATTCTTGCATTTTCTTTTACTATACAAACAAAGTTTGTAGTCCAGATAATTGAAGGAAATTCAGCTCCTTCATCGAATCTCATTGCTTCAAATTCATCACCTGTTAATTCTTCGATATCTTCTCTTGTGTAGGTTTTCATGTCTGTTGTAAATGGCTTCCATTCACATACCATCATAAAAATCACTCCTTCTTCTCTTGTGAAGCTTCTCTCTCTCTACAAAAATTATTATATACGGTTTTTGTGTGTAAAACTTTGTGAAATATTGAACAATCTTTGTCATTTTCGTAAAATTCAATCCTTTATTAACCAATTACAGAAATTTCACCTAATTTTTTTCTACTCCATTCAATTATTAGCATTTATTATAGATAACTTATCATTATTTAATCTAATAAAGAAGACATAAAGGATAGGTTATATATCTCCTTCCCTTTATGTCTTCTTCTTTATATTTCACTCCAATTTACATTAACAATTGAGACTTCATTATCTACTCGATGTTTTACTGATTGATAAAGTCTTGCTTCACTATCACTCAGATTATCTAAATCAAATTTTTTAAGCATAACTGAAAGTAAAGTGATATCTCTTAATTTTAGAAAAAGAGGTATTGTTTTAAGGTCGTCCTGAGTAATAAAGTGATTTTTTCTATAGCCTTCTAGGAAATACTTCATAAAATAATAAGCAAAGTCTTGCTCTCCATCTTTAAACTGAAAACTTCGGGATAACACTGTATAGTATAAAGGAATTGCTATATCACTTGCAAACCAGTGGTATGAGCAATCATCAAAATCAAAAATATACAAATCCCCTTGATCATACGTAAAATTTCCTGAATGTAAATCAGAGTGAATTAATCCATAATTTTCACTGTTCTTTTTTAATTTACAAAGACTTTTTACGATAGATTGACCATAACGAATTGTTTGGTCTTTGACTTTATATTGATGTAAATCAAGAAGCTCCTCTTCGTACCATTCTAATCTTTTTCCTACATGAATTGAGGGTTTATAAGTAGTTGTAATACTATGCATTTCACCAATTACTTCTCCCCATTTAACGATTAAATCAGAATTTTCCATAATCATGTTGACTTCCACTCTTACTCCTGGAAGTTTTTCATAGCAACATACATAAAATTCACTTCCATCAAGTGCCAAGACACTTTCAAGATAACGATCATTTATAGAACGATAATGTTCATATACATTCACTCTATTGCTTTTCAAATAGGATACCCAGTCTATTTCAGATAATATTTGTTGTCTATTACGATGAGAGCTGTGAGTATAACGAAGAATCACTGCTTGATTATCCTTCATACCTTCAAATATATAACTTTCAAATTCACCTAGTTTTTTTAATGATGCTATATCTACTGAGAACTGATTTAACCCAAAATGTATAATTTCATCTGAAAAAAGCGCTTGAACAGCTGCCTCCATCATACACCTACTTTCCTAAGATTTCTTATTCACATATTCATATATTAAAGTATATCTATATTAAAGACTAATTTCTAAAAGTTTATAGTTTTATATTATTTTGTTGCGTATATAAGTCGATTGGAGCGGAATTCAACCCAAGCTGTCATCACTACTTGTTCAGAAGCAACAAATAGTGATAACAGCTTAATAAAAAAACTGTTCACTAAGAACAGTTTTCTATGTTGATATTCATAACAGTTAATGGAGTTAATTTATATTCTAATAGGTGTCACATAGAATAAAACGGCGAAAAAGTGAGAAATTGAGCCTGCTAATACAAACAAGTGCCAAATCGCATGGTGAAATAAAAATCCTCTCCATACATAGAAAATAGCACCAACTGTATACAATATACCACCAGTTACTAATAGGACAATTCCTGCAGTTGGTAAAGTAGCAGTTAGTGGCTCCCAAGCAATAACGATCAACCAGCCCATCACAACATACAGCACGGTTGACATAAACATAAATTTTTTAACAAAGAACGATTTAAATACTACGCCAGCAATCGCAATTGCCCAAACTATACTTAATAACGTCCAACCCAAAGGTCCATTTAGAACAACTAACATAAATGGTGTATACGTTCCTGCGATAAACAGATAAATCGCTGAATGATCAAAAATTTCAAATATATCTTTTGCCTTACCTTCTGGGAAGCTGTGGACTAAGGTTGAACAAAGATAAAGTAATAACATCGTTGCACCATAGATAGAAAATGATACAACATGCCAGGCAGTTCCATTTTTCACAGCGAAAATAATTAAAAACACTAAAGCCGTAATGCTTAGAAGGACACCAATACCATGTGTTATTGCATTAACAAGTTCTTCTTTTTTGGTGTATACATGCGTTTCTTTCAAATGTATCCCTCCCTAAAGTAATTCTCTTATACCATATTATACATTACTTTATGAAATTTGTTGACAGCATATACAGTAAATTATATTTGAAGAACTTTTGAACATCGACTTGTTTCGCCGTATGGCTCCTTTTGAATGTTATTTAAAACATTGTATGATAGATAAATTTATCAATGAATGAGATTGTTTCAAAAGGAACGGTGTCGGTTTTCTTTTATATTGAATACTTTAATTCCTTTACTTTGCGTACTGTCTAGCTCCAGTGCTTAGCCCCTTGAGGTCATACATAAGAGAAGCTATCTAGAAGGAAAAAACACCTTCAAGATAGCTTCTCTTAGACTGGACTATAGGCTACAGAAAGGATTAGTTTCTGTTTACTTATTTACTAACTGGTTTTGGTAGGGTGAAGAAATTACTGAGTGCTTCAATGTTTTTCTGGCTATCCATTTGTAACACAGCACCCGCATGTTCATATGTTTTGTTCTCAAAGCTATTTTCAATTGGAATCGTCATTGTTTCAATACTGTCAATTTGATGTAATAATACCGTCGAAACTAATGAAAGTGTTTCCGTCATACTTAAATCACTATCTACATACTTTAATGAACCTTCTACCAGTTTAGGCAAAGTAGCAAAATTTTCAACTGATGTCATTTCTTCTGTTAATTGTTCCTTTATTTTAACCATCACTTCTTGTTGCCTTTTTACTCGTCCAAAATCACTTTCTTGATCATGGCGAAATCTTACGTAATTTAATAATTCATCACCATGTAAACGATGTTTCCCTTCGTCATATGGAAGGTTCATATCTGCAATCATTTCCTTTGTAACAATCACTTCAATACCTTCTGGAACGAGGGTATCAATAACATGAGTAAATCCTTTAAAATCAATGGTTACTACATGATCAATTGTTATTCCGAAGTTCTCTTTAATCGTTTTAACTAATAATTCTTTTCCACCTAGAAAATAAGCTGTATTTAATTTATTATAGCCTTTATTATAAGTAGGAATTTTTACAAAAGTATCTCTCATTAAAGAAGCAATTTTTATACTTCTCTTTTTCGGATCATATTGACAAACTAGTATAGCATCACTTCTCGATTTTTCTTCTCCACGAGTGTCAATACCGATAACCAATATTTGTATAGGCTTCTTTTCAGAATCCGGAGTGGATTTTTGATTTCCTTTATCTTGTACAGTGCAAGCAGCTAAGAGTAGCAATGTCATGAACCCAATCATAAATTTCACAATATTTTGCATGTAACCATTCCTTAACTATATATGTGTATTGTTAGCATGCATATAAATGGTAAATTTTATACAATTTCTTCACAATTTCAAGTAAATCATTTCCACGTAAATTCCATTGGTAAATGGTTCAGAAACTGTTCAGCGAAAGCTATTGAATGGATGCGAACCGCTACATATGGCGGCCTTGTTCCCTTAACTAATTGAAAAGGCTGGCCAATCCATAAATATTGATTATCGATCAGAATAAAAGGAAAAGGAATAGTTTCTGGAATAAGTGAACCTAATAAATCATGATGTACCTCTGAAATAATCGATAATTGAACTCGCTTTTTTCTTTGATTTAGCTTTTCTATCCATTCAGGTGAAAGCTTTTCATTTCCAGGTACTGATATCAAGATAGAAGAATTAGCTTGAGCAATGTCTTTAAATACCACATCTTGTTTTTTGGCATGAATCCATTGAATCTTTGAATCTTGATGTTTAATCCATGTTCCAATTTCTTGATGAGTAATACACGGATTATAATTCATTTGATGCTCTGTTAGCTTTCTAAAAGTCTGTAATCGACCCACTTTTCTCAATGTATACTCTTTATTATTTACATGAATAAATTTACCTTTGGTTCTCGTAATAGCAACATTTATTAATCTTTCACTTTCCTTACCAATCAATAACATCCCTGGTCTATCATGAGGTTGTCCATCTACGCTATCAAATATAATAACTTCTTTTTCACTTCCCTGGAATTTGTGAACAGTAGCTGAAATAATAGTTCCATTCGCATATTCAAGCTGATAAAATTCTTCAAGTAATACATTCATCATTTCACTTTGCGCCCTATATGGAGTTATGTATCCAATCGACTGACACCCATCACTTAGAGCTTCTTGAATTAGTTGAAAGGAAATCATTAAATGCCATGGATTCCAACGAGAGTATGAAGCCTTCTCTGTGATACTGTATGGACCAGTATAACTCGTATCTAAAAGGATAGAAGCATGCTGAGGAAATGGTTTTCTATTTATCATCTCGTTTCTATTTTTGCGAACACTAGGGTGATCATGAACGAGAGAATGATATACATATTTATTGGTAAACGATGATATTTCTGGATGCATTCTTCTTTGCTCATTTAATAATAATAGATGAGGATGCAAATCTTGATTCTTAACTCTATCTACAACACCGGATTTATGAAATATATCTTTCTTTAACCATTCATCCACTAAACGATGTTTCGATTGTGCAATTGGCGGGAGCTGTTTAAAATCACCACAAACAATTACCTTCTTTGCAAGAGAAGCAGCAAAAGCTGCCTGTGGAATATAACACATGCTAGCCTCATCAATAATCGCCAAATCATAGGAATGCTCATAAATCGATGGATCCGTAGCCGCTCTTGCTAAAGTCGTGCCAATGATATCAGCATCTTTTAATAATGTTTTTTCTTTTCTTTTCATTTTTTCTAAAATGGAAGCCACTTTATTTTCAATTTGCATTAACTTTTTAGAATCACGATCACTAAAAGATTTATACAAATCATTTTTTAATGCATTTCTTTCTTTTAATAAATCTTCTTTATTTTTTATTAAACGAGGATCTTGCTTTGACAATAAATAATGAATCGTTATACTTTCATGAACGTTAGAAGAATTAACTTGAGAACCATACCTAAGTATTTCTCCTTCTGTAAATTTGTTTATTTTATTTAAAAAATGGTGTATTTCATTCATTAAAACATCTACTGCTGCATTACTTTGGGCAAAAATTAATATCTTCTTTTTTTGTAAATACATATTCGCTGCTACTCTTGCTAGAGTATATGTTTTACCCGTTCCCGGTGGCCCCCATACGTAAGTGACTGGATTATATTTAGAGCGGACAAATAATGCTTTCACACTTGAAACATCCTTCATATTAGGATGTCTCGTTTCCATATTTGGAGCTAATAAGCGTTTAATTCTACTTCGTTTTAGTTTGCTTTTTTTAATTTCTGCTAATCTTGAACAAAGCTCGTCCAAAAGTTGCCATGGATCATAAATAAGATAAGCCTCAGAAACATCCTCTCCAATGAATTCATCGAGTACAACAATGACCCCTTTTCCCTCCGATGAAAGGATACGTCCTTCTTTTTCACTTAGTCCCCATTTAATTTTTATAATTGAACCATTAGGAATCGTAAGTATTTGATTACAATCAAAATAATAGGTGTAATCATCTGAGCCATTCAATTTCCTTCCATGGGCAAGTGGATATTTCTTACTCCCATACTTTTTTAAATAGGCAATTTCAGCTTGTAGAGCCTGCTGCCATTCTTTTATTAACTGTTTTGATGATAATTCCATGAAACAACCCTCATTACTATCTCTATTACGCGTTTTTCATCCATAAATATGAACAATTTTGAGATTTATTTACTTCAACTAGCATAATATATCTTTCTAATGGAAGCCAGTATGAAAACGAGTTCAAATGAAAAATGAAATGTAACAAGAACAAAAGCTCAAGTATTCTGATCATCCCCGACCAGCATAAGCCAAGCCGGATTATGCCCACTTCAAGACTGGCTAGGCTTATGACCTCGAGTGATTGGAGTTAATCTAGACAGCAATCTAAGTTCAAAATGATATACTTTTTCCTATTATCAACAAAAAAAGAGCCCGATAGGTGTCTTACCCCAAAAGTTAGAGTAAAAAACTAACTTTTGGGGTGTTTTGTTATGGCAAAATATAGTGGAAAATTAAAATTACACATTGTCAAAGAGTATTTAAAAGGAACTTTAGGTTATGTATCGTTAGCGAAAAAATTCGGCATACCAAATAAGGCACAAATCCAGCGTTGGGTACGAGCTTATAATGCATTTGGAGAAGATGGATTATGTAAGAAACAGTCGAAACAAAATATTCCTATTCAATTGAAACTCGATGTATTACACTTTATGAAACAAACAGGTGCTTCTTACCAAGATACAGCGATTCAATTTAACATGAATAATCCCACTATGATTGCGAATTGGTACAGAATTTTTTTGAAAGAAGGTGTAGGAGGCCTGAAAGAAAAAGGGAAAGGACGACCTCCTATGTCTAAAAATCGAAAAGTTAAATCAAGCAAAACAGAAAATGAATTATCTCGTGAAGAACAATTAGAACGTGAAAATGAACTTCTTCGCTTAGAGAATGCCTATTTAAAAAAGTTAAATGCTTTACAGAAGGATCCGAATG
This sequence comes from Bacillus massilioanorexius, assembly GCF_902374955.1. Classification (GTDB taxonomy): domain Bacteria; phylum Bacillota; class Bacilli; order Bacillales; family DSM-1321; genus Bacillus_AD; species Bacillus_AD massilioanorexius. Next base: position 24,870 of record NZ_CABKRX010000087.1, read on the forward strand.
CCTTTCTCGTCAAGCACAAGCAGCACTGGCATTCGAACTCAAAGAAGAAGGATTCAAATTAAGAGATGTGCTAGAATTGGTTGATATTCCCGAGTCAACGTATCATTATCAAGTGAAACAGTTTAAAAAGGAAGATCCAGATCAAGCATGGAAAGAAATCATTTTTGACCTTTTTCAAAAGCACGAGGGAAACTACGGATACTGTCGTATTTATTTAGCATTAAGAACGCAAGGTTACATCATTAATCATAAAAAAATGCAACGAATCATGGAAGAGTTAGACTTGAAGTGTGCCAAATTCACACGTAAATCTCGCTATAATTCCTATAAAGGGAAGGTCGGTAAAGTAGCGAAAAATCGCTTAAATCGTAGGTTTCATACACCCATTCGCCTTCAGAAACCCGTAACAGATGTAACTGAATTCAAATGTGTTGGAGATGAAAAACTCTATTTAAGCCCCATTCTAGATGTATATAATGGTAAGATTATTTCTTTTGGTGTGTCCAAAAGACCAACATTAGATTTCGTTATAGAACCATTAAATCAAGCAGTGAAAGTGATTAAAAAGGACGCGAAATATCGAACAACTATACATTCAGATCAAGGGTGGCATTACCAGCACAACAAATGGATTCAGACATTAAAGCAAACTAACATTTTTCAGAGTATGTCTAGAAAAGCAACGTGTGCAGATAATGCGGTAATAGAAGATTTCTTCGGCATTCTAAAACAAGAAATGTATTATGAAGAAGAATTAGTATCGTATGATGAGCTAAAACGAAAGATTGAAGAGTATATCGATTACTATAACAACAAACATATTAAGCAAAAATTGGCTGGTTTAAGTCCAGTACAATACCGAACTCAAACCAGCCAATTAGCTGCATAATAAAAACTCTAACTTTAAGGGGTCACTTCCATAGTGCTCTTTTTAAATGATTTAGGCTGTTTTCTAAAAGATTGTTGTTTATACACTAAAAGATCGATTGAAAGAGATTATACTCATCCGCTATTCACTAACTCGTTCATAGACAATAAAGTATGCGAAAACAGCCATTATATTAGAACGTTATTAACGATTATTTTTTTACATAAATGAACTCTCTTCAGGTAACCATACGTTTAAGATGTAGCAAATGTATGGTTACCAATCTTAGCTAGAACTGGCAAAGATTTAATCCATTTATCATTTGTTTTGTCAGGATTATAGAAGAATGTCGCTTTTGTGCCTTTATGCTGCAATGCAATTGCTTCATTTACTGCTTTTTTAGACTCAGCACTTGCAGGTTTTTTAATTGAACCGTTAGCAACAGGACTAAATTGTCCTTTGGCATTAATAACTTTTGTTACTGTATTTGGAAACTTGTCACTATCAACACGATTTAATACGACAACTGCAACTGCTACTTTACCTTTATAAGGCTCTCCTTTAGCTTCAGCATGAACAAGTCTTGCCATCAAATCTTTCTCTTGTGAAGTTAATGTTTTCGGTAAAACTAAAACATCTCCTTCATTTATCTTTTGATCCTTGATCTTATTTTTCTTTATTAAATCTGGTAGTGGTACACCATAATGAATCGCTATATCTGTAACATTTTCATCCTTTTTGACGACATGTAGCATTTCACCTTTTGCATTTCTATTTTTCGGAGATGCTTCTTTAGTTGTTTCTGCTAATCCCTGAGCAGGCACCAAAGAAATCAGGAGCATAGCAGCAGCAATCACTAAACTGAATAGTAATTTTTTCATGTTATTTCCTCCTTTTTTCTAGGTCCCACTAACCTTAACAAATCGATTCAAACTATTCATTGTAAAATAATTTCCAATTACTATATCCGAGTTTGAAGAAAGCGATTTCATTTGTTACAGTATACGGGTTTATACACATCTCAAAATAACAGTAAAAAAAGACTCTAAAATGATAAAGAGTCTTTTTTAGCTTTTATTATTATGTTATAAAATAGCTAATTATATAAATAATCCATAAATGCAACGGGTAAAAAATATAAAACATGTACTTTGTAATCGGATTATTTAAACCTCGTTTGCCATTGTATAAAAGAATAAATGGGATCGCAAAAACCATCGCCCATTGATAATCAAAGATAAACATGGCTTCAAAAATATAAGCTGATGCCATTCCAATAGTTAGACCTAAAGAGACAAAAACATAAATGATGGCCATCCACATTTTTTTGTCTTTCAAAAAGTAAAATATCAGCGTCATGACGGTACCGTATAACGAAGCTTCAGTTATAAAAGAAATAGCAGCTATTACAATGGTGGCTCCAATCCCTAACCATCTATAAACTCCACCCTTAAAGCTCCATTCAATAGTACATAACATCGTGACCGCTAAAGCCAAAGATAAGAAGATATATTGTGAAGACCATACTCACTTGGAAAAATATTCGTAAGTATAAATGACCCAATAAGCATAATTGTTGCCCATCCATATAAACGACCTAAATAACGTTTCCGACTTCTTGTATAAGTAAATCCTTCGACAATAAAATAAAAGAAAATTGGTGCAGCGATTCTCCCTACTAATGAAAACCATTCTGGCATTCCTGGAATATACGAATATAAATGATCCAGTACCATTAGTACCATAGCAAATTTTTTAATTGAAAGGCATTCAGTAGTTTCATGAAATCACTCCTGTTTTGTATTGCTTAGGTAACTATACCGTACTGCCTTTTTTTACATCTAAATTCATTCAGGGAACTTAAAAAATATTTTAGAGAAACAGTCTATGATAAAAGCAAACAACCTTTAACAGCCATAAAAAAAGAATGCTCATAACAGCGTATAAGCTGCTTAGAGCATTCTTTTTCTCTTTCTATAATCAACCTTCTAATAATAATTGTTCTGGATCTTCGAGTAATTCTTTAACTTTAACTAGGAAGCTTACAGCTTCTTTTCCATCTACAATACGGTGATCATATGAAAGTGCGATATACATCATTGGTCTAATTTCCATTGTATTTGCATCAATGGCAACTGGACGATATTGTGTTTTATGCATTCCAAGAATACCAACTTGTGGAGCATTTAAAATTGGTGTAGACATTAATGATCCAAATGTACCACCATTTGTAATAGTAAATGTTCCGCCAGTTAAATCATTTAAGCCAAGCTTGTTATTACGAGCTTTTTCAGCTAATTCACCGATAGATTTTTCTATACCAGCGAAACCAATTTTATCTGCATCTCTTACGACTGGAACTACTAGTCCATCTGGAGCAGCAACAGCAATACCAATATCATAGAATTTTTTAATGATTAATTCGTCACCTTGAATTTCCGCATTTAACAATGGAAATTTTTTCAGTGCTCCAACTACCGCTTTTGTAAAGAATGACATAAATCCAAGTTTTACATCATTATTTTTTTGGAATGCTTCTTTACGACGGTTACGTAAATCCATTATCGCAGACATATCAACTTCATTAAAAGTAGTCAACATTGCCGCTGTGTGTTGTACATCCACTAAGCGTTTTGCAATTGTTTGTCTTCTACGAGACATTTTTACAACCTCAACCGGTTTATCAAATTGCACTGCAGCAGGTGCTGGTGCAGCTTGTTGTTTTGGTTGTGCAGGTGCAGTAGGAGCTGCCGCTACTGGTTGAGTGCCAGCATTCGCTACATCTTGTACACGAACACGACCAAGTGGATCATTTGCATGAACATTATGCAAATCAATGCCTTTTTCACGTGCTAATTTTCTAGCTGCTGGTGAAGCAACGATTCCGTTACCTACTTTAGTAGGCTCTTCAGCTGCTGCTGGTTTCACTTCTTCTTTAGCTGATGCTTCTTGAGCTGGTGCTGGAGTTTCAGCAGCTGGTGCTGGCGCTGCAGCTCCACCTTCATTCACAACTGCAATAGCTTCACCGACTTGTACAGTATCTCCTTCTTCTTTTAACAAGTCGCCTACTACACCACTATGTTCAGAAATGATTTCAACATTTACTTTATCCGTTTCTAACTCAGCGATATATTCGCCTTTTTCAATTGCTTCACCTGGTTTTTTTAACCATTGGGCAATTGTTCCCTCTGTGATCGATTCTGCTAATTCTGGTACTATGATTTGTGCCATAATACTATCCCCTCTTTGCTTTATTATTGAAATGCTTCAGTAATAATACGATTTTGATCTTGTTTGTGAATAATTGGATCTCCTTCGGCAGTGCTTGAGCGTCTTCTTCTTCCGATATAGCGTACATCTACACCTTTAGGAGCAGCTGCATTTAATCTTGGTTCAACAAAATTCCATGCACCTTGGTTTTTCGGTTCTTCTTGTACCCATACAATTTCTTTCAATGATTTATATTGAGAGAAGAAATTTTGAATATCAATGAATGGGAATGGATAAATTTCTTCTAATCTTACTAGTTTAATATTTTTCTTATCTTCAAGTGATAAAGAATGCTCATGTAAGTCAATACTCATCTTACCTGTGCTAATAATAATTTTTGTTACATCCTTAGCTTTTGCATCTATTGTTGATGGATCTTCAAAGAATGGCTTGAATTCACCTTCAACAAGTTCTTCAGGTGAAGCTGCAACTAATGGATTTCTTAGCAAGCTTTTTGGTGTAATTAAAACTAATGGTCTTACTTCTTCCATTTTAAGAACTTTAGCTTGTCTTCTTAAAATATGGAAATATTGAGCTGCACTTGATAGATTTGCAACAGTCCAGTTATTTTCTGCTGCTAGTTGTAAATAACGTTCAATACGTGCACTAGAATGCTCTGGTCCTTGACCTTCATATCCATGTGGTAGAAGCATTACTAGACCTGATTTTTGACCCCATTTCGCACGGCTTGATGAAATAAATTGGTCAAATATTACTTGTGCCACATTTGCAAAATCTCCGAATTGAGCTTCCCAAATGACTAAAGTTTCAGGTGAAAATACGTTATAACCATATTCAAATGCTAAAACAGCTGTTTCAGTTAATGGACTATTAATCACTGTGAACGAAGCTTTTGAGTTTGATATATGGTTTAAAGGTGTATATTCTTCACCATTTACACTGTCGTGTAGTACTAAATGTCTATGAGCAAATGTACCACGTTGCGCATCCTGTCCAGACATTCTAATTGGCGTACCATCTTCTAGAATTGAACCGAAAGCTAATGATTCTGCTAATGCCCATTCAATTTTACCATTTTCTTCAACAGCATTTTTACGACGAGTTAAGATTTTTTCGAGTTTTTTGAAAACATTAAACCCTTCAGGCCATTGAAGCAATTCGCTATTAATTGATTTCAGGCGATCTAAGCTAACAGAAGTATCCATTTTTGGAATACCATTTTCAACTGTTTCTGGTAGCATCATGCTAAATAACGCATCTTTTTTATTATCAGCGATTTTATCATGTGCTGCTTTTAACTTCGCTTGAACAGCATTATCAATTTCATCAAGTGATTCTTTTGAAATTTCACCTGCTTCAATTAATTTGTTTGCATAAATTTCTTTTACTGTTGGATGTTTGTGAACCAGGTTGTACATCATTGGATTTGTTGTCATTGGCTCATCCATTTCGTTATGTCCAAATCGACGATATCCAATTAAATCAATTAAGAAATCTTTCTTGAATTCTTTTCTATATATATAAGCTAAATGAACAGCTGCTAAACAAGCTTCTGGATCATCAGCATTAACGTGAACGATAGGAATTTCATATCCTTTCGCTAAATCACTTGAATATTTTGTTGTTCTAGAATCTGAGCTCTCAGTTGTAAATCCAATCATATTATTTGTAATAATATGAACTGATCCACCTGTTTGATAGCCTTTTAATCCACTCAAATTCAATGTTTCAGCAACAATACCTTCACCAGGGAATGCTGCATCACCATGAATAACAACAGCTAAAGATTTTCCGAAATCTTGTTCTGGAACGCCTGATTTCGTACGATCATCTTGATATGCTCTAGTGTAGCCTTCAACAATCGCTCCAACAAACTCCAAATGACTTGGATTGTTAGCTAACGTTAGTCTTGCTTTCACTATGTTTTCATTTTTAATTTGTTTATCTGCACCTAAATGATATTTAACATCTCCAGTCCAACCGTAATTAATGCCAATTGAACCTTCAGATGGTACTAAATCCTTATTAGGAGAGTGTTGGAATTCAGAAAATATAACTTCATATGGCTTTCCTAATGTGTGTGCTAAAACATTAAGACGTCCTCTATGAGCCATACCAATATTAATATTTGTCGTTCCTGATTGAACAGCTTCAGAGATTAATTCATCTAAAATAGGTATAAGTGCATCTAAGCCTTCAACAGAAAATCGTTTTTGTCCGACATAGGTCTTATGAAGGAATTTCTCAAATCCTTCAACTTCACTAAGACTTTTTAATAGAGCTAATTTCTTCTGTTTTGTGATTCGTGGGAACATTTCAGTAGATTCAACTAATCTTGTTAACCACTCACGTTCTCTAATATCACTTACATGTTGAAATTCAAAAGCAATTGTTTTTGTATACAATTCTTTTAAATACAAGACTACTTCGTATCCATCCTTTACAAAGTCAGGAGCATACTCACTTAATAAAGAAGCTGGGATTGCTCTTAAATCCGCTTCAGTTAAGTCATAATTGCTAATGTCTAACAATTTTGCTTCTTTTTTCTCATGGTTTAACGGATAAATATTAGCTGACAAATGACCATACATACGAATATTGTCAACTAATTTAACAGCTGCCATGATTTTTTTCATATTTACTGCACTATTTCCAAAATTCTTACTTCCTTGTTCGTTTTCAGCTGGTGAAAGTACTGAATTTAATTCAGGACCTCCCCAATAGTCAAATAACTCTTTTACGTCTGCGTCAACAGAATTTGAATCCTCTAAATATTGCTCATATTTTTCTAATAAATAAGCAAAATTCGGTCCTGTTAGACTATCCCATGGATTCCCGCCTGTTCTCTGGCTGGCCATTTTATATACCCCCACCTTATGAAGTTATCAATATATAATCCTTATTATTTAATACCCTATATACGGATAATATAACTTCTTTATCAAAAATTATGTAACGATAATTACACGATATAGGTAGTATTAAAAAGTAAGATTAAAACGTTTCCACAGCTATATTACCATTTCCAGTTCAGTAGTACAAAAAATTGACACATAATTTTGATGTTTTTTTTTATTTTATTATAAAGTTTTTTCTGAATATTAAAACGAAAATAAAATCACTATTTTCTTCGTGCTTTAATAGTGATTTTATTTTCTATTTAAACCTCATATCTTCTGTTTCATCACGAATTACATCGAAACTGAAGCCTTGCTTTTTTAATCCTTTAATAATTGTTGGTAAAGATGTTACTGTATTGTCCATTGCATTAATATCATGCAAAAGAATTATTGCCTTATTTGTATGCTTAGCACCATTTAAAACTTTCGAGGTAATCGTATACACGCTAATGGATGGACTAATACCATCTGTTGAGTCAATATTCCAATCAAAATATCTATACCCTCTCTTTTCACATTCTGCTATGATACGAGGCATAATTTGAGGACCACCATATTGCTTACTTGAATAATTTTTAGATCCTCCTGGAAAACGAAGGATATTTGTTTTTATTGAATACCGATCCCATAAAAAGGCCTCTAGCTTTTTTATGTTATTGAAAAAAGCATCGGGCGAAGTATAAATTTCAGCATAATTATGAGAATATGTATGTAATGCAATGGTATGTCCTCGTTCAATCATTTCTTTATATCCAATTTTCCCTTCCTCGCTATCGTTCGCCATAACAAAAAAAGTCGCTTTAATATTATATTCATCCAAAATATCTAATATGGGAATCGTATTAGTAGAAGGGCCATCATCAAATGTTAAATAGGCTACTTTTTCTGATTTATCCTTCGCTTCTTTAGGGAGTATATCTGGTTCGGTAAGAGCTGCTTCACCTTTCACTTGAGCATTTGCATGATAAAAAAATGATTGAAAATTTACAACAAACAGGATAAATATAATAGCTATTATTCTCATTCTGCATTTATGTATTTGATCGAACATTTCCTTCTCTCCTTTCTTTTTTATTGTTTGTCATTATTTTAGTAATATACGGTCAAATGATAATGAAAATTTCCACTTCTATTACAAATACACTGACAGGAGACGTGCTACTATTAGTAAAGGCGTATCAACACGAACGCCCTCATTGAGCAGAAATTATAATTAAATTAGAAAAAAGTATTTATACATTTAGCAAAAAGTTAGATGTGTTTTTTTGTAATAGAAGATTAATTTCTAATGTAGTCTTTCAAAGAAAAAAATAAGAGTCGCCCTTATTGACGACTCTTTCAATGTCCAAGAATATATATTAACATTTTATATAGTATTTTATCAGTAAATTAAATTCACTATAAAACCTTTAATTTACCCCTATCCATAACTCTCTTTCTCTTCTTTCTTCACTCTCGTCAAGAACAGCGTTTGTTCCGTCTACCCATTTTATTGCATCTTCTTTCGTCTCAAATCCATCTTGAATAGTTTCCCAATAAACATTCCCATCGCAATATTCGTAAAATACAGAATACTCTAATCCATTAAAATGTATTTGAAAATCTCTCATTTTGGACAGCTCCTTATAAAGATTATTTGTCTTTTATTATAACACCAACAATCATTGGCGTTTTTTATATTATTTAACATAATTATGACTTTATTTACTTCAGCTTATGCACTACAAACAGTAATCTTTGTTGTCGAGCCATTATAAGTAATCTCAGAATCATAACCTAGCTTATGCTTTCATTCCCAATTGTTAGATGATGTTCTCTACACAATAAAAAAACCTTCTCTCGTCCAATTAATTAATTAGATAAAAGAAGGTTTTTAAACATTTATAACTACAGATTATATCAGAGAAATTACGCTAACTTCGGTGATCATTTATATTCACAAATTCTGATTTCTTTACTAAGGCATCCAAAAACGTTGATATTTCGCGTTATCTCTCCACATTAAAGTACCTAGCCTCAGGATGGGCAAACACAATCGCTGAAACAGATGCTTCTGGTTCCATCATACAGCCATCCGTTAGTTTGACACCAATATCCTCTGGCTTTAATAGTCTAAATAGTTTTTCTTGATCTTCTAAGTTTGGACAAGCCGGGTATCCAAATGAAAATCTTTGCCCAATATATTTAGCGGCAAAACGTTCTTTCATAGTCATATCGATATGATCGCTTATTCCCCACTTATCACGAATGACTTGGTGCATTCTTTCTGCAAAACCTTCAGCTGTTTCTAAAGCGATAGACTGAATGGCATGACTTTTCAAAAACTCTCCTTTTTCTTTCCATTCATCACTTTTCTTACGAATTCCTTTACCTGCTGTTACTACATAGAAAGCGACATAATCCATTTCCCCTGATGAAACTGGTTTCAAATAGTCTGCTAAACATAAAAATGGGGAACTATTTTGTCTTGGAAAATCAAAGACTTCTAGTATCTCACTTTGATTGTCAGGATTATAGACAATGACCTTATTCCCATCACTTTGAGCAGGGAAAAATTGATATACACCATTCACTTGATACTGATCTCTTGATAAATCTTCATACAATGAATCGACTAGTTCAGTTAATTGCAAAGCTTTTTCATCTTTTTTCTCAAGTAATGCATCTAACTTACCTTTTAGACCTAAATGATGGCCGATTAACATTTGTCGATTTACATACGGCATTATACTTTGTAAAGGATAATTCAATAATGTATGCCTTTTTAAATCTTCTGGCACTTTTACATTTGCTTGCCCAACTGTCACTACCGCTTTTTCCACAACTGTTTTTTCAGTTTTTGTTGCAGCTAGTGCTTGGGATTTTCTTCTTTTTTCATTTAGTTCAAAAATAAATGATTGCTTCTTTTCTTCATCATGCATTGTATTGACTAAAGCTAAACCTTCCATTGCATCCTTTGCATAAAGTACTGTTCCTTTATATTCTGGTGCTATTTTAGTATCTGTAAATTTCCTAGATAATGCAGCTCCTCCAACTATAATTGGTATCTTGATTTCTTTATCTTTTAAATCCTGGGCTGTCAAAACCATTTGCTGAGCTGATTTAACAAGCAACCCAGATAAACCAATCATAGAAGGCTTGTGCTGTTCAACAGCTTCAATAAGCTGTTGAGCCGTTACTTTTATGCCTAAATCAATAATATCGTAACCATTATTAGATAGGATGATTTCAACTAAATTTTTACCTATATCATGTACGTCACCTTTTACGGTAGCTAAAATAATTTTCCCTTTCGAGTTCCCTGTCTCACTTTTCTCCATAAATTGCTCTAAATGGGATACGGATGCTTTCATAACTTCCGCACTTTGAAGAACCTCTGCAACAATTAGCTGGTTATCGTTAAATAGAACCCCAACCTCACTCATGCCTGCCATTAATGGACCATTAATGATATCGAGTGGTGCATTACCCCTAGCTAGCGCTTCATCTAAATCAGGGATTAATCCTTCCTTCGTACCTTCGACAATATATTTTGCTAATCGTTCCTCTAACGGTAATTTTTTATGGTCAACTTGTTTGACAACTTTCTTATCTCTATAAAAATCCACCATCGCTTGAAGAGTCTCATCACTTGTTTCAAAAAGTAGCTTCTCAGACAATTCGATTTCATCTTTTGGAATACTTGCAAAACGTTCAAGCTTCTCTGTATTAACAATGGCATAATCTAAGCCAGCTTTTGTACAATGATATAAAAATACAGCGTTTAAAATCTCTCTTCCTCGAGGAGGCAAACCGAAAGATACATTGCTAACACCAAGAATCGTTAAACAATTTGGCATCGTTTCTTTAATCGCCTGTATCCCTTTAACAGTTTCAAGAGCTGATCCAATATATTGTTCATCTCCAGTACCTACGGGAAATACTAGTGGGTCAAAAATGATATCTTTTGGATTAACACCATATTTATTAACCAGCAAATCATAGGAGCGTTTTGCTATGCGTAATTTATCTTCTGCTTTAACTGCCATTCCTTTTTCGTCTATTGTACCAACAACTAATGCACCACCATACTGATGAATAAGTGTTGAAACACTTTTAAATTTCTCTTCACCATCTTCTAGATTGACTGAATTAATAACTGCCTTTCCTTGTGAATGCTTAAGAGCCATTTCTATAACCTTATCATCAGTAGAGTCAATTACGAGTGGTACTTTAACTTTCTTGACTACCTCTGAAACAAACTCTTTCATGTTACCTAGCTCATCATCATCAGGATCTGCTAAACATATATCAATAACATGTGCACCTTTTTTTACTTGGGCACGAGCTATTTCTGATGCTTGTTCAAACTTCTTATCACGAATGAGTTCTTTAAATTTTCTTGAACCAATTACGTTTGTACGCTCACCAACAAAGAGTGGTCTCATACTATCATCATATAGTAGAGAATCTGTTCCCGAAACTGCATGATTATGTGTTTCACTTGAAATAACACGTGGCGCTATGTCCTTTACCGCCTCTACCATTGCAGAAATATGTGCTGGTGTCGTTCCACAGCAGCCACCAATAATATTAATCCACCCTTTTTCAGCAAATTGCTTTACTTTGCTTGCTAATGAAGATGGTGATTCGTGATAATGCCCTTCTTCATCAGGTAAACCCGCATTCGGATAACAACTAATTCCTGTATTTGCTAATTGAGAAAGAGTACGAACATGATCTGTCATAAATTCAGGACCAGTTGCACAATTCAAACCTACTGCAATAGGCTCCATATAGTCACACGAAAAATAAAAAGCATCAATTGGCTGACCAGCTAAAGTCGTTCCCATAGGCTCAATCGTACCGGAAATAATAATAGGGAGCTTTTTATCTTTTTTCGAAAAAGCCTCTTGTATACCCGTATAGGCTGCTTTCACATTCAACATATCTTGGCAAGTTTCCACAATTAATACATCACAGCCACCATCGATCAAGCCCTCTACTTGCTCACAATAAGAAGCTTTTAGCAAATCAAAAGTTGTACCACCTGTTAAAGATAGCGTTTTGGTAGTAGGTCCCATCGAACCGCCTACAAAGCGTGGCTTTTCAGGAGTTGAAAATTTTTCACAGGCTGCTTTTGCAAGCTCTGCGGAAGCTTTGTTTATTTCATAAGCTTTAGAACCTATATTGTATTCATCCAATACTAGACGAGTAGCACCGAAAGTATTTGTTTCAATAATGTCAGCACCCGCTAGTAGATAATCTTCATGAATTTTACTGATCGTCTCAGGAGATGTCAGTGATAAATATTCATTACATCCTTCATATTCTTCGCCTCCAAAATCAGAAGCTGTTAAATTGGCATTTTGGATCATCGTACCCATTGCCCCGTCAAGAACAAGAATTCGTTCCTTCATTATATTCGTTAAAGAATGATTATTCATAGACCGACACTTCCTCTTTCTGCTTCGCATCAATTGTTCGAATAAATTGTGTTAGCTCTGCTGTCATGTTATATCGTAAAAATGGTGTTATTAAATATATTCCATTAAATCTTTCCATTGCCGCTTCAACTAATTCTTTCGCAATGGCAATCCCTTCTAATTCAGCTTGTACGCGATCATCTCCAACTTTGGCCATTGCCTGTAACACCGACTCAGGTAAAGTGATTCCAGGGACTTCATGATGGATAAATTCTGCATTACGATAACTTGTTAAAGGCATAATTCCTAAGAAAATCGGCGTAGATAAATGTTTTGTCGCTTGGTATATCTCTTCTACTTGATGAACCGAATAGATGGGTTGAGTTAAAAAAGAATCGGCTCCACAGGAGATTTTCTTTTCCATACGCGCAACAGCCTTATGAAGGTACTTAACATTAGGATTAAAAGCAGCAGCAACTTTGAAATTCGTTTTTTGCCCTAATGACTTTCCACTATAAGAAACACCTTGATTATATTGTTTAATTAAACTAATTAAATCCATAGAAGATACATCATACACAGATGTTGCTCCCGGAAAATCTCCAACCTTTGATGGATCACCTGTAATCACAAGAATTTCATCCATACCTAAAGTATGCAGACCCATTAAATGCGATTGTAAGCCTATTAAATTATGATCGCGGCAAGTTAAATGTATCAATGGATTAATTCCATGTTGCTGCAATTTAGATCCTAATGCCATATTGCTAATTCGAGGTGAAGCTAATGAATTATCAGCCATCGTTATGGTATCGGCTCCAGCATCCATTAATGCTTTCGCACCCTCCATATACTTTGAGGTATTCAATACCTTTGGCGGATCTAATTCTACTAAAATAGTACGTTGTTTTCTTGCTTTTTCATATAACGCTTCTGATTCTCCTTGCACACTAGTTTGAATCACTTCAACCTTTCTTGGAGTAATCCTCTTTTCTGTAATTGGCTCTAAACCTTTTAAAGCTTTCTTAACTTCTTCAATATGCTTTGGCGTGGTGCCGCAACATCCTCCAATAACCCTTACCCCTTGTTCACGTAAGAGTAATGAACTTTTTCCGAAATATTCAGGATTTTCTTCGTACTTCAACTTCCCATCTAAATATTCTGGGAGGCTTGCATTCGGATATGCAGACAGTACTGCTTTTTTAAAAAGAGGTACTTGTTCAAACGAACGAATGGTATGATATGGACCAAGACGACAATTAACACCGACAACATCTGCTCCAAGTTCTTCTAATCTTTCTAGCGCATCACTCAAATGCATTCCATTTTGTAAATAACCAATTTCATGTAGAGATACATTCGCAATAATTGGTAAAGTCGTTTCTTGTCTGGCAATTTTCAGAACGGACTCCATTTCCTCAAAATCATAATAGGTCTCCAAAATAATACCATCTGGATTTTCTAATAATAAGCTGAATAATTGCTCTCGAAAATTTCTTTTTATTTCATCTATCGAAATGTCCGATTTGCGAAGACTTCTCGTCGCGCCAATTGTCCCAAAAACAAAACAATCCTCATTTGCCGCACTTCTAGCTATTTTCATTCCTTCTCTATTAATTACGGAAACCTGATCTTCTAATCCGAATCTTTTTAACTTATAATGATTCGCTCCATAAGTATTCGATTGGATAATTTCCGAACCGGCAATGACGTACGCTTGATGAACACTTTTAATTAAGCCTGGATTCGTTATGTTTAATTCTTCAAAACATTGATCTACACCAGTAGCATAAAGAAGTGTACCCATCGCACCTTCACCGATCAAAATTCTTTTTTGTATTTCATCACGAAAATTCATGACGTACTCACCTCAATATCATTTTTCTGGTAGTTTCTACGTTGAAAAATAGTCATCCATTAAACTAAACTATTTTTTCGACTTTGCTGTAGAGCTTGTTTTAAATCTAAAAGTAAATCATCTACATGTTCAATACCTACAGAAAGTCGTAGTAAGCGATCATTCACACCCATTTTATCTCTCATTTCTTTCGGGATATCAGCATGTGTTTGCGTATATGGATACGTAATTAATGATTCCACTCCACCTAAGCTTTCTGCATAACTAATGATTTTCAAATTTTTCAAAATGGCTGCTACTACCGAAATATCTTCCACTTCGAATGAAAGCATTGCTCCATGTCCATTACTTTGCTTTTCATTAATCGCTTTCTGAGGATGAGATTGAAGTCCTGGATAGTACACTTTTGTGATCAGGTCTTGTTCTTCGAGCCAGCTAGCAATTTGATATGCATTTTTTTGCTGTTGTTCCATACGAATTGCCAATGTTTTTATACCTCTTAGTAGAAGCCAAGAATCTTGAGGTCCAAGAATAGCACCTGCTCCATTTTGCAACTTTAACATTTTTTCACTAAGTTCAGGAGTTGCGGTTACTACTAAACCAGCGATTACATCATTATGTCCACCTATATACTTCGATGCACTATGAATAACAATGTCAGCACCAAACTGGATTGGCTTTTGTAAATATGGTGATAAAAATGTGTTATCTACGATTGTTAATAAGTGGCGCTCTTTTGCTATTTGACAAACTGCTTGTAAATCTGTCACCTTCATTAATGGGTTAGAAGGTGTTTCTATAAATAATGCAGCAGTGTTTGGCTTTATTGCTTCAATTATACTTTCCGTACAGGAAGTATCTGCGTATGTAGCTGATATTCCAAAGTTCTTAAAAATTTCTTCTAAAACACGGTATGTTCCTCCGTATAAATCATCTGAGATGACGATATGATCTCCAGCTTTAAATAGGAATAAAATCGTTGAAATCGCCGACATTCCAGATGAAAAAGCAAACCCTGCGTCACCTTCTTCTAAAATGGCAATTGCTTCTTCGAGTGCTCTTCTTGTAGGATTAGCTGTTCTAGCATAATCATATCCTGTGCTTTTACCCAGCTCAGGATGTTCAAAAGTAGTACATTGATAGATGGGTGTACTAATGGCTCCTGTCGATGGATCTCTTTTTACTCCTGATTGAACTAGCTTAGTAATAAAATTCATATTTCATCCTCCATTTTATCAACAATTCATTTTTTTAATATGTAATGATCATTAAAGAGATTTATAATCTCACCAATGATTTTCAATCAACTTCTTGATGGTGTATGTTCTTGGTGGATGACTCTATTTTCAGGTAATGCATCTACAATTTAACTGCATTGATTTTATCATTTGGCATATTTTCGTTCTTTTTTAATATAAGTTCTAAATCATTTGCAATCCTAAGGTTAGTGCCAAGTAGATATACTCATTTCTCGCATTTGCTGCATCAAAATTCCTTACTTCATATCAAAAGTAACGTCTAACCATGCCTTTGATATAAAAATCATTTTCAATATAAACAAAAAGCGCTCTTCCACTATGAAAGAGCGCCCTTATATACTTATATTGACTTCTCTCTCATCGACTAGAATATATTTCTACTGGCATTGGCACCGTTCATTATATGATGGTTGCCGAGGCTTCACAGGACCAGTCCCTCCACCTCTCTAGATAAGAGTATGATATGTAGTTAATTGTTAATATTTTGTTTTTTTATCATAAGGAGTATTTTCAGATTTGTCAATATATTTTAACAATAATTTATGTAATACACTATTTTCGCTAACTTTGTTGCCTATTAAGATGGAGGAAAAATAGGCTATGCTACTCTCTCGGATGCTTGATTTCCACAGGGCGGTCAATCTTCATACAACAGTCTCGTACCTTACGCTTCAATTGACCTTTTTTATCCACTACTTTTATTCACCAAACTTATTGAAAATCCACAATCTTTTAGCAAACTGTCCTGTACTAAAATGCAAATTAGTTAGTATACCTACCTAATATTTGGTATATTGGAGAAAGCGAAAAATTCAAGGAAAAGAGGAGACTACTCGATGTGGCAAGAATTCAAAAAATTTATTGATCGTGGTAATGTGTTAGATTTAGCAGTTGGGGTTGTTGTCGGAACGGCATTTGGAAAGATCATCACTTCTTTCGTAGAGGATGTATTAATGCCTCCTATCGGCTTATTAATCGGAAAAGTTGACTTTACAGACTTATATATTAATCTATCTGGTAAAGATTATCCTTCTCTCGCTGCTGCAAAATCAGCTGGAGCGGCTACCATTAACTATGGATTATTCTTAAACAATGTCATTAACTTTTTAATTATTTCTTTTTGTATCTTTATCGTTATTAGACAGATAAATAAATTCACGAAAAAGAAAGAACAACCAGCTCCTACTACAAAAAAATGCCCAGCTTGTTTGTCAGAAATAGCTATTGAAGCAACACGTTGTCCTGCTTGTACAAGCTTTCTAGATGAAGAAAAAGCCGTATCAAACTAAGAATGTTTGAATGATTTTGTACAATCTTACATATGATGAAATAAGTTATTACTAAACTAAGAAAAGAGCCGTATCCATAGCTCTTTTCTTAGTTTCTATTCTTTTTCCTCAGCAATTGTTTTTAACTTTTCCAACTCTTCTTCCATCATTATTTTTGATGTCCATCCCAACAACTTCACCATTAGTTTATAATACCAGTTTTTAGGGACAATATATGTTTCTAGCATTAACCGTGTTACTATTTGATTATCCTTTTCATATGCCTCTAATAGGTACCTAGTTGTCATTACCCCTTGATCTGTATTGCCTTGAACAGCTGTACTATAAGGAAAATCATACTCAAGCAAAACAGCTTCAGTCGTAATTATTTTTTTATTGAACTTCGAAACTGTTTTATATTTCGTTCCTGGTTTACATTCCAGTTTATCTTGTTCGGATTCATATATATTCTCAACAAAAATCTGACTCCACACTTTAATTTTGTCATCATCTGATAGAAATGAAAAAACCTTCTCGATTGGAGCTTCAATACTTTCTTTAATCTTATATACTAATACTTCTTCCATGATTACTAATATCTCCTATTCCTAACACTTTTGGAACTAAGCTCTGTTCAAATACATTCAAACTGTTAAGAAACACATGCTTATCGTAGTAGTCTTACTCTTTTCACTCACTGTATTTGAAACAAAACCAAGAAAAACTAAGCAATCATTATAGCATGTTAAAAATAGATAGATAAGAGTAATAGTAACCATATATTTCAACTTATTCTTCGACGAAATTCATAATAATTGAGTGCAATACTACAAATACAAACAACAAATCCACCAGCAGCAAATCCCGCTAAAACATCACTAGGATAATGTACTCCTAAATAGATTCGGCTTATACCAATCAAAATAATTAAAATAGCAAACAGAATTCCAATAATAATATCTACCATTTTACTTTTAGAAATTTTAGCCAAAATAACTGCTAATGATATATAAAAAATCATCGCACTCATACTATGTCCGCTAGGAAAGCTATAACCATTTTCTTCTATCAAACGATAAAATACAGGTCTTTCTCTTTCAAAGAATCCTTTAAGTAAAAGATTCAAAACTAAACCCGCTATGGATGATAATATGATATATACAGCATATCTCTTCTTGAAAAAAAACAAAATAATACTGCTAATTGAGACCGCTAAAACCAAGCCTAGTTGACCACCGAAAAACGTGATTATTTTCATCACTGATGTTAATTGTTCAGAAATTCGACTTTGAATAAATTTAATAATCGAATAATCAAAGTTTTTTAACTCATTTATGTGAAGTCGATAGACCATAAATGCAAATACCACCGAAAATAGGACTAATAAACTTGCCATCGCTATAATATAGCGAGCATTTTTCTCCCTTGTATTCTCTTGAAGATATTTATTCATACTAAGTTCTCCTTAACATTTTTTCATCATGCTATCTCTCTTTATTTTTAGCTATACACCATGTATAACATACAGTTTGTAGTTGTCTAACAGAATGTAGACAAAAAATAGGATGTCTCCCAAAATTTGCACCTTTGAGTGACATCCTTTTTAACATCTTGTTGTTTCAAATAGAATAATGAAAAAATATTTCTCTTAGTGTAGATGTTCCGCTAGAAACGCATGGACATCTTCTTGCATTTGCTTATATGCCGCAACTTCAGTTGGGAAATCTACTTTGCTGATTATTTGAAATGAAGCTTCATTCGTAATCTCAAGGACTATCTCATATTCAAAGGTAGCATTACCAATTAGGTCAATAGAGTAATGATCATTATTATTATGTGCTATACATTTAACCTTTCCACCTGGATTATAAACCGTTATTTCTTGATTAAATGCATTTTTGTTTTGGATGCATGTAACTAACGTAGAAGCGCTCATCGCTGTTCCACAGGCATTCGTGAAGCCTACACCTCGTTCAAAAGTTCTAACAAAAATACTGCCCTCTTGAATAAGGTTAACAAAGCTTACATTAACACCGTCAGGGAAAATTGGATTTTCGCTATTAACATAAGTCGAAATTTCTTCTTGCACATTACTTTGCATAATGTGTTGATCTACAATTGAAATTAAATGTGGATTAGGCACCGCAACAGCTGTAAAAGTAAGATTAGCTGATAATAGGAGTACATGTTGGTTCATAAAAGTGTCTTCATCTATGTTCATTGGTAAATCTGACACTTGGAAAGAAACAGGAGAAATTTCAACTTTATAAGTTGGAATATTTGTATAGATTTCTTCCGTTTTTTCAACTGCTAATACTGCTTTCATTGTTTCAATTTGCAATTGTTTTTTATTTAAAAGTTCACTTGCATATCGAGCAATACAGCGTAAACCATTCCCGCACATTGATGCTTCTGAACCATCTGCATTAAAAACTCTCATTTTGCCATCTGCTATTTCGCTTTTCTGAAAGAATAGAATCCCATCTGCTCCAACACCTTGTTCTCTATTACACAAAGTTACGGTAAGTTTTGCTCTTTCATCATCCGTTAATGGAATAGGATTTGAATACTCATCTAATATTAAAAAGTCATTCCCTGAACCATGGCATTTAATAAATTTCAGCTCCATAATAATCCTCCGTTTTTTTATGTATGTTCATTTCAAATCTTTTTGTACATTTAACATTAATAATAACAAACAATAAAAAGAGTTACACAGACATAATATGATGAATTTACATATTCGTCACGTACTTTTTTGAAATAATAACTGATTTACACTCTCTTGAAAATGAAAAATATTTTTCTTATCTTTCATTGTCTAACCATATGAACAACATGACGATGTTTTTTCAAGCTACACACATCTATCTAAAAGTGTAAAATAGTAAAAATCCGTGTAGGAATATACACCCTACACGGATTGATAACTCATATTATTTATGATCTTCGTAACCATTCACAATAACATCTAATTTTCCTGTTGTCGGATGAATAACTAGTCCGTGTACAGGTACATCAGCAGGCATTAAAGGATGATTGCGAACAACACCTACACTGCTCTTAACACTTTCATTTACATCATCAAAACCTTCTAACCAATCTTGAATATGTAATCCAGAGTTTTCAATAATTGATAGTGTTTCTGGCTTAACGTCTCGTAGCTCCATTTTTTCTTTAAAGCGATCTACAGAAACAGCAGACATGCCACAATCATGATGACCAATAATAAATACTTCATCAGCATTTAATTCATAAATAGCCACCAAAATACTACGCATAACACTACCAAACGGGTGAGAAACGATCGCACCTGCTGTTTTGACGATTTTAACATCACCATTTTTAAGATTCATAGCTTTTGGAAGTAATTCCACGAGCCTTGTATCCATACAGCTTATGACTACCATTCGTTTATCAGGAAATTTATCCGTCTGAAAAACTTCATATTCCTTTTTTCCTACAAATTCTTCATTATAAGCTAGGATTTCATCTAGTGCTTTCATTTTTATTCACCAACCTTATTTTTTCCAAATAATTATAACAAATCTGAATCATTAGTTGTTGTAATTTGTCTTATTTTGTTCAATTTTTTCTATGATTGAGTAAACGAGCACATATTCCATAGATACATAATTTGTCTTCATTCGTTGATACGCTTGTAAAAGAAAGGATTGGCGTATTTAATTCTTTAAACTTTTCCCCCCATTCTAAATTCATCCAGCCCTTTTGAAAAGAAACCAAATTTCGATTATCAATTGATGATATAGTGAAAGACTGCAAGAAGCCACTTATATTAATATTCATTCGAACACAACCATCTGCATTGATAACTTCTCCATTAAAACGAAAAAACGACTTTTTCCAATTCTCTTTATAGTGAGCAATAAGCTCTTCCGACTCATTAAAAATAGACATGCTGTTTTGCATAAACGAGCTTAGTTTATAAGTAGCTAATGTGCGTTGGTTTTGATCTTTTAATACATATGTATGAGGTAGTATAGCAGATAAACTATTTGGGATTAGCCAATGATACCATTCACTATGATAATCACATATTTCACCAACTAATTTCCCCTTTGGTGTAAATAACAAAACCCTTAATGTCGGTGCTGGCATGAATGTCATTAGTATGTTTTCTTCTTCTAACAAATTAGATTTGCTAGTATCTAATTCATCAGGTAAACTCTCGAATCTTCTTGTATAAACAACATAATTGGCAAAATACAAACAGCTTAATAGCATAAACGGTGTAGTCGAAACCCATATTTCTCTTTTAGTAAGAAAGAAAAGCGCAAAAAAGAACACTCCTCCACTAATAAGCAAGGAAAATAGTGAAATATTCAAATAGACATTTGCCGTCTTTTTATAGTAATGCTTTATATTCATACACTCACCTTATTATTAGACTCCCGTTAATGAATACTATTGATATCGATAAAAACGTAAATACACATTGTATTTCCATTGAAACAAAAAAACTGACTTATATTAAAACACTACAAAGCATTTTCATCGTTGTGTTTTAAATAAGTCAGTTTACTTTCATATTAAAATTCTCGTCTTTACTTTATAAAATTCTAAAAATAAAAGGAAAACGATATTCTACGCCATCGTATGCTTTAATTGCACCGATAATTGTAAAGACGAATGCAGCCAATCCGACGATTGGCGCAAGGATAAATCCTACTAATACAAACATTAACAATCCTGCAATAAACCCATAAACGGCATATGAAATAAAAAAGTTAAAATACTCTCGACCATGATAATCAACAAATGAACTTTTATCCTTTTGTAGTAACCATATTAATAAAGGCCCAATAAACGCAGTGAAAAAACTAACAATATAAATAAGAGCAGCCATTAATCTTTCATCTTTTGATACCATTGCAAACACTCCTTTCGTACTTATTATACGAAAGAATTATGAATTAGTTTCGTTATCATTTCAACTTTTCTTCAACAGTTGAAAAATATAAATGACGAACAATATACGTTTTATACAGTTTCAGTTTTTTTAATTCTATTGGATGTTTCGTAATTCCTAGTTCTCTTAATTGAGAAACATACCAACCTTTTGAATGTTTATATGCCATATATGCATCCTCCTATATTCTATTTCTATTAACATATGAACTAGTAGAGAAAATATGACTAATTTCTCAATTAAATAGACGATGAGTGCAATACTTCTTTTGCATTCTATGATATAATCTCATGATATGAATTTATCCACATAAATTATAATGTTTTGAAGTAGAAATAGAGGGATTCAATATGAAACTAGCAAATACAACAAATGAAAAAATCGCATTGTTCTTAAAGATCATGCTACCTGTCTTAATTACACAATTAGGCATGTTCTCTATGACATTTTTTGACACAATTATGTCAGGTAATTATTCATCAAAAGACCTAGCTGGAGTTGCCATCGGAAGTTCTATATGGGTACCGGTTAATACAGGTCTATCTGGTATCTTAATTGCTATTACCCCAATTGTTTCACAATTAGTAGGAGCAAAAAATACCAAAAGGGTACCCTATTCTGTTACACAGGGATCTTATTTAGCAATCATTTTAGCTGTATGTGTACTATTTATCGGATACTTCACGTTAAATCCTATATTAGATTCCATGTCTTTAGATGCACATGTACGTGAAGTAGCACACGATTTTTTAGTGGCTTTATCATGGGGAATCATACCGTTATTTTTTTATAATGTGTTGCGTTCTTTTATTGATGCTCTTGGACAAACTCGAGTATCTATGATCATTACATTAATCTCATTACCTATTAATGTCTTATTAAACTATCTATTTATTTTTGGTAAATTGGGATTCCCAGAGCTAGGTGGTGTTGGAGCAGGAGTAGCAACATCCATCACCTATTGGTTGATTTTATTCATTGCAATTGTAGTCGTAGTGAAAATCCATCCGTTTAAGCAATATCAATTATTTAGGAAGATTGTTCCTATTAGCATGAAAGAATGTAAAAATGTTTTAAAAATTGGCATACCAATCGGTTTGTCCATCTTCTTTGAAACAAGTATTTTTTCAGCTGTAACACTACTAATGAGTTCATTTGATACGATAACAATTGCCGCTCATCAAACAGCTATGAATTTCGCTTCGTTCTTATACATGGTTCCTTTAAGTATTTCGATGGCTATGACAATCGTTGTTGGTTTTGAAGTAGGCGCGAAAAGATACATTCACGCTCGACAATACAGTATAATCGGTACCGTTTTTGCCATAGGTATGGCATTATTATTTGGTATTGTTTTATTCTTCTTTAGAACAAATATTGCGGCTCTATACTCTAATGAAGCTGATGTCATAAATTTAGCAGCTCATTTTTTAATATTCGCTTTATTCTTCCAATTATCAGATGCTATTATGGCACCAATACAAGGAGCATTAAGAGGCTACAAGGATGTTAACATCGCATTTATTATGTCCTTTACCTCTTTTTGGATTATTGGACTTCCAACTGGATATCTGTTTGCTCATTTTACAAATATGGGTGCTTACGGTTATTGGATAGGGCTGATTGTTGGTCTTGCCATCGGTGCAATCAGCTTAGCTATTCGTCTCATCTACATTCAGAAGAAGAAATTCGTCACGAAAGTATCATCGTAACTACTCATAATATACAACCTACTCTTCATATAGTTTATAAGAAAAAAGTGATTATACTTATACGGTTTATTCCTAATAGCATTTTCTATTTGGAGGGTGGGCTATGGCACAAGAACAGAATCAATTTGAAAATAATACGTCAGATCATGAAAAAGTACTGGGCGATCATTTTTGGAATGACTTTCTTAAAATGCTCCCTCAAAAAGCTCCTCCTATTGATGTAATGGAGGACCATGAAAATGGATATATTTTTGTTCAATTACCTGGAATCAAACGAAAGGAACAAATTAACGTTTCAATTCAAGGTCAGCAACTAACAATTGAAGGAATTATACCTAACCCACAAAAGGAGCATAATATAAAAGTTATACAGCAAGAAAGGCAGCTTGGACCATTTAAACGAACCATTATCGTCCCCTTTTCATTTCAGCTTAATCAAATAAAGGCAAAATATGAAGATGGTGTTCTTAAATTGACAATCCAAAAGTCTAATAAACAAGTTCAGCCTATACCATTCACCATAACAACGGAATAGGTGGAATCACTAACAATAATCTTTTCTAGTTTATCTATAACTTATAATCTGTAATATAACAATTCGAGAGTAGTTTTTAACATCCACTCAATCAACCTAGCCTAAGAAGCAAAAACACAAAAGGCAGTTTAAGTGATAAACATTCACCTTTTAAACTGCCCTATTTTTCCTAACACATCCTTACCACCGGTAACTGGAATTATACTTCCAGTAATAAAGCTAGATTCATCACTCGATAAAAAAAGAACCATTCTTGCTATATCTTCTCCTGTACCCGGTCTACCGACAGGTACGCTTTCATCTTGAACTACTTTTGCTTCTTCTATACTTTTTTCTTTCCATGTAGGAATAATATCACCAGGGCAAATCATATTTACCGTAATTCCATTACCCGCTTCTTCTAAAGCCAAAGTCTTCGTTAAGGATGTTAAACCACTTTTTGCTGCTGCAAAAGCTGAACGGTAAATCCAGCCTGGAGCTGTATCACTACGATCAAACCCAAATGTAATCATTCTTCCCCACTTTTGTTTTCTCATATAAGGAAGGATATATTGAGCTAAATAAAAAAAACTGTTTAAATTTCCATTGATCATATATTGCCATTCTTGAATAGAGTATTCTGACATCAATTTCCGCTCATGAATATATGGTCCTGCATTATGAACGAAAACATCAATACCTTCAAATTCTTGTTGTATACTATGAATTAATGCTTTACAATCTTTTTCTTTTGAGGCATCACTATAATAGCATGCCGCTTTTATACCATAATCATTTTGTAATTGCTGAACTAATTCTATTGCAAGTTGTTTGCTATGTACATATGTAATAATAATGTGAAAACCCTTCTTAGCTAACTCCAATGCCGTTCTCTTGCCAATTCCTGTTGCACCACCAGTTATAAGAGCTACTTTTCCCCTCACATCTTTCCCCTCTTTTTTTAGTATTATATTTATTATACAAGAAATTTTATAAAAATATGAAAAATTAAAATACTAGATTTTATAGCTTTAACACATAGGCATTTGTTTGCATAAGATATCAAGAAGCGGTGCATAATAACAGACACTAAGATGTTTCCTCTTCAAGGAGGCTTATTACAAATGAACCCTTGGAATATACTTTTCCCTTTTCAAAAATACATGAAAAATTTTTCTTCATCATCTCAATCTAAGGATATGGAGAAGTATATGGCTAATATGTTTTCTAATTGGCAACAAAGTGCAAACAATGATGACAATGGTACAAGTAACGAGTCCGCCTTTCATTCCATTTTTGATCAATTTTCCAATGAAGCTCAAAATAATAATGAACTCTCAGCGATTCATGCAACCGTATATGAAACCCATAGTGATATTTACATCCGGTTTCCAATCGATGAACCTGAACAATTAAAAAAACTAAAAATCTACCATACTTCGAATACATCTATTATTGAGGGTTTTCCGAAAGATAACGATCGACATACTATAACATTACCTGCAATTATTAAAAAGAAAGGTGGCTCAGCACAATTTAAAGAAGGAATACTGGAAATTAAACTTCCTAAAGCAAATGATCTACAATACTCTGAAATTAACATTACTGAGCTATAAATAAGAATACTATTCATATATAAACTTTATTATTAATTACATTTCATGAAACCAAATATAAAAACGGCCGAGAAAAAGGCAATTGATACATACCTTTTCCCAGCCGTTTTTTATCATTATCTTTTAGTTTAATAACTTATTTTCCGATAAACATTTGTGTCCAATAGTTATTTTCACTTACATGTCCAACTCCAATGTGTGTATAACTAGCATTCATAATGTTTTCTCTATGCCCTTGGCTATTCATCCAAGCTTGTACTACTTCTTCAGGTGATCTTTGACCTTGAGCAATATTTTCTCCAGCTGATTTATAAGAAATACCAAATTTCGTCATCATATCAAATGGAGAACCATAAGTTGGACTATTGTGATCAAAATAGTTTCTATCTTTCATATCTTGAGATTTAATACGTGCAACTTTGCTTAATTCAGTATCTAATTTTAGTGCTGGTAATCCTTGCTTTGCACGTTCCGCATTCGTTAGTTCAACAACTTTTTGTTCAAATGCACTTACTTCTCCTGAAACAGAAGGCTTTTCTTCATCTTGAGTAGGTTGATCTACTTCTGAATTGTTATTATCAACAACTGGTTGATCTACTTCTGGTTTATTATCATCAACAACCGGTTGATCTGCTTCTGGTTTATTGTTATCAACAACTGGTTGATCTGCTTCTGGTTTATTGTTATCAACAACTGGTTGATCTGCTTCTGGTTTATTGTTATCAACAACTGGTTGATCTGCTTCTGGTTTATTGTTATCAGTGTTTGGTTTTTCTACTTCTGGAGTTGTTTGATTATTATCCGGACATGGTTTAATAACTACATTCCCTTGATTACAACGTATATTTATTAAACTATTAGCAAATGTATATAAACCTTTTAAACTTGTTTTATCTAAACATTGAACCTTTTTATATTGGTTATAATGGTAAACCTTTACGTTTTGATCTAGAGAAGCTGCATTTGTATTAATAGCACCTACCCCTGTAAATGTAATCGCTGCTGCCGCTGCAATAGAAAATATCATCTTTTTATTCATTCGAAACATCCTCCTGTAATATATGTGATTTTCTTTTCTGCCTTCACATCGTAACATGCGATTTTTGTAATAATCGTTCCATAATCTTACATCGGGATTTTTTGTAAATGAAATAAAGAAATATTTTCCTTTACACAAGAAAAAAATAATTGAAACCCTCTACAATTAGAGTTTTCCAATTATTTTCCAATTAAGTGTTATTTAGGTTTCCTATCCATATTTGTAAATTGATTTCCATAATCCTATCAGTAATCTATCCTTGACACTTTTTTCACTACGCATGTTATATGACTATTATTACAAACATATTACCAATTTAATAGCCATGTAATCTTCTAGAATTGCTTCACTCCTTGTAAATAAACAATGATAGAAGAAATATTTTTTCCAAATACTTTGATTCTTGCATACTTAAAGTAATCAGTTGATGAGACCGCCTCAATTTGCCATGCTTCAATTTCTTTATAAACTGATTTCTTCATAAAATGGATGTTATCTGGACTAAGTTCAAAACAAAATGAAATGGAATACTCACTATCATTGATGACGCTAATTGAATATCTATCAAAGGTTGATACATCAAATGTAATCGATGCTTTTCCATCTTTCTTAAGAATCAAATTTCTTTTAATATCTACGATTTTCGATTCTTTTTTCTCTGCAAGATCAGTACGTGCTATGACGTTAGCGTCCACCTTTTTAAGTTTTAAAGACCATTGGTTTGGAATTTCATCTCCATAAATCACTTCTTGATGAATGATATCCTGATTCATTGTACTTTGAGGTGTATGTTCACTTGGACGCTTTTTCATATTTTCACCTCACCTATCTGCTCCTATCAATAGCTATCGTATGCCTTCAAATGAGTAATAAGAACAATAATTTAGCTATGTTTCAAAATCCTTTTGCTAAAAAATATAGATATTCAGCCACACTCATCTATAGGATCGTTACAATAAAAAGAGGGTGCCCAAAGAAAAAATTTGATGGACACCCTCTTACATGTTATGTGATTTTCTCTCTGTTACTTATCTCAACTCAAAGAATAAAATAAAGTGACACACCAAAAAAATTAACATGAGTACAAAACAAGATTATAAAAATTGTAGATAACATAAAGCATAGGGGCCACAGTAAAATAATAAATTCATTTTACTGTGGCCCCTTCAGCCCTAATGATTACTTGAAGAATGATCCTTATCTTCGTTCATGCTATCCATATTTTCCATATCATCTTTTGTTTCTGGCTCACTAGGTTGACCTACTACAAATTCTTTTTTAGGCATATTATGCATACCTTCAGCTGTTACATGGGCATAAATATAATATGTACCTTCTTCATTAAAACTTTTCTCTAACTTATAAATGCCATTACTACTATGTTTTACAGCAATTTTTTCATGGTTTTGACTTTTGGATTTCCAAATTTCAAATTTAACTTCATCAGCATCAGTGACTTTCTTATTACCATAGGATACCTCTGCACTAAATTCAATCGGATCTCCTTTTTGAGCTGTTTCTGGATTAATAGATAATTTTACATCTAAAAATGGTAGCTCATCTCCAGAATTACTCGCTGATGTGGTAGAATCAGAGTCTTTTCCACACGCTGCTAACATCAATACCCCTAATATTAACACGATCCAACATTTTTTCATCCCTTTTCCCCTTTGTTCTATACTTTTATCCTGTTAAAAACTCATCTTCTTCAATTTCCATTTTTGGAAAAATCAAGTTAACTTTCGTCCACATATTCAGTTTACTTGAAATTTCCATTTTCCCATGATGTAAAATCATCAACTTTTCGACAATTGATAATCCTAGACCAGTTCCTCCATTAAATCTTGATCGAGCTTTATTAA
This sequence comes from Bacillus massilioanorexius, assembly GCF_902374955.1. GTDB lineage: Bacteria > Bacillota > Bacilli > Bacillales > DSM-1321 > Bacillus_AD > Bacillus_AD massilioanorexius. Next base: position 53,332 of record NZ_CABKRX010000087.1, read on the forward strand.
CGCGATAAAATCTTTCAGTTACTTTCTTTATATCATCTTCACTAATTCCAATCCCATTATCAACAATTGATAAATATACGTCATTTTCCTTTTCTTCTAAGAATATCATAATTTTACCATTTACTTTTGAATAACGTATCGCGTTTTCTACAATATTTTGTACAATTTGTTCGATTCGGCAATCATCACCATTAATAATGATCTCTGGATCTAGTTTCATAACTAGGGTAAGGTTTTTTTCTCGTAATTTAGTTTGAAATTTCTCCATAGACTCTTCTACTATCTGAGATAACACGATAGGATTTAAGTCTATGCTATAAATCTTTTTCTCCATTTTAATTAAATCCATCAAATCTTGAATAAGAGACTGCATCCTATTTGACTCTCTTACGATTAATTTCAAGTATTTTTTCTGATTAGTCGTGTCAACTGTTTCATCAAGCAATGCATGAGAGTAACCCTTTACATAGCTTAAAGGGGTCCTCAGCTCATGAGAAACGTCCGCTAAGAAATCTCTTTTCCTCTCATCCTCTTCTCGAATAGCAAGCGACATTTTATTAAAGGCTTCCGCACATTTGCCAATTTCATCATTCGAATAATTTTCAATAAGAGTAGAGTAATCCCCTTTTGATACGCGATTTGCTGCTAGCTCCATTTCTTTTATTGGATTCACTACTTTGTCAACAATTTTAATACATGGATAGACAATGATACATCCAAAAAAGATTGCAATGAGAATCCAAAGAGTTGCTATTAGAAATATAGGCTCGACAAGGTAATTATACGGAGTATACGCATAGATGAATCCAATCAATTCTCCCTTTGAAAGCAACGGATAAATAACCACGGTTAGCTTATCCTCCAACTCTGGTCTGTTGCGATCATCATAAAAGAGAAACTCACCATTATATAATTTTTTTATTCTATCCTCTGTAAACCATTCTAGTATTAATTCATTCGGTTTATGATTAGAGAATTTTTCAATATCTACTACACCTGTTACTCCGAATATTTTTGTATTGATATAATCTACTTTCTCGATAAATTCAGCTGTTATCGCTTCTCCATTATATTCATCTAAAAGATTTTCCACTATTGTCGTTAAATTTTTTTTCGTTCCCCCTACATATAATTGGTTATACATAACGTACGATAATAAAAACGAAAAACCAATACAAAGAAAAATTAGAATAACAACAATACCTAAAATCTTTTGTTTAACAGTCATTGATCTATTTCGAATTTTATTCATAAGTTTCATACATCTATCTCCAAATATACTGTGTTATTCACAATGACTTTTCCACCAAAATCCATCTCAAGATAAGTAAATACATTTTCTTTTATAATCAATGGCATTCTGAAGTATCATCTATATCATCATCTGTAAGTAGTGGAAAAATCAAGCTTACTTTTGTACCAATATTTAATTTACTTTCAATGATCATTTTACCCTTGTGTAAATCCATTAATTTTTCAACAATTGATAAACCAAGTCCTGTTCCACCACTCGCTCTTGATCTTGCTTTATCCACACGATAAAAACGTTCAGTAATTTTTTGTAAATCCTCTTTAGACATTCCAATTCCATTATCTGCAATTGACAAAATACAATTATCTTTATTAGTTTCAAGCTCTACAACGATTGAACTATCCTTTTTTGAATAGCGAATAGAATTTTCAACAATATTTCGAATGATTTGTTCTAGTCGATCTTCATCACCATTAATAATAATCTCAGGATCCAAATTCATTTTTAACTTTAAATTTTTATCTGCTATTATTGATTCATATTTATGCATAACATCTTCAATACACTGTGCAAAAACAATCGGTTGTAAATTTACTTTATACGTTTTTGACTCTAGTTTACTTAAGTCTAATAAATCTTGAAGAATCGTTTGTAAACGACTTGTTTCTCGATCAATTAGCTTTAAATACTTACGCTTTTCTTCTGGCTTTTGAACCATATCATCTAACAAAACATGCGTATAACCTTTCACATAAGTGAGTGGTGTCCGTAATTCATGTGAAACATCTGCAAGAAATTCTTGTTTCCTTTTATCCTCTTCTTCAATTGCTTTTGCCATTTTATTAAATGCTTTTGCCAGATTACTCATTTCATCTGCTCCATCTTCATCAAGCAAAACAGAATAATTTCCCTTAGAAACACTGTAAGCAGCAGATTCAATAGTTTTAATAGGTTTTATGAATTTATTAATTTGTCTAACGCCTATAATGATCATCAAAACAATAAAGAAAAAGACAGCAGTCATCCATATAATGGATTTTTCATGACCAACCTCCGAAAAGGAAGTCATTGGAATATCTGATATAATCACTCCTTTTAATACCTCTTGATCAAGTAACGGAAGAAGAATCGTTAAAGAGTCACTTTTTGTCTCTTCGATATATACTTTTTTTACAACGGAATTACCCGCCAAGAACTTACTTTCTTCCTCATCAGTCAATGAAATGCTTCCAGATGCGTTTTTTTCGTATTCATCGATGTCGATGTCGCCAAATAATGAAATATTCCATTCCAATGTATCATCTAACAGCTTTACTTTTTCCTTTAATTGTTCATCAATGGAGCCACCTTGATAATCTTCTGCTACTTTTTCTGTTATAGACTGAATAGCACTTGTGACAAAGCCTACTACTGCCTTCCCACCAGATAAATTCATTAAAAAATTTGAAAAAATCATACCTAATAGTGCTGTACAAATAATAATTAACCACATTTTTTGATTAAATTTTAACTGTTTATACTTATTTTTCATCATTAAACCTCAATTTCATGAACTTTTTACCTATACACTCTATTTCTTTTAAATTTCTATTAATATATTAGTAGAATAATGATTTCCTCTTTCAAAGAGAAAATCCCCCACTTTTATTAAAAACTTCTAATATTTCTACAAACCTCAAATAAATTTATCAAAAATACAAAGTTATATTAATATAGTAACTAGATAGTTAAAAAATAGTCAATAGATATTAGACTAATACACTCAAAACAGTATAAAATCAGTAAATGCACATAATTAAAAAATTCTCTACACTACTTTTTCTAGGAAATATTTTCTCGAAAAAAACAGGATGAACATTACAAAATGTTCATCCCTATTTATTGTGATTTGTTATTTATCATTAAATACACATTTCTACTGGTTTTTCAAACTTGTATCCGACTCCCCAAACAGTTTGAATATAATCTGTATTTTTTAACTTCATTCTTAATGTTTTTACATGTGTATCTACTGTACGGAGTGAACCACTATAATCATTACCCCAAATTCTTTCCAATAGCTGTTCTCTACTCAATACTTGATTAGCATGAATAATTAAGAAGTTAATTAATTCATATTCTTTTAGAGTTAGCATAACTGGTTGGTTACATACAGTAACAGTTCTAGATAGCTTATTAATCTTAATATCACCAAAAACAATGACATCTTCATTAACCACATCTGTTTTTTTGCCAACTCTTCGAAGCAAAGCTTCAATTCGCGCCATTAACTCTCCAGGGCTGAATGGTTTTACGATATAATCATCTCCACCTAATTTCAGACCTTTAACTTTATCCCATTCTTCTCCTTTAGCACTAACAAATATGATTGGGACATCCGAATTTTTTCGAATTAACTCACATACTTCAAAGCCGTCAATTTCTGGCATCATTATATCTAGAAGAACTACATCAATTTCTTCTTTTTCTATAATTTTTAAAGCATCAGAACCATTCTGTGCCTCCATACATTGGAATCCAGAATTCAATAAGTACATTTCAACGAGATGCCTCATATCCTCTTCATCATCTACAACAAGCACTTTAAAATCTGTCATATATTCCAACAACTCCTATCTATCACTACAATTTAAAACTTTCATTATTTTTTAGATTATATTTGTTCATCTTCCATTAAAATTGGAAAATGTAAACTAACTTTTGTTCCAAATCCAAGTTTACTTTCTATTACCATTGACCCATTATGTAAATCCATTAGTTTTTCAACAATAGACAATCCTAGTCCTGTTCCTCCATCAAATCTTGATCTTGCTTTATTCACTCGATAAAATCTCTCTGTTATTCTGGTTAAATCTTTCTCACTAATACCGATTCCATTATCTTCAATAGATAAAACACAAGATTGATCTTCCATAACTAATGAAATTGTAATTGTGTCACCTTCGTTAGAATAGCGAATAGCATTTTCCATAATGTTTTGAATGACTTGCTCTATCCTATGTTCGTCACCATTTATAATAACATCTGGACAAAGGTCTAATTCTAAATGTAAGTCTTTTTCTTTTAAAACAGATGAATATTTATCCATGAAATCTTCTATAAATTGCGCAAATGCTATTGGACCACATTGGATTTTAAAAGCATTGGATTCTAGCTTAGTCAGATCCAATAAATCTTGAACTAAGGCTTGTAGACGATTGGTTTCTCGTGCAATTAATTTCAAATAATTATCTTGCACCTCTTTATCCTTCACAAAGCCATCAATTAACAACTGTGTGTATCCCTTCACATAACTTAATGGCGTCCTTAATTCATGAGAAATATCCGCTAAAAAACTTCTTTTTCTCTCGTCCTCTTCCTGAATGGCTTGCGACATTTTATTAAACGCAACCGCTAGATTACCGATTTCATCATTTCTATCCGTTTTGATAACAGTAGAAAAATCACCTTTGGATACATTTTTGGTAGCTTGTTCTATTGCTTTTAATGGGTTTACAAATTTCTCAATTATTTTGGTCACTATATAGAACATTAATATTGTAAATAATATCGCCATGAAAATCCACGAAAGAATAAAAGTATTACCGACTTCCGTAATTTGTGATAATGGTATATAGCCATACAGTACTCCCTCTAAAGACTTCCCATCTAAGAGTGGTGTTATTACAGCAACAATATCCTTATTAAATCGAGGTGAGTACTCTCTTTTATAGATATTTTTACCTTGCAAGAGTTGTTCTCTTTCTTGCTTATTCACTAATGTTGTATATTGCACATCAAAAGGATTACAAGCACTAAGCTCTTTAGGATTAGTTACGGCTATTAATTCCATAGTTGCTTTGTCATTATACCATTTCACTTGATCGATAAATTCCTGTGTTAAAGGCCCACCATGATAGTCTTTCGCTAGTTCTGTGGTAACCTTATACAAATCATCCTTCGCACTTTTTTCAAATACGGTTTCATAGAAATGCTTTGATAAAAAGTATGAGAATATTAGGCTTACTAAAATCACAATAAAAACTAGATACCACAGTTTTTGTTGAAGCTTAATGGATTTACGCTTCATTATCATATTCAAACTTGTAGCCTATACCCCATACAGTTTGGATATAGTCCGCTGCTTTTAGTTTCATTCTCAATGTTTTAATATGAGTATCTACCGTTCTTAAAGACCCGCCATAATCATTTCCCCATATTCTTTCTAATAATTGCTCTCTACTTAATACTTGATTGGCATGGTTAATTAAAAAGGTTAATAATTCATATTCCTTCAACGTTAATGTAATAATTCTATCTCCGACCATTACTTTACGTGATTTATTGTTGATTGTAATTTCACCAAATACGACTTCTTCATCTTTAGAAGATTCATGTCTTTTACCTACTCTGCGTAATAGAACCTCAATTCGTGCCATCAGTTCTCCCGGGCTAAACGGCTTTACAACATAGTCATCTCCACCCATTTTCAAAGCTTTTACTTTGTCCCATTCTTCTCCTTTAGCACTCACAAATATAATAGGCACATCCGAAAACTCTCTGATTGACTCACAAACATTATAGCCATCATGTTCAGGCATCATAAGATCTAATAATACAATATCGACTGGTTCTGTTTCTAAAGCCAATAAAGTTTCTCTTTTATTACTCGCTTTAATACATTGAAAACCCGAGTTTAGCAGGTACATTTCAATTAAATTTCTCATATCTTCTTCATCATCAACAACTAATACGTGATAGTCACTCATACATACCTACTCCCTTATCAATATTTGAAAAGGACCCTTTCCAACTTTTATAGTCTTTTCAATAATAAATTTTTGTGGATGAATGATAGAAATATCATCACTATCATAAGAAGCAACAACTAATTTATTCTTAAATCTCTTAATTTCAAATGGATTTACTCCTACTTTAAGAGATCCTCGTTCCTCTAAATTATGATCCCACTTGTATAACATATTCGTTCCATGAGATACGACGAATATATCCTTTCCGTATTGTAAAAACTGTATTGGCATTGAAGGAGCCTTTAAAGTTCGGATTAATTCTCCATTTTGCGTTGAATAAATGTGGATATTTTCTTCCACTTTTTCACCCTTACCATGGCCACCAACCCATATCTGCTTTTCTTCTTCTCTCAGTAAAATTCCTGTGGAGAAGGGAGATATTTTGATTTCTTGTATAGTCTCTAACGTTTTAGAATCCAATACAGTAATTTTTTCATCGTTAAAATTAACCACATAAAGCTTTTTATTTTGCTGTTCTTCATAAGTAAAAATAGGATTATTACCCACTTTTTTATTCGCGACTTCTTTGCCATCATATGTAAATATACGAATGCTATCCTGGTTTTGATCAACTAAAACGAATTCATCCTTATCATTTACCCGCGAAATATGTACAATTCCTTTTCCAGTTTCCCATTTTGCTATCTCTTCGCCCTTTTCTAATGAATAGACGATAGCTTCGGACATTTCTTTCCCATAAATCACAATTTCATCCAACTCAGGTATTAATACTGCACCAGTTAATGGTTGGTGAACATCCCATGTTGCAATTTCATTATACGAATGCCCATCTACAAATGTAATACTCGACTCTTTTAAATTAACAGTCGCAATGAAAGGATCATTCGCTGGAATGGATGGAAATACTTCATCATTACAAGCACTCAATACAAACAAAAATAACAAAGTCAAAACTACCCCTAGTTTTTTCATTTTATTCCCTACAATCCCCTTATACTTACATTAGTTTACACATAGAATGTGAAATATGTATGAATTACTTATAAAAAAAACTATAAGAAAATGTCTTTTTTATTATTTTTTTCTCTGTAAGCGATGTCATCCCCATCAAACTTATCTAATATTTCCGCATATTTACACACTTACAAATTCATCCAATCAGGCTTATATTATCAATATACAGCAATCTTTCAATATGTAAAAAAGAATCCAATAATAGAAATACATAATTTATTAAGTAGACACAAAAAATATAAAATAATTTCATTGAAAAAGGAGAAAAAATATGCCAAGTAAATATTGTTGTCCAAATTGTAAAACAAATAAAACTCGCTTTAACCTTATTGAACAAATTGTCCATGCTGTAAAAAAGGATCCTCAATCTGGTGAAGTCATTCAGGAATATAATCATGATCAACTCGAACCTTTTCATCTGGCATATAATGGTCCCGAACTAAGAGTCCAATGTGCTGCTTGCGGTTTAATTGAAGCAGAAAAAACATTTGTTGCTTATGGAGATATTACATAATGTCAAGTCATAACAGATGCCTTACATAAATCCAATCGCTCTCTTTTTCTACCTTCTATATCCACCTTCTCACTGATAAAGTCACACTGCCAAACATCGTCAAAAAGGGAGTCTACAAAATGTTGCTTCATTTTGTAGACTCCCTTCGTTATTTCTTACTAGAGTACTTTTTAGAATAGAAAAATCTTTATGAAAGCTCTGTTTCTATTTCTAAATTACGTAGATTTTCAATGATTTCGTCTTTGTTCAAATGTTGTCCGATTATGACAATATTCAACGGCATTTTAATTAACTCTTGAACCATAACTGGTGTTCCATAGGAATATTGGAATAAAAATGGATATTGAGAATGTGTAAAGCCAATATATCCTTTAATACGGTAAACAGTATCCGGTAAAGATTTTAGCCATTTTTCAAACGAGTCATATTGAATAGACTTATTAAATGTATATAAAATCGTTTCTAATTGTAAATGACTGATACTATGTTTAGATGTTTCATTTTTATCAATTTGACGAGTATTTCTTTTTTGAAAATCACTCAACGAAACTTTACTTTGGTTCGTAAACAAACAAAGTGCTTCATTATTTAACGATTGTATATCGAAAAGTATGGTTGCACATTCACTTTCAGAAACTTTATCTGCTTTATTCAGTAGAATTGTATCCGCATGAACGATTTGTTCAACCATTAATTGACGAATTTGTGGTGATAGTTGATTACGGTCCTTCCATCTTGAAATGTCGACAACTGTAATAATCCCTCGATATTCTAATTGCTTAGCTAATAAAGGTGACATCACACTATCTACCACCTCAACTGGATGTGCTGCACCTGTTGTTTCTATGTATATCGCATCTAGTTCATTTTCATGCAATAGTTCAGTTAGCTGAGCTTCTAATTTTTCTGAAATGGTACAGCAAATACAACCATCAAAAAGCTCTTTAAATGGTACTCCTTCCCCTTCAATGATTGCCGAATCAATTGATATACTACCTAATTCATTTAATAGTACCGCTATTTTTCGGTTCTCTTTTTTCTCTGCTTTCATAATATGTTGTAACAGTGTCGTTTTTCCACTACCTAAAAAACCACCAATGATATATACTTCCGTTGTTTTCATTTTTCACACCTCATCGAATCCAAACTTCTTTAAGAAATAGTATCATAAACTGTTTCACTCTGTACAATTGATTTTGTTTTAAAGAAGGATTTTTTTACATTTATCACTTTAAATATCATAGAACTTTATGATAAAAAGAAATTAATACATAGTAATCTATTTAACAGGAAAGGGTTTTATCATGAAATATGCCAATGTTGTCCCAGCAACCTTAAGACAATTTATGCTTGATCCCACTATTGATCATTTAAAAAACATTTTGCTTCAAAATACTGGAGAAACAGATTTCCTAGATTTTAAGTCTAAGTGGATTGATATGACCAAACTTGCCAAACATGTTTTAGCCATTTCTAACTCTGGTGGAGGATGCATAATAGTAGGAGTTAGCCAGCAAGATGACGGTACACCTGTACTAGACGGACTGAAACCTGAGGATATTCTTGACAAAGCAGATGTAGATAATAAACTGGAACATTTGCTTCCAAAATACATTAAATATCGAACAGAGGATTTTACATTTTCACAGAGAACTCACGATTTGCTTAAAGGAAAAACATTTCAAGTCCTTATTATAGAATATGATCCAAAGTATGTCCCATATACATCTGTCATTAATCAAGGGGAATTAAAATATGGTGCTATCTACATCAGGCAAGGGACAAAGTCTATAGAAGCGAGCAATGAAAAATTAGTTGAAATCATTTTAAGAAAGGTCCAAGCTGGAGGCTCAAGTGTAGAGGAGTTTAACCTTCGCGATCACCTTCAACAATTAAATATCCTTATTGATGAATTACATTCTGATCATAATGAGGAATACATACAGTTTCTACAAGAATTAATTGAAGAAAAAAAGAATTGTATACGAAAATATCTTCAAATTAATAAAAGCTACTGATTAAAATGGGCAGCAAAGAAAAAAGACTGTAGGGAAACTAGAAATTCTTCTGGTTTCCCTACAGTCTGGAAGCTATTGCTGCTATTCAATAACTTTTTTATAGGTTTTTTCTAACAGATTATTTTTCAGAGATAAAACTAGCATAAGCGGACTTTCACTCTACCTATATTACCTACTTGTTAACAAGCAACAAAGTATCCAGTAACATCTTATTGTCCATAACATCTTTTTAATTGGTTATTTGATGTATTCATTGCTAACTAATTGCTTTTGAATCACTTTTGTTGGGATTACAAATTCTACGACTCCCATATAACCAGGTGCAACTTCATATTTATCAAAAGAAATGACAAGCTTCCCTTGTTTATTAATATAGAAGTTTTGATCTTTAGAAATCTTTTCGAAAGGCTCAGTAAAAAGCTCGTCACCAGTTCCTGTTACCCAATATACTTTTTGAGAATTTTTTTTCATTTGAGCTCTCATTTGTTCTTTAATATTTTCACTTATAATTGAGATATAATCATTATTTTTAAATAAGCTAGGTAAAGTTATCAACACTTCATTCTTTTTATCAATTGTATCAAATTTCATAGTTGTTGACGATGATCCGACTATATTAACATTATATCTTGCGATAGAAAGAATTTGTTTGTTGTCAGTCTTTATTTCATAGCCACTTTCAACACCTAAATGTCCTCCGCCGTTTTTCTTTAACTCTTCCATATCCGCTGTAAATTGTTCATAAAGCTTTTCATTTTCTGCTAAATACTTTTCATTTAGACTTGCTTCTAATTCCTTATTATCTAAATTCTCAATTGCCGGCACTTTAATATTGGCATTATACGTTCCATCATCTACTTTATATTCTCTAAACGTGATTAATTTTACTATTTTCCCTAATACCGGAACATCTTCGAAAGCATAAGCAACAGTCGAACTCGTATTTACAGTTGTAATGAAAAGAATGACCGCTGCTGCCACAGCTATCCATATATTTCTTGCCTTCCCTTTCTTTTTCTTGCTTAAAGTTTGTTTCACTAGTATATTTAATTCTTCTGGTATTTCCGTATTGTTATAATCATTTATTAATTTCCTCATTGCATTCATTTTATTTGCCTCCTATAATCTACTCTTCCAATTCTATCTTAAGTAGCTTTAATGCCTTATATAGTCTCGTTTTAATCGTATTAATATTCTCATCCAGAATTTGTGCAATTTCGTCAATTTTTAAATCCTCAAAAAAGCGAAGAATAATAATCACACGGTATGGATGAGGTAACATTTCAATCGCATTTTTCAAATCAATATTTTCATAGTGATCGTGCTGTCCACTTGAGAAATATTCTATTTTTTCTTCTTCCATAACTTCAAACTTTTTATGCTTCCTTAAAAAGTCAATAGACGTGTGGATGACAATTCTGTACATCCAACTTTTGATGACACTAACATCACTTAAAGTATGATAAGAACTAAGTCCTTTCCTTATGGATTCTTGAACAACATCTAAAGCGTCTTGCTTATTCTTAACGTAGTTGAATGCAAAACGATAAAGCTTTTCTTGATTTTCTGTAACAAATTGAATATATGCCTTTTCTAATTTATTTTTTTTGAACATATGTCTACTCCCCTGATACGTATCAATTTTGTATACATCACTAAGACGTTAGAACTATTTAAATAGTTTTAATAAAAAGCGGTTTTCACAAAATTTATTTCCTATAAACAAATAGTGAATAGAGGTTGAGTTACATTTGACAGCAGGATTTTCGCTTTTAAGGAGTAGGCAGTGAGCATCCTCAGTGTAAAGTGCCTAATGAGTTATGCTCTAATCCACCTTTTATGCTGCTATATTCACTGATTTATTTAAGAGCAACAAGCTATTAGAAAACCGCCAACAAAAAAATAAAAACCGTTACCGGTTCTTATTGATTAAACTTTTTATTTATCATTCATTAATATTTGTAACATTCTTTCTGGTGAATCTAAAAAAGCTTTCGTAATTTGATAATGATCTGTATCTCTCGCATTTACTTCTTGATAATCATCTTTAATTTCATAAACAATAGAATTGGGATAAGCCATTAAAATTGGCGAATGCGTAGCAATAATGAACTGACATCCTTGCTCAACTAATTCATGTAATCTAGCAATAAAGGTTAATTGTCTTGATGGAGACAAAGCCGCTTCCGGTTCATCTAATATATACATACTATTCCCTCTAAATCTATGTAAAAAGATCGACATAAAAGACTCTCCATGCGACTGCGCGTGGAGTGATGTGCCTCCATATGAGTTCAACAAGCCAGGCACCTCACGGTTCAATTCTTCAATATTCGTTGCGACATTATAGAAGCTTTCTGCTCTGAAAAAAAAGCCATCTAACGGTCTCTCAGCCCCTTTTACAACTCTAATATAGTCATGTAATGTAGAATGAGAAGAAAAGGATGAGAAATTAAAATTTCTTGTCCCTCCTTCTGGATTAAAACCATACGAGGTAGCAATTGCTTCTAATATAGTCGATTTGCCACTACCATTTTCTCCAATTAAAAACGTAACATTCGGGTGAAATTGCAATTGAGTCAAGTTTTTCACAGCTGGTAATGAAAAAGGATATTCATTCGATTGAACACTTTCCTCTATGTTTACATATATACTCTTAATATAGGGCTGATTTAATTTATTCGACATCTTTCTCCCCTTTTCAACTATTATGTCATCCAAAACAATTCCCAGTCACTACTTGACAAGAATTGTTAATTCCTTTACCCTTTTTATAGACCAACCGTTCAGTTTATTCTTACTAGGAGGATCAATAAATGGTAGAACAAAAGGATATATCGCCTACTAAGCTAAAAATTGCTAAAGTAGCCGAAGAATTATTTTCTAAAAAAGGATATGCCGCAACTTCAATGGAAGATATTACAACGGCATCTGGCAGCAGTAAAGGAAGTATTTATTATCATTTTAAAAGTAAAGAAAAACTCTTTATTTTTATAATACAAACAAAAGCAAATGAATGGAAGGAAGAATGGAATAAAAAGAAAGAACTGTATCAGACAAATACAGAAAAATTATATGCGCTAGCAGATCACTACTTAACTGATTACCATAATCCATTACTAAAAGCGGCTGAAGAATTCGGTGGAAGTCAAACAGCCGATCCAGAAGTGGTAGCTGAGTTACTACAAATATTACGAAATCAATATTATGATGCCTATCTACATATTTTCGAGGATGGGATAAAAGCAGGCGAATTTATCGAGGAAAATCCAACAGATTTAATGTATTTGCTTTTTGCGACGCATTCTGGATTAAGTATTGCATACTATGAAATGGATTTTGAAGAAATAAAAAAACTGTATCATAAAAGCATTGAGGTTCTTTTAAGAGGCATTCAAAAAAAATAAAAAAGACGAAGTTGACTCGAAAGGTCTTTTTTAGATTGTTTCAAAGTGAATATCTTTCTTTTGATAGAGGAAACAAAAATCAAGTCAAACAAATTATCAGGCGTGATGCATCAACTTTTATTAAAAGTAAGAATAAACAAAACCATATCATACCTCTTTAAAATAATACAAAAATGAAGCATAGAGGCGTCTAAAAGAGATTTTTAATTCTTTTTAGCTCAGCCTCCTATCATTTAACTTATATTAAACCGAACAGTCAGATTAATATAGAAAGGAAAGAATAAACATGAAATCATTAATGAAAAATCGAATATTTCTTATTATGCTTAGTTCGGACTTATTAGATCAATTAAGTATATGGATTAGAAATATGGCTATTTTGTTTTTTGTAATCGAAAAAACGAATCAAAATCCCATCGCTGTTTCGTTAATTACAGTAATTGAGTATATCCCACTTTTCCTATTTTCCTTTATAGGAGGGACACTTGCCGATCGCTAGAAACCGAAGAAAACGATTATTAGTGGTGGATTGTTAAGCATAGCTTCTATTATCCTAATTATCATATGCATTTCACTTGGAGTTTGGGAAGCAATCTTCTTTGCTACCTTCATTTCAGCAATCGTATCTCAATTTTCACAACCCTCTTCCTCGAAAATTTTTAAACGTTACATTCCAGAAGAACAGGTTAGTGGGGCTATTGGAATTATTCAAAGTTTAAGCTCCTTATTTATTATTGTCGGGCCAATCATTGGAACAGCCATATTCACTTCATTGGGAGTACTTCCTGCACTCTATATTTTAGTATTTACTTTCGGATTATCTACCATCATCACTCTTTTTCTTCCAAAAGATGATGAAATCGAGAAAAATCCAGCTTCAACTATTATGAAAGAAATCAAAGAAGGCTTTCACTATGTATGGCAAAATCGCTATTTAAAACGCATTACCATTACATTTTCCATATTAGGATTTGGAGCTGGGCTTGTACAACCACTAGAAGTGTTCTTAATTACAGACCGTTTAGACCTGCCAAAAGAAGCGTTACAATGGCTATCATCAATCGCTGGTGTCGGTTTATTATTTGGCGGAATTCTTGCCGCTGTCATATCGAATAAATTAAATACAAAAGTCGTATTCGCCAGTACTTTTTTAGCCATTGGTTTCGCAACAATTATGGAAGTATTATCTACTTCTTTCTTGTTGACCGCTTCAATGCGTTTTGCAGCTGCTTTCATTCTTGCCTTTGTACAGATACTCTTAAGTACATTAATGATTACACTCGTAGAAGAAAAATATATTGGGCGTACGAACGGAATTATTACCCCCATTTTTACTGCTGCTTTACTATTAGGATCTTCTTTATCTGGTATAGGCGTACAATCTACTTCCTTAATTACAGTGTACATTATCGCTGGAATAATAACTGCATTAGCCGCTATTCCTGCCTTTGGAATTACTTCTGAACCAAAGCATAAACAAGAAACAAACGGAATATCGCTATAAAAATCTATCTTTTACTACCTTGATTGCTTTTTTTCAAAATCGCAATCAACTTACTGCTATTTGAAATGAAGTCTAGACATAACAAAAGAGAGGCGCATAGCCTCCCTACTGTTATGTTTATTTATTTCAGTTCACTATTAATGATTTCCACAGCTTTATTTAGCTGAGTATCATTATGAAGAATTTTTTCACGAAGTAAATTCATTAATGCAATGGTTGTATCTCCACTTAATACACCCGTTTGATCTAGTTTTTGATCCTTTTGTAATTGAACTACTGCTGCTTTTGTTTTTTCATCAAAAATACCATCAACAGTACCAGGTTTATAGCCAACAGCTTCTAACATTTGTTCAGCATTTTTAATTTCTGTTGCCGAAGCACCAACCTTTAGCTGTTTATCTGGAGATATAAAAGTTAAATGTGAATAAGATGGTAATGCAACTTCAAAATCTGGTTTAATCCCTTTTTTATTAATCCAATTACCATCAGGTGTTAACCATTTGGCTGTTGTATATTTTATATTAGAACCATCTTCTAAATCTTTAGCTGTTTGTACTGTACCTTTACCAAAGGTAGTTTCACCAACTAATTTAATTCCAGCTGATTCCTTCACAGCTGCCGCAACAATCTCAGAAGCACTTGCACTTCCATTATCCACTAATACTACTACTGGAAACTGTTCGACATTTTTATTCTCAGATTTTAAAACTTGCTTATTGCCTTCTCGATCTTCTACTTGAAATAATACTTTTCCTTCAGGAACAAAAAGACTAGCAATGCTGACAGCTTGTTGCATGATTCCTCCTGGGTTTCCACGTAAATCAAGAACAAGCCCTTTCATGCCTTTTTCCTTCATTTCAGTTAAAGCATTTGTTAGCTCTTTATCAGTATTCTCAGAAAAGCTTGTTAATTGAATATGTGCGACATTACCAGCTAACATTTTCGAATAAACCGTTTCAATAGGTATGGTATCTCTAGTTAAAGAAACTTTAAATGGCTCATCTTCTCCACGTTGTATCATCAGCTCTACTTTAGAGCCTTTTTTACCACGAATTAATGTTACTGCTTCTGTAGAACTTAACCCACTTAATGAATTCCCATCTACACTAACTATGATATCATTTGCTTTTAAATTAGCTTTCTCAGCAGGTGAGCCTTTAATAGGAGACACAATGATAATCTTACCATTTTTCTCTTGAATTTCTGCCCCTATTCCTTCAAATGAAGATGAAATTTTTTCGTGAAAACTACTTGCTTCATCAACATTCATATAATCTGAATATGGATCTTCTAAAGAATCAAGCATACCATTTATTGCTCCATTTACTAGCTTTTCTTCGTCAACATCTGTGTAATATTCTTTTTTGATCGTATCAAAAGTAGCGAATAATTTGTCAAATTCTGGTCTTGAATTTACTATATTGGCTTGAACTTTTTCATCACCAAATGTTAATGCGATTGTAGTTACTGCTGCAGTTATAAATACAAGAAGAAAAACTCCCATAATAAAGTGGAATTTTTTTATTTTCATGAATTTACTAGGTTTATTTTCTTCATGTACCTGATTCTCTTCTTCCATTATCTCACCACTTTCACCTTCATACGAATCTCCCTAAGTATTTATCATAACATTTATATTTCTTTTACGATATTAAAATACTCTTCTAAAGTGAGTTGATTTACATAAATTTGTTCAGCAAACGGCTTACCTACATAACGAAAATGCCAAGGCTCGTATTTATAACCCGTAACGGCTTCTTTCCCCTTAGGATATCGTAAAATATACCCATATTTATGAGCATTTTCAGCTAGCCATTTCCCTTCGGCAGTTTTTTCAAAATCTTCTGTAAGCAATAAATCAACCGAATGAGCCGAAATATCCATTGTTAATCCTGTCTGATGTTCACTTTGTCCAGGAATGGCTACTGCTTCTTTCGCTTTCTCTATTCCATGTTGAGCGACTTCATTATTAAATACTGATTCTTGGCGTGCATAAGAACGATATCCAGACACTGCAAAAAGCTCAATTTGTTCTTTTTTTGCTGCTTGAAACATCTCTTCCAATGCAATGGCAGCATCTTCTCTTAATAGAGCCTTTTCGAGCTGTTCATCCCCAAAAGAATAACTTATATTCGCTCGAACCAAATCTTTTGGTATGTATTCTGAGGATAAATAAAATTCTTTATTTACAAGCACTAAAGTATTATCCGCATTTTGGATTACTTTTTTTCCATTAGTCTCAGTAATTTGATTAAAGTATTTGGCTGAAAGAGTTAATTCATCTTCAATATTCTGTTGTTGTTCTTTTTCAATAGCTTGTCCTTCATTTGATGCCGGATTTTTCTCACTAGAAAAATTCAGTTGTGATTGACATCCACTTAATAACATCATTGCTAAGGCAGCCAACGCCCATTTTTTTTTCATATGTTTCTTCCATCACCTTTAATTTGCTATACATAAATAAGATTAGGTGAAACTTCAATCAATCGGAGCATCTTTTCTCTCCATACGGATTAAAAGTTAAACCATTAGGTTATTTACTAGTGCTTCCTAGCTAGCATATAGCTATTGTCCTATCGACATGTGAGTCTAATCTAGTTTATACCTTATAAAAAGAGAATGTCTAGTCACTATTATTTGTTCAACAACCTTCATCTATAGTGGCTAGACCATTCCCTAGATAATACATTTATTTTTGTTTGATTGCTGCTTCTAAAGCAACTTCAATCATGTCATTAAATGTTGTTTGTCTTTCTTCAGAAGTGGTTTCCTCACCTGTAATGATGTGGTCACTAACTGTTAGAATAGAAAGTGCTTTTCTACCAAATTTAGCAGCAATTGTATATAGAGCTGTTGATTCCATTTCAAGCGCTAAAATTTGATATTGAGCCCATTTTTTATGTTCAGCATTATCATTGTAGAATTGATCTGCAGTAAATACATTACCTACTTTAAGGTTTAGACCTTTTTCTTCACCTGCTTCATAAGCAGCTTTTAGTAATTCAAAATTTGCCGCTGGTGCATAATCAATTCCGTTAAACGTAAGTTGATTCATTCTTGAATCAGTTGATGCTGTCATAGCAAGGATAACATCTCTTACTTTAACATCTTCTTGAATCGCACCACATGTACCTACACGAATTAAGTTCTTTACATCATAGCTTTGAATTAATTCGTTAACATAAATAGAAATAGAAGGAATACCCATTCCAGTTCCTTGTACAGAGATTCTTTTGCCTTTATATGTACCAGTAAAGCCTAGCATACCTCGAACTTCATTATAACAAACTGGGTTTTCTAAGAAAGTTTCTGCTATATATTTTGCACGTAACGGATCACCCGGTAAAAGGATCGTATCCGCGATATCTCCAGGTTTAGCTCCAATATGAATACTCATTGTAATAATCCTCCTAAATAAATTTCCAAGATAACTATATCACAACTTATTAAAGTAGTTAAATTATTAAATGTTTCTGAAAATACGACTTTCTTTAATCAAATGAAAACGCCTTTATCTTTATCATCTCCCTTATGTTTGAAAGGATAAATATCTACTTATATCTTTATAAAGTATATTTACATACTTATTATTCATCTCATATACTCAACATTATTTCCTATGCCTTTTTTATCATACATAAAGTCATGGATTGATTACAGTAGATTTTCTAAAAAAATTGCTTTCATTTTCAAATACAATAAAAAAATGATCAACAAAATTTTATTTTTGTTGATCATTTTGAAAACATCGCTTTAGTTCTTGTAAACCATTTTAATATTGGAATCGGTCAACTAGCTATAACGAGATATAATTTGTCTTAATGTTTCCGTCATTCCAGCTAAATCTTGTCTAGTTAATGTTACTCTTACTTTTGTTTCATCCATATCTAGAGCTTCAGCAAACATACTTGCAAGACCTCTAGCACGTCGATCTACCTCTAATAACACTTCCGCCTCATTAACGTTTGGCTGATAAAATGTGAACTCTAATTCATCTAATTTACCACGATATGGGCCACTTACAGGTACAAACTCGAATTCTTGAATGAATGGCATTCTTCTTTGAAAATTTCTTGGTGCTTGCTCACATTCTGAGCTTCTTAACTTAAACCCCAAATCCGTTAATGCAATAAATGCAGTATGAATCAGTGGTGTAGGTCGTACATTAATATAATCATCATCTTTTGGGTCTAGCGCATTTTTAATATCTAAGTTAGTTGAGATAACCACCTTGGTTTTTCCGTAAGTTAATGGTGTATCTAAAGGTAAGATGAACGAGAATGGAATTGTTTTACTTTCGTTGACACCAATTGTAAAAGATTCGTTTATTCTAATTCGTTCAATAGTAGCTGTTTCGTTATATTTCTTATCATTACTTTCCTTTACATATGAAGTTGTAACAGACAAAAAGATTTCATCAATACATTGTTCAACAGAACCACCTTTAATTTCTACTACTCCAGATACTTCGTCTCCTGGCATAAATGTGTCTCTTTCTAGCTTTGTATCAACATTTGCACTTCCAATTCCTACACTTGCCAATATTTTATTGAACATAGACATTCTTTTTCGCTCCCTATTATTCTATTGAATTTAAAGCTTCATAAGCTGCTAATGCGTTTTGAAAAGGTGATTGAATCAATAACAGTTTTTCAATAAAGTCCACTATATCTTTCGTGAGTTGTAATTCTTCTTGCCAACTTTTTTCTTTTCGATTCGAAATTTCGTAAGTTGAATAGAGTAAATACAACATAAAATGTCCAATATGATATAGATCACTGATATAACTAGCTGACTTTTTCGGGTTTTTTATTTGATTAATGATTGCCTCATTATCTATAGAGCATGCAAGACCAAAATCAACAATACTGAGTTCATCGTTATTTTGAATAATATTAGGAATACGTAAATCTCGATGAACAATTCCATAACTATGAATCGTCATGACCATTTTTAATAATTGCTTTACGATCTGTATCGTATCTCTAGTCGAATATACTTTACCTTCATCAAATATTAGTTGTTCAAACGTTTTTCCATCTTTGTATTCCATGATAAAATACGGAATTTCTTCCATTGTATTTTCACTAATAAATGCAGGGAAATTTTGATGCATGTTTTTTTGAAGGCAGTTCATCTCTTTATGGAAATGCTCTAAACTTTTTCGCTTCTTGGCATATTTCGTTTTTAAACGTTTTAATACAACCTTTTTATTCGTTTTCTTATCGAAAATTAAATAAGTAACTCCAAATGTTCCCTCTCCTAAGATAGTTATAAAATCATATGTTGCGCTATTTTCAAAATAAGAAATGAACTTCTGATTGATTCGCTTTTCACGTAAGGCTGTAATAATCATTTTTATTCCTCTTCAATCAACTACTTGAAAAGCTTCTTGAACTAAAAAAGCTCTTTTTATAGGATTGCTTATAATGTTTATGGCCATAGTAATTATGTTTTTTTGAATAGTGTTTACGACTACTACTCGAAAATCTTTTATAGCTAGGCTTACTATTATTTAAAACCGATTTAATGATCTTTTTAAACATGTCAATCACTCCTTTCTCATTCATACGAACAAATCCTTTCAAAAGTTTCATAATTTTTATTTCACACAAAATTTTTTTCATATAAAAACGACGGTTTTTTTACCGTCGTTCGAATCTTTTCTCATTCTTCAGTTTCTTCATCAATAATGCACTTATCCAATAAATATTCAAAAGTAATGTCGGCAATTTCTTCGAGCTCTTCTACAGTCGGAACAAATCCTCTCCTAGTTAATTCTTGAAAGAAATAATTCGCTATTTCTTCTGTATCAATTACAACCTCAATTTCTCTCAAAAAGATCGCCTCCTTTTTAAATACATAAAGCAAGCCATAAATAAATACTCTTATTCCCATTACATTTCAAAAAATGTCTATATGGCCAATGCAGACTCCTAGCCTAGTATCTATATAGCTTTATGTGCTTAATTGTTATAATATTACATATTTTCTTCAAAGTAAAATAACAAAATAAAAAGAATAACATTTTTACTTCATTTCTGATTATTTTTATATTTTATTTTGCTTTTGATAAGGTGTCGTCGATAATCCTTTTAGTTTTAACAGTGTAAGTAACATAACTTTTTTATATTCTTCATCTTCAAATGTTTGATAAAGAGCAGCATAATCATTATACAAATCTAACAATTCGTCAATTAATTGTCTCTTTGCTCGAAACTCTTGCAGCGTATGCCATTCTGCCTTTCTTAAAGCATTATAAGGGGGAACTTCTTTTTTTCTTGCATTCTTTTTTATTGGATACAACAATTCTAATTTTTGAAAATATAGTTCTGCACTTTCTGCATCTGCGATTAAGATGAGCTCATCTTCGTGAGCTTCAAGCCATTCTCCATCTGTTAATCTTGAAAGCTCATAAACAACATCTTCCCATGCGTTTTCTTTGTATCTCCAAATTTCTGTTCGAAAACCAATCACTTTAAAATATTCATCCTTATATCCTTCTACCTGAACAAGATCACCAAAGAAATACTTATACTCTATATTTATATGCTCTTTTTCTTTTTGGATCTCGCCGTCATATTCATTTATTGGAACCAAAAGTGATTCTAAAAATAAGCCTTCACTATAATTTACTTCGTACACATAAGAGCCCTCTAGATATTTAACATCTGTTATCTTTCCAACAGTGCCATACATCGTAATGACAACTGTATCACCCACTTTATATTTTGCCTTTTTTTTATTCCCCATTTGAGACATCCTCTCGGAGCAAATCGTTATTTATGATAGTATATGCACGTTTCTGATACCTGTTATAGATAATCGTTTCAATGGGCACAACCAATCTATCAATTTTATCTGCATATCTTTTTTGTGAAATTATTCTTAATTAAATGTTGGTTACTGTGGATCTTTAACAATAAATGAATAGAAGGAAAGCAAGTATTTCTGAGAGAAAAGCAAGGTGCCGGAGCTAGACTTCAACAGTTTTGAAAACGAACGAAGTACGTGTCAAAGATTTTATCATTTCCTAAACGAAGAAAAAAGCATTAGTAGAGAAAATCAACTCTACTAATGCTTTTACATTTGTTCCATATACTTCTCCCATGCATCATCAAAAATCGTCATGCTTTCTAAATAAGTGCCATTCATTTCTAAGTAATGACTAATTTCATGATAATCTTTTGAATGCTTAGGAAAGCTATGATCATGATAGGCATCATTTGCAAATTTTGTTATATCATCTATATTTTTAGGCTGTCTAAATGTTACTAAAAAGTGATAAAAACTTTTCAATTGCTTCCTCCATCTATCGAAATTTCTTTGGTTATAATATAGCGAAATATTCCACCTACGTCTAGCTTTGAAAAACATTAAATTGACACTATCATACATAGTTCCTATTAAGCTGTTTTCAAAAACTTTGTTTCATTGTACAAATAGAGAGTTTAGTTCGATATCTTCTCCAAATAGTTTACTTTCTATAGGGAAGCTATGGCCCCCTATCTGCCCGCTTGCTACTACAGGAAACTCCTTACTTACGCTCTAATTCATAGGCTGTTATCATAAACTTTGTTGCCTATTAACAATAACGAGTATAGATCGAATTCCACTCCAGGATGCTCTCTTTCCGCTGGGTGGGCGGTGAGCCTCCTTGACGCAAAGCGTCTGTGGGATCTCACCTGTCTCGCTGCTCCCGCAGGAGTCTCACACCTTACGTTCCATTCAATCAACCTTTTGGTCACTGCTTTTTTTATCAAGCTTGTTAGAAACAACAATCTTTTAGAAAACAGCCAATTGCTATACCTTGCTATCAACTATTTTCTTTACTTAGCGATTTAAAAACAACCTATTAAATAACACATAAAGGCTGTGAAAAAAGTGAGCAAACAAAACACTTTTTCCACAGCCTTAATTAACAATCAATTTATTACCAACGTCCTGCTTTTCCCATCTCTACTATAGCCCATATAATATTAAACATAAGAATAGCAACTGTAATTGGTACGGCGTGCAACCAATTTTTTCCGTATTTTTGTTTAATAACAGCTACATAGTACCCGCATAAAAATAAAACAAACATAGCTGCGACCATCATGATCATCAATGCAAAATACATGTGTTTTCTCCCCTTCACCCCAAAAATATACCCTATAATGTATCATATAGAAATATCTTCAAATTACAATGAAGGAAAAATGAAATTTTTGTGAAAAATGTTTATTTTTGTCAATCAACTAAAATCGAAGTAATTTCTTTTAGCAATTTAGGTTTTGACATTAAATCCTCATATTCTATACTTCTATTAATAGTTTTTGTAATAAACAACAAAGATAGGTATGAATTTTCTTACATGATTTATGAATAACATCCTAATACTAGTGTTTCAATTCAAATAAAATAACAACTATTTAGAAGAGGAATCTCTTATAAATAGCTGTTACATCTGTTTTTTATAAATTTGGCAAAACCGTATACGTGTTGGACTGGCCAACACCGACTATATTAAAATACGTCGTTTTATTGTTCGGGAATTTGACTGCGTAGGAGATTCCACCGCCATTATCATGAACACCCGTGATAGTAATGGTACTCGGGACAGGAATGCTGATGGCTGTCGCATTATTCGTCAAAATGATTTTCTCTTTTACTGGCACGCCATCGACCAATACGGAAACTTCATCCAAGTCTTCGGCATTGAAGTCCCAGATGAGCATGCGTGCTTCTCCACCGTCTGGTCCGGCATTGCTCACTTCAAAATCTCTTGCTTCAATGTTCTCATACGATTCATCCAAAATGACTTGCTCCCCGGCGCTTGTCGATGTGCTGACCCGATTGGCCACAACTTCCTCAGCCGTACCTTCATCTAAAGAACTAGTCACGAAGAAGCTGGACGCTATTGCGGCTACTAAACAGAAGACAGCAATCCATTTAATAGAGTCTTTCAGCTTCGATTGATGCGGGACTAATTTCTCCTCCGCTTCTTGATTTAAATTGTCTGATTCCCATGTCTCTATATGCCTAGTATCATGTTTTTTATTTATTTTTCTTTCTCGCATCATTCATCACCTTTACAATTTGTGTACTTTATAGCTAATTGGATATTTGTAATACCAATAGGATAAATACGCTCTCGCTGCCGCAATGCTGATGATTGATAGTGTAATCGCAATCCCCTTATGGAATGTTTGGTTATCAGCCCAAAGGTTCGCAAATAGAAGAGCCATTTCTATACCCGCTAACATAATCAAGCACATTTGAAAAAATGGAATGAGAACAGGAAATTTAATGTATAGCCATTTGAGACGTGAATATTTGAACGATAAAAATAACATAAACCCAACGAAGCAGGTGGCGCCTATTCCAAATGCAGCTTTCGGAGCATTGTACTTATATACATCCATCAGCACATCAAACTCCATTAACGGTCCGAAAACGACAACGATTAAAATCATCGGATAAAGCAAATAGTATAAAATCGCGCCTCCGAGCGCAAAAATTTTCTTCATGTTCAATTCCCTGCCTTCTCGAAATCTACCTGATTGATTGTGGTCAATTGCTCAACAGTAGGCTGAGCGATTTGACTGACCCGCAACGCATGTGCGCGAATCGCTGCTTCACATATATTGCGTGCAAAACGACCATTCCCTGCATTTTCAACTTTCATGCCAGTTTCGAAAATAGATAGCAATGTTTCTTCGACTTCTGCCGATACATGGAAGCCTTTCTTCGTTAAGAATTGGTAACTGATCTGCATCAATTCTTTTGCGCTGTAATCAGGGAATTCAATGATATTCGGAAAACGCGATCGAAGACCGGCATTTGATTGTAAAAACCTTTCCATATCCTCACCGTAGCCGGCTAAAATCACGATAATATTATCACGATGATCATCCATAAATTTCACGATCGTATCAATCGCTTCTTGACCGAAATCATTGGCGCTTCCCATTAACGCATACGCCTCATCAATGAATAACACGCCACCTAACGCACTTTCCAATACCTCTTTCGTCTTCAAAGCGGTTTGTCCTACATAACCGGCTACCAAACCGGAACGATCGGTTTCAACGACATGATCAAGCTTAATCACACCTAGTTCTTTCAAACGTTTCGCTAAAATCCGAGCAATCATCGTTTTTCCCGTACCCGGATTGCCTTTAAAAATCATGTGAAGCGACTGGGAGCCCAAACTTGGCAATGACAATTGCTTACGCATATTTTCAATTTCAACTTGAGCGGATAAAGTACGGACAAATTGCTTAACCTCGTCCATTCCGATGACTGAAGCCAGTTCATTAAGCGCATTTGTCACCTCTTTAACAGGCTGCACATGGAAATCTTCGACTGTCAGCACATTCAATTGTTCGACCGGCAAATCCTGGTGTTCAACAATTCGAATGGCTTGATTACGAATGGCTTCTTCAAGCGTGTTGCGCACTAAACGACCATTTCCACTATCATTTCTTCCTGGAATTTGTTTTTCTTCATAATACGGCTTTAAGGCTGTACATACAGATTCATCCAGTATAAATCCTTTTGAATGCGCTTGAATGTCCGTCATTTTTGCAAGTTGATCCGCTGTATAATCGGGAAATTCAATATTCAGTGGAAAACGGGAAGATAATCCAGGATTGGCTTTCATGAATTGTTTCATTTCTTCGGTATAGCCGGCAATGATGACAACCAAATTTTCACGATGGTTTTCAATTAAGCGAACCAATGTATCAATCGCTTCTTTTCCGAATCCACCCTGTCCTTCTTCAACTAACGTATATGCTTCATCAATGAACAAGACGCCTCCTAACGCGCTTTCCACCACTTCCGTAGTTTTAGCAGCCGTCTGACCGACGTATTCAGCAACCAGCTGCGTGCGATCCACTTCAACCAAATGACCTTTTTTCAAAACCCCCATCGATTTCAGCATGCTGGCTAGCAGACGGGCGATCGTTGTTTTACCAGTCCCAGGATTTCCTGCGAAAACCATATTCAACGTTTGTTCTTTTTTCGTCTGAATACCTGCTTCTTTACGGCGGCGGTCAGCAAGTAATTGTTTTTCTAATGTTAAAACAAAGCTTTTCACATTATCCAAACCGATTATACCGGAGAAAGCATCCTCTAAATTGAATGCTGCTTTCGTACCGATGCCAAAATCACTCGCCACTAGCATGTTGGATGCTTGTGAATCCGACTCCATGATTCGAACAGATTGTTTTCGAATCGCTTCTTCTAAAAGATTGCGAACAAGCCTGCCATTCCCACCGTCATTTCTTCCTGGAATTTGTTTTACTTCAAACAGCTCTAATAGCCCTTCATGCGCTGCCACATCAATTGTATAATCACGCTGCTTTGCTTGCAGCTCCATCATTTGCAGCATATCCTTCGGCGTATAATCCGGGAATTCCACAATTAAAGGGAATCTCGAACGCAAACCTGGGTTTGTCTTTAGGAATGTTTCCATTTCATTCGTATAGCCCGCTAAAATGACGACTGTATCATCACGGTGGTCTTCCATTCCTTTTACCAATGTATCAATCGCTTCTTGGCCGAAACTGTCATGCTTGTTACGGGAAAGCGTATAAGCTTCGTCAATAAATAACACACCGTCCAATGCTTGTTGAATGACTTCATTCGTTTTAGGCGCTGTGGAGCCGACATATTGCCCAACAAGATCTTGTCTTGCGACTTCGACGAGCTGCCCTTGAGAAAGTAAGCCCATCGCCTTCAAAATCCGGGAAATCATGCGGGCGACCGTTGTCTTCCCTGTACCAGGATTTCCGGTAAATACCATATGCAAGGTCATCGGAGCCGTTTCAACTCCTTGCGCTTTTCGTTTCTCCTGCAAGGCAACTGTCTTCAGTAATTCATGAATAAATGTTTTAACAGATTCCAAACCGATTAAACTGTTCAACTCATTCAATACATCTTCTAATGTTTCCTCTTGAACGAGAGGAATGGATTTTAATAGAATGTTTCCTTTGCGGCTGCAGGCAAGCAGATCATTTTGTTCCATTTTAATAACAATCGTATCGCCACTCGTAAGCTCTCCTCTCGCTCGGGCGTTCAGAAGCAACTCAAAAAACTCTTTCTCTACTAATTCTTCAATCGCCTCACCGTATCGCTTCGTCGGCAAAATTCGCTTGGCAAGCTCAATGAACACTTCCGCTTCAAACTCAATAGTTATTTGAGCCTGCGCATACAGTCTATTAGCAGCAGTCGTCAGTTGCGCATACAGTATGCTGCTTAGCGTATCAACATCCAACGCGGAAGTAATCGCAAAAGAACGGATTTCCCGTAACAAAGCAGGTGAAATTTTCTCGGCAATGGAAGTTGGAATTTGTCGATTCACGACCTTTCCTTTCGCATCAGCATCACTGTACAATAATAAAAAGTAATCCGAAGCGCTTACGACAATTCCTTGTGACGTTCTGAAATAACCGTCCTTAAAAAGTTTCGTAACATAAGATAAAATCTCTGATTGCGCTTTTTCGAAGCCTGTGAAACAAACTGTGCCAATTCCGTAACTGAAAGCAGCCGAACAATCGACAATAAAATTTGTATGGACATCGTTTTCTCCATATTGGCTTAAATCAATCATCGAATATCGTTTATACGGAATCAGTTTTTTTCGATACAAAGCATCGATCAGAATCGTTAAGCTTCGCTTCTTGCCTGTACCGGCAGGCCCGGCCAATAATATCGTATTCTGAACTGCGCCCTTTTCTCTCGCAAAAAAAGCTGTTTTAAAAATAACGAGCAAATCATCTATATATCTCTCTTGAGAATATACGTTGCGATTCAGTTCAATTTTAATATCATTGAAAATCGCATCTAATTCATCATTTGATTGATGTAAACCCAGGTTTTTGATGCCCTTTTTCGTATCTTGAATCACTTCTTGCATCGCACCCGTTGTTTGTGGCAAATTATGATTAGAACCTGAAAAATTAGGCGCCAAACCAGAAGAAAAAACAGCTCCTCCTTGATTCGTTTGAAGTGTCGCTGTTTGTTTTTGCTGATTGCCTTTGAAACCATGCGCCTTTATAAAATCAAACAATTGGACTTCCGGAAGAATTATCCGTAGCCATTTTTGAAAACTCATTTTCTCACCCTATCTCTACATTCATACTTATACACTAAAATACACAACTACATTTTACTATTCTATCATAAATGAATATTAAAACTTACCATACTATAACTTCCATTAAAGTAAAAAAAAGGATAGAAGAGCACGTTGATTTAGCTCTTCTATCCTCTTTAAATATACTCACCCAAAATCAAAATAATTCCTCTTTAACAACTTCCGCTTCACCATCAATTGCTCATAGGTCAGAGACTTTTCAATATTCTTCGTATCAATTATGAACAAATGATTTTCGATTTCCTTCACGGTTGCATCACTTTGATAACGTGCTCCGCAATGCTCGCAGGAGAACGACGGCACATTGCGGATTTCAATCGCCTTCGTGCCGTCCGGCAGCTCCCAATAGACAGTATCCTTGATTTGTGCCGGATTAGGCTGCTCACACCAATAGCAGACTTCCATACTTACTCATTCCCCTTCGCCAGTGAAGCAGCTTTCTTTTGCTCCGCCTGAAATTTCTTTTCTTTAAGCTCATCACGTTTGGCACGCTTATCCTTCAAAGAGGCATGTTCCGGATTGACCTCATATTGTTTTCGCTTATTAATCCGAGGCATGTTGCTCGGGACAAGATTCAGCTGCTCATCCTGCAGCAAGCCAGAGATGCCGGTTTCCTTTTTCTGCTGAGTTCCGTAAATACTTTCAAAATATTCATCTGCCAACCCTGACGTGTAAGATTCCGGCTCTGGATACGTCGTAATGACTCCTTCGAAATTCCTTAGTACCGTTTTTGTCGGTGATTGCGACAATAAATAATTCGGCTGCAAGGAGATTTTTCCACCACCACCAGGAGCATCAACGACAAAAGTAGGACATGCATAACCAGAAGTATGTCCCCTCAAGCCTTCAATAATTTCCAAGCCTTTTGAAACTGGAGCACGAAAATGACTGATTCCTTCTGATAAATCACATTGGTAAATATAATAAGGACGAACGCGAATCTTCACTAAATCATGCACGAGCTTTTTCATAATTGGTACACTATCATTGATTCCTGCTAGAATGACAGATTGATTTCCTACAGGTACACCCGCGTTAGCCAACATCTCACAAGCTTCTTTAGATTCTTTCGTTACTTCTATACTTGTATTAAAATGTGTATTCAACCATACTGGATGGTATTTTTTTAATATATTACATAGATTTTCTGTAATTCTTTGCGGGAATACAACGGGTGCTCTAGTACCGATTCGGATAATTTCTACATGCGGTATAGAACGTAAATTTTTTAAAATATATTCTAAAATCGTATCGTTTATTAATAATCCATCTCCACCAGAAAGTAATACATCTCGTACTTCTGGTGTGTCTCGTATATACTGAATAGCTTCATCTAATTGTTTTTTGGGCACACCCATCCCAATCTGTCCAGAAAATCTTCTTCTTGTACAATAACGACAATACATCGAACACTGATTTGTCACCAAAAATAAAACGCGATCTGGATATCTATGAGTTAAACCTGCAACAGGACTGTCTTCATCTTCATGCAGAGGATCTTCAAGGTCATATTGCGTTTTATATAATTCTTTTCCAATGGGTACTGACTGCATTCTAATTGGGCAACGAGCATCATCATGGTTCATTAACCAAGCATAGTAAGGCGTTATATTTAAAGGGATTGTTTTTGTTGAAATAAAAACTCCTTCTTCTTCCTCAGGAGTTAAATGAATGACTTGTTTTAGTTCATCTAACGTTCGAATTGTATGTGTAAGTTGCCAGAGCCAATCGTTCCATTGCTCTTCCGTAACATCTTTCCATAGTTCAATATCTTTCCAATGTCTTTTTGGTTTATATAAAAAATCCTTCATGCATAATACCTCCTCGCTCTTTGCTAGGTAATAATGCAAGTAATATGCCAAAAAAAATGAATCTTTTTAGGATTCAGTTTTTCTTTTAATCATTGATTTCTTATTCTTTATACATTTTTTAATTTATACTGTAAGGTTTGCCTTGGTATTTTCAATAGTTGTGCCGCTTTTAAAACATTACCACCCGTTTGCTCTAAAGCTTTGTTTAACAGTTCTTGTTCTCTTTTTTTCAAAGCCTCCCTAAGTGGCGGGATATCTTGTTCCATTAAAAAATTCGATGACTTTTGAAAAAAGACCGGTAATTCACTTTTTTTCAACCATACTGTTTCTGTAATATTCATCATATATTCAATACAATGCTTTAATTCTCTTACATTTCCTGGCCATTGATGTTGGAGGAATAATTGTTCCACCTGATGCTCAACCCCTTGAATATTTAAAGATAAAGATTCGTTATACTGTTGAATAAAATGCTGGATAAGTAATAAAATATCATCCTTCCTCTCTCTGAGAGGAGGTAATTGAAAGCTTAAAACATTGAGGCGATAAAACAAATCTAATCGAAGAAGATTTTCCTTTAAGGCATTCTCAGGATGAACATTCAGGGCTGCAATAACTCTAACATCTACTCCTACACTTTTCGTTTCACCTACTCTCCTTACTACACCATCTTCTATTACGCGTAGTAACTTCGTTTGTAATGCAGGACTTAATGATTGAATTTCATCTAAAAATAACGTTCCTTTATTAGCTAATTCAAATAATCCAGGTCTATCTACCGCGCCTGTATAGCTTCCTCTTGCAGTACCAAATATGATACTTTCTAATAATGATTCTGGAAGTGCTGCACAATTTTGGACAATAAATGGTTGCTCACGACGTGGAGAAGCATTATGTATACCTTGAACAAATAATTCTTTTCCTGTGCCACTCTCACCATATACCAAGATTGAAGAAGAAGATTTAGCTGCTTTTTTACCTCTAACAATAATGTCTTTGAAAGCTTGATTTCCCGTAATTAAATCCTCAAACCGATAAACAGCACCTAAAGCTCGCTTTTTTCGATTTACTACAGTTGAATGTGCCTTCTCTAAATCAATTAATCTTTCCGATAGCTTTCTCAGTTTCGTATAATCCTTTGCGACTTCAACCGCTCCGATCAGTCTTTCATTCACATAAATGGGGAGAGTGGTATTGATTGTATCAATTTTTACTCCATGTAAATTCACATAAGATTGACTACGATTATAAATTGCTTTTTCACTTTGAATGACTTGAAGTAAGGTACTTGTCTTCTTTGTTAGCGAGGGGAAAACATCTAAAACATGTCTTCCAATTACCTCTTGGACACGCATCCCATCAAGTGAAGCCGCTATTGAATTGTAAAATATAGTCATCCCGTCCAAATCTATTACATGTATGCCCTCATCAATGACCTTCAATATAGACTCCATTATTTCTTTCGTTACTATTTCTTTTTCAACCACTTTTTCACTTCCTTTATCAGGTTTAGTTACTATATGTATATGAATCAGGGCTGAATTATTTACTACTTTTGCTGAATTATTGGCATTTCATTTATAACAAGAATGATTTCTATAAGATTGTTGCTTTCGTCTAAGTTCAGTGATAAAAAAGGGAGATTGGAACGTAAGATTCGATCCTCCTCCAAGACAGGTATGCCTCCTGAAATGGTATTCAACTTAGCCTATATTCACTACCTTGTTGATTGAAAACAAAGTATGTGAAAATAGCCAATAACATAGGCGCATCTTCTGCTATCACAACACACCTTTTTCAAGCCTCAAAAAAGTAACTTAATCAAAAAAAGGTCCCTTTTCTTTTCGACAATCATTTTAGGTCAAAAGACAACTTGTACAAAAAGAAAAGCACCTTCTAGCCATGTCGTTATAAAGGTCAAGGCTAACAAGGCACTTTTACTCTCCTTGTGCTGAATATTCATCTTTTGTTGCCGGTTTTTCGGCGTTAAATATTTTTAACCCAAACATTCATATCTTCAATATCCTCATAAATATAACAGTTATTGGCTAATCTACCTCTATACTCATAGCCTAAGCGATAAAAAGCTGCATTCATTCCGTACGAACGAGCTCTAGCAATAGAATACAAACAAAAGATTTTCTTTTTATGTAACTCTTTTTCAATATGAGCAATTAAAATTTGCATTAAGCCAAACTGCCTATATTCGGGCAAGGTAGCACAATCTGTTATTTCAGCATTATGATACGTATCGTTCATCTCGGCACAAACTGAACTCATTATCTTACCGTTATGCCAAAATCCCATATATACACTTCCACTCCTCATACACTTTTTTATATATTCTGGATTATTTAATGGAACAGGATATATTTTAAATACAGAACTATATAATTCTGCTAAATAATCTGCATCTGTTTCATCACATATTTTTAATGTGTATTGATCAATGGAGGCTTTTGGTTTTTGCTTTTCTTTATTGTTATATATATTTTCAAGTAAATAATCTTCTTCAGCCCAATAATCACTTTTGCGGCGATCTGATGTGTAGTACTTGCAAAAGAAATACATATCGCTACCTAAATAATATTTATCAACCTTAGCCTCTAGAACAAAGTTTCTGGATAATAAAGTTTGAAAGTCTTCTTGTCTAGCCTTAAAAATTAATTTTTCGCAATTGCTTGCAACAACATGTTCTTCAGCTGAATTTAACACACTGTCAATATTTCCATAATATTCATCTATTCTTATTCGTTTATTATAATCATCTCTTGCTAATGTGTATGTGCAATCGTCTAAATCTTCATAAATGGAATAAGGTAATTGATTCATCAAACCACTCTTTCATTATTTAATAGTTTCATCAACTCCACACCAATCGATTAATGTACAAGCAATAATTTCAGCAGTTTTTACAATTGAGGCAATTTCAATATATTCATTACAATCATGCGCTTTTTCCGTAGTACCAGGTCCGAATACCATTACCGGAATATTCCCAACTGTCGATAAAATACCTCCATCTGTTCCCCAGGGAGAAGCCTCAATAACAGCTTCTTTATGTTCAATAGCTTGATAGTTTTGTAAAATAGTTTGCATAAAAGGATGATTCACATCCATTTTACCTGGTAACCAACGTGCCCCAAACCACTCAAATTCAATTGGTTTTTGTTTAAACCAACTATTCGTTTGATTGATTCTGTCAATTATTTCTTCCATTTCTAACATCGCTTCTTCGACACTTTCATACGGAGAGACGCCATATCTCCCTTCTAAAACCGTCAAATCTGGAACAGAAGAAGGCCAGTTTCCACTTCGGCATGTGCCTATATTTATTGGGACTGGTATCGAAATATTTCTATACAACGGTTTATCTAGTAAGCTTTGATTTCGAGTTGTTTCTAGTTCCTTTATTTGTTCTATAACAAAATACGATAAATCCAAACTACTTACTCCTTCATAACGAGTTCCTCCGTGTGCCTGTTTTCCTTTTATACGTAGACGAAACCATAAGGAACCTTGTTGATGAGGGAAAAATTTCATACTTGTTGGTTCTGGAATTAATGCAGCATCTGCTTTGTATCCTCTTAACACGGTTGCTAATGTTCCAGCTCCGCCACTTTCCTCCTCTATTACACTTTGAAAAATAATATCTCCTTTTAATTGTATATCATTCTTTATAATCGATTCTATCGCTAATAAAAGTGCAACGTTTCCCCCCTTCATATCTGTTGTACCACGCCCATAAATTTTCCCATTTTTTTCGTAGCCACTGTATGGAGATTGGTCCCAATCTTCCACATTTCCTTCAGGTACAACATCAATGTGTCCATTGAGAATAATTGATTTTCCTTCTCCACTCCCTTTTAAGACAGCAACTAAATTAGGATTTCCCGAAAAATCACTTCGATCGCAATGAAAATATGGATGATGCTTTATTTCTGGATTCTCGTCGATATCCCATAAATCAATCTCCAAACCTAATTGTCGACACTTCTCAACAACAATCGCTTGAGCCTTTCCCTCATTTCCTCGAACAGATCGCTGCTGAACCATTTTCTTTAATAAGGTGGTAGCTTTATATTCATGAGTTCTAATCCAATTTCGAACGATATTTTTAACCGTCATAGGCTTCTCTCCATTTATATAAATTGTAATGTTTCACTTACATTAAAAGTAGCATCAGTCTTCATTTCAATATCAGTTACGCTATATGGATGAAAGATTTCCTCTAAATACAGCTGTTCATCTACAATTCGAAATACTCCCATTTCGGTAATAATCATATGTACACAACCTGATGCAGTTAATGGTAAATCACAGCATTTCACAATTTTAGAACTGCCATTTTTATTACAATGATTCATTGTAACTATCACTTTCTTGGCACAGCTTGCTAGTTCCATAGCTCCCCCCATACCAGGAACTTTTTTACCAGGAACAATCCAATTTGCTAAATCTCCTTTTTCACTCACTTGTAGAGCACCCAATACCGTTATATCGATTTTTCCTTTGCGTATCATACTAAATGCATAGGCGCTATCAAAGTAACTTCCACCCTCTCTTAAAGTAATTGGAAAGCCTCCTGCATTGCATAAATTTTCATCTTCTTGACCGCTTTCAGGTGTACCAGCAATTCCAAGTATGCCATTTTCTGCTTGAAAAAAAACTTTCTCCTTACTAGTCACAAAATTTGGTATTAATGATGGAATGCCAATTCCTAAATTTACAATCTTGCCTGGAACTATTTCTTGTGCTGCTCTAACGGCAATTTTCATTCGATTATCTATTCCCATGCCCATTTCCAATTCACCCCGTTCGATTGGACAATATAATCAATATAGACTCCTGGAGTAATGATTTCTTCAGCATGTAAAGCGCCTAAAGGAACAATATGTTCTGCTTCTACAATCGTCAAATCTCCAGCCATAGCGATAAGTGGATTCGTATTCCGTGCACTTTTATCAAAAATAAGATTGCCAAATTCATCTGCGGCTTTTGCAAAAATAATAGAAACGTCAGCTGTTAGACTCGTTTCTAGTAGGTACTCCTCTTCATTTACAGTGATAGTTTGTTTATCCAATCTTACAGCTTCATGGTTGACACCAATATTAGATAAAAATCCTTTAATCCCTGAACCTCCCGCTCTAATACGCTCCATTAATATACCTTGAGGTGAAAACTCAATATCCAATTCCTTATTTGTCATTTGTAATCCTGCATTTGGATTTGAACCGATATGAGATACAATCAGCTTTTTTGCTCTTTTACCAGTAACAAGTTTTCCAATACCTATTTGAGGAAAACCGGTATCATTTCCAATTAAGGTTAATTCTTTAATTTCAAGAGAATATATATAATCGATTAATGTAGGCGGAGAACCTATTCCTCCAAATCCCCCAAACATTATAGACATTTCATCACGAAATAAGTCACGAAGAGAATCAATGGAGACAATTTTATTGAATAAATTTTTCATATAATCCTCCTATTTAGTTGTTATGTTAGCTTGATTTAGCCATTGTTGAATATGTTCAAATGTTTGATCCAATCGTGATATTAGCTCTGAAATTTCTTGATGCAATATCGTTAATGGTGGAGCAATAATAAATGCGTCACCAATAAGACCATCTATACCTGCTTGCGCTGGATAAAGTAGAAGTCCATTTTGTTGGGCAAGCTGAATGATTGTATTAGTCAGTCGAACATCTCTATCGAATGGTTTTTTCGTTTCAAAGTCCTGAACACATTCAATGCCTATCAGTAATCCTTTTCCTCTCACATCACCTATAAAAGAATATTTATTTTGTAATTTTTTTAATTCTGATTGAATGAAAATGCCTTTTTGTTCAACCTGCTGTATGATATTATGACTTTCTAAATACTCAATCACAGCAAGAGAAACGGCGCATGATAACGGATTCGCACTAAACGTATGACCGCTCATAATACTACCCGATCCTTCTATAATGGGTCTCATGACCTTTTCACTTACCAGTGTAGCTGCAATTGGTGTATAACCACCGCTCATCCCTTTTCCAAATGCTACTATGTCAGGAATCATCTGATCATGATCACAACCTAATATCGTACCAGTGCGGCCAATACCTGTCATAACCTCATCAGCGATAAGTAAAATATCATTCTCTTTACATATTTGTTTTATTTTTTTTAAATAACCTGGAGGTGAAGAAATGGCTCCTCCTGCGGCACCGACTACAGGTTCACAAATGAATGCCGCAATATTTTCCTTACCCATTTTCCGGATCATCGATTGCAACTCATCTGCGCATTTCAGTTCACAAGAAGGATATATTTTATCATATGGGCATCGATAACAATATGGTGGAGATACCGACGGATAACTTTCCAATAATATACAAAAACGCTCTCTTCGAACAGTATGACCAGACATCGATAATGCCCC
Source organism: Bacillus massilioanorexius (assembly GCF_902374955.1). Taxonomy (GTDB): domain Bacteria; phylum Bacillota; class Bacilli; order Bacillales; family DSM-1321; genus Bacillus_AD; species Bacillus_AD massilioanorexius. Next base: position 89,177 of record NZ_CABKRX010000087.1, read on the forward strand.
TAATGTAATCCCGTGATAACTCATCCATCTAGATATTATTTTTGTCTTTTTATGCTGACCTTTCTCTTGCCAATACTGCAGGGCGATTTTTAAGGCTGTTTCCGTGGCTTCTGAGCCGCTATTTACAAAGAAGCTATATGTTAGTCCTCGAGCTGTTAAATCCCTTAATTTCGCCGCTAGAAGCTCAGCAGGCTCACTTGTAAATTGCGAACGATAAACAAAGGAAACCTGTTCAACTTGTTTTATCATTGCTTGTTTAATTTCATCTACACCGTGACCAATATTTACTGTAATTGCTCCAGAAGAAGCATCTATATATTCCTTACCATCCTTATCATAAAGATACACTCCTTCTCCTCGTTCGATCATGGGATAACTTTGAGATAAATCTGGTTTAATAAGCGGAGAATCTTGCATCACATATTTCCCCCTAACAATAGGCTACTATTATGTATATGAGTATATATATTTTTCTTGCTAATATTTTTGCATTCACATTCCATTCAGACATTGCCATTTACCCAAAAAAAGATGAACAAGAGAATCTTCATATGAGTTAAGTCAGTATGATAAATTTTAAATTTTTCAATAAACATTCTTTAAAATAGTTCGCTTAGTTCATTCCCTTGAGAAGCTCAATTTTACACATAATCATTTGAAATGATATTTACATGCCCTTTTTCGGCAAAAAGAGTTTGAAGCTTATAACTAAGCTTCAAACTCTTTCGTTTTTTTATTAGCAGCCACAAGTTCCTCCACAGAAGGAAGCTCCAATGATAATTAAAAGGATGAATAATACTACGATTAGAGCGAAGCTGCCGCCTCCCCAGCCACAGCCTCCACCATAACCATATCCACCGCCACCGCAACCGCCATATCCATATCCGCCATATCCGTACATATATTTCAGCTCCTCATAGATTTCTTAATGTCATGCTACACTGATACATTATGACGGTGGGCTTGTGTCTGTATGTGCATATGCCCATTTTTTTTAAAGACCATAAATTTTCTTGGCTGTTTTTTATCTTACGTCCATTCCCTTATACGATGTCAGTTATTTTTCAGTAATCAAAAAAAGAGTGAATTCCAAAAGCGATACTTTTGGAATTCACTCTTTTACTAATCAAAGACTTCTCAAAGTATTTCCTTTGAGAAGTCTGTTAAGAAATAATAATTATTTAGGTGTTACAGTTAATAATGTTGTTTCTCCTTTAACAAGAGAAGCTTCTGATGTTTTTTCAATTTTTTCTTGTGCATCTGTATTTGTAATAATAACAGGTGTGATCGTACTTTTTGCTTTTTCACGAATTAGATCTAAATTAAATGTAATCAATTTGTCACCTTGCTTAACTTGATCTCCTTCTTTTACAAATACTTCAAATCCTTCTCCGCCCATAGCAACTGTTTCTAGACCAACGTGAATTAATATTTCAGTGTTGTTCTTCGTTTTTAATCCAATTGCATGCTTCGAACCAATAATTGTAGCAACTTCCGCATCAATCGGAGCTACAATTACTCCTTCAGATGGATCTATAGCAAGACCTTCTCCCATCATCTTTTGACCAAACACTGGATCAGGTACTTCTTCTAAAGGTATTAATTTACCAGTTGCTGGAGCAACTAGCACATCCTTATTCATTAAAGGTTCTACTTTTTCATTTGTTGCTTCAGTTTCATTTTTTTTGCCAAAAAGTTTTTTTAAAGAACATTTTATTGCCGCCTTTCAAGTTTAAAACTATTTCAAAATAGAAATTTCTATTTTTCAAGAACATACTTTATCATAAAAGCGATACTTATGTAAATAGTTTCACAAACTCTGCATACCCTTCTTTTTCTAATGATTCTACTGGAATGAAGCGTAATGAAGCTGAATTAATACAATATCGTAACCCTTTTGGACCAGGACCATCCGGAAAAACATGACCTAAATGTGAATTAGCTGTTTTGCTTCTCACTTCCGTTCTTCTCATTCCATAGCTATCATCAAATTTTTCAATTATTTCTTCCTCTTTGATTGGCTTTGTAAAACTTGGCCATCCGCAGCCAGCATCAAATTGATCAAGTGAAGTGAATAGAGGTTCTCCAGAAATGATATCAACATAAATTCCCGATTTTTTATTATTGTAGTATTCATTTTGAAAAGGTGGTTCTGTTGCATTATTTTGTGTTACCTCATATTGAATAGAAGTTAATTTCTTTTTTAAGTCTTCATTATTCATTTTTATCACCCCAGTATTGTTTTATAAAACCAGCTCTTCCAGATCCAACATGATAGGAATTATAGTGATCTGGATTTTTCTTATAATACTGTTGATGATATTCTTCAGCTTCATAAAAGGTAGAAGCAGGTATTATAGGAGTTACTATTTTCAAAGGAAATCTACCGCTTTTTTCTAAATTCTGTTTTGATTTTTCTGCTAGATGTTTTTGTTCTTCGTTATGATAAAATATCGCTGATTTATAGGAGCCACCACGGTCATAAAATTGTCCACCCACATCAGTTGGATCAATTTGCATCCAAAATATTTCAAGTAATTTTTCATATGAAATGATTTCAGGGTGAAAGGTAATTTGAACAGCTTCATAATGCCCTGTAGTATCCGTACACACTTCTTGATAAGTAGGATTTTCTTTTGTACCTCCTGTATACCCAGAAACGACTTTTTCAACACCATCATATCGATCAAATGGTTTAACCATACACCAAAAACATCCACCAGCAAAGGTTGCAATTTCTACTTTTCTATCCATACTATTCACTCCTTTATGGTTAAGTATGTATTTATTTAAGAACTGCATTCATTTTACCTTTTTTATTTCCATCATCCAAATATAAGCACTTATTATTACCTTTCAATAGCTGGGTGAAGAGAGTGTAAAATAAAGAAATTTCATATGACACCTACCCAAGTTATTATGCATACATTTATAACGTACGAAAAATGAGTAAATGAAATTAGTATGTACTAAATAAAATATTGTGACACTCCACTTAAAGAATAACTATTTTTATCTTTAAGTGGCTATCTTTGTGATTTTTAACACTGAATAATAGGAAATTGAGAGGAGATTTAGCATGTATTCAATGTCACCTGATCATTACTTAGCCAAAGCAGAAAAATATGGTTTATTAGCAGATTACTATAAATATATTAATCCTACCTTACACATTTATTACTATAAAAAACATTACAATAACATACAAAAAGCAGTAGCATCCGAAAGATCTGCTTTCACTGATTCAACACCAGAGCAACAAGCAAAAATAAGATTACTACATGTTGCACCTGATGCGCCTAATGTAGATATTTACGTTAATGGCACTAGAATAATAAAAGATTTTCCTTATAAAAGTGTAACGGATTATTTAGCTTTACCTAAAGGGAAATATCAAATGGACATTTATCCAACCGGGAACCAAATATCCACCATCATTAGCAGAAAAATCATTGTTGAAAGCGGTAAAAGTTATACTCTTGCAACAGTGGGTAGTGAAAACAACCTTAAACTTCTTACTTACCATGAAGAATTTAATGTCCCAAATGGCGAAGCAAAGCTACGTTTCATCCATTTGTCTCCAGAAACAGCACCAATGGATTTGGCAGTTAAACATGCTGATTGTGTATTTACAAATATTCCATTTCGAAAGTCAACAAATTATTTAGGCGTTACTCCTATGACTTTAGATCTTGAAGCTCGACTTTCAGGTACAGAAACTATTGCATTAGAGATACCAAATACAGAATTCATGCCTAATACCATTCATTCTATTTATATTATCGGGTTAGAGAACGAAAGAGCACCATTAGAAGCATTAATTCTTTCTCCATAATGAACAACATGAGTAACAAGCATCAGGAGCAAAACTCAACCTAGGCACCCTACTTCGTAATATTTCACAAAGTTTGTTCAAACAAAAAAATTCATATACTCCTAATAAAAAAACCTAGTTAGAAAGCCATTCAAATTGAATGTTCTACTAGGTTTTTTTATCATGATATTGAGTGTGCAGTCAGTTAATGAATCATTAACTTAATGACTCTTCACTCCTTCTGAAGGTATGACTAACCGAAAGGAAATATCGTCCTTTTTCAAATCAAAGTTATTTACTTTCATTGTATAATGATCTACTAAAATAATCTCGGAAAGGAGTACTTGAATTTCTTCCTTTTTCGGATTGATCACAAGCCATTCCGGTAAATCATTCTGTTTTTTAATAAAATTCATGACATAAGAAACAGGCAATTTCATTTGCCCTAATTTCATTGTCTCTTGTTTCAATAATAAATCTCCATTCTCTAAAGTATATGGTTTAAACGTCATCTTTAATTGAAGATTATTATCAAAAACAGGTATTGTCGTATATAATTCAATAACATCTGTCAATCTAACGTCATATTGAAACGAGCCCGTTTTCTGATATTTAGCTATATTATTATTAATTAATTGATTTAAGCTTTCTTTATTACTTTGAAGAAGAATCGATGTTTCCTCAGAGTTTGATTTTGAATTATCTATTTCAGGGACTTCACTTGGAATTCCCACTAGAATAACAATAGATAGTAAAGAAGCCACAATAATTCCAACTAGTGTAAAGAAAAGAATTTTCCATACATTTCTTTTCTTAGTTCTTGATCTCAAGTTGATTCCTCCTTAACCTTAATATGATTAGTTTTCTTTATTCTCTTGTTGTTCAGTTGGAGAAATCGTATATTTTTTCAATTCTTCATAAACCGCATTTCCCATTAATTGATATCCTTTTGAATTTGGATGAAAGTAATCTTCCTCATAAATCAAATTTTCTTTATCGTTTTCAAACAAAGAACTAATTTTGACTAAATGAACGTTATCGAATGATTTCGCTATTTCTTCACTTGTTCGATTCCACTCCAACAAAATTTCATCAAATTCTTTTATATTACTAAACCACTTATCAAACGGATTATATAAACCCATTAAATAAATATCTGCATCCTTATTTTGCGCACGAATAGTAGTTAATACTTCTCGTACATTTTTTTCATAGCTCTGCATTCCTTTTTCAAAATATGAAGTTTTTAAATGCTTAAAGTTTTCTTTTACAACCTTCATCACGTCATTTCCACCGATTGTAATAATGATTACATCAGCTTGCTTTAAAACACTCATCACTTCATCATTTTGAATTTTGTTAACCAACCCTTTTGACGTTAGCCCTTTTTTACCATCATGCGATATACTAATGTCTTTGATCTTTTGATCTTTTTCTAGATGGGCAGATAAAGTTGCTTGATAACCACCATTTTCAGAATGATCACCAACGCCTTTTGTTAAAGAATCACCAATTGTAGCGATTTTAAGGTCTGCTGGAGTTTGATCTACAAAGGATTGGTTCTTCTCTTCTTGTTCTATTTGCGATTTTTGTTCTGATTGCGCTTCATTTACATTTTGATTCGTTAGTTTCGTCTTAAAATCAGGTAAAGAACACGAAGATAATAGGACACAAATGAAAGATAATACAATCATTTTCTTAAGCATGTTCTTCACTCCCTTTGATGCTGAATTTCAACCTTGGATGATAGACGAGAGATCATTATTTTTGTAAAATTTTTATATGCTTTAAAATTTCTTCAAGTGGGAACTTAGTTGTACCTGGATAGTTTTTTACAATGCTACCTTCTTCATTCACAAGAAAAAAATCTGTACCATGCAGCACTTGATCAGACGCCTCCGGTTTCTTCACTATCATATGAAAATTTTTTTCTGCAAATTTCTCAATATATGATTGATTATAACCGGTTACAAAACTCCAATTTGAATAATTTGCTTTGAATTGGTCCCCAAATTGTTTTAGCTTTTCTGGCGAATCTACTGTTGGGTCGATGCTAAAAGATAAAAGTTCTACATCTTTAAATCCCTTTTCTTTTAAAGCTGATTGTAACTTTGACATATTAGAAGTCATTGGTAAGCAAACATCATTACAGTTCGTAAAAATAAAATTAACAACAGTGACTTTTCCTTTGTAATCGTCAAGAGACACAGGTGAACGATCTTGATTTGTTACTGAAAAATCTTCTAATTCCCAATTAGTACTGTTTGGAATAGCCTCCGCTTTACATCCAGCAAGTACGATTAGTAAGAATAATATCCCGAATTTTACACTAATTTTCCTCAAAAAAATCCCATCCATCCCTTTATTGAAATGCTACTTTCTTACATTATTCTATCAAACTAGCTAGAACAATAAAAGAATATCTTCTTTATGATCAAAGCTGAAATTTCCTAAGTAAGCAAAAAATAGAAGATTTTAGTATTATTGTATGTTACTATATAATGGAATTTAATTAAAAAATAAAGGTGATGACATGAAATTAAAGAAACTATTCTTGCCAATACTGACTGCAGTTATATTAGCACTAGCAGGATGTTCCTCTAATAAATCAAATGAGGATGAACAATCACATTCTAACGATAATCATACACAACATGCAGAAAATGGCGACATCCAAGAAAAAACAAGCAGCGTTGAAAAATTACCTACTTTTTTAGCTGATAAACCTGAAGAAATGCAATTAGTTTACAGTGCTGCTGCTAAACATAAAGATTTATTAGAAAGTATGCCATGTTATTGCGGATGTGGTGAATCGGCTAATCATAAAAATAACTATGACTGTTTTGTTTTTAAAAACAACGAGGACGGCTCGATCGTATGGGATGATCATGGTACTCGCTGTGGAGTCTGCCAAGAAATCGCAGCCGAATCTGTTGTACTGTTAAACAAAGGTAAAACCCCAGTAGAAATTAGAAAATATATTGACGAGAAATATAAAGAAGGCTATGCAAAGCCAACACCAACTCCTATGCCAAAAGCATAACTCTCTTTGTCTTATTCGGCTAACAAAAATACGACCCCCTATAATTACTATAGGATAATAAAAAACATCAGCTAGTTGCTGATGTTTTTTATTTTACCTCTTCATAATCTTCAAAATCCACTTCTGAATTCAATCGCTTTTGTCGTTTCTTATATACAATTCGAGAAAGACTGATACTAATTTCGTATAACAAAATCAGCGGGATTGAAACGAGAATATTCGAGATAAAATCAGGCGGTGTAATCATTGCAGCAATGATTATTAGGATGAAATATGCATACTTTCTAAATTTAGACAAGACTTTCGGATTTAGTAATCCAATTGATGTGAGGAACATCACAATTACAGGTAATTCAAAAACTAAAGCAATTGGTAAAGTCATATTGATTAAAAAGCTAAAATATTTTTCTGCTGTAAAATTGGTTACAAACATATCTCCACTTAATTCAATTAAGAAATGCATAATCGAAGGAAATATTACATAGTACCCAAAACATAACCCTAAGATAAATAAAACAAAAAGACCTGGTACATAGGATAGTGTCAATCTAATCTCATTCTTTTTTAGAGCTGGTTTAACAAAAAGCCATAATTGTAAGGCAAAGACTGGTATTGTACCTGCAATGGCAATTATACTCGCTAATTTAAAGTAAACCCAAATGATTTCACCTGGTCCTAATACTATTAACTGTGTATCTAAACCTCTAACAAACCAATGATATATTGGTTCAACATTTAAAAAACCTATTAAGAAGAAAACAACAAATGCTATTGCAATAATAATTAAACGTTTACGGAGCTCATCTAAATGATCTAACATATTCAAATCTTTATCTGCCATTGAATAATCAAGCCTACCTTCTGTTGAAACTTTGATCAGTGGATCGTCCATTCTCCTTAGATCGTTAGATGTCTAGCTTCATCGGACATCTTCATGTCTCATTCCTCACTACCCCATTGGCAGTAATTGCTTTTGAGACTTTGTTAAACCTATTGTTTATTACTACTTTTAACGTCAAAAATCAAAAATGTTCTAAAAGTAGTATTAACGAGATAAGTAAGTTGTTTACACACATTGTAGTATTTACTAAATTAAAATCGAATAAAAAGGCGTAAGATGGTTCGTCATCTCACACCTTCAGTCATACATCTTAATTTTGCTTTTCTACTTTTTCAACTTTTTTCTTATCATCATCTAAATCATCCATAACGTCACTAGTTAATTCACGAGTAGACTTCTTAAATTCACGTAAAGTCTGACCAAATGCTCGACCGATTTCAGGTAATTTCTTTGGTCCAAAGATAATCAACGCTAGTACAAGTATAAGTATTAATCCTGGAATACCAATGTTTTGAAGCATTGCTAACAACCCTTTCAATAATTAAATCAAATCTTATTTAGATTATATTATTATTTTATACCTTTGCGTGGATATTGAAGGTTTGTTCATAAAAACTCCACATCTAAAAATTCAGAAATAACACTATTTAGATTAATAAATTAAATAGATTTTGGTCTTTATTTACCTCTACAAAATGAAAACCTTTTTTCTTCATTCTAACGATCAAACCTTCATAATCCTCAGGATATTTAAGTTCAATACCTACTAATGCAGGTCCAGATTCTTTGTTATTATTTTTAGTATACTCAAATCTTGTAATATCATCCTTAGGCCCTAAAACTTCATCTAGAAATTCACGAAGCGCACCAGATCTTTGAGGAAAGTTCACAATAAAGTAGTGTAAAAATCCTTCATAAAGTAGTGAACGTTCTTTAATTTCTTGCATACGATCAATGTCGTTATTTCCACCACTAATTACACAGACAATATTTTTCCCTTTAATCTGATCTTTATAGAAATCAAGTGCTGCAATCGTTAAAGCACCAGCAGGTTCAGCAACAATTGCATGTTCATTATATAAACTTAAAATGGTTGTACATACCTTTCCTTCTGGTACAACAACTATATCCTCTAGAAGACTGTGACAAATATCAAATGTCTTCTCACCAACACATTTTACAGCCGCTCCATCAACGAATTTTTCAATCTCATCTAAAGATACTACTTCATTATGCTGCATTGATGCTTTCATACTTGCTGCACCCTCTGGTTCAACACCAATGCATTTCGTATTAGGTGAAACACTGTTAAAGTACGTGGACATACCGGCAATCAGCCCTCCACCACCAATCGCAGCAAACATATAATCGATTGCTTCCTCCGTATCATTTAGGACTTCCACCGCAATTGTTCCTTGACCTGCAATTACTTTCTCATCGTCAAACGGATGTATAAATGCACGATTTTCACTAGTAGCACATTCCATGGCCTGATCAAAAGAATCGTCAAAAGTATCACCTACTAGATGAATTTCCACCATCTCTTTCCCAAACATTTTCACTTGATTTACTTTTTGTCTAGGAGTTGTTGCAGGCATAAAAATCTTACCTTCAATCCCCATTTGTTTACAAGCATATGCTACACCTTGAGCATGATTGCCCGCACTAGCACAAACAATACCTTTGGACGCTTCCTCAGCAGACAAACTTTTCATTTTATAATAAGCACCTCTAAGTTTAAAAGAACGGACATGCTGCAAATCCTCGCGTTTAATAAACACATTACACTCATACTTTTCCGATAATCGTTCATTTTTTTGCAATGGCGTATGTAATACTACGTCTTTTAATTGTTGATAAGCGATTAGGATATCTTCTACACTAACCCACTTCTTCACATTAGCTGTTGTATTCATAAGGTCCCTTCTTTCTAAGAACTAATACTAATAATTCCTTAAATTTTAACACTATGAATATATAAATCAACTGATTTTTCTAATAATTCAATAATTATAAAATAAAAGAGTGATTTCATCTAGCATTTAGATCAAATCACTCTCATGTTTAAAGTAAACTTTCTCTTTCCACTTGAATTCTTTTTTGAATTTCAATGGCTAAATCATTAATTTTCATATCTTTATATTGCTCATATGTAATGGCAGGTAATATGGATACAGTTACTTTACCCGGCTTAATCCAACCTTTATTCTTTTCCATTAGCTTCGAAGTACCCTTAATAGCTATAGGTACAATAGGAGCTTGTGCATCCATACCTAATCTTAAGCTTCCTGCTTTAAATTCTGCTACTGGTCCACCTTTACTTCTTGTACCTTCTGGAAATACAACTATTGAATGTCCTTCTTTAATTAAAGAAATTCCTTGTCTTATCGCTTTAATCGACTGTCTTCGATCTTTTCGATCCATTAATACACAATTCATAACTTCCATCCATTTATAAACAATTGGAATCTTCTCCACTTCCACTTTGGATATAAATCCAAATGGTTTTTTTAAGAACCCAATCAATACTGGTATATCAAAGTTACCTTCATGATTACTAACCATTAAGACAGAACCAGCAGGTATATTTTCTTCCCCCTTAACCGTAATATCCGCACCAGAAATTTTCACTAATGTGCTTGCCCACTTTTTTGCCATCACTTGTTTTTTCATATCTTGCTGCTCTATAGTTTCTGAATCGTTGGTATATTTTCTTGCTTTATTTAAAAACGGTACACTATAAATTAAATAACCAAAAAAATACATAAAAAATGCTATCGAACGCATCTAGTTGTTCCCTCCTAAGAATTTCAAGCTGTGCTATTGTATACAACTTCATCATTATAAACAAAGCTTTGCAGAAAATAAATCAGTTCTTTCTTTCCAGAATATGATAATAGTATATATAAGGATTTTTTTCGTCTGTAATACCCTGCTCTACAAATACTTCTTTCCATTCTTTTTCATCTATACTTGGAAAATATGTATCTCCGTCGAATTCATGGTGAATTTTCGTTACATATATTCTATTGACCTCATCCAAGAACAGCTTGTAAATTTGCTCTCCACCAAAAATAAATATTTCTTCCTCACCTTCACACAGCTTGTACACATCTTCTTTTGTATGAGTAATTTCACAGCCCTCTGCTTGGAAATTATGATCTCTAGTGAGAATGATATTTCTTCTCCCTGGTAGCGGTCTGCCAATTGATTCGTAATTCTTTCTTCCTAAAATAATCGGATGACCCATCGTAGTCTTTTTCACATATTGTAATTCTCTAGGAAGCCTCCAAGGAAGGCTATTATCTTTACCAATTACTCTATTTACATCCATTGCCACTATTATTGATACAATCATTTATCCCCTATCCTCTCTAACAAGCGTTGCCCCATACCTTTATTAGTAACAACGGCTACTATAATGATTTCGATTTTCCAATCAAACTATTTGATACAGTTACTATATCAACCAATATTGGAACTGATCTATATTTACATTTCATTAATGAAATGTATTATTTTTCTAATCAAATAAACACACTATATCATAATGATTTTACGATATCGAATCCATTATGTATAGAAAAGATTATAAAGAGTTAAAATCAATTTCAAAAAATGAAAAAAGACAACCATCTTTGAAAAAGGTTGCCTTTTTTATTTATTCTTATATTAAACAGCAACTGGTGCTTTTATTGCTGGATGTGGTTGATAGCCTTCTATAGAAATATCCTCCATTTCACAGTCAAAAACAGAAGAAAAATTATTACTTAATTGTAATTTTGGAAGTTCTTTTGGCTCTCTATCTAATTGGATATTCACCTGTTCTATATGATTACTATATATATGAGCGTCACCAAGTGTATGAATGAACTCACCAGCTTCTAATCCACATTCATGTGCAATTAAATGCGTTAATAACGCATAACTAGCAATATTAAATGGTACACCAAGAAATACATCTCCGCTTCGTTGATAAAGCTGACAAGATAATTTCCCTTCTATGACGTAAAATTGGAACAGTGTATGACAAGGTGGCAAAGCCATCGTTGGGATATCTTCAGGATTCCATGCAGAAACAATTAATCTTCTTGAATCAGGATTACTCTTAATCGTTTCAATAACATTTTTAAGTTGATCTATTGTATCATTTGAAGTTGTTTTCCATGCTCTCCACTGTTTACCATATACATCTCCTAATTCACCAAATTCAGCAGCAAACTCATCATTATTTAAAACTTCTTGAATAAAGAAAGCCATTTGCTCTTCATATTGCTTATTAAATTGTTCATCTGCTTGAGATCTAAGCCCAAAATCAGTCATGTCTGGTCCTCTATAAGAATCGCTTTCTACCCATTTTTTAAAAGCCCACTCATTCCAAATGTTATTGTTATGTTGTAGTAAATATTTAATATTCGTATCACCTTTAATAAACCAAAGCAACTCACTTGCAATTAAGCGAAATGGAATTCTTTTTGTTGTCAATAAAGGGAATCCTTCTTGTAGATTAAAGCGCATCTGATATCCAAAAGTACTGATTGTCCCAGTACCTGTTCGATCTTCTTTTTTCACACCATTTTGTAATACATGTTCACATAGTTCTAAATATTGTTTCAACGAAATAACCCCTCTATACAGTATAATATTATTTATTTTACCTTACTTTCTTAGCTTTTTTCAAAATGTTTCTGAAGGAGAATGATAATAATGGAATGGAATATTGATTCTAGCCATACTTTATATGCCGTATTTCTTACATTAAATGAGCCACAAGAAATTAAAATTGGAGCGTTGGGAACGTTTAACTTCCCTAAAGGGCATTATGTTTATATAGGCAGTGCAAAGAAAAATATAATCCATCGTACGAAAAGACATTTCGATGTTGATAAAAAAAAGCGCTGGCATTTAGATTATTTTCGCCCCTATACAATCGTTACAAAAATTCAAACGTATCAGCATGAAGGTGGAGAATGTGCATTAAGCGCCGATTTTGCTAAAAAAGGGCAATACTTTATCAAACATTTTGGTGCCTCTGATTGTAAATGTAAAGGTCATCTCATCCTTCTAGATTAATACTTAGAACCTTTTCCATAAATCATCATACAATACGATAGGTGAGATTATATGGAAAATCGAAATAAGTATAGCGACCATTTAGAAGACGTTCAAGAATTATATAAGGATTTAAACATGGATTCCTTTATCTATGTAGATATTTTCTTTTTTTCACTATTTTTAGGTATTTTCTTATTTAAACAAATCCACCACTATCTACTTCCATTCGTTATATCCATATCTTTTTATTTTTTCTTTTTTATTCTCTATAAACTATTTTTTAAAGAGAAAATGAAAAAATCATAGACTACATTTATCATACAAAAATGATGTAGTCTTTTTTTATTTATCCTATCTTGCAAAGTCATTTCAAGTCTCCATACATCCATTTAGAGGAACTCTATTCTTTTTTCCTGATCTTCGAATTGGCCTTTTACAAGGTAACCTCACAACACTAACAAAAGTCAAAATAAAAGAAATATCGTTCCAATCGTAATAATTATACAGCCAATTACTGTATTTTTCGTTGGCTTTTCTTTTAATATAATAACGCTTAAAATCATCGTAATAACTACGCTAAATTTATCAATCGGTGCTACAATAGATACTTTTCCAATTGAAATAGCAGCAAAAAAACATAGCCATGACAATCCAGTTGCCATGCCAGATAAAATTAAGAAAATATAACTTTTTTTAGAAATTGTTTTCATTTGAGTGTGCGTACGTTGAAAAAAGACAATTCCCCAAGCAAAAATAATAATGACGATTGTACGAATAAAGGTAGCCAAATTGGAATCCACATCTTCTATACCAATCTTGGCAAGAATGGCTGTTAATGCTGCAAAAATGGCTGATAGGAAGGCTAATACTATGTATGAATTAGAATATGATGTATTTGAACTCCTTTTTATTCTTCCTATTAAAACAAATGTACCTATTGTAATGATGGTTCCCCCGGCAATGACCATTGCTGTAGCTGGCTCACCTAAAATGATAAATGAAAGAAGAATTGTCATAACAACACTTGATTTATCGATTGGAACTACTTTTGAAACATCCCCTATTTGAATGGCTTTAAAATAACAAAGCCATGACAATCCAGTTGTTATACCAGATAAGACGAGAAAAATAAAAGCCTTTGTACTGATTAAAAAAATATTATCTAGCTGATTTGATACAACAACCATCATAAAAGCCATTATTAATACCACAATGGTCCTAATCGCCGTTGCTAAATTGGAATTCACATTTTTTATTCCAATCTTAGCAAGAATCCCCGTTAATGCAGCAAATAAAGCTGCAAGTAATGCCAAAACAATACTCATGTTCATCATCTCTCTATCTATTATTTATCCATTACTTAGTTTAACTCATTACCGTTAAATAATCACTCTAATTGATATTGATTATCAGTAAAGAATATGCATATTCTTTTTTAGGAATAGTAATAAAAGAAAAAAGCACCAACTACAATAAGGGTGCTTTTTCTTAATTTAACATATATTCTCTTTGTTCTGCTCCCCAATTTGGAGGCGTGTTTTTGTCCCAATAGATACTACCTAAACTATGATGGGTTTCATAATTATCTTGGCTGGTATGATAATGAAAATTAAACCAATAACCTTGTTGAGGGGGATTTTCTCTTCTTACATGGAATCGTATTATGTCTTTACCAGATTGTTTATTATAAATATGGAAGATTTTCTCTCCCATTCCTTTAGAAGGCTTTTCAGAAATACCGATATACACTAAATCTTCATCTGAACAATTCTCAATGTAATTCGAAATAGTTTCTTCCATTTTAGGAAGGATAATCGTATTAAATTCTTCTTCAATACGAGGTTTAATTCTTTCACCAAATTTACTATAGCTACTTTCTTCTGCTTTTTCATACAAATCTTCTAAAAGTTTTTCTCTTTCACTTGTTTCTTTAATTGTTGGAAACGTTGCTGTTGCAACAGAATAATCTCGTTCTTCTTGTAGACTTTTTTTACCAGGCTTATTAGCCGAGGCTTCATCTTGCCAATGGAAATCATCTGGAGATACTAATCCTAAAGTTAAAATGGACAATAGTATAACAAAACTTCTTTTCATCCAATTAGGGATACTCATACTATTACACCTCATTAATAGCTTTCTACAATTCTAATATACACGATTACCTACTTAATACGAAATAAAATGATAGAGGTTTCATGTTTTTTCACAAATTAATTCGTTTATTTCATATTTTAGAAGAAATAATGACTGACTTTCTAATTATTATCATATATTTGGGGTAATGACAGTGTTAAGGGAGGTTTTGTAATGGAATGGGCAATTGTTATACTAATCCTCATTATCTTTGAATTAGGCTATTTTATGTACCTATGTTTTGCAGATTAGGATAAATACTGCTTTTATACATACTCTCCTCTTAAATTTTCCAGTATACAAATTAGGGGCTCTTCAAAAGGAATCGACGATAACTTTTGAAAAGCCCCATTATTTAGACCTCAATTATACCATAATGAAATTTAGCTGTTTTTCTAATTTGTTGATGAAAACCAAATTGCTGAAAACGAGTACTTCTAAAATGGTCCTTCAATACAACCCTCTTTCTAGCAACTCTCTTAGCCTCTACAATCGTTTCTTCCGTTAAGCAAGAAAAATTTGTAAAAGGTGAGATTGTTTGCAAAGCATTAGATTCCTCAATACTTTCCTCAAACATCGGATCAAAATAAACCACATCAACACTTCGATCATTCATGGAAGTTAGAATAGAATAATGATCATCATTTACCACTTGAATTCTTCTCATACTTTCCACTATCTCGATATTATGATCGTTCCAACTCTGTAGACCTTGTTTTGCCATGTAAGATAGCACTGGACTGGATTCTACTCCGATAACATGCCCTCGCTCCTTCACAACAAAACTTGCTACAATACTATCTGCTGCAAGTCCTAAAGTACAATCTAATATACTACTTCCTTCTTCCAAACCAGTTGCATCAATAAAAGGATCTGCTTCCCCTTTTATTAATCTTTTGACCCGAATCATTGCTAAATTAGGATGAAAAAAGTACGGTTCATTTCCGGTGACATTGTATAATTGTAGCCCGTCTTTTCCTACAATTAATACATTATCATAGGTTGTAAGAAGATTTGCTATAGACTTTTTGTTACGCGAAATATAGGAAGCCTGTAAATCTTTAGCAACATTTTTGGCTTTTAATATATAGCTGTCATTCGTACGACCACCTGTAGTTACAATCATTATTATGAAAGATGGTCCCGAAAGCTTTGTTCGATGTTCGATCTTATTTCATCAATAGTATGTCCTTCAATTTCATGTCTTGGGATAAAATGAACACACTCTTTTCCTTTGAATAAAGCCATTGATGGTGAAGAAGGCTCAATATCAGCCATGTATGATCTCATCTTAGCTGTTGCTGCTTTATCTTGACCAGCAAATACAGTAATCGCTGCTGGCTTATTACTTGCTTCTGACAAGGATTGAACAGCAGCTGGTCTTGCTAAACCAGCAGCACAGCCGCAAACACTATTAATAACAACAAATGTATATCCTTCAGCCTTTTCCATATAATCTGCAACAGCATCTTCTGTTGTTAACTCCGAAAAACCTGCATGTAATAATTCATCCCTCATCGGTTGAGCCACTTGTTTCATATATTCTTCATATGCATTAGACATATAACATTCACTCCAATTATTGATTTTGTAAATAATAATAAGCATACTACAAATATGTGTTCTTTAAAAGAAAGGATACTTTTTTATCACCTTGCTACTCTATTGTCTATATTGCTATGAATACAAGCAATCGAGGAACCAAACCAGCAAATTATCAAGTATTGAGAGATAATATAACAATACCAGCCGTATAAGTCGAACTTGCATTTATTGATTGCAAAGAAGAAAATGAAAAGCTTGCCTCACCTCTTTATCGGTACAAAGCTACCGAAGCCATTTATCTAGGTATTCTAGATCACTATAAAGACAAAGGCCATAATGTTACTACTAAATTATCTAATATCGTGGCCGATTAACATGAGGTACTAATGCAATCTGTTTCATCAAAATAAAGGGCACCTCTAGTGTTTCCATCACTATGAAGGCGCCCCCTTTTTAACTATTCTCAACAATTTCGGATAGATATTCCCATCTTTCCATTAATTTCTCTAATTGTTCATTTAATTCATTTTGTTCTTCCATTAATTGTTGACCCTTTGTAAAGTCGCTGCCTATTAACAGTAGGTCCTCTTCTATTTTGCCTAATTTTTCTTCAACCTTTTGGATATCATCTTCAATGGTATCCCATTCTCTTTTTTCCATGTATGAAAGTTTTTTCTTTTTCTCTTTCGGTTCAGATTTTTCAATCGATGTTTCTACAATCACCTTTTGCTCTTTTTCAGGCGTTAACGACTGTAGGTAATCACTATATTCACCGAAGTATGAATCAATTTGTCCATTTCCTTTGAATATAAGCAATTCAGATGCTACCTTATCAAGAAAATAACGATCATGAGAAACAGTAATGACTACTCCAGAGAAACCATCTAAAAAGTCTTCTAATACTGTTAAGGTTTGAGTATCTAGGTCATTGGTTGGCTCGTCAAGTAATAAGACATTTGGTGAAGACATTAATATTCTGAGCAAATACAATCTCCGCTTTTCCCCACCGGATAGCTTATAGATTGGTGTTCCATGAGTATGCATTGGAAATAGAAACTTTTCTAACATAGCGGAGGCTGAAATATAACTACCATCCTTCAATTGAATACTTTCAGCTTCCTCACGAATATATTCAATCATTCGTAATTTTTCATTCATATCTTCATTTTCTTGCGTATAAAAACCGATTTTAACCGTTTGCCCCTTATCTACTTCTCCACTATCAATTTCTTCTCGATCAGCTAAAATACGGAGTAATGTGGATTTACCGGTTCCATTATTTCCAATAACCCCTATACGATCCCCGCGCTTAAACAATCTAGATAAACCAGCAATTACAACTTTTTGTCCATACGACTTAGAGATATTCTTACATTCGATTACCTTCCTACCAAGACGAGCGCCGGCAAGTTCTATTTCTAGACTTTCAGTTGATGATTGACGATTCACATCATTTTCTATCTGTTCGAAACGTTGGATTCGAGCTTTTTGCTTCGTTGTTCTAGCTTTTGCTCCCTTTCTCATCCAAGCAAGTTCATTTTTATATAAACTATGCAATTTAGCAGCTGATGTTTGTTCATTTTCTTCACGTATCGCTTTACTTTCTAGAAAGCTCTCATAATTACCTTTATATTCAAATAATGTTCCTTGATCGAGTTCCCAAATTTTCGTAGTAATAGAATCAAGAAAATAACGATCGTGGGTAACAAACAAAACCGAATTTGGAAATTTATTTAGATATTCTTGAAGCCATTGAATACTAGAGGCATCTAAATGGTTCGTAGGCTCATCAAGGATTAATAAATCTGGTTGTTCAATCAATGCTTTAGCTAATGCAGCTCTTTTCTTTTGGCCACCTGATAAAGTTCCGATTTTTAATGAACCATCCGGAAGATTCAGCTTATTTAGTATTACTTTTCCTTCTGAACTTCTGTCCCATCCTTTTTCAACATCCATTCGATGCTGTAATTGTAGTAATTTATCTTGTAGATTTTGATTTTCTGGATCTTTCTGTAGCTGTAAAAGTGCATCCTCATACTCTCTAATCAGATTAAATAAGGGTGTATCACTAGCGAATAAGAAATCGACTATTGTTAATGAATCATCGTAGGTCGGGTCCTGTGCCAAGTATGAAATTCGATAATCCTTAGGAGAAATAATTTCACCGTTATCACTTTCTTCAAGACCTGCTATCAATTTCATAAGTGTTGATTTACCGCATCCATTAACTCCTATAATCCCTACTCTTTCTCCCTCTGAAATAGAAAAAGAGATGTCAGTCCACAAAGTTTTTTCTGCCATTTGTTTTGTTATATGTTCTGCTGTAAGTATTTTCATTATGATTAGATCTTCTCCTTAAACCAACTTATACCTATTGTATTCCCTCCTGCATGAACACCAATTGCTGTCCCTAAAGGATAAATATGCACCTTTAGCTGAGGAAATGAATGTTTAATTTTTTCTACCCATTTTTCAGACTGCTTTATTGATTGTCCATATAAAATCAAGCATTCGGAAATTTGATATTGTTCCACTGCATGTTGAAGTTTTTTAAAAATAATTTTATCCGTATGTCTGTCATTTCTAGCAATATCTTGAATCTCAAGCTTTCCTTTTAATAGCGAAATAATTGGTTTGATTTTGAGAATGTTTCCAAGAAAATATTGCAATGAATTCAATCTACCACTTCTATGTAATTGTTCTAAACTACCTATCAAAACATACGTTTCATTGCTATTTCTTAATCTTTTGGCCTTACGGATTATTTCTTCAGGCTGATCTCCTTGCCTTTGCCAACTAATCGCTTTTTTCATTATATATGTCATTGGATAAGACAACAACCAAGAATCAAAAGTTGTTACAGGTATTTGTACCAAGTGACTAGCTTGAATACTTGATGAAACTGTTCCGCTTAACTTTTCTGAAATTAAGAAAGAGTATACACGTTCATATTTCTGTTTGTGTAAACTATCGTACATATGAGTAAATTGTCCAACAGATGGCTGTGATGTTGTAACGATTGCTTTTCTTTCTTCCATTACTTGATACAGATCTGCATTTGTTATATCAATACCATCATTATAATCTTTCCCCTCTATATGTATTTGGATTGGAATAACATAAAGGTCTTCATTATATTTTAACTCTTCATCTAAAAATCCTGTACTATCAGTTACCCAAGCAACTTTTTCATTCATCCACTTTCACCTCTGCTACCAGAATATTATTTCTTTCACGTAACCCTTTCCATTAACTATCTTGCAGCTAATGCTACTCTTACAAGATTAGAAGCATATACTTTAGGGGCTTATGGTATCGAAAGTGGTCAACTGAATCTTCTACAATATTTATATATATGAATATTGTAGATTACTAACTTACGATAGAAAACATCTTTTTAGAAAAAATTGTAAAAACAGTAAAACCACTTACCCTGACTGAGAAAGTGGTTTTTACTTTTATATAATTCATAATAAAATCTATAGAATGCCGTCCTTTGTTTCCATTTTAAATGAGGATTATGGAAATACTCACAATCATTCCACATCCAATTTCTTCTATTATATACATTTTTATACCATGGATATAGAAAGGGATGATTATCTTGTGGCATTTGGCTGATCTAATGTTTCTTTAGCAGCTTTAATAGCTGCATCATAATTCGGGTGATTTGTTACTTCTGGTACATATTCGACGTATGTTATAGTATCATTTGCATCAATTACAAATATAGCTCGGCACTCTAATCGATGTTCTTTCATATAAGTCCCATATGCTTTCCCAAATGACATCTCCAGATGATCAGACAGTACAGTTATCGATTGAGCCCCATTGCTCTCACACCATCTTCCTTGTGCAAATGGCAAATCAACACTCACTGCTAGTATTACAACATCATCCATTAGCTTAGTTGCTTCTTCATTAAAGCGACGTGTTTGCATATCACAAACACCTGTATCAAGTGAAGGTACAACCGTAATCATTCGTGTCTTCCCTTTAAAATCCGAAAGAGTAACTTTTGTCCGTTCTTTTGTTAGTAATTCAAAATCAGGAGCCTTCTCTCCAATCTTAATCTCAGGTCCAATCAAAGTTACAGGATTTTCTGCCAACGTAACGACTCCAATGCGTTCTTGTATCATAAAAGTCTCCTTTTTTATCATTGTTTCTAACTACCTCTATAAGTGCTATATCCCCCAGGAGCTACCAGTAGTGGAACATGATAATGTTGTTGATTACTCCCAATTCCAAAACGAATGGGTACTTTATTTAAAAAAGGTAATCCAGAAGATATTGTATGTTCGCCATTTAAATAATCTCCGACATAAAAAACCAGCTCATATTCTCCCGTTTGCATTTCTTCACCACTGAGAAGAGGGTTATCCATTCTTCCATCATCATTTGTGTATTTTGTCTTCAATAAAGTGCGAACATCATTATCTCCAATTAACCATAATTCAATCTGTAAATCCTTTGCAGGCATTCCTTTAGATAAATCTAAAACGTGAGTAGTCAATCCACCGCTCATTTTTGTGAGGCACAGGCAGTGTCAGAAACTGCTGCTTCCTTTTTAAGATCTTCTTGTGTAACAATAAAACCTTGGAAACCGTATGGAGGACGAGGCTCCTGATACACACTCCCTTCAGAATTAGGGATATTCTCAACAACTGTTTCCCATGTACGATTATTTGTTTTGAATTGAACTTGGGAAAGTTGAGGAAAACGCTCAAGAATTCTAAGTCCAATTTGATAAATTAGCTGCTGAATAGAACGATTATCCAACTCGTGGAAGACAGAATTGGCGATATCACGAATCTGTTCAGCCGCTACATATTTCTCTGGATTCGCACCAGTTGCATCCTCAAAGTTCGTATACTGCCAATCGAAATCAAGATAAATAAATAACGGACGATCATATGCTTCGGGTAAAGTGGTATATTCATCTTGGATAAACCCGTAAAATGAACTACCTTTAACCTTAATAAGTTGAACACCTGCGATGCCACTTGTATGCTTCACAACCTGATTTCCAGTGTCCGTTCTCTCTACCTCAATTGTTGTTGTTGCAAACTCATTTCTTGAACGACGATAAACTAATCCACTAACTTCTAACTTATCTCCGTTTGGTACGAGTACATGATCAAAAGGAATTTCATTAGCAGTAAGCTCTACAGCATCAACATGATCGTATTTATCAAGAAAGCGATTACAAATAAACCTAATAAAACCTTCAGCTGTAGTGCCTTGATAATTTGCCGCTTCACGTTGAATAAAGTTTTTCATTGAATCAGTTGCAACAACAAGGCTATTATCTCCTTCAGTAAAAGAAGTTAAGAAAGCTTCTCCTTTAAGCCCTATTTGGCAATTTAATCCAAAAATCACATTACTTCTTTCTGTGAAATTTGATTCTGGTATTTGTTTAACACCTGTTAGTGGTTGTAAATATGTGCGATATACAAAAACATCCCCTTTACCATAGAACATTACTCGTTTCTCATTCTCTTTATTACTCATATTAATTCCTCCTTAGTTATTAATAAATTGATCTAATCGATGTGAAGCAATATAGTTAATCTGCTTTATGGCTTGTTTTTTTTCTACTTCAGGATTTTCAAGCATACGTTTTTTCATAGCATCCTTAATCGAATGTTTATCATGATTACGTACGGCTATTATGAATGGGAATCCAAACTTTTCTTTATAGCTATGGTTAAGATTAAGAAATTCAACATACTCTTCATGTGTAAGCTTATCCAATCCTGCAGTTGACTGTTCTTTAACTGAAGCTTCCGCCATATCAATTCGTGCAGCTAAGTCTGGATGAGATCGAATCAAAAGAAGTTGATCAATATCAGAAGCCTTTTGCACAATGTCAGACATGGATTTTTTCAAATGATCTAAGGAGCGAAATGGTTTTTCATACCATGTACGTTCTGCTACCCAAGGGGAAAGCTCATATATCCACCCTAGAGATTCGATGAACGCTGTTTGATTCATAGTATTTAGTTTTCCTAGACTAATAGAGATATCCATCCCCTCCTTCCTTCAAGTAATCCAACTATTTAGTCTGATAAATCAGAAATTTAAGTTAATTATAAAATTCCATTAGCTTCTTGTCATTATCTGAATAAGACAAATAATGGCCTCTTATATTGTTCTCTCCGCACAACAAATTTACATTTTTTGTAAATGTTTAATTGACTAAAACACACACATGACAAATAATGGAATTGAACAATATGAAAGGTGGAAGGGTTGATAAACTTGAATTTCACATTAGCTAAAGCATTAGAAATCCCCATTTTAAAGCAATGTAAAATATTAGCTGGAATGGATGGGCTGAATAAAGAAATCAAATCTGTAAATAGCTTCGACGCTCCTGATGTCCTTTCTTGGCTAAAGCCTGGAGAACTAGTACTCACAACAGGATATATTTTCCAAAAAGATATCAATCAGATTATTGAACTGACAAAGGAATTAGCAAAGAAACAATGTGTAGGATTAGGTATAAAATTAAATGGTATTCCTAGTGATTTATTACAAATAGCTGACCAATTAAACCTACCCATTCTTGAAATACCTCCCCATCTCTCTTTATCCGACATCATGTTTCCAATCCTAAAAGAAGTTATAGCCGTACAGAAAGAACAGCAGGAACTCAATGCTAGAGCTAAATTTATATATCGAATAATAAGTGCGGATTTTCAACAAGAAGATGCAATCTTTACGGAAGGAACGAGCCTTGGATTACAGCGTAACGGAGGATTTGTTTGTGTTGTCTTACGAATGATGCAACAAAAAGAACAGTATCAAGACGAATTTACTTACAACCATTTCCAGCAATTCACAGAAAAAGTTAAGCTCCAGTCTGATATAGATATGTTAACTACAGAAATGAATAACGATACCATAATCATCTTACATGACAATGGTAAATCAGACAGAAATGAAATCAATTATTTTGTAAAACAAGTGAGTAGAGAATTCATTCAAAATATCTCACACATAACCCCATCGATTCGAGCAAATATTGGAATCGGAACTTATCAGGTTGGTTTAAATAAAGTAGTGAAGAGTTATCAAGAGGCTACAAGAGCCATTGAACTTGGTAATAAACTATCTTCAGTTGAAAATATCCATGATTATTTTGGATTACAAGCATACAATATCCTGCAATATGCTCCCCAAGATGTGCTAGAGGATTATGTATACAGTTACTTGCATCCTCTGATCCAACAAGATGCTGAAACAAAATCTGATTTAGTAAACACGCTTGATACATATTTTCGCAGTGGACTTCGTCCAGCAGATGCTGCAAGAAGACTAGGTATTCATCGTAATACTATGCACTTTCGTATAAAACGAATTAAAAACCTGTTACACATAGATTTCAGCTATGATCAATTGATTTTTGAGCTTAAACTAGCTTTATACGCTAAACGTTTGATTTCAGAAAAAACACTACAATAATCACAATGGATTTTAAAAGACCACCATGCATGTAATAATGATGGCGGTCTTTTACTCTTCCAAAACATTTCATTTATCAAAACATTACATTCCCGTTGTCATTCCTAATAATTTTGCAGCTTTTAAACTTAGTTGAAGTCTGAAATGAACCTCTCCATCACGTAAGTCTATACTAAGAAGCTCCTCAATTTTCGCTAACCGAAACTTCACAGTATTTCGATGAACAAATAGCGCCCGAGATGTATCTTCCATTTTCCCTCTTGAAAACAAGTAAATTTCTAATGTTTTAACAAGCTCGCCATTATTGTCTTTATCATATTGAATGATTGGACTAAGAGTCGATTCTACAAATTGAGCGAGAGCATTATCCTGAATACTACTCAGTAAACTATCAACTTCAAATTTACAAAACTCAAATATTTTTGATTTAGCCAGTAGATGATCCTTCAATCCTAGACGGATAGCTTTATTCGCCTCTTCAAATCCTTCGGGAATTTTTAATATATCATGCTTTTCCTTGCTAATCCCTATAACTAAAGAATGACCTGGATAAACTTCATAAACATATTTCTCAAGTTGTAAAGCAAAAAATTTAACTAGATTACTTAACCGATTTTCAACTTTCAATCTTTTATTTTGAACAATAACCCATTGATAATCTAGTTCAACACTTATAAGATTTAAATCCATTTCATGCTTAATGAACGGAATGACATTTTTATACAAATCATTAATATCATACGGGAATACCACTCTTTCACCATTGAAGTTGGATTCAATACGAAGTACTATAAAGTCGTTTCCAGTATAAAACCCTAATTCCTTTAGCTGATTAGATACTATTCTTGAATCTGTTAGTTCTCTTTTTATAATACTATTAAATACATCTCTTTTTCGTGTATAAGATTCATTCGTGTTCTCAGTAAGAATGATTTCTTTTGTTAAGCTATAGAGCAGGTCTGACAATGGAGCTTCGTATGGAATCACTAATATAGGGAGCCTATACCGATTTGCCTCCAGAATCATCTCTTCGGGAATAGCTGTTAAAAACCTATGTACTTTAATTGCTAATCCAGCACATCCTCTTTTTGCTAGTTCTCCAACTAATTCTACCTGCGCTTTTAAATCGTCTTTAAACACATAGCCAGTTGTTAATAGTAACTCTCCACTTTTTATCAATGAGATATCAGGATTATCCATGATACTTACTGAGCTGATCATTCGATTCAATCCTTGCTCTCCAGCCACAACTTTAAATTGATCTAATACTGACGTCTTTAAAGCGTTTGCAACAGTAAAGTTCAACATATCCCCTCCCATTTTCTTAATTATAATCACAAATGAAATAAAATAATATCCAATTTTTTCAAAAATAACTTGTTTTCACTTTCGTTATAGTGTTAATATTCTGATTAAAGTAAAAATGTAAATACTGTTTCTTAATAAACAACAAGAAGTAACTTTTTAATACTAGTTTTTGAAATTGTATTTATAAAAATAATTGAATTTTTAGAACGGAGGGATGTCAAAATTATACAAATATAGTGATTAACACTATTTTAAAAGATAAAAACCAATAAGGAAGAATAGTATGGATAATATAGGTAAATTAAAAATGCTAATGTTAGGTTTCCAACATGTTTGTGTAATGTATGGTGGAGCGGTCGCTGTCCCTCTAATTGTAGGTCCGGCTATTGGCTTAACGCCGCAACAGCTCGTTTATCTAATTTCATTTGATTTACTTTCATGTGGAATCGTTACATTAATCCAAGTTATCGGTGGTAAAGGTTTTGGAATTAGGCTACCCGCTCTTATGGCCGTTTCTTTCATTGTAGTTGAACCAGTAATAGCTATAGGTAAAATCCATAGTATAACAGGTGTATTAGGTGCTGTTATGGTCTCGGGTTTGATCGTGGCACTTCTGTCAAAATACATTGGTAAACTAGTAGCATACTTTCCACCTCTTGTCGCTGGATCCGTCATTCTCATTATTGGTGTTTCTTTAATGCCTGTAGCCATGAAAAATGCCGCTGGAGGAGCGGGTTCATCTACATTTGGTGATCCAATTAACTTACTAATCGCAGCATTAACACTTATTTGCTTTCTAATCATTAACACGTTATCTCGCGGATTTATGAAAGCGATTTCTATTTTAGTGGCCATGCTGATGGGAAGCATTTTAGCAGGATTTTTAGGAATGATTAATACATCAGCGTTGAATGATGCAAGCTGGTTTACAATGGTCACACCTTTTTACTTTGGTATGCCAACCTTTGATATATCATCTATCATCACAATGACGATTATCGCATTGATAATTGCAATCGAAAGTATAGGAGTATTCTTAACACTTGGAGAAGTCTGTAAAAAAGAAATAACAGAAAAGGATGTGGAAAAAGGATTACGTGCAGAAGGAATCGGAGCATTAATAAGTGGCGTATTCAATTCTTTTAACCATTCTACTTTTTCACAAAATGTTGGTCTCGTCCTGCTCACAAAAGTTACACAGCGTTCCGTTGTTATCGCAGCTGGATGTATTCTAATCGTTCTAGGATTAGTTCCCAAAGTTGCAGCTGTTACAACAATGATTCCATTACCTGTACTTGGTGGAGCTATGATTCCTATGTTTGGTATGCTCTTATCTGCCGCTTTAGGTATGATAGCTAAAGCTGATCTAAGCAAACCGACCAACCAAATTACAATTGCCATTGGAGTAGGTGTAGGACTAGCAATAAAAGGTGTTCCAGACGCTTTTGTTAACTTCCCTGAAACTATTCATTTACTTTGTGGAAATGGAGTGGTTATGGGTACTTTAACCCTTGTTATTTTAAACGCCATCTTAAATGGAAAAACAAAAACTACCCACACGGAAATACATCTAAAACCCCAAGATCAGACCAATTTAGCAGAAATGCAGCCAATCATTAAGGCAGATTGAGTATATACCCTTATAAAAAATAGCCGGCAAAGCAATTCTCTAAGGGCATATAAACAAATTTGTCTTTCAACATCTCTTATTATAACCTTATTCATAAAATTGTAAAATAAAAGAAAATATAAATAATATCATCTCCTTTTTCTATACATGAAACGATAGATTGATACGGATTGGTAGGATTGACAGTTTCATACTATTCATACTTTTGAACTATCAATACAACTTCATTTAAATTCATTTTATTAAGCAACTGTTTCTCCGGTGTAATACTTATATCAGAATAAAGATATCTATCTTTATATCCGATATGAAGAAGAGCAAGGTGAATTTATTATTTCATAAGGCTTTTTGTTACCTATGAACGCATTAGTGAATATAAACTTCTTGCTAAATCTATTAGAAAACAGCCTTCATCAAAGATTAATATGGAATCCTCTGATTAGTCATGACCTTCTCAGAGGATTTTTTTCTAACAGGATATTACTTTGTTTGCTCTAAACAAGCAGAGAGTATAGGATGAGCCTGTATCTCACTTCAAGAATTAGCTTTCCCCAGGAAGGGAGCTGAAGCCTTATCGACATATAGTATACCTGTATGGTCTCACCTATACTACTCCCGACTTGAGTCTCATAGCTTTCACTACATTCAATCTTAATATGCTTTTTCATTCACAATCTTATAAAAAAAGAACCATCTATCAGATAGCGATCTACAAGAAATATGTATCAGGAAATCCGCAAGACTACTGCTTGAAAATTGAGAACGACAATTCTCAAAAGTTTGAGGAACAAGTACAACAAAAAATTAGACATTACTTCCTACATTCTTTAAGAAAGTAAAAAATAGTTCATTCTTCAAATCACTATCATGTTATTAAAATACAAAAAAGCAGAAAAAATTTCCGCTAAGCAATAAGAGTACAATAATCGAATCATTCTTTTAATTTTTATAAAATACTATTAAATAAATCTATTATCCATTATTATATCAGTTACTATTTATGATACAAATACTGTCTTTGATTGGTTTGAAAATAATTGAATATATTTCTCCATTACACTCATCATTTCCATTTGCATTCGCTCATTTAATAATGAAAGATGAGGAATTCTTTTCTCTTCCACACTAAAATCTAGCTGATTTTGAATACTAGTAACAGCAGCTATGGAAATTTCAGTGTTTATATTAATTTTGCGGATTCCCCGATTTATTGTTTCTATTAATAGTTTCTCAGGTGTTCCTGAACCGCCATGTAAAACGAGAGGCAAAGAAGTAAGATTGTGAATGCTTTGAAGACGATGTAAATCAATCTCTGGTTCGCCTACATAAAGTCCATGTACAGTACCGATAGCTGGGGCGAGAAAGTCGATGTTCGTCAATTCGATAAACTTCACTGCTTGCATCGGGTCTGTTAATATGTTGTCCCCTTCCTCTTCGTCAGAGTGCTCTCCTTTAGCAATAGAACCTAACTCAGCCTCTACAGATACCCCTGTTTGATGTGATAGTTCAACAATTTCTTTCGTTTTTTGTACATTTTCTTCAAATGAAAATTGTGAACCATCATACATAACAGAGGTAAATCCATGTTTAATAGCCGAAATAATAGATGTTTTGTTATAGGCATGATCTAAATGTAAACAAATTGGAACTTTTACTTTTCCAACCATCATTTTTACGATATTTGCAAATACCTCTATCTCTATATAATTCAAATAACGTTCACCTAACGCTAAAATAACAGGACATTTCATTTTTTCAGCAGCCGATATAGCAGCCTTTATGGTTTCCCAATTATAAACACTAAACGCCGCTACAGCATAGTTATTTCTCTCAGCGTCTAATAGGACTTCTTTCGTATTGACAAGCATACGACACCCCCACTTTATATGTTTTCATCTCATAATATTTTAAACGACTATGATTCAACGTAAATATTACTTATCTCTCATTCAGAAATTTAAGCTATAATGACTTATTACTTACTAAAAACAATGTGCTACGAGCTCTGTCCTGTGCATCGCTTACTTTTACCCTTTGCCCTGAAATAAGGAATAGTATGAAATCACATAAAATGTAAGAGGGTGTCCATCAATGTTTCTTTTTGGACACCCTCTTATCTATAATCATATCTATTTAGTAAAGGGGAGTAATAGATAAGGATTGATTATTTTTTTAATAATAAATCATATAAACTTAGAGCAACAATTTTAGTAGCTTTAATAACATCATCTACTCGAACATGTTCGTCTGCTCGATGACCATTTGCCTCAATAAGAGAATGCGGACCGGCACCAAATAATACTACAGGTACACCAGCCTCATAGAAATGACGTGCATCAGTATAAAGAGGAGAACCTGTTACTTCAAGCTCACCACCCATAATATCATGCCAATTAGAAGAAATAGATTGAACTAATGGCGAATCTGTTGAAACAGGTCCAAAACTATTAGCTAATAAGACTCTCTTAATCTCAATTTCAATTCCTTCAAAGTCAGTAATAGCTTCTCTTAAAGTTTGGCGAAGCGTATCTTCAACTACTCGTGGATCTTCTTCTGGAATCATACGTCTATCTAAACGAATTGTACATTCATCTGGCACAACATTTGTATTTATTCCGCCTTTTATTAAACCAACTGTTAATTTAGGAGTACCGATGCCTGGGATTGCTGATACAGTGCTTCCTAAGGTCTTACGATGTTCATAAAGTGTTTGCAATACTTGAGTAGTGGCTTCTAAGGCATCATAGCCTGTTTGTGGCTCTGCAGCATGTGCTGATTTTCCTTTTACTTTGACCTCTAAATGAAGGCAACCATTATGAGCATTTACTAATGAATACGTAAATCCTGGACAAATAGCAAGATTAGGTTTTACATATCCATGATCTAAAACCCACTTAGGACCTATGTCTCCACCTGTTTCCTCATCAAATGTAAATGCAAGTGAGACTTTCCCAGAAAGCTTTTCATTTAATTGACGTAATGCCAAAACAGCGAACGTATAAGTAGCAATATCTGATTTTGAAACAGCTGCTCCACGTCCGTATAACTTACCATCTACAATGTTTCCACCATAAGGATCTTGAGTCCAACCAAGTCCTGGCGGAACTACATCACCGTGTGAATTAAGTGTAATTTCGAAATCTGTATTATCACCGAATTGCTCATAAGCAATAACATTTGAAGCTCTAATCATGCCTACCGCTTTTACTTCCTCTTCAGGCACTTCCTTTAGTAATACTTCTTTAAAATCAAAATCTTTTAACTTTTTATCAAGAAACTCTGCTAGTTCTTGGCAATCTCCCGGAGGATTATCCGATGGTATAGCAACAATCTCTTGTAAAAATTGAATTAATGAATCCTTATTATTTTCAATAAATTGTACAATTTGCTGTTTTTCAGCACTTAACGTTTTTGTACTCATTTTTTTGTCTCCTTTTTATGTTTTATTAGCAATTTTTAAAACGGTTGAATATAATACTTCAGCACCAGCTTCTACATCTTCAACTGTTACACATTCATCTGGATGGTGACTTAACCCATCTTTGCACCTTACAAAAATCATCGCGACCTCAGTAATATCTGCCATTGCCATAGCATCATGACCTGCACCGCTAAATAATTTGATTGGATTTCCACCACTTTGGATTATGGCTGCTTCTATAATTGAATTGAAACGATCGCTGCAAACAACAGGATCGGCCTCCATTACCTTTTCAAATGTAATTTGCAACCCTCTAGATTTACATATTTTCTTACTTTCTATTAATATTTCATGAATAGCTGATTCTTTTCTTGTTTTATCAATATCACGGATATCCAATGTTCCTTTTACTAAACTTGGAATAACGTTACTAGCCCCTGGATGTACCAATAACTTTCCAACCGTAGCAACTAAAGGTCTATTTTTCCACATCACCGATTCAATATATTGAATCAGTTCAGCTGCCCCAACCAATGCATCTTGTCTCAGTTCAATTGGAACTGTCCCCGCATGGCCTGCTTTACCTTCTATCTCAAAAGAAAACCTAGTAGCACCAGCAATACCAGATACTACTCCTACAGATTGATTCTCATTTTCAAGAACAGGACCTTGTTCAATGTGTAATTCTAAATAACCTAAAACATCTTCTTTTTTCTTTCTACACATCAGATAGTCTAATGGATTAATCCCGATCGTTTTTAACGCTTCTGCAATAGAAATTCCATCCTCATCTTTTCTTTCTAAGTCAACATCTGTAAGGGTTCCAGCAATTGCTCTACTTCCCAAAAAAGTAGAATGAAAACGAACACCTTCTTCATCACAGAAACCTACAACCTCTATAGGATGGTCTAGTATGATACCACTATCAAATAAGCTTTGAACAACTTCTATGCCAGTGATTACTCCTAGCATACCGTCGTATTTTCCACCTTCAATAACGGTATCCAAATGAGAACCTATAATAAGAATTGGTGCATCTGGATTTTCCCCTTCGTACCGACCAATAATATTATTAAGTCCGTCCTTCCGAACAGTCATGCCGGCCTCATTCATCCACTTTTCAATTAAAATTCCGGCCTTTGCACTTTCTTCAGTAAAAGGTAACCGAGTGACACCAATGGAGGAACATGAGCAGGATGCTAACTCCTCAGCTCTTTCAAAAATTCTCTTACCACTAATTTTGTGCTGTACCTTCTCCAATACTTTCACTTCCTTGGCCATAGCTTAAAAATTATTGTACAGGTAAGTATTTTCATTGTTGTTTATTAAGAAACCTCGTTTCTTTCAATTTATATAATCATACCATTCTATAAATCTATAATCAACGAAATTTCAGAAAATTTACTTTATTGATTAATTTAGTCATTTAAGGAATTGATTACCTTTTGTTGGTATCATTTTACGATATAAATAGACAAACTAGCGACAAGCTTATATGCCTGTCGCCAAGTTTTATATACATTCAAAGTACTAATTTAACAAATAAAATACTTCTATATTAATACTCTGCTTTTTTGACTATGAACTAGGCTCCATGCATCTATCAATGTACGTTTTGATTGGGCAATAACAATATCAGAAGATTCCGAACCAACAGGTTTTACTTCAAAGGCAACAATATTTTTATTTCCTTCACCAATATATCCAATCTCTAACAATGCACGTAAGTAATTAGCTAATTCCTCTACATCGTTCTCGCTTCCTGGATAACCAAAACGAGGATGTTGATCGCCATAAGCTGGATCCTTTGGATCTTTAATATAGCAGTTACCGATATGAGCATGGTTAATAAAATCACGTGTTACCGTTAAAGCATCTTTTGTTGTTTCACGCTGCATTGGTAAATGACTTAAGTCTATCATCAATCCAAAGCTAGGATCTACTTTCCTTACTTCCTTTGCTACCTCAACAGCTAGTTTATTCGAACCAATTAAGCATTTTTTATCCGTTTCATCATCAAAAGTCTCTAATGATAAAACTAAATCTCCCTTAGATCTTGCATATTCAGATAACTCTTTAATAGAATCCGTTAATAATTGAAGTGCTAGATCTTCCTGTTTTTCAGGCTTGGAACCACTTAAAAAGCCTATTTTAGATGCTTTCATCTCATATGCTTGGTCAATAGCTCCTTTTACAAGATTAATAGCTACTTGACGTTCTTCTTCATTGAAAGAGTTTAAATTCCCTTTATTTCGTAAAAGTATAGGTTGTGCTCCAAAGCCAACTGACATCCGACCAGAAGATAAAAGTTGTGCTACTTCCTTACGATCTTCTGTATTATTAATAGATGTGATTTCAATTCCAGAAAAAAAGTCATCTGTTACAATTTTTTTAATCGTTTCAACTGTTGGACCATCTCCTCCCATCGTTTGAGGATATGCCATAAAATGAACGATTCCTACTTTCATATAATTATGAAGATTTGATGTCATATTAACGCCGATAAAGCGGCTTCCCTCCTTTATTGTTTTCTTATTTTTTAGAATATTCAAAACCTGTTAATGTACCATCATTCGAGAATCCACAAACTGCGTCCGGCGCAACAAGAACTTCTATTAAATAAGGCTTTCCACTCTCAACAGCACGTTTTAATGCTGGTTTAATACCATTATAATGAGTCACAAGTTCACCTCTTACACCCATTCCTTCTGCTGTCTTAACAAAGTCAATCCCACGTTCTTCATTGTCACATAACTCATTTTTATAAATTAAATCCGTCGAGATATCACGCTCATCATAGAACCAATTTTGCTGTTGACGGATTAACCCCAATAGACTGTTATTCATCACAAATACAATTACAGGAATATTATGCTTCGCAGCTGTTGCTAAGTCTTGTAAGGACATTCCTAAACTTCCATCTCCAACAATGTTGACACTTTGTCTTTCTGGAAATGCAAGTTTTGCTGCCATTGCTGCACCAAGACCCCAACCCATTGTTCCAGCTCCACCTGTGATAAGGTACGTGCGTGGAACGTATGTTTCAAACAACTGACAAGACCAAATTTGACTTAGACCGCAGTCATGTGAAACAAAAGCATCACGATCTAGATATTCTCGAAGCTCGCGTAAAGCACGTTCTGGTCTAATCGGAAGATCTTCATAATCTGTTTTACGAGCATGTTTTGTTCTTTCTTCCGTTAAATCTATTTTTGTATCAGTTTCAGCTGTTGCTGCGACATCAATACCTAACTCTTTATAAGCTTTCGCTAATTTAGCCATAAAAGTTTTAACATCAGACACAACGCCCAATTCCGTTGACACTACTTTCCCAATTTCCTTCTTTTCAATATTTACATGAATGATTTTTGCATCATGTTTAAATATTTCAACATTACCTGTACTACGATCAGCAAATCTTCCACCTAAATTAATAATTAAATCCGCTTCAAGAATTGTTTTGTTTCCAAATGGCGTATCGAGCATAGTTCCCATACGACCTGCAAATAATGGATGATCATTCGGGAATGTATCAATACCCATACATGTTGTTACTACTGGAATTTGAAGTGTTTCAGCTAGGTCCTTTAATTCTGCTGTAGAATTAGAAAGATTAATCCCACCACCTGAAATAAAGACAGGCTTTTTCGCTTCCTTCACAAGTCCAAGAACTTTTTCAATATCTTCATCGGTTGCTTGTGGATGAACATCGGATTGACTAGATGCTATTAGTTCATCTAAATCAACTTCAATTTCAACTTTCTGTTGATCAAGAGGAAGGTCTATTAAAACAGGGCCTTTTCTTCCAGTAGTGGCTGTCTCCCAAGCCTCATGAATTAATTCTGCAGCTTTTGTGCCATCTGTTAAAATGTACGAAGCCTTTGTTACCGGTTTCGCCATTTCAACGATTGGTGCTTCTTGAAATTGCATAGTTCCAATAAGAGTAGATTTTTGTTGACCAGTTAAAGCGATCATTGGGATAGAATCCATCCATGCGCCATATAAGCCTGTTAAGAAGTTAGTTCCTCCTGGACCAGATGTTGCTGCACAGACTCCTACTTCCCCAGTTGCTCTCGAATAACCATCTGCCATAAAAGCGCCTGTTTGTTCATGCCGAACAACATATGATTGAATATTAGTTTTTTCTCGAATGGCATCATAAACCGGTAAAATAGCTGCTCCCGGTACTCCATAAATATGCTTTACTCCTCTTTTTTCTAAGTAAAGAGCAATCGCTTCTCCTGCTGGCATTTTTTGCTTCGCCATACTAACACACACTCCCTTTTCTTTATCTAAAATTTTCTACAACTTTTAGAATTGCATCTCTATCTCCTACATTTCCTGGAAAAACAATATAAGGCGTATCTATGAAACGAGCCTCCTTTCCAGTTAACCAGACCGGTACACCTGCTATAACTTGCCCTAAGATTTTGGCATGTTTAATTTCTAAACCTTTAGTTGCAATGTCACTAGAAGTAATGCCACCTTTCGCAATGATAAAGCGAGGTTTAATTTCTAAAGCTCGAACAATTTCAACCAAGGCACTGGATATAGATTGACTAATTATTAAATTGTCATCCTTTCCTTCAACTGTAATTACCTTTCTACTTGTATAAATAATCGTATCTTTCTTCAACAATAAATTTTCTTCTAGTTTCTTTATTACGCTATGAAGTTCTGTATCTCTCAACCGTTCATTCAATATTTTAGGAACATTTACCTCGATAACCTGAATAGGATACTGATCCATAATGACCTCAATTTGCTCAGTCGTTTTCTGTGTATGTGAACCAACTATAATTAGTCCACCATAATTTTCATCTAAGGCAGTCATATCTTGTGCAGTTAGATAAGGACGGCTTTCTATTCCACCAAAAGATTTAATCCAAGACGCCGCCGTTCTAAATAAAAAGTGCTTCCCTACATCAATAGCTCTTAATACTGCCAGTGATACAATATCTAAATCATCATAGGACACTGCGTTCACAATAATAGGAGCATTTTGTTTGGCTTTAAGAAGAATTTCATAAACTTTATCAGTACCTCCACTTCGAATATCCTCAATCGAAATATTCAACACTTCATTCGCCGAAATCTTCCCATTTGTTTTTTCTTCAATCCAATTTGGTAGAAAAGCAGTTGAAAATCCAAAAACAGCATCATTCGAAAACTCAGTAGAGGATACAGGGACAAGCTTCCCACTTTCAGCAAGATAGTGCGTATCTTGGATTGTATAACGATGTGCCTCAAAGAAAGCAGGTACAAGTAAATGTCCAGATACTTCAATATCAGCACCATTTAATAATTCACTTTCTAAGACATTAATTTCTAATGGATAATGTCCTCGAAGGGTAGAATCACTTCTGCTTATCAACGAAAATTTTATCTGAAGTTCCTTAGAAACTTCACAAAGATTTCGCACAATCTCTTGATTTATTCGTTTTGTTTTCTCTGCTGAATAACTTCGTGTATTCGTTAAAATGTAAAGAACATTTCTATTATCACTGAGACCTTTTTTAATCCATTCTTTACTCCAATCTGTAACCACGTATATATCATGTACAGTTTGAACACCTGTTGGATCATCATCTAAAACAATCAGCTTATAATTAGAGTTTTGAAGCGTTTTTCTTATTTTTTCTCTTGCTTTTTCAATCTTCTTAACGGGGGATAAGTCCGCGAGAACCTTATCAATTGGCTGATAATCTACTATTTGATTCAAGATATAACCTCCTTCCTTAAAGTTATTTAAATGCTAATGATCATTTAGTTAACAACTTTTGATTCTAATAACTCATAAACAGTAGATACAATTTTATGCGCTCTTAATTCAAAGAAATCCAATAACTCAGGCATTTTACCAGATACACCAAAGCGATCATTTGTACCAATTCTTTTTAAAGGAACAGGATAATTTTCAGAAAGTACTTCTGACACAGCACTTCCTAATCCACCAATAATCGAATGCTCTTCTACTGTCACTACATGTTTTGTTTTTGATACAGATTTTACAATGGCTTCTTTATCAATTGGTTTGATAGTATGAACATGAAGCACTTCAGCGCTTATACCTTGTTTTTCTAATTCTGACGCTGCTTTAAATACTTCATCAAGCATAATACCGGTACTTATAATCGTTACATCTGATCCCTCACGATAGAGAGTTGCTTTTCCAATTACAAATGGATCTTCTTTTTTTGTTACAATTGGAACTGGTAATTTACCTACACGTAAATATAATGGACCATCAAAATGGTAAGCAGCTTCAACAGCTTTTTCCATTTCAAGAGAGTCTGCCGGAACAACTACAGTCATTCGTGGTAAAGTACGCATTAATGAAATATCCTCAAGCGGAAGATGTGTAGCACCCTCCTGAGCAGCTGAAGTTCCAGCATTATGCCCGATAATTTTCACATTGTTATTCGAGTAACATACAGAGATTCTCATTTGATCAAATGCGCGTCCTGTTAAAAAGTTTGCATATGCGTTAGCAAATGGTACTTTGCCTGCAATCGCTAGACCTGCAGCCGTACCAACTAAATCACACTCTGATATACCAATATTAAAAAAACGTTCTGGAAATTGGTTTTTAAATAGATTTGTCATATTCGATTTTGCACAATCAGCATCCAACACTACCAAATCTTTATGTTTCTCTCCAAGTCTAATTAATGCTTCACTATATCCTTGACGTGGTGCGATCATTTTTTCCATCTTAATTCAACTCCTTTAATGCAAGTTCTAATTGTTCATCATTAGGTGCTAAACCATGCCAATCATGGGTGTCTTCCATAAATGAAATTCCTTTACCTTTAACAGTGTGAGCTAAAATAGCTGTAGGCTTTCCTTTTGTTCGTTTAGCTTCTCTAAAAGCTTCATCTACTTGATCTAAATCATGTCCATCTATTTCAACTACATGCCAACCAAATGCTCTGAACTTATCTCCAAGATTTTTTACACCTTTAACATTTTCAACAAAATCATCGAGCTGAATTTTATTCCAATCAATAATGGCACATACATTATCCAAATTATAATGAGCTGTTGTCATTGCTGCTTCCCAAACTTGCCCTTCTTGTAATTCTCCATCTCCGATCATGACATAAGATCTTCTAGAGTTCTTATCATGCTTTGCTGCGAGTGCTACTCCATTCGCTACTGATAGCCCTTGACCTAAAGAACCTGAAGAAACATCAACACCAGGTATGTGCTCACCACATGGATGACCATGAAGTCTTCCATCAACATCTCTAAACGTCATGAGTTCTTCTACAGGAAAAAACCCCTTCTCTGCTAAAACGGAGTAGTATACAGGTGTACAATGACCTTTAGATAAGAAGAAACAATCACGATCTTCCCAATCAGGATTATTAGGATCAACCTTCATATGTTCATTGTAGAGAACCGTTAATAGTTCAGTTGCAGATAGCGAACCACCAGGATGACCACTTCCTGCATGGTGAGTCATTTTTACAATGTTACGACGAATTTTTTTAGTTAATTCAGCTAGATCTTTTTTCTTTTTAGTTAATAATGACATTCTTTTCACTCCTTCTTTTAGTTGTTTAATAAGCAACTATGTTTCTTTTTTAGTTTAAAAAAAGAGAAAGTATTTTACTAATTCCTCAATACGCAACATTGTTTCTTTTTATTAAATAGTAAAAAGAAATGTATTTCGTGTTGTATGATGAACAACTAATAGATTATGTTAAAAAAACAGTAAATAAAAGCCTTTAAGTTGTTTATTAAGAAACCTCGTTCCTTAATTTAAAGATTAGCATCATTATCAGAAAATTTCAATACCTTTTTCGATATTTTTCCATAAAATGTATTTTTTAAAACTAGTCTTAATTAAAAGGCTATTTTGCATACTTTTGTGCCCTATGGACAAGTAATGAATATAGGCTGAGTTGAATTCAGTTCCAAGATGCTCGCTTTCTGTGGGACGGCGGTGAGATCGCAGGTTTCTCTCACCTTTCGCTCCATTCGACTATTTATACTATATTTATTCAGATAACTTATTTAAAAACAACAATCTTTTAGAAAATAGCCTCTTAAAAAATTATTGCTGTCGTATTCAATATTTAATTGTAATTCGGTTCTATGACATACAGAATTCTCTCCTACTCGACTTTACATCGAATTAATAAAACTTATTAAAAAAGAACAAGCTAGCTAATGGCTAACCTGTTCTAAAAAGTTTCTTTCTTTGTATCTCTATATCCCATTCGATTTGAAATTTTTTCACCGATTTCTTTAATTAATGGACTTAATTCAATTAAGCGCTTATCAGTCATCCTAAAAGACGGTCCTGAAATACTAACTGCTGCAGTTATACTACCTCTATTATCGAATACTGGAGCAGCTATACAAGTGATGCCTGGCTCATTTTCTTCTATTTCGACTCCATAGCCTTGGTTTCTTATTTTTCTCAATTCAATTAAAAAACTTTCTTTATCTACGATCGTATTCTCCGTATGCTTTGGCAAACCTGTTTTCTCAAGAATAGATATTACTTCTTGAGTAGGTAAATAAGCTAAAATGACTTTCCCCACACTCGTACAGTGAACAGGAGCTCTTCTTCCTACTTTAGAATGAGTACGAAGCGTTTCATTTCCCTCTAACTTCTCAATATATACTACTTCGCCTTGATCAAAAACAACTAAATGGATTACTTCATTCGTTAATGCTTCTAACTCCTCAAGGAAAGGCTTTGCTTGTGAACGTAAGTCAATAGACTCCAATAGCATAGAGCTTAACTCTAAATACTTATAACCAAGTTTATATTTTTTGGTTTCAACGTCTTGTTCTATAAAACCATGGCTAACGAGGGTACTTAGTAATCTAAAAATGGAACTTTTATTTAATTCAAGGTGAGATGCTAACTCTGTAACACCTAAACCTTCTTTACTTTGACTCACTAAAGTTATAATTGTCAAAGCTCTGTCAACAGATTT
The DNA here is from genome assembly GCF_902374955.1 of Bacillus massilioanorexius. Classification (GTDB taxonomy): domain Bacteria; phylum Bacillota; class Bacilli; order Bacillales; family DSM-1321; genus Bacillus_AD; species Bacillus_AD massilioanorexius. The sequence continues at coordinate 128,391 of NZ_CABKRX010000087.1, forward strand.
AACCATTTTTATCCTCCAATAATAATAGACTATATGATAAACCATTATAACACAGTTATATAAATGTTCAGAAAAAAATCATTCAATAGATAATACTATTTTCTATACACATCATAGATAAATGAGTAAAACCCTTGAATTATTCTACTAAAATTCAAGGGTTTCTCCTTAGCAATCAATAAACCTTATTAGATTAATCTTATCATGTTCGAGATTTATCATATACTCTTTTATCAAATAAAAAGGAATACCCAAGGTTACTTAGGGCTTCCTCTTCTTAATCTCTAGCTTATAGATTTGATTATCAATAGGTTACTCAAAAATCGTGCCCTTTTTAAATTTTGAATCTTTGAAGGCAAACTTCATCAGAACCATATAAGAAATACCTGCCACGATAAAACCAACGATCCATGCTAATTCTACTTGAATAAATGCAGCTCCAGCTCCAATAAGCATAGCAATTAAAGCACATGGATTGAAACCAGCAAATTGACCATCTTCTTTATATAATTCTGCAATATCTACTTTTTTCTTTCTTAAAATATAGTATTCAACTAATAGTATAGAAACAATCGGTCCTAAAAACGCAGAATAAATAAGAATGAACATTCCAAGCCCTTTTGCCGATGAGTCTTGAACAAGTACCCATGGAAAAGAACCAAGAGCTAGTAATCCTGTTATAATAACAGCTGGTTTATATTTAAGTTTTGTAAGTAGGGTAATTACATACGCCGGTGGAATAATGTTAGCAACCATGTTAACAGCAATTGCCCCTATAACAATAAATGCGGATACCCCTGCTGTAATGTAAGGATTATCTACAACAATAGCAAAAGCCTTTACTGGATTTGAAATACCCGTAGCAGAAGCAAGCATTGCTCCAATTGTAAGAACGAAACCGTATGCTATAACAATTGGTGAAAAGTATAAAAATCCACGTTTAGAATCGCTAATACCTGTTTTCAACTCTCTTGAATAATCGGCAGCACTTAAAAAAATTGCTGCATAATTCCCTAAGAACATCATAATAAATCCAAAGAACGGTAGACCCCATGAGCCTTTCGTATGAACCCAATTATCAGCAATAACATCGCTGTATGAAGTTAGTAAAATTCCAAATACATAAACTAGCGCTAGCATAATGATAAGAGAAGCAAGAGTTTCTACCCATGCTACCGCATGAAAGCCATACATGGATAATACAATTTGTATCAGCTGTATGACAACAAAGCAAATGACTACACTATCAAATGAACCTCCTGTAATAATCTTTGCAATTTCATTTAAAGCAGTTCCCCCTATCCAGCTTTGAAATCCATACCAAACGATGGCAGGTATACCACGCATAAGAGATGAAATAATAGAACCTTTTATTCCAAATGACATACGTAATTGTACAACATAGGGTATACCAGTTTTGTAACCCAATCTGTCATTAAGAGCAAAAATCGTGGAAATGATTGCAATGGCTATAGCAGCCGCAACAAATGTTTGAAAAATATTTAGTGTAGCAACTCCTGCCACAATCAAACTAGCACCCAACGTCATATTTCCTAGGTTAACTCCATCTCCTATCCACATAAACATATAAGGGATTGGTCCAACTGTTCGCGTTTCCCTGGGTTTCGGCTTTAACGATTCATCCACACTCACCTCAAAATCGATGTAAGCTTCTTGATGAACCTGTGTATCTTTAGGAACGTAACTTTCTAAATTTGTAGACATTGTACACCCAACTCCTTTTATTGGTTTGCCACATTTTTGCTTTAAACTTACTAATATACTAATAGGCTTTTAAACAATTGACATAACCGTTGGTGCTCAAAGGATGTGTTACTTCTACTAGATGTTAGATATTAGTCACTTTTATTGCCAAAGTAAGGCCACGTAATCAAAATGAACTCAAAATCATGAATTAAACTTCAATCAATCGATTCTTTGATGATATAAATTGGCCAACAGGCTTATCTACAATACCTTCAACTGAATCGAATACTAAATGACCTCTGACAAATGTTTTAGTCACACGACAATTTATAGTTCTTCCTACATATGGACTATGCTTATGACGATAATATAAATTTTCCGCTTGTACGGTATATGTTTCATTCGGATCTAAAAGGATGATATCAGCATCTTTTGAAAGCTCGATACTTCCTTTTGCATCCAAATGAAAAATTTCTGCAGGTTTTGTTGCAATCATACTTACAAAATCCACCACAGATATATTTCGTTTCTTAACTGCCTCATCGAACATTAAATCGACATTATTTTGACAGCCACTAATTCCTCCCCAAACTTCAAATATGTTGTTTGTTACACTTTCCTTCATATTTGGAGGACATGGTGAGTGGTCAGATGTTAAAATATCAACTTTCCCTTCCTCTAATGCCTTCCATAATTTATTTTGTTCTTCCTTATTTCGTAAAGGTGGTGAGCATTTCGCAAGAGGTCCAATTTCTTCAAAAAGATCAGTGTCTATCGTAAAGTAATGAGGACATGATTCTATTGTTACCTCTTGACCTTCCTCTCTTGCACGAAGAATAACCTCAACAGCTTCCGCACTACTAATGTGAACAAAATGCAATTTACATCCTGTTTCTTTTCCAAAGAGTAAAGCACGTTTTACCGCATCTACCTCTGTAAAAACAGGACGAGATTCCACATAATCTGTTGCTGTCAGTTTTCCTTGTTTGATTTTTTCTAGTGCTAGCTGATCCGTAATTTCTGCGTTCTCAGCATGAATGGATAAAATATGCCCTAAATCAGCTAGTTTCTTCATTCCTTGATAAAGAGTATAGTCATCGACATTCTTAAAATCACCGACTTCCTCTGTTCCACAAGTAGCCATAAAACATTTATAAGCTACAACACCTTCATCAGAAAGATCCTCTAAATCATCTATGTTTCCAGGAACTAAGCCTCCATATAAAGCATAATCTACATAAGTTTTTCCTTTGGCAGCTTCTAATTTTAACTGTAAGGATTCTTTGTTAGTTGTTGCTGGAAGAGTATTTAATGGCATATCAATAAATGAAGTTGTGCCGCCAGCAGCGAGTGCTTGAGTACCTGTTAAAAATCCTTCCCATTTTCTACTACCTGGTTCACAAATATGAACATGTGCATCCACCATACCTGGCATAACGTATTGATAGGATGCATCTATTATTTGATTTGCATTTGCCTGAATATTATAAGCAATCTCGACAATTTTACCGTCTTTAATACCAATATCGAGCTGTTCTACCTTATCTTTTAATACAACATCTCCATTTTTAATAATCAAATCAAACTTCATTTCCTCTCTCTCCTTTTATTATTTTTTAATTATTCTGAATTTTCAATACAAAAATATTTTGTTTCTTCTTCCTAAAAATGTGAGTATGCTAATTATGTTTGATTTTTTTAAAATTGTGAATATAAAAGAATAAGTCCCAAACATTGAAAATCCTATCATGTACCAATTCATTGATAAAACATAATAAGTGAAGTTCTCTTAGGATTTACTAAAATCCAATAAACACGTTATGTCCAATTGGCCTTCGATTTGATTGTGTTATTATTTATGATTTTTGAAATAATCGATGAAGAATTGTAAGAAGGTTATATTTTCGTAAATTGCATTTGAAAACGCTATGTTAATGTTTATTGATGATAATGGCTGCAATCCATATACTTTCCGTCGGCGAGTGCCTGATCTTCTTACTTGATTCTCTAACGGGAGCCTCACGTATTTGCAACGCTTTATTATTTTTACAATAGGAACAATAACAAAGTCTCTGAAGAAAAGTAAACTTGCTTTTAAACTGGTATGATTATGTTCTTGATGAAGGAATCGGTGATGGATGTTACGAGAGTATAAGGGTAGATATTATGTCAACCTAACGAGGTAGTTGAATTACACCAACAATGGTCCTTAAAATAGTAGTCAATTCTGTTAGTTTGTTTATAGTATAGGTATATTTAGCCATAACATAAGGAGGTTACATTTATATAATCTTGTTCTTTAACTTCTAAATAATAGAAGTTAAATAGGAAACTATCTCTTGTCCTTATAGAAAAATAGTTTATGTTTAATCATTTAAAAGCTTTCCTTTAATACCCCCTTCTTCATAAAGTTGACAAGCTACGAAAGTGTTAACAAACAAAAAAAGACAAAATCACTCTTCTTTTATTTTAATATGTCAAAAAATCCTCCTTTAACGAAGTAAATACCACACTAATGTTGTTTAATAAACAACATCGTTCCTTAATTAAACAATAGGTTAATTAAGTTAAACTGATTTTATCAGAATTTTGTATAACTAGCAATATTATTCTAATGCTTCTATATTATTTTTTATTCAAACATCAAAACACTACAAGACAATAGGTTCTTATGCATGATAAAAAAAGCCTATTCTATAAGAATAAGCCCTTTATTTGTATTCGACTTTTACTTACATTCATTTATTAATTCTAAAAAAGAATGCAAAATCCTACCAGATGAATCTAGCAATTTTCTCGTATTAACGACAGTACATTGGTGAACGAAGCTCTCAGCATCTTCATGAAATGCTATATGATCTTGGTAAATTTGCTTAAATGATGACAAATGACCATATTTTTCTTTATCTTCCTCACACCATTTTCCAAATTGACAATCGGTATGTGATGACACTTTTTTTGATCTGTTCAGCATTTTGAACAATATTGCGCAAAAAGTCTGCATGATCATTTAAACGAGCTGCTAAAATGATCTTATCATTTTGCTTTTCATCTATTTGAATATGTGATTCCATGGTTTGATACAGGTCCTTCATATGTAAACGTAACTTCTCACTAAATTCAGAGGACTCATGAAGCTCATGTGTTATTTCCATAATAGATGCTGAAGCTTCGTTTTGATTTTCGATCGCAGCATTTAACTCATGAATGGCTGAATTGGATAATTGGATTTGATCGATATTTTCTTCTAGTGCTTTATTTAATACAGCTGTTTGATTAATAAATTTAGTTACATTATTCTGCAATGAAGTTAGAGAATGATCCGTATTATTAGAGCTCTTTTCAACATTTCTTGCTACTTCAGATACTTTAACTACTGAATCTTTTGTCTGCGAGGAAAGTTTACGAACTTCATCAGCTACTACAGCAAAGCCTTTACCACTCTCACCTGCTCGAGCAGCTTCAATTGAAGCATTTAATGATAATAAATTTGTTTGTGCTGCTATGTCCGCTATGTCATTTGTTATGGAATCTATTTGTGAAATTCTATTATGTAACTGTGTAGAATTTTCTAAAACACTTGAAATAGACATTTGAAAATCATTTTTCAAATTGTTTAAATCAGAAAGTTTATTTAAATTATCATCGTTACTTAGTGATAGCTGATCCATTGTATTACTAATATGATTTATCGCAGCGGTAATTTCTTCAGACGATGCAAATGTTTCATCACTTATGGATGTTAACCGGGTTGCCATTTCATTTTTAAGCTGTGATTCAAAGCAAATCAATTCTGTATGAGCTAATGTAAAGGATAAAAAAGCTTTAACAGTTTCCCTTTCAGCTTCTATTTGTAACAATTTACTTTCCATTCGTTTTTGCTCATTTAAAAGGTTTGCAAATTTGCATTTTCATTTTGATCTGGCTGTATATCTATGCTTTCAGTCTTTCTCCAAAACATTTGTAAACCCCCCTATTTTCCCTCTATCACTATATTTTACTTGATATTCTACAATAACAACAATAAAGATTCTAAATAGTTAAAAAATACCAAAAAGAGGATTCCTGGATAGGAAAACCAGGAATCCTTCTTTGTGTAAAATAGCATTTTCTTAGATGTAGAAATCATGTATTTAGTAGTTTTTTTATTTCCTCTTCAAAATCAAACGGTTTTGTTTGAGGAGAAAATCTTTTCACAACATTTCCTTCTCGATCAATTAGAAATTTGGTGAAATTCCATTTTATACCTTTAGAACCCATAACTCCAGGTGCTTCAGTTGCTAAATAACGAAATAGCGGATGAGCATTCTCTCCTTTTACAGCAATTCTCGAAAACATAGGAAATGTAACGCCATAATTTAGTCGACAGAAACTATCAATTTCCAGCTCGTCTCCAGGCTCTTGATTCATAAATTGGTTACATGGAAAGCCTAAAATAATGAATCCCTTTTCTTTATAGCGTTCATACAATGTTTGCAATTGTTCATATTGGGGTGTAAATCCACACTTACTAGCCGTATTTACGATAACAATAACGTTACCCTTATATTGTTCTAACGATATTTTTTCCCCGTTAATAAGAGAAGCTTCAAAATCAAAAACTGTCATAATTAATCGCCCCTGACATTGATCTACTTAATTATTATAAAGTAAAGATATCATTTTACATAATAAAGCACCTTTTTAACGTGGTTGATTCTTACTTTACATGAGTTAACATCTTTAGCGATTGAATACTATAATCAATCAGTTCGTATAAATTTTCCGCTTGATCTTCTGTTACAATTCTTTGGAATGAAACGATGCTTTTCCATGAATAATGGGTTATCTCTCCATTTACATAGTGGAGGGACGTTTTTGTTTCAACTCTACGATCTTTCCCCCATATTTCTAGCAATTCGGAAGTAATATTTTCGACTTTACCTGAAAGTACTTCTTCTTTTTGCTGTGAAAAAAATTGAATCTCAATATACGCACCGGCAGCCTTTTCATCTTCTAACATTATTTCTCCTGCTAGAAGTTCAATGTTGGAGCTAACAACTATACCAGCTGTTATTTCGGCATTATTCACTAGTTGAAACTGAATTTCAAAGTTCCTCGAAAGGATGGAAAGATCCACTATTTCCGCTCGATTAACAACTTTTATATCTCCAGTAAAATCAGCATCATAAACCGAGCCTTCTACAATAATTTTAAAATTTTCATATGCTGTGGGATCAAACATATTTTTTCCTCACTTAAAATAGCCCAACAGCTTGGCCATTCTCACCAACATCCATATTTAAGGCAGCTGGAGACTTTGGTAAACCCGGCATCGTCATCACATCACCAGTCAATGCGACAATGAATCCAGCTCCAATACATGGTTTTAACTCTCTCACGGTAATCGTGAAATCTGTAGGCATTCCTAGTTTTTGTGGATCATCTGAAAGTGAGTATTGTGTTTTTGCCATACATATCGGCAAATTACTCCATCCATTTGCTTCGATATCAACTAATTGTTTTTTAGCGGATAGTGAAAATTCCACATCTTTTGCACCGTAAATTTTCTGAGCAATGGCTTTAATTTTATTTTCAATTGTATCACTTACATCATATAAGTAAGTAAATTCATTTTCATTTTTTTCAATTAAAGAAACAAGTGTTTCAGCTAAACGTACTCCACCTGCCCCACCTTTTTCCCATACCTCGGTAAGTTCATATTGAATACCATGTTGTTGGCACAGCTCATTGAAAGCTGCAATTTCTTCAGAGCTATCTGTAACAAATCGATTTAACGCAACAACAAATGGTAATCCAAAAGAGGCAATATTTTCACAATGCTTTTGAAGGTTTTTAAAACCATTTTGCAGTGCTTCAACATTTTCCTTAGCTAAATCTTTCTTACCAACTCCACCATGCATTTTTAATGCACGAATTGTTGCAACAATGACCACAGCATCCGGTTTCATATTTGCACTTCTAGATTTAATATGTAAAAACTTTTCCGCACCTAAATCTGCACCAAACCCAGCTTCTGTTACAACATAATCTCCCAATTTACGAGCCATTTTTGTAGCAATGACACTATTACATCCATGAGCGATATTTGCAAAAGGTCCTCCATGAACAAAAGCAGGTGTATGTTCAATAGTTTGAACTAAATTTGGAAGAATGGCGTCTTTTAATAAAAGAGTCAAAGCACCTTCTACACCTAAATCTGCCACTGTAATTGGTTTTCTTTGATATGTATAACCAATTACTATACGTGCTAATCTTCTTCTTAAATCTTCTATGTTTTCTGCTAAGCATAAGATTGCCATAATTTCAGAAGCAACCGTAATATCAAAACCATCTTCACGTGGAACCCCTTGAACGGGTCCACCTAAACCAATTACGACTTTTCTAAGTGCCCTGTCATTTAAATCAACAACTCTTTTCCAAACGATTCTTCTTTGATCAATTTGCAATTCATTTCCTTGATGTATATGATTATCAATCATTGCAGCTAAAGCATTATTAGCAGTTGTAATAGCATGTAAATCTCCAGTGAAATGAAGGTTAATCTCATCCATCGGAAGTACTTGTGCATATCCTCCCCCACAAGCTCCACCTTTAATGCCCATTACTGGACCTAAAGAAGGCTCACGCATGGCAATCACAGCTTTTTTACCAAGCTGATTCAACGCATCTCCAAGTCCAACAGTTACAGTCGATTTCCCTTCACCCGCGCTTGTTGGATTAATGGCTGTTACAAGGATCAGTTTTCCTTCTGCTTTGGTACTTGGCTTACTTAATACATCTAGTGAAACCTTTGCTTTGTACTTCCCATACATATCGTATTCTTCAACATCCAAATGTAACGCCTCAGCTATATGTGAAATATGTTCCATTTGGGATTCATTTGCAATTTCTAAATCACTTTTGTACGTTTTCGTTGTTGATTTACTCATAATAGCCTCCTATACATTTACCCTTTTCACCATAATTGTACCACGACAAATGATTATTGCTTATTATATTATTGAACAAACAAAGATTTATATATTCAAAAAAATCAAAATATAATGGTTGAAACTTTGGTAAATACTTCTTTATAATGTCTATAATGTTTAATCTTCAATGATAAGTAATGAGGAGGCTTTTAAATGCCAATAAAAATTCCACAAGCATTACCGGCAAAAGATATATTAGAAAGTGAAAATATATTTGTTATGGGGGATGATCGGGCTAGTACCCAAGATATTCGTCCATTAAATATATTAATCGTAAATATAATGCCTGAGAAAGAAAAAACAGAGGCTCAATTATTACGATTACTAGGTAATACACCGTTACAAGTAAATATAACATTTTTAAAAATGGAGACACACGAGTCCAAGAACACAAGTAAGTATCATCTAGACCAATTTTATCAAACCTTCGATGAAGTCAAGCATAGAAAATTTGATGGAATGATTGTTACTGGTGCACCGGTAGAAAAGCTCGCTTTTCAGGATGTAAACTATTGGGCTGAGCTTAGTAAAATTATGGATTGGTCTAAACGAAATGTTACTTCGTCTTTACATCTTTGTTGGGGAGCCCAAGCCGCTCTGTATCATCATTATCAAATTGACAAAATAGAATTACCGAAAAAATGTAATGGAGTATATTTACATGAAGTCCTTAAAAGTAATGAAAAATTAGTACGAGGCTTTGATGATGTTTTCTTTGCACCTCACTCTCGATATACCGATGTATTCTCTAACGAAGTGGCTGCGCATCCAGATTTATTAATTCTAGCAACATCTGAAGAAGCTGGCATTTATATGATAGCATCCAGAGACGGAAAACATATCATGATTACAGGACATCCTGAATATGAGTCAGATACATTATTACAAGAATATGAAAGAGATCAAAAAAAGGGAATGGACGTAGAAATACCAGAGCATTACTTTCCTAACAATGATCCGTTAAAAAAACCGGCTCATAAGTGGCGCAGCCATGCAAGCTTATTATTTTCTAACTGGCTAAACTATTATGTTTATCAAGAAACACCGTATCAATGGGATTGAAAGTATAAGAATTTTTAAAAAATTATTAACCGCTATAAAAATACTTTAAAATGGAACGCCTGAGTCTTCAGGCGTTTTTTATCCCCTTACTGACATTAATAGAACAAGTTCCACTATCTTAAACATTTTCATATTTTGAATATCAATAAACTAAAACGATTAGGGTGATTTTATGGATATTAATCAAAATACGGAAAACTATGCTTATACTAATGATTTATCTCAATACGCAACTTCTGAGACATATGGTGAGGGATCATTCCCTTACAATGAACCCCATCCATACATTTATTCAAATCCACATCAGCAACAATTAGATCCACATCGCTATCCACCCTCTCCTATTATAGAAATTGGCTGGCAACCTGCTGGAGGATGGAATCCTAGTGGTGGATCGATGCCTGGCGGTGGACCAATGCCTGGTGGTGGACCGATGCCTGGTGGTGGAATGATGCCTGGTGGTGGAATGATGCCTAGTGGTGGATCGATGCCTGGTGGTGGAATGATGCCTGGTAGTGGAATGATGCCTAGTGGTGGACCGATGCCTGGTGGTGGAATGATGCCTAGTGGTGGATCGATGCCTGGTGGTGGAATGATGCCTGGTAGTGGAATGATGCCTGGTGGTGGAATGATGCCTGGTGGTGGAATGATGCCTGGTGGTGGACCGATGCCTGGTGGTGGAATGATGCCTAGTGGTGGAATGATGCCTGGTGGTGGAATGATGCCTGGTAGTGGAATGATGCCTGGTGGTGGAATGATGCCTGGTGGTGAACCGATGCCGATGCCTAGTGGTGGACCGATGCCTAGTGGTGGACCGATGCCTGGTGGTGGAATGATGCCTGGTGGTGGAATGATGCCTGGTGGTGGAATGATGCCTGGTAGTGGAATGATGCCTGGTGGTGGAATGATGCCTGGTGGTGAACCGATGCCTAGTGGTGGGTGGAACCCTGGTGGTGGATCGATGGCTGGCGGTGGATGGAATCTTGGCAGCGGACCAATGCCTGGTGGAAGATAATTAGAAAATTCAATAAAACGTTAGACAAAAAACATCTTTCTTTAGAAATAAAAAAATCATTTCTAAAGAAAGATGTTTTACATAAGGAATTTTCATGAAGTTTTCATTTATTCATTCGATTGTTCATTCATTTTTTGTATTTTTTCAAGCTCTCTCACTCTACTTAAATCTTCCTCAAAATACTGCACAAGATCTCCCACTCGATCGATTGAGTCCCAGCTTAGATGATGTTCAATCCCTTCAACATCTTGGTATATATTCTCTTCCTTCACGCCAATGATACGAAGAAGTTTTTCTAATAATTCATGTCTATATACGAGTCTTTTTCCAATCTTTTTACCTTTAGTAGTTAATATAAGTCCGCGATATTTTTCATAAATTAAATAATCTTCATGATCTAGCTTTTGCACCATTTTTGTAACAGAGGATGGATGAACATTCAGATTTTCAGCAATATCTGATACTCTGGCATATCCTTTCTCTTCAATCAATATATATATTTGTTCAATATAATCTTCCATACTAGGTGTAGCCATCCTGTATCCTCCCATTCAAAAACTATCAAATAAATTTTACTATAAATATGGTTTAATCTCAAGGAAGGACAAGATAATCACTTACTTACACCCTCGATAAAGAAATACCTATCTACTTTTTCATTCTTACTACTAAATTAGGTTATATATGCTAAAAAATAAAGGGCATCTAAAAAGTTAATTGTAACTCATTTTAGATCACCCTTATTAATCCATTATAAATTATGATAATTTGTTTAATCTTTCAAGGACTTCCTCTTTAGATAATTGATGTTCAGCAACATATCTATTCCTTGGATGAGCACTACATTCAATAGTACATCCTCTTAAATGTTTATGTTCATTTTCTTCTGAACAAAGGATTTGTCTATTACACTCTGGATTACCACAATTCACGTATCTCTCACATGGCTCATTTGTAAAATGGTCTCTCCCAATAATAACGTGCTCCTTACGATTGACAGGTACACTGATACGCTCATCAAATACATACAGTTTACCATCCCAATTTTCTCCTTGCACTACAGAGTCTTTACCATATACAACAATACCACCGTGCAATTGGCTAACATCTTTAAAACCTTCTTTTAGTAACCAACCTGAAAATTTTTCACAACGAATACCGCCCGTACAATAGGTTAGGATTTTCTTATCCATAAACATTTCTTTATTTTCTCTCACCCATTGTGGCAAATCTCTAAAATTACGAATATCTGGTCTTATAGCACCTTTAAAGTGTCCTAAATCATATTCATAATCATTTCTTGCATCAATTACAACCGTATCCTCTTGCTTCATCGCTTCATAAAATTCCAGCGGGCTTAAATATTGCCCTGTTATTTCATTTGGATTTATATCATCTTCTAATTTAAGAGTCACAATTTCTTTTCTTGGTCGAACATGCATTTTCTTAAAGGCATGACAATCTGCTTCATCAATCTTAAACACAATTTTGTTAAAAAGAGGATGTTTTTTCATCATGTCCATGTATTGGTTTGTTTGACTCACTGTTCCCGAAACCGTTCCATTAATTCCTTCGCTACCTATAAGTATTCTTCCTTTTAAACCAAGATTTTTACAGAATTGCAAATGCTCCGCCGCCAATTCTTCAGGATTTTCAATCGGCACATATAAATAATACAATAATACTCTATATTCTTTTATTTCAATCATTATTCTACCCCTTTAATTCATAACTGTTACACTTTAATTTACTACTATTTCAACTATGGGAAAATTATTAACAATCGGAAAGCACCTCAAAATATTAAAGGTTTAATAGGATAATTGCAAATCATCCGATTCAAGTGTGATAGAATCCATAAAAATGCTTCTTCAAGTTCAATAAACTGACAATTTCGAAAGTAGCATGTATAATTCATTTGGAACTTGTTACATTTATCCAGACTATTATATTTCTTTAATCGATTGACTGTAATTATTCATTATAGATTTAATAATTACTATAAATCCCTTTTAGAAATGTTTTAGCAAAATAATGACAACTATACGATATGCATCGTTCATTTTAGATGTTTATTAGACTTTAACAGATAAGCTAAATGATTTTAGGAGGAGATTTCATTGAAAATTGTAGGACTATCAGGATCAGTCATTGGAGCAAAAACAGCATTAGCTGTTAATGAAGTACTATTGGCAGCGCAGAAACAGCATCCAGAAATTGAAATAGAATTAGTGGATTTACGCGACTATAACGTAGAACTTGTCGTTGGTAAACCTTTTCTAAATTACAACGGAGACACACAAACGGTAGTAAATAAAATTATAAACGCAGATATCTTAGTAATAGGAACACCAATCTATCAAGCATCTATTACCGGTGTATTAAAAAATCTATTTGATCACTTACCAACAGACGCACTTCAATCAAAGGTTACAGGGCTTTTAACAACTGCTGGATCAGAAAAGCATTTCCTTGTATTAGATACACAATTAAAACCCATTCTTTCTTTTTTCAAAGCAAATATTGCCGCTAATAATGTATTTGTTCATAATAGCTGCTTTAATAAAGAAAATGAAATTATTAACGAAGATGTAAAAAATCGGATAGAGCTTTTAGCTGAAGAACTAGTATTTATGCAAACGAAATTACACTGCTAGTAAACTCTATACACATATTATTTCAAAGTAAAATGAAGAAGGCGTTCCAATATATTTGAAACGCCTTCTTCATTTTTTTGCTCAGTTAAAACTCACTGTCAATCTAGGGAAAAACAATCGCTTTCCAAGGACAGTTCGTGATCTTCCTCGTTCGCTACAACTCAATGTGAAACTGATTTCCCGCAGGTATCTCGCTATTTTCGCCACCTTTGTATCAAAATCAACCAAAAAGTTTAACAGAGCTACTTTTTTATATAAGCATTTAATAAAATTGCGATTTATTATTCAGGCTGTTTATCTAAAAACTCCATTTTCCAACCAAAGTAGTCGTTATCCGTGTTCTTTTCATACTTCATTATCGCATCAAATTTATTTCCTTTTTTACTGGTTAAACCTTTTACTAATACTTTTCCGTCCTTTAATAAATGCTTAACCATCGTTTTTGTTGGTTTCTTTTTCATCGATGCTAAGAATTTATCATTTTTCCAAATAACATATTTACATCCGTTTTTCCAATTTGTGCAGCCAAAGCCTTTCTTCCCTTCCATAACTGGATTCGAACATAGTGGACACTTTCCAAGAAAATCAGCTTTACTTGCTTCACTAGGCTTAGATGTAACGGTTTGTAAAACAACATCTGCATCACTTTTAATCATTTGAACAGATTTTTGTGTGAAATCACAAATAAAATTGATAAACACTCCTCTACTCACTTGCTTTTTTTCCATATCATATAGAGCTTTTTCTAACTTACCTGTAAATTCCAAATCAAAAAGTTCTTTTACTGGAAACGTTTCAACCATTTTAATTCCAAGATCACTACAAATTAAACTTTTATCTTGAGAGTATATATAACCAATATCTTTTAACTTTTTGATTGTTTCTGCTCTGGTTGCTGCAGTTCCAATACTAAAACCGCTTAACACGGCTTCTTCCTCATCGTAGTTTTTTCCACATGTCTCCATGATACGTAATAGCGTTTTTTCAGTATGATGTTTAGGTGGCTTCGTTTCATGGGAACTAACGTCTGCTTTTATAATGTCAAGGAGTTCATTTTCTTCAACAAATGGAAGGACATTTTCTTTTGATTCAATTTTCTCTACTTGTCGCCAACCTTCAACAATTTGAACTCGCCCTTTTGCTGTAAACATCCCTTTCACATGATCATTCTTCATTTTGATATTAACTCTTGTTTCTTCGTGCTCAGCAATTGGCATAAACTGCATGACAAAGCGATTTTTCACAGCATTATAGACGATTTGTTCATCAGAAGATAGCGATTTTGGGACAAGATATGTTGGAATGATGGCACTATGACTTTCAACCTTTTTGTTATTGAATAATCGCTTTGTTACAGCAAATTTTATTTCGTTTTCATATGGTAAACCCCGTTTTACAGCATTCAATACTTTGGCTGCTCGATCGACCAAGCTTTCTTCAAGCGCTGTACTTGCAGTACGAGGATAGGTAATGTACTTTTTTTCATATATAGATTGAGCTACCTTCAATACCTTGTCTGCTGTCCACCCTTTATATTTATTTGTAATATAACCTTGTAAATTCGACAAATTGAATAAGAAAGGTGGATATTCTTTTTTTCGTTCAACCTGCTTTTGTAAGACCATACCTTGTGAATTCATAATTTCACGATGTACTTCTTCTAATGTATCCTTACATGTAAATTTCTCTTCTTTGTCTTCCTCATATGTAGCAACGAGCTCTTCACCTTTAGCTGTTTTAAAAGTTGCAGCTAATTTAAAATATTTTTCGGGCACAAAATTTTCAATCTCTTTATCACGATCATAAATGATTTTCAAAGTGGGCATTATGACTCGACCAATGTTTAAAACTTTTCCTCTTCCTTTTTGATACTTCAAGGTTGCAACTGAGGTTAAATTAATTCCAATTAACCAATCTGCCCATTGTCTACTTACCCCAGCATCTTGTAAGGAACGTAATTCCGTATTTGGTCGTATTTTTTGTAATCCTGCATTTACTTCATCAGGTGTCCATTCATTTAATAGCAGTCGATACACCTGTTTTGGAGCTTTAATATGATAAATAATACTATCTCCAATTACTTGTCCTTCTCTATCAAAATCACATGCAGAAATAATGGAATCTACATCATTTCGAAATAATAATGATTTAATAATAGAATACTGTTTCTGGGCTCCGCTGTCGGGTTTATCTCTATTTTTGGGGCTACTTTTAATTTTGTATTGAAACTTTTCTGGAATAAACGGAAAATGATCCATTTGCCATCTCGCCATTTTCTCATCATAATCTTTAGCATCATATAACTGAAGTAGATGACCGAAAGCCCAAGTAACAATATATTGTTCTCCCTCATAATAGCCGTCACTTCTCTTTTTTATGTTTAATGCATCCGCAATATTTTTCGCAACGGAAGGCTTTTCTGCTATTATTACTGCTTTCATTCACTGTACCTCCACTATCTATCTTTCACCTAGTCTAGTATACATAATCATATTATTGTTCAAATAGGTGTAAAGAAACATTCCTATTCAAATGATATACTAAAATAAAAGAAGATAATAATAAAAATTATGACCAAAGTGATTTCATTTTTGGCTATTCTTCCAACTTTCTAGCCATACCGTTCCGAAATCCACTAATTGCCTCATTGGAATCAGTCTACATTCTGCTTTACCAACTTTCCCCACACTAATAGAATATTGCTTTTCAAAATCACATCCAATTTCATTAAATCGATCTGAATCGTAAATAAAATCCTCATATTCCTTCCACACCCTAACCCCATTTTCTAAAACAGGAGAACCTTGATGGATAGTAAAACAGGCATTAGCACGGCACTCTGACAAATGTAGGGAAGTATTATTCTCATAATCTACTCCGATTAATAATATATAGGCTCCTATATCATATAATTTTTGTAGTGGTGACTTTTCGCAAAGTGAAAAATCTAAAGAATGTTCTTCGATAATATACTGTTTATTATTTCCCCAAGCAGCGAAGCTCACCGTTGGATGAGAAGACCTTATTACACCGTCATAAGTCCGAAAACATTCAACAATTTTCCCCATAGCCATTGTTGGAGTCGTCCTTGGGTCATAAGCTGGCATTTCATTTCGAATGATTTCCCACCACTCTTTAGGTACAGGAGGGTTTTCCCAAAAAGCCGGATCGCTTAAATCACCAGATTGAGTTGGCATTACGATTGTTCCTTCAGAGCCAACAGTAGCCATTAATGCTTCAATTACTGCGACTGGTCCTCCACAAACATACCCAAGTGATTTTAAAGAGGAATGTACTATGATTGTCATACCATTCTCCAAACCTAATTTATTAAAATCTTTCTTTAAGCTATCAATTGTATTTGGATGTTTCTGATCTTTATATACCATTTTTTCTCCATCTCCTTAAACACTGTTGACCTATCTTTAATTATAAGGTATTTGTTTATTATGATATAAATATGGTAAACTTTTACATCATTCACAAAGGAGAGGGCGATAAAAGATGAATAGTCAATTTGATGATCAATTCCAAGCTCTAATTAGTAAGTACACCGAACTTCTAGTAGGAGAATCGACTGATGATTTACAAGCTAAAGTAACAAAATGGGCTCTTTACAGTCATATTGCTAAATCAATGCCTGCCTTAATCAATCATTGGAATGCGGAATTTCCTTCTGCCAAAAGCGACATAAAGAATATGATGATGGAAATTAAAGAACTAAATGCACAGCACCGAAATCAATCTAATAAGAAATTGGAATAACAGGAATATCCAAAATAAATAAGGGGCAGTCTGAAAAAATCTTTTTTCAAACTGCCCCTCTACTTTTTGTTCTTTACATTTTTCAGATGAATTTAGTGTGAGTGTGTTCTTACTTTCTAAAAAAACATATGCTTTTCTTTCATTTACTCTTTGATTAATTTAAGAAGTACTATAAAAAATAACATAAAATTAAAGAGGATGTCCTTCACTTTTTAGTTTTTGGACACCCTCTATATGTTTATATGATAAGCATTGCTACCACCATATTATGTTACATTCTAAAGACTTTCTCTATACGTACATCCATTTCATTTCGTAAATCAATAAATTCTTTGTTTTCCAATTGAACGATTGAATACACAGGATTATATGGATGATTCATAATAATATTACCAATTCTTCCGTCCGTTAATCTAACTTGTTTTCCAACCAATGTTTCCATTATTCGTCGCAGAAACACAACAAGTATATTCGGATCGAATTTTCCATAAACATTATTGTTCATTTCTTTTATTACCTGATAAAACGGTGTTGCCTTTCGATAAACACGGTCAGATGACATCGCATGAAAAACATCAGCAACAGCAACGATTTTTGCATATGGATGTATTTGAGAACCTTTCAGGCGAAAAGGGTATCCCATTCCATCTTCTCGTTCATGATGCTGTAGTGCTGTTACTGCAATCGATTCAGATAAATTAGGCGTCTTTTTTAATAATTCATAACCATAAATGGTATGCTGTTTCATCTTCTTATATTCCGTTTCCGTTAGCTTGCTTGCTTTTTGCAAAATCTGAGTAGGAACCTTTGTCTTTCCTATATCATGGAGTAAACCTGCTAACTCAACTTCGCGTAATACTTCTTCATTTAGCCCTAACCATTTGCCGATAAGACCAGAAATCACACCGACACAAATATTATGTCGATACGTATATTCATCCTTTTTATGTAGTGTCTCAAACAAATGAAAAACATGTGGAATTTCTGTAGCTTCATTTATAATAGGAATAATGTCATTCTGAATCTCTTTAATCGGTACCTCGTCATTCGACTTGATATATTGAAACATTTCTGAAATTTGCCCTGATGCTTCTTCTACTTTTTTTGAGATTTCCTCTATTTTGACCTTTGGATTTATATAATTATCATAATATCGACTCGTTTTTTCTGTTGAAACATCAACTTCAATATCTTTAAAGTCTATTAATAATTGATCAATTTCATCTAATGTTAAAGGAATCAATTCTCTCTTATATGGCTTCTCATTATTAATAGGCATACAATCACGCCATCCCTTTTTCTCTCTATTTTACCAATTTCAAGAAAGCAAATCCATTTAATTTGTCAAAATAATCATTATTTACTATTTTTTTGATTTAAAGATATGCCAAATGTCCTAAGTTTTTCTCCAACTGTACATGAAGATAAACAAAACTGATGTGCTTTATTTCTTCCAAATTCCTTTCTGTGATATCGATATAAAAAACAATCTGTACAATACATGGTTAATGTTTCTTCGACTTGCTCTAATAATTCTTTACGTTCATTATTATTTGTCATAGCTCCTCCTTTTTTTCCAATTGAATCGTACTATTTACTAGCTTTCCATCTAAAGCTTGCGTAGCTAAACTATCCGCTTCTTTATTTTCTTTTCTTGTAATTGGACTATAAACAGCTTTTATACCCATTTTCTTTATCTTATCTTCAATTCGATCCAACCAACGGTTTAGCACATCATCAAAGCAAGCCCATTCACCGGATAGCTGATTTAATACAACATGAGAATCTCCTTTAAATTCACATGTTTGATGATGAACTCCCAGTTCTTCTAGTATACATATACTCTCATACATAGCTGCATATTCCGCTTCATTATTTGATTCTAGCTGTATAAGCTGCTTATTTACTCGATTACGAAATAACTTTCCATTCTTCGAATAGTATACAACAATGCCTAACCCTGATATCCCTTCATCCCGATCAAATCCACCGTCAAAATAAATCGTAATATCCTGAGGTTCATCTTCTATTTCTTTTAATAGCTTCGTTAGTTCTTTTTTGCTCCATGTAACCTCACGTTCATCAAAAAATTCTATCGCTGATACCCTTCCTGTTCTTTCTAAATCCTCACAAATTACTATCGCTTCTTTCGCATTCATCCTTGAAGAATGAAAAGTACACATTGGTTTTTTGGGTGATTTATATTTCCATACAATATATACTTCCATCGAGATAGACCCCCATTATTCAATTCATTAATCTTCACTAACATTACTGACTTATTACATATGTTTACCAATAAGATTATTTAAAAACCATCATTAACTTTGGTAGCTAAAATCTTCATGAATACATTTAATAATAGCGTATTTTGAAGGAATGCTTAAATACAATTATTAATGATTTTCCTATCACCTGTATTCACTGCGTATAAGTGATGAGACCCTTTAATGAACAAATTGTATGCTCACCAATTTCTAAAAGCACCCAAATTCAATAGAAACATCGAAAAGAACTATAAAATGAATTAAAAAGGACATCATACAAAACAAGAATAAATTTCGTTATATCCTTAAATTACTTATTCATATAATTGTTGTATTCTTTCTTAAACTACAATATTATTATTAATGTTGTTTAAAAAAGGATGGCTTTTATTAAATGGCCAAACATAGGTATTTATAAGGAATGATTTGTAGTTCTTCAAGTATGCAGTAATACTGGTCATGACTTTTCACAACAACATCATTACCGCGGTTCGAAAACTCCCGCGTTATCAAAACTAGGAGGAAATCATGTTTAATGAATTTTTTGGTTTAGGATTTTTGGTAGTAAATTTTGTCCTTGTCCTTCTCATTTACCGTATTTTCGGAAAGACAGGACTATTTGTATGGATTGGCTTTTCAACAGTTATGGCCAATCTTCAGGTTGTCAAAACAATAGAAATCTTTGGATTAACTGCAACATTAGGAAACGTTATGTATGGAAGTGCTTTTCTTGTAACAGACATTATAAATGAACGTTATGGAAAAGAAGAAGCCAAGAAGGCAGTGTGGCTAGGTTTCTTTACTCTTTTAACAATGACTGTTATTATGCAGATGGTACTCATGTTTAATCCAGCTCCAGACGACTTTGCACAGCCCCATTTAGAAGGCATTTTTGGTTTATTACCACGAGTTGCTCTAGGTAGTCTCGCTGCTTTTATTATTAGTCAGCATGTAGATGTTCACTTATTTTCATGGATACGCTCTAAATTCCCAACTGATGCACAATTTTGGATTCGTAACAACGGTAGCACATTAATCAGTCAATTTATTGATACTTTAGTATTTACAAGTATCGCATTTATTGGTGTTTATCCTTTCGAAATATGGGTTGAGATCTTCATTACGACATATATATTGAAATTTATCGTTTCTGTACTAGATACTCCTTTTGGATATATAGCAAAACGTTTTAAATTTAAAGAAGAAATGAAGGAAGCATAATAGCTTCCTTTTTGTTTTTCTTGTTAAATTTTTTTCATCCCCAAAATACAAATCTTTCTTAGAGAACTATCTTCATTGAATAGATACAATCAATCCCTGGGAGGACTTGACGAGCAGGCTCGATAGAAATATTATTTCAATATTATATTCTTTCTGATATTTTTTCACATACTCATATCCTGGGTCCTGTCTTTCCCTTTTAAAATGAGTAAATTTACTATAAGATGAATATTAATACATACTTTAGGGGGCAAAAAATGATAGAAGTCTATATTGACGGAGCTAGTGCTGGGAATCCAGGACATAGTGGCGCAGGAATATTTTTAAAAGAGGATGGAAAAGTAGAAAGCTACTCTATTCCATTAGGCATTATGGATAATCATGAAGCTGAATATTGGGCTTTAATTAAAGGATTAGAAATATGCTGTCAGAAATCAACTTCTCATACTATTTCTTTCCGTACGGACTCTCAAGCCATATGGTCTGCAATGGAAAAAGAATTCGCAAAAAACAAAAAATATTCACCTTTGTTAGAGCAAGCTCTTTCGTTATCTAAAAACTTGCCACTATTTTTTATCAAGTGGATACCAAGTTCACAAAATAAGGTAGCAGATGAACTTGCTCGTAAAGCAATACAGCAGAGTAAGGAAGGGATCAACAATGAATAAGTCTTTAATAGCTGATATTTCACTACTACTAGTTGTCTTTGTTTGGGGTTCAACCTTTGTAGTAGTACAAGATGCAATTGAATTTTTAACACCACATAGTTTTAACGCAATAAGATTCTTTATAGCTTTCCTTGTATTATTATGCATTTATATTCTTTTTAATAAAAAAGAAAAAGAACATTTTCATTTTTCAACTATTAAATCAGGCGCATTAATTGGTTTTTGGTTATTTCTAGGCTATGCCTTTCAAACTTTAGGCCTTGTCTATACAACTCCAGCAAAAGCCGGTTTTATTACTGGATTAAGCGTTGTACTAGTGCCTTTACTTTCTTTTGTTCTGTTAAAACAAAAGCTAAATCGCAATATGATTTTCGGTATTATTTTCGCTACAGTTGGTTTATACATGATTACCATGCTTCAAGCTTCCACCTTTGGAAAAGGAGACTTTTTTGTCTTATTAGGTGCGATAAGCTTTGCCATGCATATTATTACTACCGGAAGATTCGCTAAACATTTTCATGCTATGCCACTGACAATTATTCAGATATTTACTGTATCACTTTTGTCTTTTATATGTAGTCTCATTCTTGAAAACCCTAAACAAATGTATCAGTTGGAAGTTTTATTAAAAGAAGAAGTCATTATAGGGCTTCTTATAACAGCTATATTTGCTACGGCTTTGGCATTTCTAGCTCAAACTTATTTTCAAGCTTATACTACTGCCACCAGAGTTGCCTTAATATTCGCAATGGAGCCTGTTTTTGCCGCAGTAGCTTCCTATATTTTAATTGGCGAAACATTTACTATTAGCATGATTATTGGCTGCATATTAATCTTAGCGGGTATTATTCTTGCAGAGTGGCCATCAAAAGCCGTAAGAAACTTAGAAAAGCGCTCTTTAAAAAAAATTAGCTAATCATCACTAAAAAACCCTCGTAAAATAAGTTTACGAGGGTTTACGATCTTTCTTTAGACGAATAAATTATATTGTTCAGCAAATTGTAATGCCTTCTTTCGTGTATCAATTTGGTTTTGTTTCATCATTTCTAAAAAAGAAACATAAAAACTACCGTCAAATTTCTTTTGTACCTTTAGAGTTATTTCTATAGCTGCGTTTACCATTGTATCTGAAGCACCTGTATATTCTTTTCCAAAAAAGATAAAGCCTCGAGCATCTTCACCAAACGAAAAACCTTTGAATTCTAGTTGTTCAATATAGTCTTCAACCTTCATTTCCATCGGCAACCCTTCCGTACATTTCAATTTTCTACAAATATCTTACTCTATCGACAAATAAATTTCTATGCTTTTCCAATAAAATGATTAAAAATCATTCTATTATTATGTCATTTTTTCAAACTTACACTTATCATAAATAGATATTATTTTATAGTTTACTTTTTGAAAAGAATAGGTATTAAAGTAATAATAGGAGTTCCTTTTATACCTTATTAATAATTATTATCAATAACAATACACGATTTACATATTTTAAACAATAACTATTCTCAATTAGAAAGAAAAATTATCAATTAGATTGACTTTCAAATAGTAGTTTGTTAGCCTTAATTTATTCATTATATTTTTTAAACATTTTACAATGGTTCATTGGCTAATAGTCTACTAGTAAGAAGAATGTGGCATGAAAAGCATTCACTAATCTACGAAGGACGGGAGAGAAAATGACAAACGAACATCAAAGTAACACTAATACATTTATATTGAAAATGAAACCTCATATTGAATTAATTGCTGCTATTTGCAGTGGTATTCTAATTTTAGCTGGATGGCTATTAGACAAATATGAGTATTCTACAGCTTCCGTAGTTATTTACATTCTTGCATTTATTATTGGAGGATATGCAAAAGCTAAGGAAGGGATCACTGAGACGATTCACTACAAACAGCTGAATGTTGAAATATTAATGATTTTAGCTGCTTTAGGATCTGCTATCATTGGGTATTGGACAGAAGGTGCTATATTAATTTTTATTTTTGCACTTAGTGGTGCTCTAGAAACATACACCATGAATAAAAGTCATAAAGAGATATCCGCTTTGATGGACTTACAACCAGAGGAAGCTACCGTTATTGATGATAATGGGAATGAAATGATAAAAGCAGTTGCTGACTTAAACATTGGGGATCATATATTAATTAAAGCTGGTGAGCGTGTCCCATCAGATGGAATGATCATAAAAGGTACGACTAACATTGATGAGGCAGCTATTACAGGTGAATCTATTCCTGTTGGTAAGAAAGTAAATGATGAAGTTTTCGCTGGTACAGTTAATTTAAGAGGAACAATTATTGTTCAATTAACAAAGCCACAAGAAGAAACTTTATTTCAAAAAATCATTTTATTGGTTCAGTCTGCTCAAAGTGAAAAGTCACCATCTCAGCAGTTCATTGAAAAATTTGAAGGTACTTATGTAAAGGTTGTATTAATAGCAGTAGCCTTAATGATGTTCCTCCCTCATTATTTATTAGATTGGAGTTGGAACGAGACTTTTTATCGTGCGATGGTATTACTTGTTGTAGCATCACCTTGCGCTTTAGCTGCATCCATTATGCCAGCAACTCTTTCAGCAATTTCAAATGGTGCTAGACACGGAATCTTATTTAAAGGCGGCGTCCACCTCGAAAATTTGGGTAATTTAAAAGCGATAGCGCTCGATAAAACGGGTACATTAACAAAAGGTAAGCCTGAAGTAACGGATGTGTTATTTAGAGATGACTGTACAAAGGAACAATTTTTACAGCATGTAGCATCTGTTGAAAAGTATTCAAATCACCCATTAGCTCAGTCAATTGTAAAATATGCTAGTGAGAATAGCTCATTGCCTCTGATTCATCCTGATTCCTCTGAGGATATATCAGGCTTTGGAGCAACAGCTGTATTACACGGTCATGTGTGGAAGGTTGGAAAAGCAGATTTTGTAGGCAGAGAGGAAGCATATGAATTTCAAAATGGAATCGCTAGTAAATTAGCTTCCGAAGGAAAAACAACAGTATATGCAAGCGATGAAAAAGGAATCGTTGGATTAATAACGTTAAAAGATGTTGTCCGTCAAGAAACGGTTGATGCTATTGATCAATTGAAATCTGAAGGTGTGTATACTTTCATGTTGACTGGTGATAGTACACCTACCGCACAAGCTATAGCAAAAGAAAGCCATATTGATGGTTTCATTGCCGAATGCTTACCTGAAACAAAAGTAGAAGAAATTAAAAAGCTAGGAGAGAAATATGGTACAGTTGCTATGGTTGGTGATGGGATTAATGATGCTCCTGCCCTTGCCACTGCATCGATTGGAATCGCGATGGGTGAAGGAACTGACGTAGCACTTGAAACAGCAGATGTTGTTTTAATGAAAAATAATTTAGCGCTAATCGCAGACGCTGTTGTATTATCACGAAGAATGAATAGAATAATTAAACAAAATGTTATCTTTTCCATTACAGTTATCATCTTGTTAATTTGCTCTAACTTTCTTCAAGTTTTAAACCTACCTTATGGAGTTATCGGTCACGAAGGTAGTACGATTCTAGTTATCTTAAATGGCTTGAGACTACTAAGAACTAGAAAATAGTTTTGACACCCTGTTTACAACTACGATCCAGATAGTAACGTAAAAGACCTCTACCATATTTAAAGATATATTAGATATAGGGGTAAGGATGGTAAGGAATGATATTCCTACTGTCCTTTTTTTATGTATATGTACAGATTAGTTATACATAGTAATTTAAGTTAATATATGATATTATATTATTAGAACATTAGTTCTATATTGAATATTGTTTCTTTAGGGGACATAGCCTCGGTCCGAGGTAGGACACCGCAGAACGATAGTTCGAGGACCTTATCTAAAAATAAATGCTTAGCTTAGTAAAAGGGTGTGATCTATATGTCTAAGATACAACAAACACCAATAGATAAATGGCGTGCAAAGATATCTATTAGGAAAGCAATAACAGACAACGGGATTATGTATTATTTAATGGATGAAGACCTTAACTTCATACCATTGGTAAAAGACTACCTCAATATGATACAAGCAGGAGCTGTGCAAGAAGTATCTCCTAATACAGTTAAAACATACTGTTATCATCTATGGTACTTCATTGTATTTTTAAAAATTAAGCGATTAGACATTTTGGATTTAGATGGGAGACCGCAGATATTAACAGACTTTAAACTATGGCTTAAGAATCCTTATAGATTTTATGAGAATGTAGAATCGTTTAATTTTGAATTTGAAGAAGAGGATGAGTATGAGGATAATAACATCAAAACTACAACTGTCAACGCAATAATCGATAGGGTAAGTTCGTTATTTTTATGGCTTAAAGCTAGTGGAAAAATAAACGATAATCCTGTTGTTTATCGCAGTGTTATGCGAACAAGTGCGATGAAAGATAAAGATATGTTAGCTCACACTCGAAAAAGTCGGACTGTTATGAAAAATATTCTTAAATCTAAGGTCCCTCAGGAAATACCTAAAACGATAAATCAAAAAGATTTCAAGAAGTTCTTGGATTCGGTCAATCTCTTGCGAGATAAGATTATCCTCCTTGTTCTAAAAGAAGGTGGTTTAAGGTCAGGAGAACTATTGGGTATCAAGCTTGAAGACATTGACTATGGAGAACAAGGTATTTGGGTACGCTTTAGACCTGACAATGAAAATAATTCAAGAGCAAAAGCTGGTTATGGTAGAGATCGATTTGTCCATCTCCCAACTGATCTTATGGTATTGATAGATAGATATATTAGCAGCGATTGGGTAAACAGTGACCCGGATAATGATTTCTTGTTTGTCGTAGTTAACAGTAACAGACCGCAGGAAAACGGAAAGCCGATGAAGAAATCTACGCTTTCTTCTACCGTTCGTAATTACAGCAAAAAAACAGGAATTCGTTTGAATACTCATAAATTGAGACACACACACGTTACTGAATTAGCAAAAGAATATATCAATAAAGGTGAACCTATCAATTGGAAGTACATTCAAGAAAGAATAGGACACAAAGATGTGACGACTACAATGCAAATATACGCTCATTTAAACGCAGAAGACCATAAAAAAGAATACAACCGAATGAACGACTATAAAGAAGAAAAGCGTAAGGAGAGAGAGAATGCCGAAAAGTAATGCAGCTAAAGTTGATCAAACGAATATAGAGAATCTAAAGAGCAAGGCAACCGTCACTCCCTTCCCAGTTGACGTTGTAGATACCTCTTGGATGACAAAGGCCCAAAAGAGATACTTTGAAGTGCTGAAACAGCCTGAGAATCGAGATAAAAAGTATGATGAATTGCCTGCCTTAGCAGGATACAAATCCTCTGCTACTTGGTATAAAGCAATCAAAGACGAACGATTTATTCAATTACTTGAAAATATGGGCGTTCAAGTAAAACACATTGAAGATGCCTACCCTACCCACTACGAGGTTGAGTATATCAAGAATCCTAAAGAACGAGAAGAATATCTCACTAGAGATGTTTGGGATATGAGAAGATTGTTTAAAGATTATCCAAAGCATATTTCGCCTAATTATTTTATTGTTAATTTTACGAAAATAGAGAATGTTCACCTACGCCAAGTAATAAAGAGGTATTTTATAAATATGCTTGGAAACCTGAGTGCCAGAACATTCCAGGGTAGGTTAGACTACTTGTCTTCTTTTTTTAAAAGATTACACGAAAAGTTCCCAAATCTTAAATCTCTTAAAGAGTTAGATAGACAAAATCACATTGAAAAAGTGTTGCCGGATATATACGAATTATCTAATCATCAAGCGATTCAGATTATATCAGCAACCCGTTCAATGCTTCAGTATATGTATGCTAACAAATGGCCCGATGGACCCAAAACAGATGCTTTATTGATTAGTTACGATTCACCTAAAAAAGAAGAGACATTACCAAGGCCCATTCCTCCTCATATTAAGGTGCAATTGGATGATTACTTAGAAAATACGATTATCCCCTTATTAGAAGATGGAGAGGATACACCAATCATACCGCCAACCTATTGGGACTTAATATTAATTTTAAGGAACACAGGAAGACGGTTTGAAGATATGGCTCACTTGATTGCAGATGGCAGTGATATCGATTGTTTAAGATACGACTTGGATGGTGATCCGCAACTTTATGTTGACCATCGAATCGCAAAAATACCAAAAGATATCATTGTCCCCTGTGCTCATATGAAAGACTCGGAAGGTAGAAATATTGTCGAAAGAGCTATTTTGCGTCAGAAGGAACGAGTTAAATACTTGCCCTCTACTAAATCGGATAAACAAAAATATCTTTTCAGAAATATTGTTGGCTATGATAAAGATAATAAGCCGATTACAGAGACAGTAAAATACAAAAAGTTTATTAACAGAATTTTACCCAAAGTAAGTGCTCAAATTCCGTTAGCAAACTTTGGAGCTGAATCTGGAGATATTTATAAGATAACAGCTCATCAGTTCAGACATACAGTAGCAACCGAAATGATCGATGCCGGAGTGGATATTTATGCAGTGAAGAACTTTTTAGGGCACTCATCGGTCGCAATGACTGAAAAGTATATTAAGGTCTACCAACAACGCTTAAAGAAAGAGTTTAAAGAAAAACTTCTTAAATCTGATGCGAAAGCAATCAAAGATAACCTTCCGGAGCAAGAAGAAATATTCGGTGATAATAAATGGGTTAAAAATACGATTATCGCCATCTTTGATCAAGGTGATGGGTGTTGTGAGCATCCATATAAAATGCCCTCCTGCCCTCATCAGGTGGCTTGTAAAACCTGCATTAAGAAAAAGATACTACCAAGGCATAAAAACGCTGTAAAAGACACGATAGATGCCTTTTCAACGCATTTAAACCAAGCTAAACAAATCGGACTCTCTGAAAAGATAGAGGAGTTTCAAAAAGTGGTTGATTTTTATGAAACTGCTTTAGAAATCATTGAAAAAGGCGAGACATTCGATGCGGCCAAACATTTTTATACGGGTGGTGTTCACTAATGGCTAACTTGAATCCGAACACAGCGAAAATGGTTGAAGCAAAGAAACAAGAAAGTGAATTGAAAAAACAAGCTGTTTTAGCAGCCTTAAAGGAGCTAACGCTCCTTGATGACCCCGTAAACAATCCTGTTTCTAAGGCTGAAATATGCCGTAAAGCCGGGGTGAGTAAAACATTCTTATACTCTTATCGGGAAGAACTTATAAAGCCGATTGACGAAGCAATTAAGAAACAAAATCAAAAGTTAAAAGTTATCACTAAAAAACAGACTTTCAGTGAAAGTTCAAAAGACAAACTCATTGAATCACTAAAACGAAGATTAGTTGCATTAGAAGCAGAAAACAAAAAACTAAAAAAAGATAATGCTATCTTACTTGGAAAACTTGCAAATGATAGATTTAGAAACGAACAAATCAATATATCGGACGATGAATTTCCATTCTAATAAAAAGGTTCTGTTCGTATATATTGTCGTTAATAACTCAATAAAAAAGAGGCAACTTTCACTGCCTCTTTTGTTCAACTAACGCACCCGTTTGTTTAAGTGTATTTATTCACAAATTTAATTTAGTTTATTAATAAAAAAGTGATTCCTTATTATGAAGAATCACTCCCTTTATATTACTGATTAGCTATTCATATTCCTCGTGCACGACTATTTAAACCCTTTTCAATATAATCTAAAAGAATAAATTGCACCGACTAATAATACAATCCCTTGAAGTAGGATAAAGAACTGACGGGAATAAGGGTCATCAGATAATCCAAACAAAAGATTTTGAAGATAAATTACGATACATTTCCTATATTTTTTATACCCTTTTTGGAGTAATAGACTGAAAGTAAATTAAACTCTATATGTAAAAATAGAGAAAAAACAATTGATAGTGAATAATCTGCAATCATACCAAATATGATTCCCCCAAAAAATGCGAACAGCATAAATTTTATGCTAGTCTGATTAAAACTGTAATATTGCAAGTGAGCTATAGCGAATAAAAAGGAAGATATTAGGATGGGTACCGTAACGGGTATGTTTAATATTTCAAAATAAGAGTATTTTGGGAATGAATTATTAAGAATTGGTATAATCATTCCTCTGAAAATTATTTCTTCAAAAACAGGATACATAATTATAAAGTTTAAGATATTCTTTTTCCCACTTGGCTTATATCCTGAGTATTGCGAAATGAAAACAATCGTTATCGTGGCAATCAAGAATAAGAGAAAAATTGGTTTGTAGTGAATAGGAAAACGAAAAACGTAATTATCTTCATAAAAATAAATAATTAATGTCAGAAATGTTCCCCATAAATAAAAAATCTCATTTTCTATTTTTTGGTACAACGTTCTTCTAATAATAATTCTAACTGTAATATGAACAATTTTATATGAAAAAGCCAATAAAACAGCAAGTACCAAAGCAATAAGGTAGCTCATATTGATTTATCACCCCATTTCAATATTTCATTTATTCGAGAAATAATTTCTGATTCTTCAATACATAGTTCGTTAATTTTAATAAAAAATTATAGTGTTTATCCTAATAATTCTATGACAAACACTTCTATTCCTTCTTTCACTAACCTGCACCGTTTGTCCAATAAGGACATCAATATAAAAGCGTCAATCCTTATTGGATCAACGCCCCAGTTAGCTCTATAAGAACTAAATATACTTTGCACTAATTACGAAGTAGATTGCACAAGATATGATAATGAAAATAGCGAAGAAGATTAACTTTTGGATATTTGTCCATCCTTTCATCCAGCCCCATCTTTTTCTATCTTTATCGAACATAAAGACATCAACAATCACTACTAAAATAATAATAATTAGAGTTGCTAATAGCCCCACAAAAACACATCCTCATAGAATATTTTTCCTTATTTTAACATATTTCTTATTGAACTATCCTGCTTCGTTAGTGGAAGAAGTATATTTGAAAAAGTAACAATATCTATGAACAGATCCATAAAAAAGAGCCTGTATCTTAGATTACTAAGTAATAAAAGATATAGGCTCTTTTTATCAAGCCCTCACGGGCTCAATATATATTTAAGAATATTGGAGGTCTTTTTTATGTAAGGTTATTGTGTCGCAAAACCAAGTATTTCTTGATAAAGATGATTCCACTCATGATGATATAAGGACACATCTATAGGATTAATAAGCATACGCTGATGAGATTCATATTTAGCCTCGAATGGGTGAAGGAATTTTATATTCTTTTTATAGAATGCTTGAATTCCAATTTTAGGATAACAACCATTGGTATTCCACAATTGATTTTCACTATGGTCAACAATGATATATCCCAATAATTCACTATCACCTTCTACATATGATTCTTCGAATACTTCCCTAGTTAAGCAATCTTCTGGCGTTTCATTTTTTTCAATATGGCCTCCTGGTAAATCCCAACCTCTATGCTTTACATCCACTAACAGTAGTTGCTTATTGTAAAAACACAGTCCGTGTACACTTGTGATACGAAAGTTTTGAGGAAGGTGTTTACTCTTTTTCCAGGTCAATTTAATCTTTGCTTCGTTCCAATTTACATATATTGTCGTCAATGACACCCCTCCTTGATTATATGAATCTTTTCTTTTGATGTTTTCATTATGATAAGTGAAAAAACATCAATTTCTTAATATAATATGTAAAATCTAATAAATACCGCTTTTTATTATCTATAAAAATAAAGGTGGTTTTCGTAAACTTTTCTGTCATAAAAAAGGAGTTGAGTACAGGCTGTGATTTTCGCTATTAAAACTCTTTTTCCACAAGACACGCCCAGAATCTTCTGGCGAAATCACCTGTCTCTCCGTTTTAGCTGGAATCTTTCTTCTTGTTCCCCCATGAACCTTTATATATTGATATTATTCACAATTTTTTAAGAAGCTAAAAAAAGAGAATCCGATACTGGATTCTCTTTTTAATCATTTATCGCATTCATTATAGCATCTGGCTTATACCCTACTACCCATTTTCCATTGACTTCTGTTTGAGGTATTCCCATTTGGCCAGATGACATAATTAGCTTCTGTACGATATCTGGTTTTTCATCAACATTTATCTCTTTAAATTCAATGTTTTGATCACGCAAAAAATTTTTCAATATGACACAATACACACACTTATTAGATGAATACACCGTTACATCATTCAAACTCTCTCCTCCTTCTCCTCTTTAGATCATTTAAAGAAAATATCCGATTTGTGACGAATTCACTTTATACCTATATGGGTATATTAATATAATAAAAATAATCCGTCAAAAAATCTGTTTTTCTACATTCATATCGAATTTTTTGAATTACTTAAGTGAAAAGAGCATATGTATGAATACCTATTTATCATGTAAATACCTAATCAAACACATTTCACGACATACTTTTATCCTAAATTACTTATCATTCATTATTTAATTCTTATGCTTATTTTACTATTTTCCCTTACCTCTCTTTAATAAAAAAATATCCCCATGATAAAATTGTAACAATTGGAAATATTTGATTTATATTAAAGAGGTGTTAAAGTGTGTTTCATTCTTCTCTTTCCGCTTTAAAAAAGGAACTCGAAAAAAAACAAGAAGAACTTCGGCGTCTCATCGAAACATATGACGAACTAAAAGGTTTAAACTCTGAATGACAACATTATTTCTACTCAAAAATCCATTTCTTCCTTGAAAGAAGCAGACGATTTGCTTTCTTCATCAATGAAAACTGGAGGCTAATTATGAAAATTGACGCAACAGCACCAATTTCATCTGTTGGGAATACATTTGGTACGGTATCTGAAGGTATTGCTTTAACTGAAACAGCTAATAAAGTTTTTAATCATTGTGCCGCTATAACTAGGAAAAAAGATCATTTCCTGGTAAAAAACGGTCATGTATTGGGCCTTAAAGGAGAAAAATATTACGACAATTACATTAAATCCCAATTAAACATCGGTAATAATCCCAATATTGCAACATATGTAAAACCTTCTGCTGCAGTTACAAGTGCTTTTAAAACGAAAACAGGGATACTTGGTATTAGTATAACCGCTGGAGAAAATGCTTATAAAAACTATCAATCTAATGCATCGACTTCAAAAATTCTAGGAGATGCTGCCGTAGATGTTGGTTTGGGGGCTGTATCATTGGCAGGTGGAGCTGTTACTGTTGCATTTGTTACAAGTTTAGGTGCTCCATTAATTGGTGCAGCTGTCGCGGGCTTTTTGATATCTACAGCTGCAGTATATATTATAGAGGGCTTTAAAGCTGGAAAAAACGAAAAGAACCTTTCTGAAACACTAAAAGATGGAATTCAAAAAGGGGTAAATACGGTGGCAGGCTGGTTTAAATAAAGTTTTCTCAGATAAAAATTCTACTAAAGGCGGTTTAACTATGCTTAAATTAGGCGATGAGGTAAAACGAAGAAACTTACCTGATCATATTCAAGAAGGTTTACAACCTTTTTCTACATTTCAGATTAAATTTTTAGTAGGTTTTCCAACATTTTTTTTACTAGATTTATTGATTATAATGCCTCTTTTGTTTCCAACTATAAAATTAGTTTTATACATAACCATTCCTTTAATGATATTTATAAGTTTTTGGGCATTATGGATCCTGATTAGAAAACCAGAAAATACAGAAATGGAATCACTTTTATTTTTAGGTTATTTGGGTGTAGTTGGTTCCTTTTGTTATTTTGTACTTGCCATGAAGTATAATTATATGATTGGCATTCAATCACCCTACTATTATGTTTTAATGTTCTTTCTTTACTTAACTATTATTTATCTTTTTATAAAAAACGAAATAAAAAAATATTCATCTTTAGAAAGAGAAACCAAGAAAAAAACACCGGCTTGGCATTATAGTGTAGCTGTCATTGCACCTGGCGCCGGTTATGTTTTTGCACAGTACCTTATGAGACAATCTTCCTTTCATGTCCTATCAGTTATGTCATTAATTTTCTGGGGAATTTCAGTTATCTTTATTTTCGTGTTGGCAAGGGGCTTTCATAAATACTTTTTCATCAAAAAAAATATTCATCTTGTATATTTTGCAAATAAAGAACTAAATCAAAAAAGGCAGGTCAT
Source organism: Bacillus massilioanorexius (assembly GCF_902374955.1). Lineage (GTDB taxonomy): Bacteria > Bacillota > Bacilli > Bacillales > DSM-1321 > Bacillus_AD > Bacillus_AD massilioanorexius. Next base: position 161,845 of record NZ_CABKRX010000087.1, read on the forward strand.
TAATGTGAACGAGTACTTATTACCAAATGGCTCTATTATCTTGTTAAATGGTGGAAATATCAAACTGATGATTTACGGTAGAAAACAAACGTTAATTACAGAAGATGAGCGCAATGGGAAAATGTATGATTATCTTGCTGTGCCATATCCTGAAGGCTATATTTCTCCAGAATATACATATGTGTTTAACCATCAAGATATTGCTGAGATAATTTTTACAGGCTACATTAATGAAGAAGAAAATGATTTTCAGAATGTACTTAATAATGCTTGATGAATGGTGAGACTTTTATTTACTAAAAATCCTTAGCTTTAAATGTATAGCTGAGGATTTTTAATAAGCGTAAAAAAGGTGGTTCTTTATGCTTAAATTAAGTAACAACATGAAACGTAGAGATTTACCTGATCATATTCAAGAAGGTTTACAACCTTTCTCTATATTTCAAATAAAATTTTTAGTTGGTTTCCCTACATTTTTCTTACTGGATTTATTAATATTAATGCCAATTCTGTTTCCAACTATCAAATTGGTGTTATATATTACTATACCCTTAATGACTTTTATTAGCCTTTGGGCTTTATGGCTTCTCATTAGAAAACCAGAAGATACAGAAATGGAGTCACTATTGTTTTTAGGATGCTTAGGTATTGTGGGTTCTTTATGCTATTTTGTACTTGCGATGAAATATAATTATATGATTGGTATTAGTTCACCAATCTATTACGTAATTATGTTCTTACTTTACTTAATATTTATTTATTACTTTATAAGAAATGAACTAAAGAAGTATTCATCATTATTCCAAAAAAATCATAAAAAAACACCAGCTTGGCGTTATAGTGTGGCGGTAATTGCACCAGGAGCTGGATATATTTTTGCACAATATTTAATGAGTTTATCGTCTTTTCTTGTTCTTTCCGTAATGTCAGTTCTCTTTTGGATTATGTCAGCGGCTTTTATTTTTCTTTTAGCGAGAGCTTTTCACAAATACTTTTTCATCAAAAAAAACATCCATCTTGTTGTATTCACAAAGAAAGAACTAAATCAAAAACACAAATCAAAAAAGGCAGATCTTTAAAGTAAACGAGAACTTAAAACCAAACGGCTCTATTATCTTGTTAAACTCAAGTAGAAACTGATTTTCAGAATGTATTTAAAAATGATTGATTAATTGTGATACTTTTTTAAACCTAAACCTAATGCTACATTATTAGAAAAGCCTCAGCACTTTTGTGGTGCTGAGGTTTCTTTTGGAATATAATATGTCGGACGTTCATGCCATATTCATTGTCATTTATTTAAAACGTGAATATAATCCCTTTAGTTCATGCTCTTTTAGCATGTCCATAACTTTTTCCACATTATACTCAAATAATGTATCTTCCATATTAAATATTAATGGTACATCGCATTTTATCGTTGCTAATTGTCTGGAAAGATGTAGCATTTCTAATGAGTCATTAATCTTTGTTCTTTGTCCAGCTGCCAGTAATGATAAATTATCTAATATTCCATCAATCGTTTGGTGCTGTTGTAAAAGCTTAATAGCTGTTTTCTCACCAATCCCTTTTACACCTGGATAGTTATCAGCTGTATCTCCCATTAAGCCCTTTAAATCAATCATTTGATTAGGATAGATACCCTTCCATTCAAATAATGATTGTTCATTATGAACTTCGTAATTACCATAACCCTTCTTTAATAAGGTAACAGATATGTTTTCATCAATTAATTGAAGTATATCTTGATCTCCAGTTAATATATTTACCTTGTAGCTAGTACCTATTTCTTTAGCAATCGTACCGATACAATCATCTGCTTCATATCCTTCTAGTCCGATATTAGGAATATCGAAAGCTGTAACCACTTCTTTTACTAAATCAAATTGGGGTAACAGCTCTACAGGAGGTGCACTTCGATTGCTTTTATAATCTACAAACATTTCTGAACGAAAAGTTTTACTCCCCATGTCCCAACAAACGGCTACATGTTGCGGTGCAAAATGATCAGACGCCATTAATAAATGCTTTAAAAAGCCTTGTACACCATTTGTTGGAATACCCTTTGAATTAATCATGAACTGACCAGTCATCGCTGTAGCATAAAAAGCACGAAATAATAAAGCCATCCCATCTACTAACATAATACTCGATTTATCATTATCCACTATATTCACCTCAGAAAAATACTATTTTTCCATTGTAACACAGCTTTATGTATAAGCTCCTATTCTAATAGAAAAATAACTACACATCTTACAAATAGCCATAAAAAACACCCCTCTATCAAATAAGGGGCGTATTTGTATAATCAATCAAAGCAATAATGGATTTTTTGATAACCTCTACGCATTTCTATGATCTGTTTTCTAATCGTATCCACTGTGTCTCTATCTTCCAAAACATTTACTATATGGTCCGCTAAGAAGACAGTGATTATACATTTTGGGATTCAGCTCTGATTTTATTACGTGAAGGATTAGAAGCACTTCTTATTATTATGGTACTTGTATCCTTTCTAAAAAAGTCCAATCAACAGCAAATGGCACGTTGGATTTATATAGGCGCCGGGATAGGAATTCTTTTTTCTATTTTCGCTGCAGTTGCCTTATCAGTACTTTTCAATTCATTGTCTATGAACACAAGTCGCGAAATGCTAGAAGGATATGTTGGTCTAGCTGCTGCACTAATGATGATTGGTGTTGGATTATGGCTTCACAATAAGTCTAGTGTTACATCATGGAATGCTTATTTATCAAAGCAAATGGGAAATGCTATTTCCAAGCAATCTGTTCTTGCAATGGCATTCATATCCTTCTTGTCGGTATTCCGTGAAGGTGCAAAAACCATTCTTTTTTATGTAGGGGTTGCACCAAATATGCCTACATTTGACTTTATACTTGGTATTATACTTGCTCTATTGATTCTTTCTATTGTGGCAGTTCTACTTATAAAATTGACGATTCGTATTCCTATTCATAAATTTTTCTTTGTAGCTACGATTTTTATCTATTTATTGACGTTCAAAATAATAGGTACAAGCATTCATACATTGCAACTTACGAATGTCTTGCCAACGAATGTCATGGATCATTTACCAGTGATAAGTGAAATTGGTTTCTATCCTACTATTGAAACCCTCTTGGGACAGTCGATATTAATCTTAATTTGTATTACTGTGATTGTAAAACAAAAATTGAAAAAGAAATAAGTGAACGAACTAGGCGTCTAAAAAGTAATTAACTAACACTTTTTAGACGCCTTTCATTCTTCTTATCCGTTCTTCTACATAATGTACATCAAAATATAATGTCTGTTTAGGTAAACATACATAAGTATGATTCTTAAAATACTCTTGCTTAAAACGTTTGCCTCAAAAACAAATATTATTTGTTTTTCGATATATTAGAACTATTGGACGTTCTTCCATATAAATTCCTTTGTTCTTTTCTATCTTCAAGTCCTGATAAAATCAGTTAAAATGCAAATGTGTACACATCTCCTTTTCTATCTTGTTTCTCCAATTCAAGTATAAGAAAAGTTGAGTTTGTGTTCTTTTTTTGGTCTTTTTTAGTGGCCACTAACATTTAGTATAGAACAAAAAAAGAAAATCTACTTGATGTAGACTTTCTTTTTTATCGAAATTATTGATTTACGTAGGCAATGATTCCTTCATCATCATCTAAAACCAATTCAATTCCTGAATATGGATTTCCATTTAATTCACGCGAGATATAGAAGCGGATCGCTTCAATTAAATCTCTATGAGCAAGAATCTGGCTACGTCCATTAAAGTAAACTTCTGCAGAAAAACCATATGCTTCATCATCATACATTAATTCTACTTCAATTTCTTCAGGAGACATACTTTTTTGATCAGCCATATATAAGCAAACTGAATCTATAATATCCTGTTCAAAAATAATTAATTTCTCCATGCTCTGTCTTCCTCATCTTTACGCTTGTTTTTAATTAACAAGTAAATTTTACGAATAATCATAATGACCGCAACTATTGCGATTACGTTAATTAATAAACCTAAAACCGCTCCTAAAGGTCCCATACCTGAAAGTAATCCGCCAAGTAGTAAACCAGCTAGTCCACCAAATAGCATTCCTTTCATAAATCCACCTTTTTTATTTGTAGCAGCTGTATTTGTTTGTTTTTTATCAGTTGTGTTTTTATTTGTTACAGCGTTATTTTGAGTATCATTTTTCTTTGTGTTTTGAAAATTAGATTTGTTGCTACCACCAAAACCTCTTTTACCGGATTTGTAAGATTTTGCACTAGCGTATTGATCATGATCTTGAAATACAAAATTCCCTACCGGTGTAAAAGTAAACGCTATTGAAAGCGTAAGTACTGCTGCCAAAATCTTTTTCATCATTCTTTCTTTTCCCCCATTAACTTTAGTAGTTATTTTGAAATGATATACTTTATATCCTAACACGTATTTCTACGATTGAAATAGTAGAAGGTTTCATTTTTTTATAAAAAAGTTCGAAACCACTCTTTCCTTACTTTATCTATATCATCAAAGAAATATTCCAATTAGGGCATCCCTTCTCCTTATAACCCATATTTTTTAGTAGTAAAATAGCAAAACTGCCCTTGAAAAAATTTGAAAGGTGGAACAAATAATCGGTGAAAAATATCTTTTCCCACCGATTATCCTATACATTTTTATTCTATTACTTTGTCTACTGGATTATTTGGATACGAAACCCAATCACTATAGCTTCCTATATACACTTTAACATTAGAAAAGCCCGCTTGCTTTAGAGCAACATAGTTTGGAGTGGCAGTTACTCCTGAACCACAATATACTATGATTTCTTTTTCACGATTCAACTCTTGAAAGCGAGATAATTGTTGTTCTTTCCCTAAAAAATGCCCGTTTTTGATACCCTCAGTCCATGGTCGATTAATTGCTCCAGGAATATGCCCTGGCTTTTTATCGATTGGTTCCTCAAATCCGGCATATCGCTTATACTCCCTTGAATCAATTAAAACGGTCTTGCTATCATTTGACTCAGAAACGGCTTTTACTTCTTCATAGGAAGCTAATATGTTTGGTTGTATATGAAGCGTATATTCACTCTTTGTAAAAGCAGGCACTTTTGTATCAAGAGGATAGCCCTCTTTCTGCCAGCCATTAAATCCACCATTTAACACATAAGCCTTTTCATGTCCAATATATTTCAGCATCCATAACAGTCGAGAAGCAAAAGACATTTCTCCAGTATCATAAGCAACAATAATACTTGTATTTGTTATCCCTGCAAGCTCTAGCTTTTCTTTAAAAACAGAAAGGTTCGGAAGTGGATGTCTCCCCCCATGTTCCAAAACAGAAGAAGATAAATCTTCTTCTAAATGAAAATAAAGACTATTTGGAATGTGGTTTTCATCATAAAGCTGTCTTCCTAACTTAGGGTTTTGTAATTGAAAACGACAGTCAATAACGCGAACATCCGATTCCTTATAATGCTCCAATAACCACTCTTTTTCAACGATCATGTGTGCACACTCTCCTATAGAAAATTTAAAACATTTGCTGTAATGATTGTTCCTTTTCTTTATAATAATCCACATCTACATTTTCTTGAAGGACAGAAATATAGCTTTCGTACACATCATCTAATTCTTTCTCCACATGTTTTTTCATCCTATCTAACTCATCTAAGAGAAGCTTGCCATAATATTGTTTTGCTGTTGCTCCTTCAGCATTTAGGTATACTTGAGCGGGTGTTTTAAGAGCCGTTTGAAGCCCTTCTGCCATTTTTTGTTTATCATTCTTTTCAAAGAATGATTTTGTATTTTTAAATAAGGAAAGCTCCTTCTTGAAATCCTGACTATCCATTTCTTGAAAAGTCTTATTGTATTCAGGAACCTCATATTGACCTATTGAATAATCGCCTATTTCTACTGAATTCCATGTTTTCGAAATTAATTTTCCAAAGAATTGTTTTTTATCAAGTACAACACTTCTTAAGAAACGATCAAGACGAAGTGAAGTAGCTCGCATTTCCTGTTCAAAATCAAATCCAACAGCATCTAATAATTCTCGTAGAGCCTTTTTCAATGCTCCTTTTAGATCTCTACCATCATCTTTAATGACCGCTGGGTTAAATGACTCTTTAAAAAAGTCTGCAAATCGTAAAAAGACTCGTTGATGTATATAATGCAATAATTCATCAGCCTCTTTATTCATTCTTTGTTCTTCTACAGTGAATGCACTGTTACCTATTTGATCTTTTAATTCTTTATATTCTTTTTGTAGTTGTAACAAGCGTTCTTTCTTTTCCTCACTTGATGATGTTGCTGCAGCTATTATTTCGCGTAATAAGCTAAGCGCTCTTTGGATAGCAGCTTGTGCAGAAGTACATGATAAATCTACTAGTTCATGCTGTATGAAATAAGAGAAAGCTTGTTGGAAATTTTTCATTCCACTGTCCTGTAAAAATGTATGTTTAAAAAGATAATCTTCTTTTTGCTCATTAAGTGCTTCTTTACTTGATAATGGGAAAAGTCTTGGGAAACGAATTCCAAAGCCCTCTAATTGACCTTTAATGTAAGTCGTAACCTCTAGTAATTCATCTTCATTTTGAGCCAAATCAATCGCATTGCAAATAAAGAACATTTTATCCATTGAGAAAGAATCTTTTACACGCCCTAATTGAATTAAAAATTCACGGTCTGCTTTAGCAAAAGGATGATTATAATACGTTACAAAAAGAATAGCATCACTATTTTTTATATAATGGAAAGCAGCGTTTGTATGTCTAGCATTAATCGAATCCGCACCTGGTGTATCAACTAGAACTATTCCTTTTCTAGTTAATTCGCAATCAAAATAAAGAGAGATTTCATCGACGAAGCATGATTTAGATTCATCGGCTGCAAATTGAGTAAATTCTTCATATTCTACAATAAAGCTTTGGCCTAATTGATTTTTTAATGACTCATATCCCTTATAAAAAGCTAGAATGAAAGATAAATGTGCTTTTTCTTTTCCTACTACTGTAGTAGCTTTTTCCTGAACATTTTCACCGAATCGATAAGCATCCTCTAGACTGTCCGGTGAAAAATTCAATGCTTTACAAGCAATTTTCACATCTTCTAGCAACATTTCTGCTGTTTTCAATTGAATCTTTGCTGTACGGTGCTCTTGAGAAGCACCTGGTGCCATAACTTTATTAATAACTGCTGTAGTAGGATTTGGTGATACTGGAAGTACTTTTTCACCAAATAAAGCATTAGCAAAAGATGATTTCCCTGCACTGAAAGCCCCAAACAGAGCAATAGTATATGTTTGATTTTGCATTCTTTCGGCTTTTTCTTTCAATTCCTGAACTACACTAGTAAATCCATTAACCTCCTTTAGTAATTCAGCAGACGTTTGAAGTTTCTTACTCCATTTCTCAAGACCATCTTTACCTTCTAATTCAGTTATCGTTACATTTTGATCATCATTAACAATAAAATCTTTTGAGTCATTTAATTCTATCGTTTTTTTCATCTCAACTGTAATCTGTTTATTCTTCTCGTCCTGATGGATTTGGGAAAGAATTGTTGTATATTTTGCCTCATCTTGCTCCTTCTCTAATGAAAGTATTGCTTCGAGCTTCATTTGTCTTTCTTCTCGATCTTTTGCTACTTTCTGTAAAAGACTTTGTGCTTCTCCCACTTGTCTAATTTCTTCAGTTTCTTTTTCAAGATTAGACAATCTTTCATCCTGGTCGATTTTTATTGCTTCTTTTAATGATTGTAAGAATTCTAACATTTGTTTTTTTGCGATATTTTTTATAAAATCTGATACTTTCTCACTAAATATTAAGACATACTTTCCAGAAATATCACTTTGTTTAGAAATGATATTTTTAATATCGTCTTTCGTAAATGATATACTCATTTCCTGAGCCAGAAATTCTAATGACGAATCACTCACACCTGCTTGTTTTACACTTTGACTAGCAAATTCTTTAATATGCCATTCTAATTGAGTTTTCGTTCTATTTTCTAATTCGGACATTAATGCCTGTTCACGAGCTGCTTTTTCTGCTTCAGTTTTGTTTTTAGAAAACAAAAGTCCAACTTTAAATTGTTCCTGCTGAGATTCTAAGTACGATTTTATTAAATCTCGACTTTCTGCCGAAAGTAAGTATGCATTTTTTAATAACTCATCTAAGTCATCTGTTCTTTTTAAATAAAAAGTTTCAGGGAATGATAACATCTGTTGTTTACTTAATGTGTATTCTTCTAACTTTTTCATTATTTCTGATAATTCATCATCTTTATACTGTGATAAAGTGGTATGCGCATGATCAATTTCTTCAGCATACTCTTCTTGTAAAAAATGTATATGATCATTGGCTAATTGTTTTGCAGAAGTTATAATCGACTTCTGTAAATGTTCTCTTTCAAAAGCAATTTTTTCATGTATAAATTGTTTCACTACTTCAATTTCATTATCTTCTATTTCAAAATTTCTTAATGAAGTATAGAAGATTCCTTCTGGTGAAATATTCCATTGTGCAAATGCATTTGCAACCGAATCTTTGAACTGTCCAAAACTTAGTTCACTTTCATCATGTTTATCAATTTGATTAATAATTAAGTATAATTTCTTTCCAGCCTCATTCATCTTTTTAGCAAATAAAAAATTTTCTTGAGATTGTACATGATTATAATCCATTACATACAAAACAATATCTGCTAAGTGTAATGTAGACTCTGTTGATACACGATGAGCGTCGTCAGTTGAATCAATACCTGGTGTATCTAAAACAGCACAATCCTTTGGTAAAGGAAAATGATCAGAGTAAATATCTATCGCTCTTATTTGCTCTCCTTCTTTACAATATGCTTTGATATCTTTCATATCATGTGAGCCTTCGAATACTGTATACGTTCCATCAAAGAAATGCACTTTAACTGCTTCTTTTCCTTGTTTAACCTTTACAATATTCGCGCTGGTTGGCACTGGACTTGAGGGTAAAATTTGACTACCCATTAGATAATTGATCATGCTCGACTTTCCAGCAGAAAAATGTCCACAAAAAGCTAGCTGAACTTCATGTTCTTCAGCTTTTTTTATCAATTGCTTCATCTTATTACTATTTTCTTCATCCTTATTTTGTACGAATGTTTGATACAATCCCGCTAACGACATTAACATTCTTGTATGATTCGTTGCTGTTTTAATCATTGAACCATTCCCCTTGTTTCCCTATTATTTTCTATTATTGTAAAACATTTTTGCTTTCTTTCCTACAATAATGCAAAAAACCAGGTAAGAATTTACCTGGCCTAGATTAGTAGTTAATGCTTTGTTTGATTTTTATTTTACAACATGTGTTGATTTAGCAACATTTCTTAAAACATGTACCATTACGAATGAGTATACTGAAACCGTACCAATTACAAAAAGTGAAACCATTGCAATCACCCTTCCATACGTCTCCGTTGAGAACGATTATCGTTATCTTTATACTATCAAAAACGAGAATCATTATCAATGACAATTTTGAAAATATTTTTTAAACAATTCGAAACAAATCATGACAGATTTGTTTATAAAGACTTACAATTTTAAAAAAATTGTGTTTTAATGTAATTTGTTTTATTTTTATCTAGTAGTTTAGTCTTATATTTTGCTATTATATGAATAAGAATACATTCGGAGGCATAATTATGGCGATTAATACTTATTCCGCTACTTTATTAAAAGGAACTATAGAGTCAGTTAAATCCATTATTCCGGATTCACTTGATATTATGAAACCATCTATTATTCAACAATCTTTGCTACTTGTAAAACTTGGTGTTTTAATTGAGTTATCAGGTACGATAAATGGTCGCATCATTATTGATGGTAATGAAAGTACCTTTAGCAATATTGGAGAAGTCATGTATGGAATGAGCCTACAAGGAGAACTGTTAGAGTCCTTTACTGGTGAGCTTGGTAATATGATTGCAGGTAATTTAGCAACCATAGCCGCAATTGAAGGGATTCAAATGGATATAACACCTCCAGCTTTACTCAATAATTACTCACACAAATTTCACTTTAACTCAGCTTTGTCAGTTCCTCTGTATTTTGCGACCGTTGGAAGCTTTACGATTATTTTAATGTTAGAATAACTTTCAATCGTTCTGTATAGACATCTTTTTCTAAGTTAAATCTCGTGCATTGGCAATTGACATCAAAAAAAGTGAAACGTAAGATCCGTTTCACTTATCGTATGCTATTTAAGAACCATGACATGATTCTACTGCAATTCCTTAATTAAGCCATATCCATTAGCTAGCTTAATAACCACCTTTACATCCCCTGTTTGCGATTGCTTTTCAATCTTTTCACCCGTATTTTCTTCAATATAATAACGATCTATTCCATAATCTATGTGATAATAGGGGAGTTCAGTACTATAATGATAAGCTGGTATCTTTCCTTTAATATACAATCCCTTTTCTGGTTTTTTTAATAATACTTGATCAACCTCATAAACATCTTCTTTTTTCGTTAATAATGTATAAACTTTTATCTGCTTGGTTGGTCCCCAAAAATGGTCATCTTGATTTTTCCTCAACTCATGTACTACTTCACTGCTGACTTTTTCAGCAGAAACTTCGCTAATTTCCAAATTTAAAGTAACATAATCTCCATAAAAAAGATCAGTAGGATCAAGCGGTAATGTCTTTAAAACAATTGTTTCACCGTACAATGAGGAAAAAATAGGTTTAACGATCATTCCTAATAGAATGAGAAGAGGAACGAATAAAGTAATCAAAAATTTAAAAAGGCTTGATTTCATGGTTATGTCCCTCTCCTCTCCTACTTCTTTCAAACCAAAATCCGAATAATAGCAATATAATTCCACCTACTATGAAAAAAAGACTCTTCGGTAAGAAATCATATGAAAAATCAATATAAAATCTAAATATTAACGAGCATAAAAGTAAGATAGATATTATATTTCCTTGCCTTACTAGCCAAATAATAAACAGTCCATACAATATAGCAAATGTAATAGCTATTACTTCTGCAGTATCATGTAAGAACACTAAATTCCAAACACCTGCAAACGTAAGAGATATTCCATAAACACCGTGCAGAAGGTGGCCAAACACTTTAAAACTACGTATATAGGCTCCCGTTCCTGCTAAACTCATGACTAAACCACTTACAAATAAAAGAAGTATGATAAATAGTTGGTTCACGTTAAAAAACCATAACTGTGAATGTATGAAATGAACAAGTAAAGCTGAATTGAGCAAGAAAATAGCAGAAGATTTAGATAATAATTTATGATTTATTACATAAACAAAAGGAATCGTCAATAATAACAAGTAAGGATACTGCCCTTGAATATAAATTTCAGTGCTATATAAAAATAACAATAAAATCGAAAACACTATAATGGCTTTATCTTTAATAAAGCATCCTAATGGGAGAATTCCAATTGCCCACAACAAAAATCCAGTATATATTTCTCCACCAAGATGAAAAGTTTGACCAATAAGAAATATACCAGATCCGTATAAAAAGCCTCCTATATAGTATAAACTTCTTGACGTTTTAGGGAGGGCTTTCTCTGTTTTCCATGCAGTAAAATAAAAAACAATAATTCCAACAAATATCATTACAAACTTTGTCATATTTGAAAGTACTGACCAATTAGAAGCAATAAAGCTCAACAAACCTACACCTACTAATATAGCACCGACCCATAATAATGTATGAACTGTACTATTATCATTTCTCGATTCGATTACATAATAATCTTCAAGTGGTCCAACTTCTATTTTGGCATTATTGTTTTTTAAATAATCTAATTCATTTTCTAAAAATTTCTTTTGAGTATTTGTTATCCTTTTCTTCAAATAACCGTTCCTCCTATTCAATACAGATTTTACCACCTATATTTAGAATAGCATACTCAGACCAGATAATCAGTTGCTTTTAGTCTACTCTTAGATTGTACGTTTAATCTTTTTTATACTGTGAAGAAGCTTGTACGGAAATAACAATAGCTTGAAATTCATTATTTCCACAGGCTTCACATATTACTTCATCAGTTATTCTTTTACAATGTTTACAATATTTTTTTTCCATATTTAATCAGTCCTTTTCTATAACTTGATATAGTGTATTCTTACAGTTATGCAATGGTTATATTATTTAGACATATAATTTTTAGTTTTTTAGGATTAACACCATTACAAAAGTAAAATATATGTTTTTCTTAGAGTAATAAACAATTTCATAATACTGATGTTTTCTTTTTTAATTTTTTGTGAATAAAACCACAATGTATAGTAAGGTAGAACTTGTAATAATTCATTTAAAACCATAAAAAAAGAGCATCATCTGACTTAGATAATGCTCTTTTTAAACAATATAGGTAGGTCAAGTTCTCACATAATTCTTTCTTCTATAACAACCACATCTTATTAAATTTAAGAGGCTTGTTTCTCTTGTATATTTATGACTGTACGTTTTTTACTAGGTACAACATTAAAAACAATATTTAATATGATAGCCGTCAAACTTCCCATTACGATTCCGCTATTTGTTATAATACTGATACTTTCAGGTAGTACCGCAAATAAATTAGGAACCACTGTAACACCTAATCCGATACCTACTGAACACGCAATAATAAATAAGTTTTCTTGTGAAGAAAAATCTACTCTACTTAACATTTTAATACCAGAGGCTATAACCATTCCGAACATGGCAACCATTGCTCCACCTAATACGGCTGAAGGTATTACAGTAGTTAATGCTCCTATTTTTGGTACTAAGCCGAATACTACAAGAAACCCAACAGCTGTATATAAAACATTTTTTGATCTAACTCCTGAAATTTGAATCAAACCAACGTTTTGTGAAAATGTTGTATACGGAAATGAGTTAAAAATCCCACCAAGTACTACAGCTAATCCTTCGGCACGATAACCTCTTTCTAGATCGGTTTCTTTAATTTTTTTCTCGCAAATATCACCTAAAGCAAAGTACACACCTGTTGATTCCACTAAGCTAACGATGGCAACTAATGTCATTGTTAAAATGGGTGTTAAATCAAATGTTGGCATTCCAAAATAAAAAGGCTTAGGAATATGAAACCATGAAGCATTTGCAATTTCTGTTGTATCAACCATTCCCATAAAAAAGGCAATAACTGTTCCTGCGACTAGACCAATTAACACAGAAATTGCTCGAAGAAAGCCATTACTAAATTTATATAATAGAATAATAAGTAAAAGTGTTCCAAAGCCTAAAGATAAATTGGTGATTGAACCGAAATCAGCTGAACCTTGTCCTCCAGCTAAATTATTGATGGCAACTGGAATAAGAGTAATACCAATAATAGTAACTACACATCCTGTTACAACAGGTGGAAAGAACTTAACGAGCTTACCAAAAAATTTACTAATAATAACAACAACAATACCTGAAACAATAATCGCTCCGTACACACTGCTAATTCCATAGCTTCCACCGATTGCTATAATTGGTGCAACCGCAGTAAATGTACAACCAAGCATAATTGGTAAACCAATACCAAAAAATCTATTTTGATATACTTGTAAAAGAGTAGCAATACCAGACATCATAATATCTATCGATACTAGATACGTTAACTGCTCGGGAGTTAACTTTAATGCCTGTCCAACAATTAAAGGAACAAGAACGGCCCCTGCGTACATTGCAAGAACATGTTGAAATCCTAAAGATGCTGTTTTCATCGTACTATTATTCATTCTGTTTTTCCTCCATTTGTCTCTTCTACGAAGTGAACTTTTCCATTTGTTAATGAAGCAATTCTTGCTAATGATTTTAATTGTACACCTGTTCCTTCAACTAACTTATGTCCGTCTTGGAAGGATTTCTCAATAACAATTCCTACACCAACTGGTTTAGCTCCTGCTTGTTTGACAATATCTATTAAACCTAAAGCAGCTTGTCCATTGGCTAAAAAGTCATCAATAATAAGTACATGATCCCCTTCTTGAATAAAATGACTAGAAATAGTAACATCATTCATTACTTGTTTTGTAAAAGAATAGACCTTTGTAGTAATTAAGCCTTCTTTTAATGTTAATGATTTTTGCTTTCGTGCTGAAACCATTGGAACACCCAATTCTAAAGCCGTCATAATAGCAGGGGCAATACCTGATGATTCAATTGTTAAAACTTTTGTAACTCCTTGCTTTTTAAACCTTGCAGCAAATTCCTCTCCCATTTGTTTCATTAATTTAGGATCCATTTGATGATTGATAAAAGAATCCACCTTTAATACAGAATCAGATAATACGATTCCTTCTTGTAAAATTCTTTGCTTCAAAGCTTCCATTGTAAAACCCCCGTAAGTATACATAGTATGCATTTTTAGAATGATATTTTTCTTAAGTAACAAAAAAACTCAAGCTGTATTGCTTTTACCCCAAAAAGAGTGCAGCAACTAGCCTGAGTTTTAGTCTCAAGAAAAATATTGCTCACTCATAGTCAAGTCATTTACGGTAACTTGGTAGAAACTTGCGAGCCATATTCTCGCTATTATATGAGAGAAAATATTTATGATTAATATTTTTGTATTATAGCAATGAAAAAACAATATGAAAAGAAATTTTTACTATCCAAAAGTTGTTTTTGTTTTCAGAATTTTACAATATTGATAACAAGCTATTTCTATTTATCCAATTATATAAAAGTCCGGTTTCTAAAAGATTGTTGTTTTTTTATCCATTAGGTGAATAAACCAGTAGATAAAAGGTCCGTTGAATAGAGTGTAAGGTGCGAGACAATCCCGTGGAGGCGCAGGACAGGTGAAGCCTATAGTCACTATCTGGAAAGAAGACTCTCCACCTGTCCCACGTAAAGCTACTATCCTGTAACATAATCGACTCTAAACTACACAATTCCTAATGACTGTTTAATTTATCATATTTTCACATTTATTTCACATTTTTTCCAATTAATAAACAACGTTTAATATTGGATTTCCAACTTTTCACTATTACCATAGTTTAAACATTACGATTGAACAATTTGTGAAGTCATAAAAACCATCTAGAAATCTTTTTATTGTTTTGTATGATGAAATTGTACTCATAGTAATTTCTATATTATTGAAAGGAGTGAAAAATATGGCAGAAGCGCAATTGAAGAAAAAGCCAGATCCTAATAAAGATGATGATCACGGTTCTTTAAAAGGAACACTCGCTTCCGTATTTATAGTTGGTTTAATTATCGTTATTACTTGGGTTAGTGTTTATTTCTTATTTACTGATCGCTTATAGAACAATGAGGAGGAAATTGCCATGCATATGCATAAATATGAGAAAATATGGCTAATTTTCGGGGTCGGTGCTCTGTTAGTCTTCCTAACAGTATTAGGGGTTAGTGCATTTTACATGGGTAACCAGCCACCTAGCTGTCTAGCTACCGTTGATCCTGAAAAGGTTGATACAACTAAACCTTTTAACAAACCTGGGCTAAACAAAGTTGAAGGCGAAGATTGGGATTATGAATTAGTATTTGTAGCATCCGCTTTTTCATATAACCCTGCAAAAGTAGAAGTACCAAAGGGTTCGAAAGTTAAAGTAATTGCAACAACAAAGGATGTTATTCACGGTTTTGAAGTAGCAGGAACAAATATTAACATGATGCTTGAACCAGGTTTTATTAGTGAATACGTTACAACCTTTAATAAAACCGGTGAGTTTTTAGTTCTTTGTAACGAATACTGTGGTGTAGGGCATCACATGATGAACTCAAGAATTGAGGTGGTTGAATAATGCTTAGCTCTTCGACTTACAAAGTAGATCGTCGTGATGCAAAACTTTCAATGGCACATTTTTATGTTGCTTTTGTAGCTTTGGCACTTGGTGGCCTAGCTGGTTTACTTCAAACATTAGTACGTACTGGAAAACTAGAGCTTCCTTTTGGAATTACCTATTACCAAGTTCTTACGGTTCATGGAGTTTTACTTGGCCTTATCCTTACAACGTTTTTTATTTTAGGTTTTCAATTTGCAGCAGTGAGCCGAACAACCGGTACTTTATCAAATGGCGCAAGAAAAGCAGGATGGATTGGTTTTACTTTAATGACTATTGGAACTGCTATGGCAGCAACTATGGTCCTATTAAACGAGGCTTCGGTACTATTTACATTTTATGCACCGTTAAAAGCACACCCGATTTTTTATATCGGTCTTACACTGGTCGTTGTCGGAAGCTGGTTCGCTTGTGGAGCAATGATTTCTAATTATGTAAGATGGCGCAAACAAAACAAAGGAAAAGTTAGTCCCCTCCTTACATTCATGGTTGTGATTAACTCTGTCTTATGGATTGTTGCAACAATTGGTGTTGCTTCAACTGTACTTATTCAAATGCTACCTTGGTCATTAGGTCTTGTAGATACTATTGATGTACTAATTAGTAGAACGCTGTTTTGGTATTTCGGACATCCGCTTGTATATTTCTGGCTACTTCCTGCTTATATGTGCTGGTATGTCGTTATTCCAAAAGTACTTAACACAAAAATTTTCTCGGATTCTTTAGCACGTATGTCATTCATATTGTTTTTATTGTTCTCTGTTCCAGTAGGATTTCACCATCAGTTACTTGAACCGGGTATTGATCCAGCATGGAAGTTCTTACAAGTCATTTTAACATTCTTGGTAGTAATCCCTTCTTTAATGACTGCGTTTTCTTTATTTGGTACTTTTGAAATGTATGGACGTTCTAAAGGTGCTACTGGGTTATTTGGATGGATTAAAAAGCTTCCATGGGGCGATGCACGATTTGTTGTTCCATTTATTGGAATGATTTCATTTATCCCTGCGGGTGCAGGTGGTATGGTAAACGCGTCAAATCAATTAAACCAAGTTGTACATAATACAGTTTGGGTTACCGGACATTTCCATTTAACTTTAGCAACTGCTGTTGTCTTGACTTTCTTCGGTATCTCATATTGGTTAGTACCTCATTTAACTGGTCGAGTATTAACGAAAAAAATGAATAAATTAGCGATTGTTCAAGCTATATTCTGGTCAATAGGGATGGCATTTATGTCTGGAGCGATGCATGCGGCTGGTTTACTTGGTGCACCGCGCCGATCATCATATTCAACTTATGGTGAAGCAGAAAGAGCACTTGATTGGATTCCGTATCAAGTAGCACAAGCTGTTGGTGGAACAATTCTTTTCATAGGAATTATCTTGATTCTAATTATTTTCATCAATTTAGCATTCTTAGCGCCTAAGGGTGAACAAGAATTCCCAGTTGGTGAAGCAGCTGAAAACGCTGAAAAGCCCCCACTTGTATTTGAAAATTGGAAATTATGGTTAGGAATTACCGTTATATTAATCTTATTTGCTTATACAATACCGTTCATAGATATGATTCAAAATGCACCACCAGGCTCAAAAGGCTATAAGCTTTGGTAATAAACAATAAGCTCCTAAACCAATGGTTTAGGAGCTTATATTATTACTTCTATACTTTTTAAAAAGAAAATCTAAATTTGTACTAGCCACGATCGCACTTGTAAAGATAATAGCTCCACCAACTAGTTGTAAGATCGTGATGCTTTCATCAAAAAGTACAATTCCAATAATCATTGCCGCTAATGGTTCTACTGTTGATAAGATTGATGCCCTGCTGCTCTCAATGACTTTTAAGCCTTCGGTATACAATAAATAGGCAAAAACAGTAGATATAACACATAATCCTAATACAAGAAGTATAGCTTTCTTACTTAATAATAAATCAAGTTTAGTCCATATTCTCGTAGCAGGAATCAAGACAATGGATGCAATAAAAAAAGTATATAAGCTTATAGTAAAGGCTGTATATTTCTTGATAGCAAATTTTCCAAAAATACTATACAAGGCATACCCAAAACCTGCTCCTAGCCCTATTAAGTACCCTTTCACATTACCATTTCCTACTATATCTCCATTTAGTCCCGTTACTAAAAAACAACCAAATAAAGTCATTATTAATAGAAATAATTTACTGATTGTAATTCGTTCCTTCAAAAACATAACAGACATAATCATAACAAATGCAGGAGCTGTATATAGCAATATGACCGCTACTGAAATCGAAAGCATGTTCATACTTGTAAAATAAGCCCAATTAAAAAATGCGATACTTAAAATTCCTGTTCCAAAAAACAAGTATACATCTCTCACACGAATGGATATTTGATCCCTTTTTTGAAACAATCCATAAGTAAATAAAATTAAACATGAAAACATAACACGAATTGTTACGATTTCCATCGCATTAAAACCTATCTCGTTAAGTCCCTTAACAAAGATGCCTATCATACCCCAAAATAATGCAGCAATTGTAATATACCCACTATATAAAATGGCTTTTGACTTGGTCATTTTTCTTTTTTCCATCCCCAATTCTTTAAAATAGAAAAAAATCACATATGACTGTATTACATTTCTAGTTTGTATATTTGAGCATACTTATTTTTTAAATAATCAATTAAATATTGTACATTTAGCCCTTCTCCCGTAATGTCTTGAAGCAATTGTAACGGATCCTTCAATTTACCATATTGATGAATATTATCATTCAACCATTCTTTTATTAAAGAAAGATCACCTGTTTCTAAATGACGGTCAAAATCTGGGATATCTTTTAACATAGCGTTTTTAAATTGAGCAGCATACATATAACCTAATGCATATGAAGGGAAATACCCAAAACTTCCTCCTGCCCAGTGAACATCCTGAAGAACACCTTCTCCATCATTTTTAGGTTCAATCCCAAGATATTCCTTATATTTTTCATTCCATATTTTCGGTAAGTCTGCCACTTCAATTTCTTCATTTATTAACGCTTTTTCAATTTCATAGCGAATCATGATATGGAGTGGATACGTTAACTCATCTGCTTCAATTCTAATTAAAGATGGTTTTGATTGATTGATAGCATTGTAATAGTCATCTAAATCGATGTTACCAAACTGAGATGATACAGTTTGCTGTAACAGTGGGTAGTTTTTTTTCCAGAAACTATAATTTCTCCCTACGAAGTTTTCATAGAACAACGATTGTGATTCATGAATTCCCATAGATGTACCTGAAGAAAGAAGTGTACCTTCTAAATCTTTTGATATGTTTTGTTCATAAAGGGCATGGCCACATTCATGTATAGTTCCAAAAATAGCTGAACGAAAATCACTTTCATCATATTTCGTTGTAATTCTGACATCGCCAGAGTTAATAGTAATTTCAAAAGGATGTACCGTTTCATCTAGTCGGCCTGCATCAAAATCATATTGTAACTGCTTTAAAATTTCCAAACTAAATGCCTCTTGTTTTTCCTTTGGAAAATGCTCAAATAAAAAGCCCGCATCTAGTTTATGATCACTTTCCGCTATTTGCTGAACTAGTGGAACAATTTCCTCTCTTAACGTTCCGAAGACTTGATCTAAAACGTCTACAGTCATTCCTGGTTCATATAAGTCTAGTAACGTATTATATTTATTGCCTTCATATCCCCAATACGAGATAAATTTACGATTAAACTCAACGATTTTTTCAAGGTATGGTTGAAACAAAGTAAAATCTGAAGAAGCTTTTGCTTCTTCCCATATACTCTCTGCTTTTGTAACCAATACTGTATACTCTTTATGTTCTTCTTGAGGGATTTTCTTATTACGTTCATATTCTTTCTTACACTCTTCAACTAACTTTTGCGAAATTTGAGATAGTTTGTTATATACCTCTTCTTTAGATAATGCTTCTATGTATGATGCCATTTCATCACTCGTTGACATCGAAAAAACCTCAGATGAAAGTAACCCTATAACTTCTGATCTTTGATTAACTCCTTTTTTAGGAGCACCTGTACGCAAATCCCAATAAATTAAGTTTAACGCTTCCTCATATGCCACGATTTTTTTTACGAGTCGTAGAAATTTTTCTTCTGTCGCTAAAATCTCATTTGTCATGTTCATTCCTCCTTTATTCCTTCCATTCTATCATAATACATACACAAGAAAAATTGACCATAGAAATTACTCTTAGTTTCCGACATTCTTTTCAATTCAAAAATGATACAAAAAAAGGGGCTATCTGAAAAGTGATTTTTTATCGCTTTTCAGAAGCCCCTATTTGCTAAGCTTTCTCTACTGGCGTGACTGGCAATACGTTTTTAACCGCTTGAAGCACTTCTGAATCAAGTTGATTATCAATAAAAATCTGAACCTGTCCGCTATCATTACTTGTACGAATTAAACGACCGATACCTTGTCTTAAACGCAATATCATATATGGTAAGTCCACTTCATTGAATGGATTATTTACCGCTTGTCTCTTCGCCTGGAAGACAGGATCATTTGGTGGGAACGGTAATCCGTAAATAATGACATTATTTAGAGATTTCCCAGGTATATCTAGTCCTTCCCACATGTGATAAGAACATAATACAGACGCTTCATTGCTCTGGAATTTCTTAACGGTTTTACTCATTTCTTCATCACCCTCAAAGTAGACAGGAAAATCAAGTTTCTCTTGTTCCAGTTGTGAACGAAAAGCTTTCATTTCCTCAATTGAAGGAAATAGAACTAGTGAACTTCCATTATTATTACGAATACTATTTATTACCGCTGCATTTTTTTGTTGTAGTTCTTCCTTGTTATAAGGAGTTAGAATGATTTTCATAACCTCATCGTAATCGAAAGGAGACTCTACAGAAAAGCTGCTGTAATTTTCAATTCCTAAACTATTAGCTATATAATCAAATGAACCATTTTCAGATAATGTCGCAGATGAAAAAATATACGGCATACTTTTTGCGAATACTTCGTTCGATAGTATATCACTTACTAATCTCGGCATGATCACAAGGCAAGAATTTAATTCATCTTTTTCTAGCCAAACAACTGCGTTTTGACCGTTTGAAAATAATGAAAGTGAATACGATATTTGCTCTAAATATTCTTCACTAACACGCACACTATATTCATCTACAGTGTGAAGTTCAGCTTCAAATACTAAGCTTTCTAAAACTTGTTCAATTTGATTCTGAAGCTTTTGTGCTTTTTCAACAATCTTAGCTGTAGATTGTAATTCATAACGATGCGAACCAATAATTTGTTTGCTATGTCCATGTAAATCTTTGAAGAATAGTTCATTATAGTAAATAGTATCTTCAATTAACTCTAAAGTTTCTTCCCTCATATCATTAGCTAGTAATGAAGTTAGAACCTCAGAAATCATATCTTCTGAAATTTTGTACGTAAGTCCTTTTTGTGCTGAAAATTCTAAAAGATGACCTTCATCAAAAATCACTGCACTGTATTCTGGTAGTAACGGAAGCTGCCCTTCTCTTTTACGAGACTCTTTCGTCCAGACGTGCTCCATAAAAAAGTCATGGGAGCAAACGATTAAATCAATGGCTTTACGATAATGATCACGGGATAATGTTTGTCCACAGCGATGACGATTGTCACAAGTAAAGCAATTTTGTAATGAATCCCAGCCTACCTTCTTCCATTCCTCATCTGTTAAATAGGCATAATCTTTACGATCCCCATAGACTTCAAATTTTGTTAAAGAAGAATGGTCATGGATGAAGCTTGGGAGCTCCTCTTGTAGTCTGTCAATGTTTTCATTATCTTCGCTCAAAACCGCTTTATCCACCTTGTTTAAGCACACATATTGATCTCGTGCTTTGGCTAGACGCACATCAATGTCCAACCCTAAACATTTTGATATTTTCTCGATGTCTCCTTCTTCTTTTACCAACTGTTCAATTAATGTTTCATCGGCACATGAAATAATAGCTGGACGATTCGTATATCGTGCATAGCAAATTGCATATAGTAGGTATACTATTGTTTTACCTGTTCCTACTCCTGCTTCTGCAAAGATGGTTTTCTTTTCTTTAAAAGCTTTTTCTAATTGAAAAGCCATAAAAATTTGTTCATCTCTTAATTCGAAACCTTTTTCAGGTAATATGTCGTAAAAGACATCTCCAATCCACTCAGATAATTTATCATAAAAAGCTTCATTTTTTGCAACTGTAAATGGAAGTGTTTTCAGCATCTCTTAATTCCTTTCTGCCCTACTAAAGAATAGCAGCCAAAAAAAATGGCAAGAAAGCATGTTTTATCTCTCTGCCAATTTTTTGAGCTGTACATAATTATGTTTATTTTTCTTATGTTATGCTAGATTATTTTTCTTTTCTTGGAGGACGTTTCCCCCAATATTGATATAAATCAGTGCGAATAAATCCGTTAAATAGTTTTCGCTTCTTTGTAGCTGGCTTTCCATATAGTCTCTCAAAATCCTCATTTGAAGTTAAGATATAGACTGACCAAGTTTCATACTGAGAAAATAGTTTTCCCATATCTGTATACATTTTCTCAACAATCGGCTTATCACCTAAACGTTCGCCATACGGTGGATTAGCTACTATGACACCATAGTTCTCATACTTTTCATTTATTGTTAGGTCGCTTACTTGCATTTGTTTAAAAGTAATTAAATCGCCTAGCCCTGCTTCCACACTATTTCTCTTCGCAATTTCTACCATTTTATGATCAATATCGTAACCAGAAATTTGAAGCGGTTGATCATAATTTGCCAAGCTATCTGCTTCATCACGAACTTGATCCCAAATTTCCGTTGGAATCCATGGCCAATCTTCAGAAACAAACTCTCTATTAAAGCCTGGAGCGATATTTTGACCGATTAATGCTGCTTCAATAGGAATTGTACCCGAACCACAAAATGGATCAATAAAAGGTCTATCTGGATGCCAATTTGAAAGCATGACTAACGCAGCCGCTAATGTCTCTTTAAGTGGAGCCTCACCTTGGTCTACTCTATACCCACGTTTATGTAAACCTACCCCAGATGTATCTAATGTTATCGTTGCAATATCCTTTAATAAAGCAACTTCAATTTTAAAAAGTGGACCATTTTCTTCAAACCACGCAATTCGTTTATATGCTACTTTTAGTCGTTCAACAATGGCTTTCTTAACGATTGCCTGACAATCTGAAATACTAAATAATTTAGATTTCAAAGATTTTCCTGATACCGGGAATTCACCGTCTTCTGTAATATATTTTTCCCAAGGAATTGCTTTAGTTTGTTGAAATAAGTCTTCAAAAGTTGTTGCTTTAAATTTGGCGATTTCAATCTTGATGCGATCTGCTGTACGTAACCACATATTAGCTTTTGCTATAGCTGTCTCATCACCTTTAAACACAACTTTCCCATTATCAACGGTGCATTCGTACCCTAGATTTCTTACTTCTTTCGCGACAAGAGCCTCAAGTCCCATCGCTGCTGTTGCTATAATTGTATATTGTGCCATATTATCACCTTTTACTAATTTTAACTTTTTTCCTTTTATTCATTCAGAAATAGTATCTATAGAAATATTATTAATAAAACATTCATTTCACCAATATTTTACTTGATATCTATTATAACAATAAAGACTCTCCTCTTAAAGGAGAGTCTACTGTTTAACATAATGAGTTAATATTATTTTGATAACGCTCTATAAGCCATGTTTTGTTCCTTCGTACTGCAAATGATTATAAATAATCTCGTACAAAGGCGGCAATCATCTATCTACAAGTATTAACTTGTCCTTTACCTCGTTCATTTCCAAGGTGAAAGGTGCCCCTACCTATATTTGGGTTTCTCGCTCGTGGGGTTTACCCGTTCCACCCTTCTCATTTCTGAAAAGGCTTCGTCACTGTGGCACTTTTATAGGGTTGTACCATATCCATAACGGACTTAGGTAGTTTCCCGGCCGTCAGTCTTCCAGACTGCCCTAGCTTATTTTTTCACTAGGCACGAACACTACAAGCATCTCAGCTTGTGCGAGCATGGACTTTCCTCTACAAACACATAATGTGATTGCAGCGATTACCCGAACGTCATCAAAGATAACATTAATCATTATATGGCTTTGATATAAAAATATCAAGAAAAATATCGTACAAACAGTATTTACCTATATTACAAATAATAGGTATGAAGTATGTAATGTTTCATCATTATTCGTACAATTTATTTCCGAAGACATGTTTCTCAAGATTAGACAAACGTTTTAATATATCAAAATTAGTAGTACCTGGAGCTGCTTGTTGGTATGAAGCAGTAGTAGGACGATTATTATTGTCTTCAAGCTTCTTACGTAACTTTACATTCTCTTGTTTCAATTCTTCAATTTCTTGATGAAATGTTTCATAGTCACGAATTATCAAATCTAAAAATTGGTCAACATCTTCTGGCTTATAGCCTCTCATTCCAGATTTAAATTCTTTTTCTAATATATCTTTCGCCGTTAACTTTATTTTATCCGACAACATCAGATTCACCTCAATATGTATGCCATTCATTGACTTTTATTTTATTTTTTCAAAAAGCTTATACTTTGTCAATTTATCATATCAAATATTAGTAAAAATAACGATAATTATTTAATATAATTGTCAATTTCTAATAATTATTATGTTCAAATGCATCTTCTTCTATTAATTGTTGAATATCATAAAAATCAATATTCAATATTTCATATGGATTATACTCTTGATATTCCTTTGCAGCTTTCACAATATATTGTGGAGACCCTTCTTTTTCATAATCATACACTACCAGCAATCCATCAGATTTTTGCAAAAGAAATTGATCTCTATTTTTGAATTGTATGGGACTTATATAAGGCTTATGAGAAATACTTTCCACAAAATCAGCTTGAGAGACAATATATTCGTAATACTCCTTATTTTTTTCACTCCAATTAGCCTCTTGTTGTAAAAATGGAGTAATAACGGCTAGCTGTAATTGGGGATATTGCTCTCTAAGCAGTAATGTAACTTCTGCAGCCCATAACTCTACACCGAGTTGACCTGTAATAATCACCCATTCTAAACCATCATCAATTAAGTGAATCAACCGTCTTAATAGCGCTTTTTTAATATATTCAACTTCTTTTGCTTCATTACTGTAAATACCCAATTCATAATTTTTATAACCTGTTACGTATAAAATTTTCAATGTAGTAAACTCCTTTATTCCCATATATAAAATATACTAAGTTTACTTTCTGCACCACATCATTTTTATGTATTAAAGGGCGAGTGTATCATAGAAACCACATAAAAGAAAGGGCTGATATTCAGCCCCATTTCTTCTTAACAAAATGGTCTTGGTGGACAGAAACAGCTAGGCATTGGTGGAGGCAAAGGACCACACATTACTTGTTGATTACAACATTCATTCACAACAGATTGAGTATGTGGAAAATAGTGCTGATGTTGATATACATGTTCATTCACTGTAGTAGTATGAGTTGGGTGAATATGCGGTACGATATGCTTGAATACATTTTTCTGTACAATTTGTTGAGTTGGACTTACTTGTGCTGGCATAGTTTGTGTCGGAGCAACATTTGTAGGGCCAAATTGTGGTGAGCCGCCAAAACCTGGTCCACCAAAACCTGGTCCCATCATCGATGGACTTACTTGTGTTGGGTACCCTGGAGCCATTGTTGCTGGACTTACTTGCGATGGACCACACCATTGTAAGTTCATATTTCCACCTGGTTTAGCAGCTGGACTAGTATATGAAGGTGCCACCATACTAGGAACTCCACTGAATTTTTTCTCCATTGAAGTGTCCCCTTTCTACATAGATTATTTTTACATTAACAGACTATGTAGAATGAAAGGCACATGTACTAGTCAAATAACCCAATTATTATAAAAAAGCATAAAAACTATTTCTCATAACTGTAAAAACAACCATCGTTAAACAAAGTACAACGAAAAAAAGAAATAAGATTGTTTTTTGCATCCTTTTTCCCTCACTTATTAAAAATACATCAATCACAATTTATCATTCTACACTCTCTTTAGCCTATCAACAATAGAAGAATGAACATTTCTCTACTTTTTTGAGAAATCTTTTTTGATTATAATACTATGTCATGTCCTTGTTCCAAAAACCCCTGTTAAGTTAAAGAAACGGCGAAAAAAATGAAGGAACCTTTAGTAATTTATTTACATATAGTATATGTAAAGACAAATGCCTACATCATCAAACAGAGAGGAGAACCACTAATGTCTGCTGACAAAAAAACCAATAAACTCCCATCAAAGCGAAATAAAAATGATCCTTTCTTCGATTTTGTAACAAGCATGGATCATTTATTCAGTGGTAAACCTTTAGGTGGATTCCTACAAACAATGGATGGCTTCTTTCAAAACTCCGGCTTAAATAAGAGTTTCCCTATTGAAATGACAGAAGAGAAGCATGCATATATTATCAAAGCAAAATTACCTGGTATTAATAAACAACAAATTAACATCGAAGCCTTCAAGCAATCTTTGCAAATTTCCGTACAACATAATGAATCCTTAAATCAACACGATTCCAAAGGAAATACGATTAGCTCCCAAAAAACATCTAAAACCATTACTCGAAGTATTACTTTTGTGAAGCCCATAAACGATAAAGGAGTGCAAGCAGAACATCGAGATGGATTACTAGAAATCACTGTACCTAAAATTAAGGGCAAAGAAGTAAAGATTATTAATTAGTCTAATTTTCAAACTTTATTGCCAATTAACAAGGAGTGAATATAGGTTGAATTTTGTTCCAGGAAACTCACTTTCCATGGGGTGGGTAGTGAGTCACCTCGGTACATAGGGCCTGTGAGATGTCGCCTGTCCCGATTGCTTCCCCAGTGGTCTCAATTCACGGTCCAATTAAACAACCTTTTTTTCACCGAACGTTTTAAAAGGCAACATTTTTTTAGAAAACATTAATTAAATACTTCACTAAATAATATCATGTTTCGATACCAACATTAGATCCATTAACTTTTTATGATTTCTACTGATATACTCAAACCTTTTGAAAGCAATCATAAAAAAGGGGAGTGTCACAAAGGAATACATTCCTTTCTTGACACAGCCCCTTTTTATGTTGTGGCTTTAAAGATACCTCCAAGTCCTTTAAAAACATTTTGCATTTGACTTACGGTCCCAACCATTTGGCCAGCTGTATTCATCATTTTCGTAACATCCATTGATCCATCTTGAGTTTTAAATTGATTCATAATGGATTTAAAGCCTGACGGCTGAGACTTTTGCATGAATGCTTGCTTTGGATATGGATTTGGAAATGACGCATTCATATAAGGTCCCATTTTTTTCGATTCTAAGGGATTTGCAAATGGAGAGTTTGACATATTTTTATGCCCATAAGGATATCCTCCTTGTAATTGTGGAAAAGGAATCGCCCCATTGTATCCATTCGTATCATACTGCTGACCTGAATTCCCTATAGGCTGAAATGGTGTCGGATAGTTATGCATTCCTTGTTGTTCATGTTGCGGATAAAGAAATGGATTATTTGGGACATCTTGATGATTTTGAGAGTACATATTTTGTTCCATTTGATAATTATTATTTACTTGATAATTGTCGTGACCATGATCATAGTTCCCAGTAGGAAGTGACATTTCATTAAAGCCATGGGGTAATGAATTATAAGGAGGTGGATACATTTGATGCATACTTTGATTAAACATTTCCTGCTCTCTATTATTCAAATGCTCATGCATAGAAGAAGCATGTACGGAATGATTATTGAATGGAAATGAATAGTTATTTAAATATCCTGTCATATAAGGATTCCCCATCATATGATAAGAGGCTTCTTCAATGTTTTGCATTCCGCTCTGATATCTCATCATAGGTATAGGTCCCATAACTTTATCCCCTTTCTTCTTTAGCTATCATAAATACTCATATTACTATATGAGCAAATCGATAATCTTGTGATAAAGAAACCTAATTTTTGTCTTGTTAGACTATCTTTGGAGCTGCCTTATAATTGTCGTTAAAAGGAATTTAGTTGATTGTAAATAACTTTTAAATAGTTTATAGCTCGTCATGTAATGAAATGCTTGAACGCTTAATTTCGAAATATTATCTTGAATTTGGTCCAACTGTCTTTCACCAATAAAATACGTTGAACGCTCAGCAATAATAACATCAATCGCTTCTCTCCATTTAGAGGATAATTCAATGGCATGATTTACAAATGGCTCTATTATTTTATAGAAATCGTGCTCCTCTTTACTATCTCGGGTTTTTTCATATATATCATCTATTTCTAGCAATAAAGTCTCTAACTGCTTTGTATACATTAATGCCTGACTATTTTTCATTTAAACAACTCCATCAATTTATCCCTTTTTTATTATCTTCATATTGTTTATATTAAAAAGATAACATTACTAAGTATAAAAGAATCCGCAAATAATCACAAAAAAATAAGCGCCCTTTTCCGGCGCAAAACAGTTAAAAACTATAGTCTAAACAAATATTATATGTCTTTCTCATAGGATTCTTGCTGTTTTGCTTCTTTAAAAATAACCTTTTTTCCTTATCTTTCATTGACAATTCTTCAATGGCACCCACATTTTTTAAATATGAGGTAATCACTCTTTGTTTCTCATCTGCTATTGCAGACATTACTTTACGATCCGCTGCTTCAACTTCTATTTCAATTTTTTTAAAAAGATCCAATATTTCATCTATTGGTATCATTCTTTTTTCCATGCATATTCCCCCTATTCGATCATCTATAACGTATAATTCTTTATTCGGTTATCATTTCCTTCACTAACGACAAAACTAGAAGAATACCGTCAAAGAAAGTATAACTAAGCTTTTGTTCGACAAAATTTCGTGCATGTTTTTTCGATTCATAAGGAAGACTTTTAATAGGAGGTGTGAAAAATGGGAAGAAACAATTCAATTGAGCAAGATAAGAAACAACAAAAAAACGCAAAGTCATCGGGAAGATCAGCAGAAGGAAATCCGAAATTAACTGGTCCAGATCGCCCAGCTACTTAAGTCATTTTATCTTTGTAATAAAACACCGTACTTGCTGTCATAATGCTCAGCTTCATGACGTGTAATTCATTACAAACAAAAAACAAAAACATACGCAAGTTTTAATAAGTAATTGGTTACCCAAAATAAATCACAAAAGCTGATACAAATGATGACTTGATAATCATTTTGTATCAGCTTTTTCATCCTTGTAAAATCCATACAATTACAACAAAGCATGATAGATGGACGCAAACATTTGTAATTGAGACTGCTTATTTATATACCATTTCGTAATATTATTACTTTCATTCCGTTTGATAGGTTTTCTCCATGTATTCTTTACCTTTCGGAGATTCTCCCAGCTTTGGTACATATAAACTGGATGTTTTATGAGAGGAAACGTCATACGCAAATAAGGTGTTCGATGATTCATTTTACGTTTCAAATATTTTTCATAATCCTCTCTAGAGCCAGTATGCTCTACTTTGTTTGCAAATGTTCGAAATAAAAAATATTGCTCTGAAAATAATATTTGGGCTAGTCTTTTCCCTAACTGAATTCTTGCATCAAGGCTTTTAAAATGGGATACAGATGCCCCATATAACTCACCATTTAAAGTAGGAAATACAACTGAATTAAAATGCATAAAATCTTGCAAAATAAAAATAGCAGAGGAAAATACCTTATCATGAAAAAAACGGCCTTCAATGACAGGTGTTTGAATAATATTTTGTTCATTAATGATTAAAGAAGTCATTAATCTGTCTTCGTTCCCATATCTACAAAAATAATCCCATTCTTTTCTCATAAAATTTGTTATCGAAAAAACTTCAAAATACTGAAACAAATTCCGTTTTAATTTCGTCGAATAATGGTAAAGCAATAATTGTGGGAATGCATCTTGAAATATTAGATAATTAGCTGTTTCATATGTAAGAAAAAGTGCTTTTCTATATTCCTGAGAAAGCATGCTTTTTAAAATGGAACCTTCTAAATCACACATATTCCAACCCGCATTTCGTGAAACCATACTGGCCAAATAAGCCCACTTGACTTCAGGATATTGCTTGAAAAATATATCATATGCCTTTGTTCGTGAAATATTATCTTGATTCATTTTCCATGTGTCATAAAATATTTGATTTATAATATGATTATGATTTAATGAATGAAACACTTTTGAATCATTAGACACTATTAACAACCTCTTTCTATAAAAAAAACAAAAAGTGTATAATCATAATTATAGAGTGAAGTGATTCCAATTATTTTATACTACATTTCATTTCCATATCTGTTATCATATATGAGTGGTCAGGAGGAAAAAAAGTGATCTTTCATTATCCAAACGGAAGAAAATTTGTTGCCGTTGAACGAAGGAAAAACCAGCCGTCTCTTCCAAAACAACAAATAAATTATAGTAATCGTGGAATGACATTAGAGGAAGATTTGAATGAAACTAATAAATATTATCTAGAAGAAAATATAGCGGTCATTCATAAAAAACCAACACCAATCCAAATTGTAGATGTTCATTATCCAAAAAGAAGTGCTGCCGTAATAAAGGAAGCTTATTTTAAACAAGCTTCTACAACGGATTACAATGGGGTTTATAAAGGAAAGTATGTTGATTTTGAGGCAAAGGAAACGAAAAATTCAACATCGTTTCCCCTGCAAAATTTCCATGAACATCAAATTACGCACATGGAAAATGTTTTAAAACAACAAGGATTTGCGTTTATCATTATTCGCTTTTCTTCGCTTGAAGAAATATATGTGATGGAAGCCCATCAACTCATACGTTTTTGGAATCGTATGCTGTCCGGTGGTAGAAAATCGATAACAAAAAAAGAAGTAGAACTTACTTCATATAAAGTCCCTATAGGTTATCAACCACGTATCGACTATCTAAAAGTAATCGATCCATTGATTGATAAATCGCTTTAAGGATTTAAAAGAAAGGCAGGATTGCTGCAATGGCTGATAAGATTCAGACTAGAGAAGAGAGAAGAAAAAATTTACAACGAAGTAAAAAGAAAAATAAAAATAATAAATCATCCAAAAGCTTATTTAAAAAAATAATGCTATCTTTATTAATTCTAATTGGGATTGGTATTGTTGGTGGAGCGGCTACATTTGCTTATTTTGTTAGCTCCGCACCTGAATTAGATGAAGCTTTATTAAAGGACCCTATTTCATCAAAAATATATGATGTTGATAAAAAACTAGTAAAAGAGGTTGGCCTTGAAAAAAGGAACTACGTCAAATACGAAGATATTCCGGATATTGTAAAAGATGCAGTTATTGCTACGGAGGATTCACGATTTTATAAACATCATGGTGTCGATCCTTTTCGTTTAGCTAGCGCTGTAGTTGCTAACTTTACAAGCGGATTCGGCTCACAAGGTGCGAGTACGATTACACAACAGCTTGTAAAAAGATCCTTCTTGACAGATGAAAAAACTTTAAAAAGGAAGGCTCAAGAACTTTGGTTATCCTTCCAAATCGAACGAAAGTACTCTAAAGAAGAAATTTTTGAAATGTATATTAATAAAATCTTCTACGGAGCACGTGCAAATGGTGTTGCAACAGCTGCTGAAGTGTATTTTGATAAATCACTAGATGAGCTGACATTACCTGAGGCGGCAACTCTCGCAGGTCTTCCTCAAAGTCCAACGAGATATAATCCGTTCAACCATCCAGAACGTGCTGAAAAAAGACGTAATGTTGTATTGCAGCTTATGAATAAGCACGGTTATATTTCTGAAAGTGAAATGAAAGAAGCGCAAAGTGTAAAAATAACAGATTCTTTATTACCAGAAGATGAACGTCAACAAGAAGAAAATTCCGCTCTTAATTCATTCGTTGACACTGTATTAGATGAAATTGAAACAAAAACAGACTATAACCCATTTACAGATGGATTAGAAATCTATACAACTCTTGATCAAGATGCACAAAACTACGTCTACAAAATGCTTAATACAGATGAGGTTGTTTCTTTCCCTAATGATGAAATGCAAGCTGGTATTACGCTTTTAGACACATCAACTGGTGAAATCAGAGCAATTGGTGGCGGACGAAATCAAAAAGTACAACGTCCATTTAACTTTGCAACAGAACAAAAAAGACAGCCCGGTTCGACCATTAAACCCATCCTTGATTACGGTCCTGCGGTTGAATATTTAAAATGGTCAACTTACGAACAAATTGTCGATGAGCCATATAGTTATTCTGATGGAACACCAATTAACAACTATAACAATCGACATCAAGGACAAATGACAATTCGTACAGCCCTTGCTAAATCGTTAAATATACCGGCCCTAAAAGCTTTTCAAGCTGTTGGAGCAGATAAATCAAGAGAATTCGGTGAGAAACTTGGTTTAGACTTCAAGGATGATTTTCATGAATCATCTAGTATCGGTGGTATGAAGTACGGATTCTCTTCTAAAGATATGGCTGGAGCATATAGTGCTTTCGGTAATGAAGGAATCTATAACGAACCACATACGGTTAAAAAAATCGTATTGGCTGATAAAAAAACGAAAATAGATTTAACTCCTGAACCTAAAGTTGCCATGAAGGATTATACAGCTTTCATGATTACAGATATGTTAAAGACTGTTGTTCAAAGTGGTACTGGTACATTAGCAAACGTACCTGGACTACCAGTTGCTGGTAAAACAGGTACTACAAACTATTCAGAAGATGAAAGAAATAAATTTGGCATAACGGACCCTGCAGCCGTTCCTGATGCGTGGTTCGTAGGATACACGACTAAATATACGGCAGCCGTTTGGACTGGATATGAAAAGAAAAAAGAATATCTAGGTTCTAAATCACAAAAATTAGCTCAAAAAATGTTTAAAAATCTAATGTCACATGTTTCTGAAAATGTAGACACGAAAGATTTCTCAAAACCTAAGAGCGTTGTAAAAGTTGGTATTGAAAAAGGTTCAAATCCAGCTAAACTTCCAAGTCCTTTTACACCAAAAGACAATATCACTTATGAGTATTTTGTAAAAGGAACCGAGCCAACAGAGGTATCTGAAACATATGATAAACTTGACGCACCAACTAATTTAAATGTTTCATATGATGATACAACAAAACAAGCTACCTTAACCTGGAGTTACCCAGAGGTTGGCGAAGATCAACAAAAACCGGTATTCGAAGTGAAGCAAAGCATTGATGGCGGTGGAGAAACTGCCATTACTACTACAGATAAAATGGAAGCAAAAGTCTCTAATCCGGAAGCCGGTAAAACATATAAATTCTCTGTTGTTGCCGTAGTAGGTGATTTAAAAAGTGATCCTGCTTCCGTTACGATAAAAATTCCAGACCCTCTTGAAGAGGAAGAGCAACCTGGCGATGATGAAGATTCAAACATTGAAAACCCAGATGATAATGGTGACGTCGATAATCCAGACAATCCAGATAACCCAACTACACCTCCTAACGAAGATAGTGGTAATGGAAATAATGGCAATGGCAATAGTAATGGAAATAATGGCAATGGCAATGGCAATAGTAATGGAAATAATGGCAATGGCAATGGCAACGGTAATACTGATGGTAACGCTAATGGTAACAACAATAACCAAAACCCAAGCAAGCCAAATGGAAGTGGCAGTAGTAACTCGAATAACTCTGGTGGAGTAACTCAAAATAGTACAACTCAAAGCCAATCAAGTAGTT